>JAZLGN010000053.1:0-39050 GCA_045616325.1 Treponema sp.
CCACAGTTCAATGTCAAAATTGTCATTGCCATAAAAATGCCTCTGAATGAATTTAATTTTTAGGCGCTGCTTCAGATTGAATTCTTGACGCCTATTTATAGATTATCATTCCATTATAATAATATGGAAGAATAATTTCAATTTTAGCAGGCCACATTTATTATGCAACCTGGCTCAAGCCCTATTTTTTCAGGATGTCCTCGATGTTTTCCATTTGCATTACAGTCAGTGTTGCCGTGGCGCAAGGTTCCTCTGGACGTGAGCTGCACCAGGCCACAGACTTGTATCTGTAGACGCCGGATTGCGCATCATAAAAATCTTCCTCAGACCGGACGCTAACCGTAGATCCTTCAGGAAAAGGCTTTCCATCCAGGGTAAAACCTGAAATGCTCAGTATGCATCCGGCCAATGGAGGAACATTGTTCCTGCGGCAGATTATTCCAGTCAGGGCAGAAATGGACTGTGCCATGATTTCAAAAACTGCCCAGTCGGGAACACCGTTCAGTTCTTCCTCAAAAAAAATGAAGTCTTCTTTAACGTCTGTTTCTGCGGCGACAGTTTTTCTGTCAAGGTCATAATCTGTAAGGCGGGACAGAAGGTGCATTTTTCCCTTATGGGGCAAAAGTTCCAGCAGTTCCTGCTTTTCGATTACCCTTGTTGCATTTAAGCTCATGTGCGGTCTCCTATTACGAGGCAGGCATTTGCTCCGCCAAAGGCAAAGGAATTGCTCATGCAGATTTTTACGGTTGAAGCCGGAACATTGTTCTGGAGGCCTACAAAATTCAAGGCCGGAAGTTCCGGGTCCCTTTCTCCATCCCAAACCTGAACCGGCAGAAGTGCCCCTGGATTCCTTCGGCCGTGGTCGATAAGTTCCCAGCAAAGGGCAAGCTCGATTGCACTGCCTGCTCCAAGGGTATGGCCGGTAAGGGGTTTTGTGGTGCTTACCGCCACATTATGGGCTCCGAATATCTTTGATACGGCAATGGATTCCATGGAATCATTAAGCCTTGTCCCGGTACCATGAAGATTGACATAGCCAACCTGTTCCGCCTTGATTCCAGCCTTATTCAGTGCTTCTTCCATTGCCCTGTATGCACCGTCGCCACTTGGATCTGGAGAAGTCATGTGATGGGCATCGCAGCTGTTTCCCCAGCCAAGAAGTTCAACCTGAGGACTGCAAGAGGATGCTTCCCCTTCTCCACGGGTCATTACAAAAAATCCGGCTCCCTCTCCAAGGGTAATGCCCTTCCGGTTTTTGCTGAATGGATTTGTAACTTCAGGGGATACGGCTTCAAGTGATCCAAAACCCAGAAGCACCGTGTCGGACGTTATGTCAACTCCGCCTGCAACAACAGCATCGGCAAGGCCAGAATTTATAAGCTGGGCACCCTTTATGATTGCTTCCGCACTTGACGAGCATGCGGTGGAAAAGGCAAGGCATGGTCCTTCAAGGCCAAATTTTTCCTTTACCAAGGTTGCCTGATAATCTGCACTCTGCATTTCAAGGCTGTAGCTGTCATCAAATTTTCCCGTTGAAAGAAAAACCTTGTGGCCGCCCACGGAAAATTCCGTGCCGTTATCGCAGGAACCGACGCAGACGGCAACCCGATCTTTTCCATATTTGGCCACGGCAGATTCCACCTGGGATGCAATCTGATCCAGGGCCATTTCCTGAATGCGGCAGATGCGCATGTCATACCTTGCGGTGGTGGGACTTATCTTTTCATCATCAATTCTTCCGGCATAGAATTCCTGTCCGGATTCTGTCCGTACGCGCTTTATTCCTGTGGAATTTCCGGCAGCTGCATTCTCATAAAGTTCTTCGGAAGAAAGGCCTGCACAGCAAACGACTCCAGGCTTACCAAGAAAAATTCTAGTCATCGTCCTGGGCTCCTGTTAATTCATAGGAATATCCACGCAGGAAATTTTTTATGCATACCATGTTTCCATCTTTTGTAATTGTCATGATTACTTTTTTTCCATCCATTATGACCCGAACTTCACCCTTACCGGCCGGATGGGTCTCAAACAAAAGACCGGAATTCCTATAGTGATCCTTGAGGGCATCTATCTTATAGAAAGCAGCCTGTATGTCGGACACAATGTATTCAGCCTTCATTTTCTTCATTTTTCCTGGAAGCAGTTCCGAATCAAAGTCCACACCCGTCTCGCTAAAGCTAAGCTCGGCAAGGCTTGTACCAAGGTCATTCAATATGGAAATGTACATCCCCTGGGAATCAGACAGAAAATACAGCGGCGCAATAAATGAGCGATTCCCAAAGTCCCCAACGAAAAGATAAACCCTGTCAACGCTTCCATCCATGTTTTCCGGAAGCATGAGGTTCATGGTCTTGGCATTTGTAACATGAATCTTATAGCTGAACTTTTCCATCTGCCCTGTCTGGCCGGCCTCTCTGACCGTGGAACATGATGCAAGGACAAGTGCAAATATAAATGGCAAAAATTTTTTCATGACTGTACCGCCTTTCTGTCTTCCCTGTCGCGTTCATAGAAGAACGATGTATAATATGCCGTAATCAATCCAACCAGAATTGCAAGTCCCATGAGATGAACAGGCATGAATGAACTCAGCGAAATGGCCCCAAAGGAAACTGCCGTGGTCATGAATGAAAGAAGAATCGCAAAGGGTTCAAGACGGCTGTTTTCTTCATCATCCTGCCTCTTTTGGGCTTCCACCATGTAGATGACATAATCAAGGCCAAGGCCGAATACAAGAATGATTCCCGTGATGGAAAAGAATTCCAGGTGAATCCTTGCAATGGCAAAAACCGCAGTAACCATGAGAATGATGAGCAGCGGTATGGAAATGACCTTAAGGGACTGCTTTAAGTTATAGAACATTTTCAGAACCACAAATATCAGCACATAGGCCACGGCAAAAAACTTTAATATCATTACCGTAAGAACATCAAGATCACGACTTATGTCCTGCATCTTGTTAATGTAAAAAACGTCACCGCCGTATGCTTGAGCAAGCAGCTTTCCATCGTAATCTTCTGGAATGAAGGACGGCATTACAACCGAATAATATGTTCCGTCAATCTTTCCAAGCCATGTGTTTGCAGAGGCTTCCTTAAGAAAATCCGGAAGGTCGTCCACACCCGTAACATGGCTGCCCCTTTCCTTCCATTCTAAAGAAATAATCTCTGCTGCAGAAGAATCCTCGCCAATGTATTCAAGTTGGGCTGCAGAATTTTCCACAAGAATGCCGTAGGCTTTTTTTGAAAGTTCCTGGTCGGCTGCAGATGGAATGAAATCTGACGTGCAGAAAAATGATGCCTGTGGAATTTCCATCCGCACCTGTCTGGCAAACTTCTTTTCCATGGCAAGTAGGTCTTCCTCGCTTTTTCCGCGAAGAATGAACCAACCCTTTGGTGCATAGTTCAAGACCCTTGCACATTCAATCTGGTCTTCAAGGACACGTCCTTCCATCTTGTAAAGCCTTGTAAGGTTGTTTTCGATTCCGCTGTATTTTCCGATTGTAAAAAGACATGCAATGGCAAATGCAAAAAGCACGCTGACTGCAACGCGGCCAACTTTTTTCCTGTTATACCAATGGGGAATCCTTACAAGCCTCATTCCGCGAACCTTTCTCTTTTCCAGGTCCGGAAGCTTTACGAACGGGTAGATGCATATTACACTCAGGAATGAACTTAAGATTCCAGACAGGGAGAAAACCGACATCTGCTTTAAAAGTTCAAATGGCGCAAAAATCAGGATTGCAAAACATATTTCCGTGGAAACAAGGGAAAGGGTAAGGCCTGAAATCAGGTACCTTCTGATTGCCGCCCCGGAATTCAAGGAAGTGTTGGCCTTCCAGTTGATGAAGAAATGAAGGCTGTAGTCAATGCACGAACCTATGAGCGAAGTTCCAAATACAAGGGTAAGGACGTGAATGCGCTTGAATACTGCAAGAGTCAGCAGAAAGGCAGTGGCCACGGAAACAAGAACCGAACCCATGGAACAAAGAATCGGAAGCGGATTCCTGAAAACAAGCAGAAGCATTACAAGAACCGCCGTCAGTGAAACAGCCGAAATAACCGTTATCTCCCTGGCCGCAGCATTGGAACTCTTGTGGCTGTGGAAGCTTGTTCCCTGGTAGACAAAACGCTGCCCGTCCTTTTCATACTTTGAACACACCGAATAGATTTCTGCAATTCCATTTTTCCTGCTTGCAAGGGCTGCTCCTTCCCGGCTCAGGGTACCGCGCACCATGACATACCAGTTGCCCTCATGTTCCTTTGCAAGAACTCCGTCCCTTACGGTCATGGCAGTTCCGCTAAAGGCAAGAGACCCCATGTAATCTTCCATGGCTGATTCAGTCAGGAGAAAAGGATCCGTATCAAGGTTGCCTAGGGATGTAAGCGTGAAGGGACTGTAAAGTTTTGCCATGGCATTATCGGAAGCACCCTGAATGTCGCCAGCGCAAATTTCTTCTGCCCTAAGGGGATTTATGAAGTTCCACCTGTTGTCATGAAGATAGTCTTCAAATTCCTTTAGGGACTGCTCGCCTGCATACAGTGAAAGGGAATCAAAATTGCTGCTTCCTTCCAGCTCTGCATAAACTTTTTCTGCATGGGCCTTTGCCACTTCAAAATCCCTGTTGCATGAAAGAATGAATGCATTGCGGCTTGTAACTTCCGAAAGCTTGCGGTCTGCCTTTTCAACAGACTCGCCGGAAAACTGCTTTGGAAGCATGTTGAATAAATCGGCATCAATCTTTATCTGGTTCCTGCAGGCAAGAAAGACGCCCATGGAAGCCAGAAATATTACGCCATGAAAGACGGCCCACGTGGCAATGTATTTTTTTTCGCCACGTTTAAGCCAGAAGCCTAAAATTCTATTTTTCAGAGAAACAAGATTTTTCTTCATCAGTAAGATCCTTTGGGTGAACACTGTTCTGGAACGAATACATTACCACGTCACCAGAAGCTTCGCTTAGTTCAATCGAAGTAATTTCAGTTTTTTCAACGGTTCCACGGAGAACTATCTTCTTCATCATGGAAGCAACGGTTTTGTCCCTTGGAGTAAGTTCCACCGTCCACTGGGAAGCGTCGGGTGAAAAATTGCATTCAAAATTCCTGAGCAGGTCATCCTCTTTTCCCGTAAACACGGAAGTCAATGTGGAAGCAATGCTCTTGAAAGTCTCGTTTCCGGAAGCATCGGTCACAGTCTTCTTTCCGTCTGCCGAAATCTGAATCATTGAATCCGACTTGAGTACAAGGGAAGAACTGAAGGGCTTTTCCGTATTCCATGCAATTCCTTCAAGGGTAAAAATATATTTTCCGCTGGACTTAAGGGTGCGTCCATTCTTTGCGATGGTCTTTGCCTGCACAAAGTCACCCTTGGTTATGGCATTTTTCGAAAGCTGGGTGCAAACGGACTTAAGGCTTGCATCCTGGGCAAAAGAAAAGACTGCGCTTGTAAAAACGGCCAATGCCAATATAATTTTCTTCATTTTGAATTCCCCTTCCTAATGGCTTCGTCAACTTTTTTTATGAGATTTTCAGGACAGCAAAACATTGACTCACCGGTCCTTGCATTTACCGCCATCTGGCTGGATTCTGCAACAGTGGCAAGCTTGCCTTCTGAATTGAATATTTCGTAATAGATCTTAAGGCAGTTTTCGTATTCCGTTATGGAAGAAACGATCTTGCAGACTTCATTAAACTTGAGGGACCTCTTGTACTTAACCTTTATCTCCACAACCGGAAAGGCATAGTTTTCGTCACGCATGTTAATGTAATTGTATCCGATTTCATCAAGCAGGGCGCACCTGCCCACTTCCATGAAATTTACGTACTTGCCGTGATATGCTATGTCCATGGAATCAACGTCATAAAATTCAACCTTGAATTCCTTTTCCACCGTATAATATTTTTTCATTTACTCTCCACTCCATCATCCGACCAGAAGTCATAAAAATTGTACCACTGGTTAGGAAACCACATGCAGTATCTTTCCAGGTGAATTATAAACTCCTCGCAAAGCTGGTTGATTCTTGTCTCTCGTTCTTTTCTTCCGCAACCGGAAAATTCCGTATCTGCCCTGTGCATGTAGACTGCATTTATGGGATCTATCATGACAGGCTCGTCCCTCAGGCCAAAGCAGAAATATACGGGACACTCAAGCAGGGATGCCATGAGGAAAATTCCATAGGGGAAATTTGCTTCCCTGCCAAGAAATTTTTTCCTGATAAACCTGTTTGTTGAATGGGCAGAAATCCTGTCACCTGTAACAACAACGATTTCGCCAGCCTTGACTTTTTCCTGAAGGTCAATGATCGTCTCTGGATTTATGTCCTTTGGATCAAGGGCAGTAAGCTCATAGTCAGGATTAACCTTCTTTAGCATGGCATTGAATTTTTCAACAGACTTTATTTCCATGACCACCGTGACAGGAACCTTGCGGTCAACACCGGCACGGCACATGGTTGAAAGACTTCTCAGAAGATCAAGGTTTCCAAGGTGAGAACCGATGATGAAGCAGCCCTGGCCACGGTCAAGGTTTTCCCAAAAGTCATCAATGTCGTCATCGTTGTAAAAAATGTCTTCAGCCTGAATTTTTCCAAGCCATCCTGAAATTCGTTCAACAAGGTAGCTGCTGAAGGAATAGATTGTTTTATAGACGCTCTCCTTTTTTGGAAGATGGCCGCCAGTGTACTCCTTAAGCTGTGACTGGAACCTCCTTATTTCCTTCCGTGCCCGCGGCGCAAAAAGCCAGTAGAAGAAGGCCACCGGAAAAATTATCACTCCCATGACATGGCGGGGCATAACCTTCACAAGCCACAGGGTAAAAAACAGGGGAATGGACGTCCTTACCTGTTCTTTTTCATCATACCACTGCCTGCTCATTTTGACTTCCTTCGCTTGATTGCACGATAGACAAGAACCGGTGAACGCAAGATCATGCCGCAGCATAACCTTGCATATGAAAGGGAAATGTGCACGTTGTCCCTAAACACGCGGAAGTTGCTCACTCCACCCTCAGGATAGAACACGTGAACCGGACTTTGGATAAGTGGAACATTCTTCCATATAAGACGAACAAGTATGTCTATGTCAAAACCCATGTGGGTATCCATCAGCACATGGGACTTCAAAAGCTTGAAATACGGTTCAACCGGGTAAATTCTGAATCCGATGAAAGTGTCGATGATTTCATTAGACAGGGTCACAATGTGTGCCCAGGTGTTTCCAATCTTGCGGGCCTTAAGGCGGGATGCTGGAACTGATTCATCATAGACAGGATAACCGCACACAAGGGCTTTTGGGTTTTCTTCTGAAAGCTTGAGGAATGTCCCAACGGCAGTGCTGTCATGCTGTCCGTCGGAATCAATCTGGATTGCATGGGTAAAGCCAAGTTCATGAGCCTTGCGAACCCCATCATTTACGGCACGACCCTTGCCACCGTTTTTCTTTCTTTCGATGAGAATCAGGTCCGGATTTTTTTCCTTTACAGCCCTGATGTATTTTTTGTCCTCCTCACCGTTACCATCATCAACAACAATAAATGGAATCTTGTATTCACTGAGGGAATCAATCACTAATCCAAGAGTTGATCCGTGTCTGTACACCGGAATTATAAATGCATATCTGTTCATTCTACACCTGCAACAAAGGAGCCGGAAGAGAAAACCTTGTCGAGTTCAGCCGCATCCCTCAAGTTAAATGCAACAGATTTTTTTTCACTGTTGAATTCAAGCTTCATGTTAACCCTTGAACCTGGCAGGATCGGCGAAGAAAATTTCATGCGTTTTACGCTGGAAATGTTTCTTGGCAGGCCAAAATACTCAACGGCAAACCTTGAAATCAAATCAAACTGACCCACAGCCGGCAAGAGCTTGAATTCTGGAAAATGTCCATCAAACAGATCGCTTTCCCCGGGAACAATAAATTCAAGTTCCACGGAAGAATCGCTGCGGCAAATTACAGTCTCTTTTTCCACCGAATGCAAATTCATCTGTTTTCTCCGGCGTTCCTAGCTTCACCGCCATCTCCGGAAGTTTCAAACAGGGCCCTTATCTCGTTGACATGCTTCTTTCCCTGGACGTCCACCGGCAACTCTTCCACAAAACGCCACTTTTTTGGAAGAACAACATTTTCAAACCAGTTCATCAGGTAATCGTGGAAGTGCCTGTTGATGAGGTATTTTTCCATGCCCTGGAATTTCTTCTTTCCTTCCTCATTGAACACCACTGCTGCAGCAAGATACTGGCGAATGTCGCTGGCCATGGCAATGACCTTTACATCCTTTACAAGGCCGCTTTCGAGAAGACGGTTCTCCACTTCCGTCATGGAAATTCTTTTTTCTTCAATCTTTACGATGGAATCGCTGCGTCCCTTAAGAAGGAACTTCTGACCTTCACCGGTAAATTCCACAAGGTCCGCCGTGGCAAATCCTTCAGGATTCTTGATGTAGGGAGATATGATCCTGAGGCAGCCGTCATCACCCTTCCAGACTTTTGCATTGTCAAAGGGGGTCCACACAAGGCCGTCCCTGTTCTGCTGGCGGTAGGCAATTCCGGATGTCTCCGTCGAACCGTAAACTTCCAACGGACAGAATCCAAAAACCTTTTCCGTGCTTACGGCAAGTTCCGGGCTGACTGCACCACCGCTTGTAAAAATCCATGGATCATTAAGCGGAAGCTTTTCCTTGCACTCGACGGTTCTCTTAAGGAATGCAGGAGTTGCAATGATTATGTACCTGTCGTCAGTCAATGTCTCAAAGTCTTCAGGGAATTCAATCCTTGTCTTGCGGAATGGAACACCAAGTGCAAATGGCAGGCAGATGCCAAAAAGGAAACCGTAAATGTGATGCTGGCTTACAGTCGTAACAAGGCGGCGGCTGGTAAATTCCTGGCCCCACTTTGAAATGATGAATGCATTGTCTTCCTCGAATTCCTTCATGCGCTGCGGAACTGCCTTTGGATGTCCTGTGGAACCCGATGTGTACATGAGGATCCTTGTGTCTTCAGAAGAAAATTCCGGAGTACACCTGATTTCATCCTCTGAAGGCATAGGTGCATTCCCTATCATGTCGGGAATGAATGTCGAACCCTTGGCCTTCTGGTCAGTGATGAATTCAACACCCGGACCCTTGATTTCTGCAATGAAATTTTCCGCAATGTTCTGCGTAAGGAGAACCCTCTTCTTGCACTGAAGGAGGGCAACAAAGGTCACTAGAAAATACCAGTAGTCCTCGCAGTGAAGGATCCAGTCGTCGGCACCCTTTTCCGTAAAAATCTTCCTGGCCTTGGCTGTTTCCACAAGGAAGTCCTTCCATGTCCTGTAAGCCCCGGAAGAATATGTTCCTTCATAGCAAAGTACATGATCATCTTTCCTTGAGTCAGCCCTGAACCTTGAAATTGGAAAAGCCTTTATCATTTTTCTATCCACCCTTCTTCGAATAATATATTCAACAGCAAACAGCATTCCCATGATTCCGTAAGAAATGCCGCCGTTATACAAAGACCACACCCTGTCACTCGCAAAAAATGCAGTGTAGAATGCGGCGCTTCCATTCAGCATGAAAAAAACGCACCAGACTACGGTCACCTTCCTGCAGTAGGCTGCCACATCCTTTTCCCAGGCTGAACCTTTGATGGTCCTGTCCATCATTGTCGCAAAGCGGAATATGATGCTTGGCGGACAGAAAAGCGTATGGCCAAAGGCAAACAGCAGAATGGTACTTATGGCAACGGAATACAGCTTCAGGAAAACCGTCTTCTGCGTCAAGAAACAAAAAAGACCGGCAATAAGAAAAAGAGCCGAAGAAACCAGGGGCCTCCATGACAGCGCTTTTTTTTGATCCTTATTTCCGGTTTTTGTAATTTCTGTTGCACTTAAAAAAAATGCCAGTGCAAGAAGCATTATAAAAAGTGAAAGAATCCTTACGGGCAGCTTAAGGACCACAAGCATGGTAAACACCAGAACCGGGTAAACCGCAGCCACCACGTAAAACAGGACTTTCAGCAGTTTTTTCATTTAACCCCAGACTGATGCAAGGGCATCAACCACATCCTGAACAGTCTTTACGTTTTTGAAAAGCGAGGCATCAATGCTTGGCTTTCCTTCCGGAGTGTATTCCTTCATCTTTACAACGAGGTCGATGGCATCAATTGAATCAAGTTCAAGGTCATCGCCTATGGTTGCTTCCGGAACAATCTGCGATTCTTCAAGTTCAAAAACAGATACGAGAATTTCCTTAAGCCTTGAAAAAATTTCTTCCTTTGTCATTCCAGATTCCCCTTAGTTTGCCTTAGCCCTTTCTGCAGTGATGAATTCAGCAAGGGTATTTACGGAAGAAAACACCTTCTTTGATTCTTCATTGTCCGTAGAAAACTTAACGCCAAACTTCTTCTTGAGTGCAACACCAAGTTCAAGTGCATCGATGGAATCAAGGCCAAGCCCTTCATTAAACAAAGGTGCTTCATCAACGATATTCTCCGGTGTAATGTCTTCAAGCTGAAGTGATGAAATGATTACTTCTTTGATTTCCTGTTTAAGCTGGTCCATAACAAATATCTCCAAAAATTTTATCAATCTATTATATAGAAGAAACCCACTAAATTCAATGAATGAAAGTAAAACTGAGCAATCGGTTACCTTGCATGCCCCTGCTAGCGGCAGTTTTCCCTGTCAGCCTTGATTACAAGCCTCAGGGCTTCAACGCCAACCTGCACTGCAGAACTTGTGTCCTCGCTCATTTCCTGGTCAAGGCCCAACTTTTCCCTTTCCTGGTTCCAGATTACGTGAAAGCAGCTTCCGCAGCGGCACTTGAGGGCATCGGCAACCACAAAGAGGGCTGCACTTTCCATTTCACTTGCCTTTACCCCAAGACGTTTCCAGGTTTCCCACTTTTGCAGCAGCTCGTAGGATACAGGGGATTTTTCCGGGCTGTGCTGGCCATAGAAGGAATCCTTGTTCTGGACGACCCCAGTTCGGCATGTCTTTCCAAGGTTCCTGCAGGCCTGCACCAAAGCCGATGTAATTCCAAAGTCAGGAACGGCAGGATATTCAATCGGGGCATATTCGCAGCTTGTATGCTCATAGCGGATGGCACCAGTGGCAACAACCACATCTCCGCTCCTTACGTCAATGTCGATGCCGCCGCATGTTCCCACACGGATGAACGTATCGGCCCCGATATTGTGAAGTTCTTCCATGGCAATGGATGCAGATGGCCCTCCGATTCCTGTTGAACATACCGAAACCTTCTCGCCGTCAAGTGTTCCGGTCCAGACCGTAAATTCCCTGTTGGATGCAACAAAATGGGCGTCATCAAAAAGTCTTGCAATGGCCTCCACACGTCCAGGATCGCCTGGCAAAATCACGTAGCGGCCTACGTCTCCTTCCTTGCAATGAATGTGAAACTGCTTTTCCATCTGCTGCATTGTGTACCTCCGAAAATTCCCAGTGGAATAAAAACTCTTCCTTCTATTGTATCACAATTACGGAATTTTCCAAAATTCTTAAGGGGGCTGCCAGGCAAGAATGCCCTTTTATTGTTCCGCAAGATGCCCTATACTTGATTCATGATCAGATTGCTTTCCGCATTATTCATCAAGGACCATAAGAACATCACGGACCCGACTGTCAGGAGAAAATACGGAATCCTTTGCAGTTCCTTTGGAATCTTTCTGAATGTCCTGCTTTTTACATTCAAGTTGTTGGGATCGGTTTTCAGCGGTTCCATCGCCATGCTTGCAGACGCATTCAACAACCTTTCAGACGCTGCATCTTCCTTTATTTCCGTCCTTGGATTCAAGCTTGCCGGCAAAAAGCCTGACATGGACCACCCTTTTGGCCACGGTCGATTTGAATACATTGCAGGGCTCATCGTTTCCTTCCTGATCCTTTTCATGGGAATCGAGCTTTTCCGTTCTTCCATCGAATCAATAATTCACCCTGAAAAAATTGAAGGTTCAATACTTCCCGTCGCAATAATGGTGGCAGCCATTGGCATCAAGCTTTACATGTACATTTACAACCACAGCATCGGTAAAAAAATCAGTTCACCCACAATGGAAGCTGTTGCTAAGGACAGCCTTGGAGACATGGTATCCACTTCCATTGTCATTCTTTCCATCATTGCCGCAAGATTCACAAGCCTTCCCGTTGACGGCATCGGCGGCCTGATCGTTGCCGTGTTCATCTTCAAGGGAGGAATAGAATCCTGCAAGGACACCATAGACCCCCTTCTTGGCCGAGCCCCTGACAAAAAGTTTGCAGAAGAAATCGAAGCCGAAGTTCTAAAATTCAAGCCCATTATCGGAATCCACGACCTTATCATCCACGATTATGGACCTGGAAGAATCATGATTTCCCTACACGCAGAAGTTCCTGGCGACAACGACATCTTTGAAATTCACGAAGTCATAGATGTGGCGGAATATACCATCTCCCAGAAGTTTAACTGCGCCGTCGTCATCCACATGGATCCCATCGACCTTCATAACGAGCGCCTGGCTGCCCTTAAGGAAGACATTAAGGACGTATGCGGCAAGATTGACCGACGGTTTACGGTACATGATGTACGCATGGTGCCTGGAGACAAGCATACAAACCTTATCTTTGACATTGTACGGCCCTACGACTGCACACTCTCCGAAGCAGAGATAAAGAGTCAGGTTGCAGCCGCCATCAGGGAAAAGCACAATGACATTTTCTGCATAATCACCATCGATTCCCCTTACGTATAAAAAAAATGCACCTCCTAAAATTGAACTTTATTTGTCCAACTTTAGGGGTGCACTTCAAAATTACTCTACCAGGATTCGGCCCCGAATAAATTACTCTACCAAGATTCGGCCTTTTTCTTCACCACGAACATAAAGAATCAGGGTCGTGTTCTTCTTTACATCATAAGGAGCAGTAAATTCAAATCCCGGATGGTTCATGTCAACAAGGGTTTCCGTTTTTCCGTCTGGAGAAGATGCCACAAGCTTTACGGAAACAGGATATGGATATTCCATCATCTCTGCCTTGAAAATGCCCTGGATCCTTTCTGATTTTTCATCGCGCGGCTTAAGTGCCATGACAGTCCTGATCCTGCTGTAGGCCTCAACGTTCCCCTTATCAACTTCAACGGAAGAAATGCGTCCGCCTTCAGGTGCAGATTCTTCTTCGGACGCCTCAAAGTCAAGGATGATCTTGTTTTCATTCATGACCGGATACAGCTCCTTTATGGAAAGCCCTTCAATCTTTGGCATGGCGACCTTTTCCGTTTCCATTCCGCTTGAAACAATGAGCTGAAGCTTAACCTTTTCCGAAAGATCGGTGCCTGCCGGAGGGAACTGTGCAATGATTGTTCCCGCAGGAGATTCATCCATAAGGTAAACAGGAGGTGCGATTTCAACAAGTGGATCTTCCCCGGAAAACAGCAGCTCTATGGAATTGCGCACTTCATCAGCATTCTTACCAACGTAGTCTTCGATAAAATCAATCGGAACGCCACGGCTGACGGTAATGGTAATGCGGCGGTAAGCCTTGACGATGGCGCCTGACTTTGGGTTCTGGTCAATGATGGTACCCTTGTCGCCTGGAACGTCAGAATACCTCATCTGGAGCTTTGGATAGAGTTCCTTTGCCTGCATTTCAAAAAGTGCATCCGTAAGAGTCTTTCCAACTACATTCGGAACAAGAACCTTTTCTGCCCCGTGAACAAAAATGAAAAACACGGAAACACAGACAGCCACCATTACGATGAAGGTGACCACAACAACGCCAAAAATCAGCCTGCCATGTTCTGCAATTTCCCTGGATTTTTCCTCCATGCTGAACTTAAATTTATCAAGAATGTTCTTCATCGCCTACTCCAGAACGGTTCCCACAAAATTCCTGGCACCGTTCATAAATGATTTATAATCCATGGCTTTCTTTGACTGCCACTGAAGTTCCGTGGCAATAAGTACGCCGTCTCCAGTCTGAATCAGGATTCCACGCTGCTTGTTGTAGTCAAGAACCGTACCTGGAACTGCCGCCGTATTCTTTACGACACTTGGATCCTGTATTGCAACCTTGGAAGCAGAACGTCCCTTGAGGATCCTGAGCTGAACTCCATTGGACATGGTAAAGCATCCAGGCCACGGTGTATATGCGCGGATCATGGCGTCAATCTGGTCGGCAGACTTTCTCCAGTCAATCTTTCCGTCTTCCTTCTTTATCTTCGTGCAGTAGGAAGGTTCCCCAACCTGTGGAGTTGCAGGAGGCAAAATGCCCGTCCTTGAAATCTGACGAAGGTACTGGGTGAACATTGCGGTTCCAAAAACGGAACACTGGCGCAAAAGGTATTCTGCATTTTCGTTTCCGGTAAGGCGGTACTTCTGGCAGATTATGATGTCACCTTCATCCATGCCCAATGCCATCTTCTGAATGGAACATCCGGTCTCCTCATCCATGTTGAGGATGCATTCGTTGATTGGTGTTGCCCCACGATACTTAGGGAGAATGGAAGGATGAATGTTGATTCCCCCGTACTTAAAAAGGGAGAAAAATTTTGGGCCAAGAATGTGGCCGTATGCAAAACAGATGAAGATATCCGGATTAAGCTTTGCAAGTTCCTCACGCTCTGGTGCACATACATGCTCCGGCGAAAGAATCTTAATGTCCGTGCCACGGGCAGCATTCCACATCCTTGCATACTGCTCCACTTCCGTAGGAACCAGGGTCGAATGCCTTCCCTTTGCCGTAGGAGGATTTGTCAGGACACCGACGATTTCATACTGCTCATCAGGCGTTGCCTTTGACATCTCACTGTCACGTAGAAGAAGTTCAAGAATTGTTGCCGCAACCTGGGGGCTGCCACCATATACTACTCTAAGCATCTGTTTACCTTATCTAGACTTGGCTGCCTTTGCAGCTTTCTTTGCCTCAATGCTGCGCTGCTTTGCTTCCTTTGCGGCAGCTTTTTTTGCAGCACGTTCCGCACGCTTCCTGAAAGTTTCAATTGCTTCCGTCTTGAATTTTTCTTCACCACGGTCAATGTAAAGGATTCCATCCAGGTGGTCGTTTTCATGCTGAATGATTCTTGCAAGAAGTCCGTCTGCATCGTTAATCACAAAAGGCTTTCCGAATTCATTGAGGGCGCTTACAGAAACCTTTACGGGACGCGTGATGTTTTCCGAAAGCCCCGGAAGGGAAAGGCAGCCTTCCTCGTATTCAGAAGTTTCTGCAGAAGTCTTTATGATTTCCGGATTGATGAAAACGCGCTTTACGTCATCGTCAGATTCTAGAACGAAAAATCTCTTTGCAATTCCAACCTGGGGTGCTGCAAGGCCGACACCGTTTGCACTTGTCATGGTTTCAAACATTTCGTCAAAAAGTGCGCGAAGGTCGTCATTGATTTCTTCCGGCTTTACAGGCTCACACTTCTGCCTGAGTATTTCTTCACCAAGCTTTGTAATTCTCATATCATTCTCCAATTCTAAATCTTGCAGCCCTGGCATGTCCGGCAAGGCCTTCTGCATCACCAAGAATTCCCGCAGCCTTTGCAGATGCCGCAGGACCTTCCTTTGAACTGTCGGTTCTCAATGTGGTAACTGTCTTAAGGAACATGCGCACGCTCAATCCACCAGTAAACCTTGCACTTCCACTTGTAGGCAGAGTATGGTTCAAACCGGCGGCATAGTCACCGAATACCTCGGCAGCACCATGGCCGATGAAAAGGCTTCCGTAGTTATGGACAAGTTTTTCGATTGCATCACGCTGTTCACCTGCTTCCATGGCAAGCTCAAGGTGCTCGGGAGCCTTCCTGTTGGCAATTTCTGCAGCTTCTTCATAATCCCTGCAGACTATGATCCTTCCATAAGTGTCGATACTCTGGCGGGCAACGGCTGCAGTTGAAAGGGTTTCCAGCTGCTTTTCTATTTCTTCACTTACACGGCGGGCAAGTTCTTCATCCGTAACGGCAAGAACCGGCTGTGCAACAACATCATGTTCCGCCTGGGCAAGAAGGTCGGCTGCAACCCACTGGGCATTGGCAGACTTGTCGGCAATGATGAACACTTCTGTTGGACCTGCAATCATGTCGATGCCAACGGTGCCGTATATGAGTTTCTTTGCTTCTGCAACGAACTTGTTTCCAGGGCCTACAATGACATCCACTGCCGGAATCGATTCAGTTCCAAAGGCAAGGGCTCCGATTGCCTGGGATCCGCCACATGCAAAGGCTCTTGTAACACCGCAGATGTAGGCTGCGGCCATAATGTTCTCGTCTGCATAAGGCTTTCCACCTTCATAGGCCTTTCCTGGAACTCCAAGACCCTGCTTCTGTGCATCTTCCTTTTGCGATGGATGAACCCGTGGAGGAGTACAAAGGATGATTTCCTTTACGCCTGCTGCAACTGCAGGAGCCACAGTCATGACCATGGTTGAAACAAGGGCAAATCGGCCTGCCGGAACATAGACTCCAGCACGGTCAACGGCAATGTTCTTCTGGCCCGTAAAGAGGCCCGGTTCAAGTTCAACTTCAAAATCGTCAAAAGATTCCCTCTGCTTTTTTGCAAAGCGAATTGCAAGGTCGCGTGAATAGCAGAGTGCATGATAAAGGTCGGGATTTTCCTTCTGAAGCCTGTCTGCCGCAGCCTTAAGTTCCTCATGTGGAATTTCAAGGCTTGCAGGAGAAGAAACGTCAAACTGTGCCGTATACTTCCTTACTGCGCTGTCACCGTTTGCACGAACATCATTGAGAACGTCACGCACAACTTCAATGGAAGAACCAAAATTTCTTCCGCCGAAAAACGAGTCTTCGATTTCTGATGATTTTTGAATTCTGATCATATTCTGCCTTTTCTTAGGAGAAAAAATTTCCCGATTTTTGCGAAACATTTTATCAGAAAATGCAGATGTTTACTAGCAACCTGTAAAAAGCAGAACAAAAAAACAGCCGGACTTTTACTGAAAAAATGCCGGCCGCTAAATGGCTATTTAAAAAGGGATTCCTTTTCCCGCATGTCGTAGTTCTTGTCCTTTTCCAGAATCTTAAGGAAAACATCTGCCACCTCCGGGTCAAACTGCTTTCCCGATTCCTCGCGGATTATCCTGATCACCTTGCTTCGTTCCATGACGCTCCTGTAGCTTCTGTTTGACGTCATTGCATCGTATGCATCGGCCATGCTTACTATGCGCACATAAAGTGGAACCTCGCCACCAGTCTTTCCATCAGGATATCCCCTTCCGTCATAGCGCTCATGATGCCACCTTGCAACCTGGGCAAGCTCCGGGAATTCATCAATGATATGGAGAATGTTCCAGCCTGCAACGGGATGCTTCTTTATCTCCTGGTATTCGCTATCGGTAAGGCTTCCGTTCTTGTTGATTATTTCATCCGCAATGCTGATCTTTCCGATGTCGTGAAGGAGTCCGCAGTAATAGATCTTCTTCTGTTCTTCCACAGAAAAATTCATCCCGGCTGCAATCATTTCCGAATAGGCTGCAACCCTCATGGAATGACCGTTGGTATACAAATCCTTTGCTTCCACAGTCTGGCTTAAGGTTATGAAAAGCTTGAGGGAAAGCTGCTCGATCCTGAAATTCTGGTCGTCATTGTTTGAGTCGGCAACGGAGCAGAAAACATAGCTCATGATTCCAATGCAGGAACATTCGATGACGCAGCAGTAAATGCACAGCAACTGACGGTACTCATTACTAATCTCGTAAATTCCATAATCCGCCCACAAATAGCTCTTGAGGGTATTAAATCCAAAAACCACGGCAAGGAAAATCAAAGTCAGATAAAGGGCCCAGTTCCGCTTGTTGTTATGAACCTTGAACATGAATCCCAAAAGTCCGACCAACTGAATCAGGGGAGCCACGATGGTGGAAAAGCCGCAAAAATCCCTGATGGTCCAGGTTGAAATGGAAGAAAACAGGAATATTTCCGTAAAGAAAAGAATATAGGCTGCGGCAAGGAATTTTTTCCTGCTGAACATAAGGGTACACCAGCAGTAGGTGACAATGCTGAATATGTTGAATTTTGCAAGGATGCCAAGTCCGGCCCTGTGCATGATTACAAGAAAACCCACATGAACAAGAAGCACCAAGGCAGATATGACGGCCATGAAAATGTGCATGTTCTTCATGCTGATGAGGAAGCCTGATCTTGATTTTCTTAGCTTGTTTTTTTCCACCTTCCTAAATTATATAACTGAACCCCCGAAAACTCAACAAAATGAATTCCTGGGGGTTCTTCCTAAAGGCTATTTCTTGTGCCTGCGGTCAAGCTCGTTGTATACATCCTGCCAGGTTACGCCTTCCTTGTACATGAGGACGCTGACAAAATACAGGAGGTCTGCGGCTTCCCAGATGACCTCATCCTTTCCTTCCGCCTCGCAGATTTCCTCGGCTTCTTCCTCGACCTTTTCGCGGACGCGTTCATCGTTCAATGTTGCAGTGTAACTTCCAGGACGTGGATTTGCAAAACGTTCCGCAATGGTTGAATAAAGGCGTTCCATGTTGCTTTTTGCATCAGGTTCTGCCCCAAAGCAGGTCCAGCTTCCCGTATGGCAAGCTCCTCCATTTGGTTCAACAATGGCAAGGATTGTATCGCGGTCACAGTCAACCCTAAGTTTTTTTACGTCAAGCCAATGGTTTGAAGTCTCGCCCTTTGTCCAGAGGGCCTTTCTTGTGCGGCTGTAAAAAGTAAGCTTTCCGGTGTCGATGGTCTTTTCCACAGCTTCCCTGTTTGAATATCCCATCATGAGGACTTCGCCTGCAGTGCTCTGTGCAATTACAGGAACCATGCCGTCAACCTTCTCCCAGTCAAGGCATCCGATAAAGCTGTCCTTCAGGCTTACGGCACCCGTGTACAGGGCCATTCCAAGCTGAACGTCACAACCCATTCTTTCCAGGGCCACAATCTGTTCAACGGTATTTACGCCGCCTGCTGCAACAACACGGCACTTTACGGCATCACGGAGCTGGCGGCACATGTCCATGTCCGTTCCCTGCATGCAGCCTTCCTTTTCAACGCATGTAAAGAGAAGTTCAGATGCATATTTTTCTGCTTCCGTTGCACCTTCCACAAGGCTGATGTCCACTGTTTCCGTCCATCCCTTTACGGCAATCTTACCGTTTATGGCATCCACGGAAATGATGACGCGCTGCTTTCCTATGGCCTTTACAAGTTCCTCAAGGAATTCAACATTGAGGATTGGGTCTGAATCCGACTTGCGGTTTGCATTCCATGCTGCAGAACCTATGATTACCTTTTCTGCACCCAGGGAAATAAGCTCGCGTGCCTTTTTTACATCACGGATGCCTCCTCCCACGCGAACGTTTCCCTTCCTTAAAAGAGACTTAAGAAGCTTTGTATTTGGAGTATTACCCTTTTCATCTGTATTACGCATGGCTGCATCAAGGTCAATGATGGCAACCTCACCAAACCTGTCAAATTCCGAAATGAGGGCATCAGCATCATCGCGCTGAAGAACAAGATCCCTGCCGTTTTTAAGCTGGACTACGTGTCCGTCTTTCATATCTATAGAAGAAATTACCATAATAGAACCATTTTACCAAAAATAAAGACTTTGCTCAAAGGGAATTTTAGGGCAGAAAAACATTAAAGAAAAAACGGCCTGAAAAAGACCCCGAAAATCCACCTCACCTTGAGAAAGGAACGGTTTTAGGGTATTCTTCTATCCTATGGCTTATGAAGTAACTGCGACCAGACGAAGGCCGCAAAATTTTGATAAACTGGTTGGACAGGAATTTGTTGCAGAAACCCTGCGCAATTCAATCAAGGCAGACAAGATTGCCCACGCCTTTCTTTTTTCAGGCCCACGCGGATGCGGAAAAACATCTACGGCCCGAATTCTTGCAAAGGCCCTCAACTGCCACAACGGTCCAACAGCCAACCCCTGTGGCGAATGCCCTTCATGCAAGGGAATCACTTCTGGAAATTCCCTCGATGTGATTGAAATAGACGGTGCCTCAAACAACAACGTTGAAAACATCCGCAACATCAAGGATGAGGTCCTTTTTCCGCCGACATCAAGCAAATACAAGATCTACATCATAGACGAAGTCCACATGCTTTCAAACAGCGCCTTCAATGCCCTGCTCAAGACCATTGAGGAACCGCCGTCATACGTAATATTCATTTTTGCAACCACAGAACTGCAGAAGGTTCCGGCTACAATCAAGTCCCGCTGCCAGCAGTTCAACTTCCGCCTTGTGCCACCAGAGAAGGTGCGTGACCAGCTTGCCCAGGCTGCTGCAGAAATCGGCATAAAGGCCCAGGACGAAGCCCTTTACTGGATTGCCCGGGAAGCAGGCGGATCCATGCGCGACAGCTACACCCTCTTTGACCAGGTTGCATCCTTCTGTGGAGACGAAATCACATACGACAAGATACGTGACAAGCTGGGACTTGTGGGAATCGACCGCCTTAACGAACTCTTTGACCTGTGCGTAAAGTCAGACACCCAGACGGCCCTACTCAAAATCGACGACTACCTGCAGAACGGTGTAAGCATTGAGCAGCTCATTTCAAACTGCACGGAATACCTCAGGTCCCTCCTGTTCATAAAGAATGGAATCAGAAAGGAATCCCTCCTTGGCCAAAGCCCGGAACGCTATTCCAAGGATGTCCTTGCAGCATGGAACCCGATCCAGATAGAACGGGCCTTAAGCCTTTTCATGCAGCTTTACCGCGACATCAGGTATTCCCTGAATCCACGATACGAATTTGAGCTTGCAGTGTCACGGCTTTGCTGGCTAAAGGACTACGTGTCAGCCCAGGAAGTAAAGAAAGCCGTGGATAATGTAAAGCCTCTGCTGATGAACGCCGCAGGGCCAAGAAAAATCCAGGCTGAAGGAACAGCTTCTTCAGTTGGGCCATCGGAATCAGGCCGTCCTCAGACTACTGCTTCCCAGAGCGCAAATTCCATCCCCCAGACAGCAGCTCCAGCAATGAACTCCGGCATGGAAACCGCAGCAAGAACTGCTTCCCCCATGGGCAGGCAGAATGGGATGCCTACCTTCAGTGCATTGAGCGAAAATTCAGGCTATGACAGTCCGTCCCCGGAGGAAAAAGGCCCTTTTTATGATGGCGGAGCTGAACCGCCTGCATTTTATTCAGCACCAATAGCAGACCGTGCAGACATTCATGGCCAGATCCATTCCACAGAAACAGCAGACCGACAGAAACCTGCTGCTCCCACCATGGCCACGGCAGCCCCTGAAAGTCCTACAAAACCGGCACCTGCTTCAAGCACCGTTGATTCTTCCAGCATAGAAAACGTGCGTCAGGCTGTCATTGCGGATTTTTCCGGAGACGACCCTATGCTTGCCGGAAACCTTATGCAGACGGGAAGCTGGACCATGGCAAATGACACCATCACTGCAGAAGTGGAAAATTCCTTTGTCCAGATGCAGCTTGTAAAGAACACGGAACGCATAAAATCCTGCCTTGCTCTTGCCTACAAGCGGCCCGTGGAATTCAAGGTGCAGATTGCCCAGAAGCAGGTGCAGCAGCAGACGACGGAAGTTCCCCTTCAGGTCAGGATAATCAAGGACCTGTTCCGCGGATCCATTGCAGGAATCGACGACTAGCAGGCCCAAGGCACAAAGCTGGCTGAACAAATAAAACCGCGACTGCCCCATATACCAACGGGCAGCCTACAAACATATAACTGGAGAATAAAATGAGTGTAAAAGTTTTCATCGACGGAAAGGAAGGAACGACAGGCCTCAAGATCTTTGAGCGCTTTGCAAAGAGAAGCGACCTTGAAATAATCGAAATCAGTGAGGAAAAAAGAAAGGACAGCACAGAAAGGGCAAAATGCATCAACGCATCTGACTTTACATTCCTCTGCCTGCCGGACGCCGCTTCCATCGAGGCCGTAAGCCTTTGCACAAACCCAAAGACAAGAATCATCGACGCATCAACCGCCCACCGCGTAAACCCGGACTGGGCATACGGATTCCCGGAACTGGACAAAAGCTTCCGTGAGAAA
Source organism: Treponema sp. (assembly GCA_045616325.1). Classification (GTDB taxonomy): domain Bacteria; phylum Spirochaetota; class Spirochaetia; order Treponematales; family Treponemataceae; genus Treponema_D. Next base: position 21,980 of record JAZLGN010000053.1, read on the forward strand.
ATTCAGTCTTCAAGCCGTGTGGCAAACCCTGGATGCTATGCAAGCGGCTTCAACGTACTTGCATATCCCCTCGTAAAAAGTGGAATCATGCCGTCAGACTATCCTGTGACATGCCACGCAGTTTCAGGATATTCAGGAGCCGGTAAAAAGGCCATCGCCCAGTACGAGGCAGAAGGTCGCAATCCGGAACTTGATTCCCCACGCCTTTATGCCCTCACCCAGGCCCACAAGCATCTTCCTGAAATGAAGAAAATTTCAGGCCTGGACTATGAACCTGTCTTCAATCCATACGTATGCGACTACTTCCAGGGAATGACAGTTTCAGTTCCCCTCATTACAAGGCTCCTGCCAAAAAAGGTGACTGCAAAAGACGTCTGGGAAATGATGGCAAGTCACTACGAAGGATGCAACTTCATCAAGGTTGCAGGATTCATGGGAGAAGGAACCCTGCCGGAACCATTTATCCCGGCAAATACGCTGGCCAACACCAACATGATGGAAGTTTTCGTATACGGAAATGACGAGCGCATCATGCTTACAAGCCGCCTGGACAACCTTGGAAAGGGTGCAAGTGGGGCAGCAGTCCAGTGCCTCAACATCATGATGGGAATTGACGAAACAACAGGGCTCATCTAAGAAAACCGAAGCCTTGACGCAAAAAATATACAGTAAACAGTAAATGGGAGAATTACATGAATCCATTTGAAATGATGAAAAACCTGGGGGGCCTCCAGAACCAGCTTAAGGAAGCCCAGGAAAAACTTGCAGCCCTCCGTGCAACAGGATCTTCCGGCGGAAACATGGTGCAGGTTACGATCAACGGAAAATTTGACCTCATAGACATAAAGCTTGACCCAATCTGCGTAGACAACAGGGACGTTCCAATGCTGCAGGACCTTATCATTGCAGCCCACCACGCCGCAGTGGAAAGAATGCAGGAAACCATGAAGAACGAGCTTGGCCCCCTTCTCGGCGGAATGAACATCCCGGGCCTTTGATCTTTGCTGATTTTTTGCTGAATTAAGATGAATGCACTTGAAGAACTAACGGAAAGCTTTTCCCGCCTGCCGGGCATTGGAAAAAAATCGGCAGCACGCATTGCCAGCAGCCTCCTCAAGGCTGACAGGTACTTTCTGGAACGCTTTGCCCAGCAGCTGAACACCCTTCAGGACAGGATAAAGCCATGTTCCATTTGCGGAAGCTGGACGGAAGAAGACCCGTGTCCAATATGCTCAGACCTTACCCGTGACCGCAGCGTAATCTGCGTCGTGGAACAGCCGCAGGATGCTGCCACCATCGAAGCCTCCCATGAATTCCACGGGCTGTTCCATGTCCTTGGGGGCGTAATTTCTCCCCTTGAAGGAATGACACCTGACAAGCTCCGCATCCAGCAGCTCCTGGAACGCGTAAAAAAGGAAGGAATAAAGGAAGTGATTCTTGCAACAAACCCCACTGTAGAAGGAGACACGACTGCTCTTTACATTCAGCGTGTCCTTTCAGAAACAGGGGTTGCAGTTACAAGACTTGCATCTGGCCTCCCCGTAGGAGGCGACCTTGAATATGCAGACCGCCTGACCCTGGCAAGAAGTTTCCGCGGAAGGACCAAAATCTAGTCAGGATTCATTAGCACCCAACAAGCTTCACCATGCCGGAATCATTCCGGCATATCTGTACCCTCAGCAAGGGGATCAACACCAAAAAGCTTTGAAAGCTGGTTCCTTACGGCTTCCAGGTCCCTTGGATATGGGGCTTCAAAAGACATACGAACGTTAGTTTTTGGATGATCCAGCTCGATTTTATATGCATGAAGGGCCAACCTGGACAATAACGGTCGTTCGTCAGACACATCACCATTCCATTTGCGCTTAAAATCGCTTAAGAGAACAGGATGCTGGTTTCCAGAATACAATGGATCGCACACAATTGGAAATCCCGTTGTCTGAAGGTGTGCCCTAATCTGATGGGTTCTTCCCGTATGGGGATAAGCCTTGATCCAGGTATAGGGGCCACATGAACCTGCCACCATAAAATCCGTCTTGGAAGGCTTTCCTACTCGCTTGTTTACAACGGTTCTATGCCTGTCATCCCCATCCGGCAAAAGAGGAAGGGTTACAGTCATCTGTCCCCATGAAGGGTGCCCGTTTACAAGACAATGGTATGTTTTCTTGACAGTACGCTGCTCAAACTGATAGGAAATTGCCCTATGGCTCTCCGGGTTTCGTGCATAGACAACGATGCCGCTTGTATCCTTGTCGATTCTGTGGACGGCATAAAGACGGCCAAATTCCTTTTCTGCCTCAAGGTCAAGGCGGGGTGCATCTGCATCATAGCGGTCTGCCGCAATCAAAAGTCCGCTGCGCTTGTTGAGCACCACCATGTCATCGTCACTGTAAACAACTGTATAATCAGGGTTCTTCTTCATGCCCTAACCGTAACATTATTTGCAGATTTAGGGAATCTCTGAAAGACCTTCATTTTTATGCTTCCGCAGACCTCTTTTATTTGAACAAAATTACAAATTTCGTTAAAATGTCATCCATGTATACATACGTTGCTCTCTGTGCAATCGGCGCAGAAAAAATCTTGGGAAATGAAATAAAGCATCTCGGCTGCTCACTGGTTCAGGGAAACACTCCCGGCAGGGTCACATTCACCGGTGACGAGGACACAATGTACAGGGCAAACCTGTGCCTGCGCACTGCCGACCGCATTTACGTTCAGCTTGCAAAATACAGGGCCTTTGATTTTGACGAACTTTTTGACGGCTGCCATTCCATCAACTGGCAGGACTGGTTCAAGAAAGACGTCCATGTAGTCGTAGACAAGGTAAGAAGCCACAGGAGCAAGCTCAACAGCGAACACAGCATTCAGGCCATGATCCAGAAAGCAGTCTACAAAAAGCTTGGGGAAATCTGGCACATGACTTCCCTGCCTGAAACCGGAGCACGCTCAGACATAAGGGTTTACATCGAAAACAACGAGGCTTCAATTCTTCTCGATACAAGCGGAGAAGCCCTCCACAAGCGCGGCTACAGAACTGACGGCGGCATTGCACCACTTCGCGAAACGACGGCTGCAGTTCTCCTCCAGGAACTCCTATGGAAGAGAAAGACTCCAATCCACGATCCATTCTGCGGTTCGGGAACCATTGCCATCGAAGCATGCCTTTATGCTCACAACGTGGCCCCAGGCCTTGGAAGAAAATTTGCATTCGAAGGACTTGCCACATTCAACCAGAACCGCTGGATTGAAATAAAGAAGGAAGAAGCCGCAAAGATCCGTACTGACGTTGAATGCCGCATAACAGGAAGCGACATAGACCCGTCCCAGGTTGAACGCGCAAGGCTCAACGCCGAACACGCATGCGTAACTGCAGGTCGTGCACTCCAGTCCATTGGAAGCGACATGCACGTGGAACGCCCTGACTTCATCATAAGCGACTTCAAGGACTTCCAGGCTCCATACGAAAACGGCCTCATCCTTGCAAACCCTCCTTATGGGGAACGCATCGGCGATGCAGCACAGGCAGAAGAGCTGTACCGCGACATGGCTTCTCTGTTCACGGACTTTGAAGGCTGGCAGTTTGGATTCATCTCAAGCCACCAGATTTTCCAGCAGTGCATCGGAAGAAACGCAGTCTCAAAAAAACTCATAAAGGCCGGTAACCTGGACACAACCCTTTACATTTACAGGTAAAGCAAAATTGACCCGGCAGCAGATTCAGGCATTGCTTTTGGACAAGCCCAAACTTCATTCAGGCGGAGAGTAAAAATGGCCATTGTCGTAGAACATGAAAAAAGAAAAAATGAAATCCTCAAGAAATCCCTGGAACTTTTCATAGAGGAAGGCTACGAGGACGTGACATATCAGAAGATAGCTGACCGTTGCGGAATCACAAGAACAACCCTTTACATCTACTTCAAGAACAAGCGTGAGATATTCCTTTGGAGCATAAAGGAAATGACCAATCACGTGGAGCGCGAACTGCTTTCCATCATCCGGGAAGAAAACCTTCACGCGGCAGACTGCCTTAAGAAAACCCTTGTCCGCGTCCTGGAACTTGCAGAAGAAAACAGCCAGATTTTCAAGGTACTCCAGATGTACCTGATTCAGCTTGAAAAGGGCGGAATCGACATAAACGACAGGGTTACGCGCCGTGTCATCCGCATCCAGCACCTGATGAGCACCATAATAATCCGCGGCCAGAAAAAGGGCCAGCTCAAGAACGTACCTGTAAAAAACCTGAACAGCCTTTTCTACGGAATGCTTGAAGCCTCCATTTTCCGCCTTGGAATTCTTGGACAGAAGAACCTGGACGAGATGAAGGCCACATTGGAGTTCACCGTGGAACAGTTCCGCGCCTAAAGGATAGAAAAATGTTTTCTGACACACTGATTTTTTCAATACTTGTATGCATGATTCCACTTCTGTCTGTATTTGCCGTCATGCTTCTTCTCGTAAAGGAATTCAAGGCTTTATGGGGAATCCTTTCAATTTTCCTGGGCCTTGCAGCAGTCATTCCGATTACGGCAGCCCAGCTGGCCATTGAAAGCCGGGGCCTCATAATCACTTCCACCCTTGCCGGCGTTTTCCTTAAAAACCTTCTGATCTGCGGACTCATTGAAGAATCCATAAAGATGGCCCTGATGTTCATCCTGCCGTCAAAAAAAATCTCCCTTTCCGGGTTCTTTGCATGCGCACTGACTGCAGGACTTTCCCTCGGGTGCTTTGAAACCCTGGCATACCTTGTAATTGCAGGTTCTTCCCTGGAACTCAGGATGGTGACAGCCGTAGTCATCCACACATGCTGCGCAGGGCTTTCCGGACTTTTCGTCTACAGCATAAAAACCGGTTCCCCAAGGGCACTGTCATTCATTCTGGCAATAGTCCTCCACGGCCTTTACAACTATTTTGCAGGCTTCAAGTCAGGGTCGATTTTCTTCTGGTTTTCCTTTGTAGTTGTTGTGATTTCCGCCGTTGAATGCAGGATCCGCTACCGTTCCATGATTCCGGAAGGGCTGATTCTCTTTCAGTAAGATTTCAACTGCACAGGCTGCATTTTCCCCAAACATTGGTCTGGGTCTTTTCCACACTGAATCCCTGGGGAATCTTTTCCGGGGACAGCTGGATTTTTTCCATTACATCATAAATTCTGCCGCACTTTATGCACTTAAAGTGAACGTGGCTTGAAGTATCGGCATCGTAGCGCAATTCCCCGTCTTCTATGGTTACAGACTGAACAAGGCCACATTCCACAAACTGCTTGAGGGTGTTGTAAACCGTGGTCTTTGACAGGGTTGGCATTGAGGGAGAGAGGGCGCTGTAAATGGCATCTGCCGTTGGATGGGTGTGATTATCCATGAGATAGCCATAGACAGCCATCCTCTGCAGGGAAGGCCGAATGTTTTTTTCCAGAAGTCTTTGAGTCACCAATGCCGTATTTTCTGAAACCATTTTTATCCACCTGCTTCCCTGTTTTTAAATTCCCTGATTTTAATGCGGTTTAGAAATATCTCTTAAGGAGACCCTTGAATCCTGCACCGTGACGTGCTTCATCCTTTGCCATTTCATGAACCGTATCGTGAATGTCATCATAGCCAAGCTTCTTTGCAAGTTCTGCAAGGGCAAGCTTTCCCTCACATGCACCGGCTTCTGCATCTGCCCTCATCTGAAGGTTCTTTTTTGTGTCATCTGTCAAGACTTCACCAAGAAGCTCTGCGAATTTTGCGGCATGTTCTGCTTCTTCAAAGGCATAGCGCTTGTATGCTTCTGCAACCTCAGGATATCCCTCGCGTTCTGCCTGGCGGCTCATGGCAAGGTACATTCCGACTTCCGAGCATTCACCGTTAAAATTGTCACGGAGAGACTGAACCACTTCTGCATCAAGTCCCCTGGCAATTCCCACCTTGTGCTCACATGCATAGCCCGATTCTTCACCAACTTCTACCCATGGATTCTTTGCCTTGCACTGTGGACAGGCTTCAGGAGCATTGTCTCCCGTATGAACATAACCGCAAACCTTGCATCTCCATTTCTTCATGATAAGTTCCTCCTATATAAGATCCTGAAATTCAAGTCCCACCTAGGCAGGCCCTTTAATCCAGAAGTCCCGTGTGTTTAATATATTGTAATGATTACATTTTTAATTTTAATACAGAAAAGTTGGGGTGTCAAGAAAAATGAATGGGGCCCATGGCCCCATTCTCCTAGTTAAAAGCCCGAATACTACATACGTAATATGTCATTCGATCATCTTTAGGCGCAGAAACAACCATTCCTCCATTAAAAAGGACAGCCCAAATACCGGAATAAGGAGAACCAGCCTGAGAAGAAGACCAATATGAGCCTTCCTTGAACTTGTCTGCGCCAAACTTTTCGAAGGCTGCATTAAGTGCCGCCTTGTTTTTGTAGACCTCGTAAAGCTCTGCAACAGATGGAAGGTAGTAGCCCGGGGTTGCTGTCTGTACAAAGTAAAAGGCCGGATAGTTTTCCTTAGCCTTGTCCGATGCAGTACCTGCAGGATCTGCAGCACAGATCTTGTCCCAGTTGTCGCTGCCGTCAAGGTCTCCTGTAAATGTGAAGTTAGGAGGAGTGCCACCAGAAGAAGCCTGAATGTCCGTGAAGTTTGTATTGTAGCCGTTTGAATTGCCCTTTGCCCACATCATCATAGTGTCCTTCTTTACGTTTACGGCAAGTATTTTGCTGCCAAGAGAGTCACCTGCATTGCCCTTATAGAATACAACGGATTCCGCAAGGGCCTTCTGCAAATCCGTTAGCTGGGCTGTGGATGGAGCATAGGTTCCGTCTGCAAAGATTACGTCACCAACTGCAAGCGATGCCCGGTCAAGCTGGCTTCCGATGACCTGGGACTTTGAATGCCACTCGGCAGTAAAGACTGCATCCTTTGAGCCAAACTGCCTTGATGTACCTACTGTGGCACGACCAAAGTTTAAGCCTTCCGACTTCCACTGGACAAGATACAGGCTTGTCGTATCTTCCCCAGGCACAGTGAAGGAAGATTCATAAAAGCCCTTTAACTCCTTGTCGCCAAATTTGTAGGTGATGATGTTTCTGGTATAATAAATATTTGCAGTTACCTTTCCAGTTGCGTCTTTAACTGTTGAAAATCCTGCAATTGTAAAGCCTTCATATTTATTGGTGATGTCCTCAAGTTTTGTACCTGCAGGCAGATTTCTATTTTCAGTATCTGTTGGAACTAAGCTATATTCATAATAATTTTCATAATCAATTTCTCCCCAAGTACCATCAGGTTTCAAAGCAGGACAAGATTGAGATGGAACATTTTGCCTATAATATTGAATTTTAGTAGCATCCTCCGTCGTTGCAGTTACAAAGACGATCTTTTCCTTTTCCACTTCTACATATTCCGTGTCCGTCCCGTTGGAACAGCCCATAAATGCAAGGGCCACAGCCGTTGCAATCCAAAAAGATTTCTTCATGTAAATTCTCCTGTAAAAAAGTATTCACCCACATTGTACCCCCCCCACCTGTACTTTTGTCAAGTACTTTTTTTACAGATTTTTACACAATCTTCAGCTATTTTATAAATTCAATGCAAAAAAATCATTTTAAAGACAATCATACATATATATGAGAAACCTAGATAAACTTTATGCCCCCAGAATCATTGAGAGAATCAAAAAACTGCGCCTCATGGATGATGAACTCATGACCCGGGTTTTCTCCGACGATCTTGAAGCAACCCAGTTTCTGCTAAGAATTTTACTGCACGACGACACTCTTAAGGTATTAAAAAGCCATTGCCAGTCTGAACTTAAAAACATATTCGGTCGTTCAATAAAACTTGATATTCTTGCAGAAGATGAAAACCACAATCTTATCAATGTAGAAATCCAAAAGGATTCAAAAGGAGCAAATCCAAAGCGTGCAAGATTCCATGCGGCAATGATTGATTCCCATTTTTTGCAGAAAGGTGAAAAATTTGATGACCTAAAGACGACATACATAATCTTTATTACAGAACATGATGTCTGGGGCAAGGGTCACTCAATATATACAGTAAACAAAAGGATTTCAGGAACAAACTTGCCATTTGAAGATTATCTGCATATCATATATGTAAACGGGACTTACAGAGGCAATGATGCCATCGGAATTTTAATGCATGACTTCTGTTGCATGGGGGATTGGGGGACCTGACGGTCCTTGCAGAATCCTTCGGATTCTTGTCCGATTTTACGTACGCGCTCACGCGCGTTAAGGATTGGAGGGGTGCGGAGCAAGTGGCTGCACTGGCAGCCACCGGAGGCGCCCTGACGCCGGAGCCCCGGAAAGCCTGGCCCAGGCCCAGCAGGGCCTGGGAAACGCCCATAATAACCTTAAGCATACCTTCAATAATTGTTTTTTTTCTATATAAATGCTATAATCTCTTCCAAATTCATTTTTAAATAAGAGGACTCGTATGCCTAAAATCGAAGTCAATGAAAAGCTGTTCTGGAACCTTCTCGGAACAAAATACAGCGACTGGGAACTTTTTGAGAAAAAACTTACATCTGCTAAGGCTGAACTTGATGAAAAGCCTAACATGGAAGATAAAGAAGAAGACCGTGTAATTAAGATCGAACTTAACGACACCAACCGCCCTGACCTCTGGTCTACAGGTGGCATTACCCGCTGTCTTCGCGAACATGAAGGCAAGAAGCACTCGGACTATTCCAAGTTCATGTCTAAGGCCGGGGACCTTAAGGATACTGCTAGCCGCGACGCTTACGTTGACCCGGAACTGCGCTACATCCGCCCTTACATGGTTTCCTTCGTGATTTCAGGAAAGGCCATCGACAACGCAATGCTCATTGACATCATGCAGACACAGGAAAAGCTCTGCTGGAACTTTGGACGCAAGAGAAAGACAATTTCCATGGGTGTTTACCGCCAGGCTAACGTCAAGTGGCCAATTCACTTTAACGCATGCGACCCTGACACGATGAAATTCCAGCCTCTCCAGGGCGACAGCGTTCAGACCCTCCGCGAGATTGTTGAAACCCACCCTAAGGGAAAGGAATACGGACACATCATCAAGGACTTCAAGAAGTTCCCCGTTCTCCAGGACGACAAGGGCGAAGTCATGAGCATGACACCTATCATCAACAGCGCAACCCTGGGCCAGATTGAAATCGGCGACAAGGAGCTTGTTGTTGAACTTACAGGTGCCGACATGAAGGACCTGATGCTTTCTGCAAACATCGTTGCATGTGACTTTGCAGATGCAGGCTATGAAATTCTTCCGGTAAAGGTTCACCACGAATACGACACCGGCTTTGGAAAGGATGTTACGATTCCTTACTATTTCCAGGATGCAACAAAGGCAAGGCTTTCTGCCATCAACAAGAAGCTTGGTGAAAAGCTTACAAAGGAACAGGTTCTCGACGCACTCCAGAGAATGGGAAGCACAGTTACCGTTTCCGAGGAAAATGGTGACGCCGTGTTTACGGTTTATCCGGCACCTTACCGCAACGACTTCCTCCACGAAGTTGACGTTATCGAAGACGTAATGATCGGCATGGGGCTTGACTTCTTTAAGCCTGAAAAGCCAAATGACTTTACCATCGGACGACTTCTTCCAATCACGACATACAGCCGCAAGGTTAAGAACATTCTCGCAGGTCTTGGCTACCAGGAAATGATCTTCAACTACCTTGGTTCAAAGAAAACCTACATAGACAACATGGGCATCGATGCAAAGGATGTCATTGAAATTGCAAACCCTATGAGCGAGAACTACCAGTTCATCCGCCCTTCCATCATCGCTTCACTTTTTGAATCTGAGGCACAGAGCGGAAACGCCATCTATCCACACAAAATTTTTGAAGTCGGAAAGGTTGCATTCATCGAGCCAAGCGAAAACACGGGCACAAAGACAATCCAGTCCCTCGGATTCCTTACTGCAAGCAACAACGCAAACTTTAACGAGGCTGCTTCTGAAGTCAGCACGATTCTCTACTACCTTGACCACAAGTATGAAGTTGTGGAAACACAGGATCCACGCTTTATCCCTGGACGCCAGGCTGGCATCATGGTAAACGGAAAGCAGTGCGGCATCTTTGGAGAAATCCATCCTCAGGTTCTTGGAAACTGGCAGATTACGGTTCCTTGTGTTGCAGGCGAAATGGACCTTGAATTCCTCATGGCAGCCAACGACAGGAACAACGCCAAGGCTGATGCAGAGGCAAAGAAGGCCAAGGAAGCAAAGGATGCAGAAAAGAAGGCAGCAGAAACTGCAGCACAGTCGGCAGCTTCTTCTTTTGATCCTGTGGAACACTTCAACAAGTACATTGAACTCCGCGTTGCAAAAATCGAAAAGGTTGAGACAAACCCACAGGGCGACAAGCTTTACATCGAGACAATGGATGACGGCAGCGGAACTCCACGCATCATCCAGTCGGGACTCCGCCCATACCTTAAGGAAGAAGAACTCCTTGGCAAGCACGTAATCATCGCCGCAAACCTTGCACCACGCAAGATGAAGGGCGTTGAAAGCCACGGTATGCTTCTTGCTTCAGACTACACTGAAGACGGCAAGGAAAAGGTTGAACTTTTGACGGCTCCATGGGCAGCTCCAGGAACCCTTGTTACTCTCGAGGGTTTTGAAGGTGCAACTGAAAAGCCTGCAAAGATCGACATCGACCGCTTCTGCAAGGTTGAATACAAGGTTATTTACCACGTTGCACATTCAGCAGGAAAGGCTCTTGTTGCAGCAGGCAAGAAAATTACCTTGGAAAAAGTAGAAAACGCAGAAATCGAATAGTTGGAAAAGGTTGCCTTGGATTAGCATCTGAGGCAACCTTATTTTATTAGACAGAGAAACTGATTTTTCAATGTCTAAAACGAATGGCTCAAGGGCTTAAGAGAAACATCCCTTGAACGTTCGCATTTTACAACCAGGAATTTTTATGGCTGTAGTTTCTTTTTTATTGGGATTGATTGGTAGCCTTGGCTTTCTGCTTTGCGGAATGAAGTTCATGAGCAACGGTGTCCAGAAGAGCGCCGGTGAGCGGTTGCAGCGTGCATTAAGCATGGTTGCAGGAAACCGCTTTGCAGGACTTTTGACAGGACTCCTGATTACCATGATAATCCAGTCTTCCGGTGCAACCACCGTCATGGTTGTTTCCTTTGTAAACGCCGGGCTTCTTACCCTTGCCCAGTCTGTAGGCGTTACCTTTGGTGCAAACATCGGTACAACGGTTACTGCATGGATCGTCTCCCTCTTTGGGTTTAACTTCAAGATAAGCGCCTTTGCAATCCCGGTTTTTGGTGCCGGATATTTCCTTACGATGCTAAAGAATGCCAACTCAAGGAACATGGGCGAGGCCATCATGGGATTTGGCATGCTCTTCCTTGGACTGAGCGGGCTTTCAGACCTGTTCCGCATTGACCCGGAAAGCCTTGGCTGGCTCCTCAACATCCAGCACATGGGTTTCATTTCCTACATTGTCGGATTCATCATCGGAATCTTCATTACGGCCCTCATGCATTCTTCCAGCGCCTTTACAGCCATCGTCATCACCCTTGCATTCAACAAGGTCGTTACCTGGGAAATGAGCGCAATCATGACCTACGGAAGCAACATCGGCTCAACCATCGACGCCATCATTGCAGCCGCCGGCACTACGGCAGAAGCAAAACGCTCGGCCCTTGTCCACGTGCTTTTCAACGTGTTTGGTACGGTGGTTGCAGTTCTTTTCTTCCGCCCGCTACTGAACTTTGTTGAATTCATTTCGCCAAAGGACAACATCGCAATCCGCATTTCTGTCCTCCATACGGTGTTCAAATCGCTTACAACCGCAGTCTGCATTCCATTTGTAAACCAGATCTGCGCCCTGACCAGAAGGCTCATCAAGGACGATCCTGATGCCCTTCCAACAACATACAAGCTGGAATTCGTAAGCCACGCAGGACATGAAAACCTTGGTGCATTCATCGTCCGTGCCGAAGGTGAAATTGCTAAGATGACCGACATTGTAAGCGAGATGTTTGACCGCTTCCAGATTGGAATCACTTCCATGGACCAGAAGTTCATAGAAGAGCACATGGAACCGATGAAAAATGAGGAAGACTTCTGCGACCAGATGCAGGAACAGATTACAGCCTACCTGCTAAAGTGCGAGGCCCTGCCTATCAGCGACAACCAGCGCGCAAACCTTTCTTCGATGATACAGGTTGTGGACGACCTTGAGGCTATCACCGACGAATGCTATGCCCTTGGTAAGCTGATCCAGAAGAGCATTGAAAAGAAGATGGAATTCAAGCAGGAAGACACGGACAAGCTTCTGCCTTATGTTGAACTTGCCCGCCAGTTCATGCAGTTCATCCACATAAACATCAACAAGCACCTGCCGAAGGAAAAGCTGGAATTTGCAACGGAACTTGAAAACCAGATTGACGCCTTTAAGAAGGACCTGAAAAAGCTTGCAAGAAAGCGCCTTGAGGAAGGAAGCAATGTTAAGGCCGAGCTCCTCTACATGGATCTTGTAAAGCAGATTGAACGCATCGGCGACCACTGTTTTAACATCTCCGAGCTTCTTGCACAGGCAAAATAGGAACTTCGATTGTAAAAAAGAACGGTCAGTACGAGGATGGCATGGTTCAGTGGGAATCATGCCGTTTTTTTATCTAACCTGACCGTCACCGTCGATGAGGTACTTGATTGTCGTAAGTGCCTTGATTCCCATTGGACCGCGGGCATGCATCTTCTGGGTGCTGATTCCAAGTTCTGCGCCAAAGCCGAATTCACCGCCGTCCGTAAATCTTGTGCTTGCATTTACATAGACGCAGCTTGCATCGATCCTTGCCTGGAACAGCCTTGCATTTGCCATGTTATTGGTGATGATGCTTTCCGAATGCTTTGAATTGTGACTGTTAATGTAGGCTATGGCTTCATCAATGTCACTGACGATTTTTACTGCACAGATAAGGTCAAGGAATTCATAGCCAAAGTCAGCTTCCTGTGCATTCACAAGCTTTCCGTATCCTGTCTTTTCAAAAAGGCCGTAGCTTTCTTCGTCAGCACGAACTTCAACCTTGCCTTCAAAAACTGCCGCAAGTTTTGGAATGAAATTTTCCGCAACCTTTTTGTTTATGACGATACATTCAAGGGCATTGCAGACTCCCGGTCGCTGCATCTTTCCGTTGGCCGCAATTTTTGCCGCCATGTTAAGGTCTGCACTTTCATCCACATAAAGGTGGCAGATGCCGGAACCTGTCTCGATTACAGGAACCTTTGCAGTCTCCACTACGGTCTTAATCAGGTTTGCACTTCCCCTGGGCAATGCAAGGTCGATCTTTCCAACAGCAGTAAGTATTTCCGTAACTTCATCGCGGCTTTCGCATGGGGCAAGTTCAACTGCCTCAGGAACACCGTTTTCTACGGAAGCAAGACCTTCCTTTATGGCCTTAACGATGGCCCTGTTTGAATTCAGTGCGGAAGATGAACCGCGCAGAAGGATTGCGTTTGCACATTTGTATGCAAGGGCAAAGGCGTCGACTGTAACATTAGGGCGACTTTCATAAATGATGGCGACAACCCCTACAGGAACCCTGATCTGCCTGATGAGGAGTCCGTTAGGAGTTTTCCACCCGGCTGTTTCCTCACCAATAGGATCTGTCTGCGCGATTATTGACTCTACGCCGGCAATGATTCCGGCCATTTTCTTTTCATCAAGGCTAAGGCGGTCAATGAGGCTTTCCCTTGTTCCCTTGTCGCGGGCAACCTTGACGTCGATGGCATTGGCTGCAAAAATTTCTGCCTTGTTCTTTTCAAGGCTCTTGCATACGGCCTTGAGGGCAGCGTTTTTTACAGTGGCATTCTGAAGTGAAAGCTTTTCCGTTCCGCCCCTGAGTGAAGTGCAGATTGCATTTACATCCATAGTTTTTCTCCCAAAAATCGGGCCTCGACAGTTGCGTCATTGGCCTGCAGTTTTTACTTTTATTCCTAAATAAAAAATCTTAAATAAAAAAAGCCGCAGCATGTGCGGCCGTAAATTCCATATCAATAGTTTGCAAGGAAGAACATTCCAAGCAGCAGCGCCGTCTTTGTCTTTTCTGCATTCCAGTCAGCTTCGCGAGGGAGACTTGAAATATACCACCAGAAAATTCCAAATTCAGGATCAATGCGGAGTGCATATTCGGCAAAATCCCGTGACTTTGACTGGGCGCCAAACATAAGGTAAACAACGTCTTCTACAATGGAAAAGAACAGTGAATATGCTTCCTTATATGACTTGTTTTCAAGAAAAGACTTGAATTCCCCCTGATGATAGAGAACCTGGGCCTTAAGTTCTTCATCTGACTTTTCGACCCATGTCTTCTGAATCAGGAGAACAAGGTTCTTGTCAAAACTTGAAATAAGCTTAAGTTCCGATTTTTTATCATCCGTATGGCTTTTGAACTGGTCTCCAAGGCAGAACACGTCGGCAATCGTTACGGCAGATTCAAGGGCCTTTGCATTGTCGGAAGTATCAAGAAACATGCTCAAGGCATCTAAGGTTTTTTTATCTACAAATTCTGAAATTAATGATTCTGTCATATGGCAATTATAAATTTTTTATCCCCATTCATTCAAGGGCATTCAATTTATGGAGCCTCTAAAAATTGCATTTTTTAGAGATGCCCTTTTTCAGTCCCACCCAAAAACACGAATGCACCCCAATTTTTATTCATAAGTGAAGCCAAAGCCCAAAGCATAGACTGCAGTCTCAAGCTTCACTTCCAAGATTCCGTCAGAAACCTAAAATTAAATCACGCCCTTTGTCGAAGGAATCTCGCCGTTTCTTCTGGCGTCAATTTCCACAGCCTGCCTGATGGCGCGTGCCGCAGCCTTGAAAAGGCCTTCCATCTTGTGGTGGTCGCTTCTTCCGCGGATGGTGTCAAGGTGAATGTTGCACTTTGCACCATTGGCAAACCCCTGCCAGAAGTCGTCAAAGCAGTCGGTCTGGAAGCTTGCCTCTTTTCCGGAAGCGCTTACGGAAACCAGTGGAATGTTTGTAAGCTGGGCGTTGCAAACACAGAAAGGCCTGCCGCCAAAGTCAACGCTAGACTGAAGCAGGGATTCATCCATCGGATAAATGAAAAATCCGCTGCGGTAAATGCCTGCACAGTTGCCCAGGGCCTTTGCAAATGCCGAGCCCAGTGCAATTCCCATGTCCTCAATCAGGTGATGCTGGTCAACTTCAAGATCGCCGCTGATTTCACCGGACAGGTCAAACATGCCGTGCTTGCAAAATGACTTTAGCATGTGGTCAAAAAAACCGATGGGATTCTTAAGGGTGCATTTTCCCGTGCCGTCAAGATTAAGTTCAATCTTAATCTGGGTCTCGCCTGTGATTCTTTCAATCTGAGCCTTTCGTTCCATAGGATTACCTCGCGTTCACTTAATATACAGTTTTTTTGCCTCAATGTGAATGACAGGGCCTGCCGAATTTTACCCAAATCCCTTCAAAATCCAATTGCCTTATTTTTTTCTTTTTGATATAAAGGGCTTCTATAAGATTGCATTTTATGAATGCCTGACGGGGTTAAAGCCTTGAAATTGCATAACCAGGCTTTAAACGTCGCCTTTTCTTTAAGGAGGATTTTATCATGAACTTTTCCAAGGACTTTATATGGGGTGTTGCAACAGCCAGCTACCAGATTGAAGGTGGAATCAACGAAGACGGAAAGCAGGAAACCATCTGGGATGACTTCTGCAACCACAGCAACAAGACCATGGACGGCGGAAACGGCACCGTTGCATGTGACACCTACCATAGATACAAGGAAGACATCGGGCTCATCAAGAACCTCGGTGCCCAGGTATACCGTTTTTCAAGCGCAATGACTCGCGTCCTCACATACCAGAGTTCCTATGGAACAGGCCCGGTAAAGGGAACCGTAAACGAAAAGGGACTTGACTACTACGACCGCACGGTTGACGAATGCCTTGCCGCAGGAATCGAGCCATGGCTTACCCTCTACCACTGGGACCTTCCCCTGGAACTTGAACGCAAGGGCGGATTCCGCAACAGGGACATCATGTACTGGATGGAAGACTATGCAGACTTGATGACACGCCGCCTTGGAGACAGGGTAAAGCACTTCATCACCCACAACGAAATGCCCTGCATTCTCGGAGGCTACAACGGATGGATGGCACCGGGACTTCAGGTAAACATCAGGGAAACGCTGAACATCGTCCACAACATGCTTCTTTCCCATGGAACAATGACAAAGGTAATCCGCTCAAACGTAAAGGATGCCCAGGTTGGAATCGCCCACTGTGGACCTGCCCTTTTCCCGGCTTCTGAAAGCCCTGAGGACATGGCTGCATTCAACAAGTGCATGGAAAGCTTTGAATACTGTCCTGAAACCAACAGCATCGGCCGCGGAACAGGAATGTTCATGGCAGACAACCTTACATACTACTGCGATGCAATCTATAAGGGTGCATATCCTGAATACGCCTTTGAGACATTCAAGGGAAAGATGCCTGAAATTCTTGACGGTGACATGGAACTGATTTCCCAGAAACTGGACTTCCACGGACAGAACATATACACGGGACGCCCCGTAAAGGCAGGTTCAAAGCCTGGTGCAAATGACGACGGATTCCACGTGGAAAAATCCCTTCCTGGATGCGACATGGCTGCAACAAAATGGCCCATCACTCCACAGAGCATGGACTACTTTGTAAGCTACATCTACAACCGCTACAAAAAGCCTATTGTAATCACGGAAAACGGAATGTCTGGTGCAGACGTGGTATGCCTTGACGGAAAGGTTCATGATGAGCTTAGGATCGACTTTACGAGCCGCTACCTTGAAGGACTTTCAAGGGCAATTGAAAAGGGTGCAGACATCAGGGGCTACTTCCACTGGTCGCTCCTCGACAACTTTGAATGGGCCCGCGGTTACACGGAAAGGTTTGGTCTTGTTCACGTTGACTACCAGACCCTCAAGCGCACGCCAAAGGAAAGCTACTACTGGTACAGGGACTTGATCAAGAAATTCAGGAACCAGTAAAAGACAAAGGCCCCGAACATCGCATTGCGATGTTCGG
>JAZLGN010000054.1:0-84289 GCA_045616325.1 Treponema sp.
TCATATTAGATCAGAAAACTATGTTTTAACCAAAGTAAATCCTGACTATTTTAAAATTGATAATACAAGTGCAATCAACTTCAAAAAAATTGTTGCTTCTATAGCTAGATCTCATGGTGAAGATTTTAACTGGATAAAGGAAAATATTGATACATCAGAAGAATATGGTGTTGATATTGTAAATCCTTTGTTCATTTCTTGTTTACTTAGATTAGGCGATTATTTAGATTTAGACTCAAGAAGAACTCCCTATTGCTTATATGATTTTTTACAATTAAAAGCCGCTAGTTATGAGGAATGGAGAAAACATTTTCCTATAACAAATTATAAAAAAGTGAATGAACAAAGACAGATATATTTTACAGGAACTTGTGAATCACCAGAAGTTTATCATCAAATTTTAAAGTATTTCAGAAATATCGAAGATGAAATAAAGAAAGAAAAAGAATTATTAGAAAATTGTTCCGAAAAATATGAGCTTGATATTGAAGAGCATATTCTAAATAAAATCAAACATGAAACTTTTTCCACTGTGGATTTGCAATACAAAATGGATTATGTATCAGTTTCAACTTTACTTATGGGTGAAAACCTTTATTCTGATAAATCTGTTGTAATAAGAGAATTATTGCAGAATTCAATTGATGCTTGCCTAGTAAAAAAAGAATTGTGTGATAAAAAATCACTTTCTTATAATCCTGAAATAAAAATTTTACTGACTGAAAATGATTTTTCTATAGAAGATAATGGAATTGGAATGACAAAAAATACAATAGAAAATTATTTTCTTTGTGTTGGTAAATCCTTTTATAATTCAGAATCATATGTAAATTTAAAATGCAGTTATCAGCCAATCAGTCATTATGGCATTGGATTTTTATCTTGTTTTTTATTGTCAGATAAAGTTGATGTAACAACAATTCCTTATGAAGATAAAAATATTTTATATAAATTCACCGTTGAAAAAAATGATAGAGATGTGGGAATTAAAACAATCGATCAAGAAAATGAATGTTCAGGGACTAAAATAAGTTTTGATAGAAAAAATGTTACTGATATTCTTAATGCAGAATATTTAAAGAAATATATTGAAGAGTTGTTCTTTCATATTCCAGTTCCAATTAATATTTATAGTGATGACTCGTTATTGTATTCAATTGAAGAAAGAAAAATCGATACGAAAAATAGGATTGACATTTCAAAATATCTTAATAATATAGAATGCAGTTTTAAAACTTTAACACCTGACATAATCAACAGAATAAACAAATTAGATTATCCATTTTCATTATCAAATAGTTATATATATGCACCAAATATTCTTCCAGATATGATTCTAGATGAAGAAGATTTATATAATTATCAGCAAAATACAGGTGAAACTTGGGATATTACGAATTTTATTTCGCCAAAAGACAAAGTTCAATTATTAAGAATTTATCCATTGGATTCTGATGCAGAAGATTATTATGATAATTATTTTGAATATGAAGATGATGCACAGGAAGCGTTTGAAAAGACATTTAAGGAATTTCCACAGGAATCAATTAGTGTATTGATAAATGATTCTGAATTATTAAATGAATTCGATGAATATGAAAAAATCGATATTTCTTGTAAAAGTGGAACACAGAAATATAAGCATTTTGTAGAGAAAATATCTGAATTACTTTTTAAATTAAACTATGATGTAGATTCTTTCTTGTGTAATATCGATATAAATAATATTTTTTATAATGAAAACTTCTATTTCTTTTTTACAATTAATAAAGAAATTAGATATAGAGAAAAAAATGCTCTAGCTTTTCATAATATTCGATTAAGCCAATATCAGATACTCATTCCAAGTATTATCGATTCATTTATGTCATTTCAATGGTATATAAATGTAAAAACACAAAATGCGTTTCCAAGTATTTCTCGAGATACTTTATCCCAAAAGATAAGCAGTGAATTAGGTTATGCTTTAGGATATGCATATAATATGTACTTAATGGAACAAGAAATTGATTCATCAAAAAAAGAATTCATAAAGCAATTTATTGAAAAGTATTATTCACGAGAATGTATTTTCATAAAGAGGAATTAATCAAAGACTTCATCGAAGAAAATAAACTTTCTTTCAAAGCCCCTGTATTTCGGAAAAACATCACTGGGCGGAATCACAGGCCTATTTAGTAACTTCATTAATTCATTTTTATGAGTATCATATACTTCATGCACTTACGGAAACAACGGCACCGGCTTCCGGCATGAGTCCTGCAAAGCCGTAGGACCCCTGCTGGACTGTTTGTGAAACTGCAGTCTTGATCTGCTGCTGGTATTCCTTTATGAGCTGGTCCTTCTGCTCGTCGCTCATGGATTCAGTTTCTTCTGAAGTGTGGGAAGGCTTCTGCTTCATTGTGACCAGCTGGGAAATGAGCGCGTTAAGGATGCGCACCTTGTTGAGGGGGACACCTTTCTGTCCCTGAGAAACAGGCGTACCATGTACATAATCCAACTGAGAATAAATTACAGCACTCGGCTTTACCGGAACAAAAAGCGAACCGGAAGAAGAAGAGAACACATTGTTATAAGATGCTGCGTTAAGATTTATTCCGTTTGAATACATAATCCTACCCTCAATATAATTATCGGAATAATGACATTTGAGTTTAGGATTAATTTAAGGTAGCCTGGCATCAGTTCAAGGGGTCCTTGTTTACCTGGCGTCCAATCATCAATAGAATTGCTTTGTCCATTCCGTAATCCTTTCTTCAAGGGTTGGAATGGATTTTTTTTCTTCCGTGGAAGTCGTGTCCACAAGGTATGGAATGATTACGTTGGCCTTAAGACTTTCCCACCTGTATGGAAGGATGTTTGGCATGACAAGGAAATTTTCCGGAGGCATGTTTCCCAGAAGCTGCCTGTAGAATGCCGGATAGTATTTTTCGTTTACGTTGCGTAGGCTTGAAAATCCACCTGCGATTCCAAAGTTGACGGAATCAAGCTTCATGTTTTCCGTGCGCTCGATGAGCTTTTGCTGGGTTTCTTCCCTGAATAGCCATCCGATGAAAAGTTCTGCGGCGGCCTTGTTTTCCGAGGCGTTGTACAGTCCCAGCGTAACGATGTCGTCTTCAACTGGAATCATGTTATCGTGGACAAGCCAGCGGAATGAAAGGATTGAAGACTGGGCGTCTGTCAGTGTAAAGAATTTGTTGCTTGTGGTGTATGCAAAGAGGCAGCGGTCGCCTGCAACCTGGCGGTACTTTGGCATGTAAAGGTAGCGGAACTGGAAGTTCTGTTCTGTTGTGGTGTCGTTGTTGCTGTGGATGGTCCAGTTTTTGAGGAACTGTATGGAGTCGGCGAGGGCATCCTGTTCCCAAAGGAAGCTGGTTCCCTTTTCGCGGTATTCGGCACCTGAAAGCTTTGTTGCGGTGTAAAGAAAGTCCGGGTCCCAGGAAGGGGCATAGCCTATGGCCGTAAAGGCGTCGGAACGGTTCAGCTTGTTGAATTCAGTGGCAGTGGCGCGAACCTGGTCAAGGTCAAGAAGATGGTCAAAGGCAATGAGCCCTTCGTTCTGGCTGTTGAACATGATGGCCGGCAGGTTGAAGCTTACGGGAATCAGGTACTGCTTGTTGTTGATGCGCCCGTAGTCTATAACCTGGGAATAGAATTCGTGGCGGTTTACGGTCTTTTCCTGAAAGAGGTAGTCGATTGGAGAAAAGTTTTTTCTTGTCGATGAATTCTTGAGCCATGGTCCTATGATTATGTCCGGGGTGCTTTCGTCCTGGGCAGGCGGCAGGGAACGGGCAGGCTCCTTCTTGTAGACAACGACAGCCTTTGCATTGGTATGGGTTGCGTTGAACAGTTCCACATAGGAAACCACGTCGGTGTTGTTGGTCCATATTATGATGGTCTTGTCTTTTTTTGCTGAACATGAAACGAAAAGTGCGGCAAGGGCAAGGCTCAGGATTTTCAAGAGTTTTTTCATGGAATAGATTTTATCAGATTGAGGCCTAGACAGCAATTCCATGGGCCTTTGAAAAAATCCCCACATTTGCGTTGAATTTTGCCAGGGCCAGGTTTTCATGGGTGAAATTTACCGCAAGATGATCCGGCTCTATGATGGTGCAGGTGGGTGCAGGCGGATGATAAAAAAAAGCTGGTTCCAGCGGAGCAATGAATTTTTGTTCATGACCTCCCGGAAAACCAGCCTTCTTTTTTTATGATGGGCATCTTCAGAAATCACGGCCATTCGTAATTTCTGGAGATGCCCAGATGTTTCTTACTTGCTCATTGCTTCTGCCATGTCGTAGATTGCCTGGTAGACAATTTCGATCTTGTCTTCATCAAGGCTTGAGAATGCAACGCGGAGGGTCTGTGGGTCGATCTGGATGGTACCGATTCCCTTTTCGTTAAGGAGCCTTACGCGAAGCTCTTCTGCATTGATCTTCTTTGTGTCAAAGGACATGAAGTAGCCGGAGTTGAATGGAAGAGGCTCGATGGCACTGCTCTTGTGCTCGTTTACAAACTTGCGTACCAGTGCGTAGCGGCGTTCGAGGATCTTGCGGTATTCCTTCTTTTCTGCATCGATGTTTCCGCCTTCGTATCCCTTGCGGATCAATGTCTGTGCAGGTGTCGAAGAGCATGATACGGAAGAGCGGATTGCTGCCATAAGCTTCTTTACGAGGGCGTCATACTGGGCGTCTGTCATTCCCTTGCATCCGAAGGTGATGAATCCAGTGCGTGCACCCCATGCAAAGTCTTCCTTTGTAGGTCCGTCGATCTTGGCGGCAAGAACATTTTCGTGAAGGTCGCAGAGCTTTGCAAAAAGTGATTCCGGCTCGATGTCGTCCTCATAGTTGAGTCCGAAGTATGCATCGTCGCACCAAACCATAACCTTTGTTCCGTTTTCTGCAAGGCTCCTGCAGATTTCAACAAGGTGTGCAGCCTCTGCTTTTGTTGGAGAATATCCTGATGGATTCTGCGGGAAGTTGAGGAGAACCCTTACGGAGCCTGTCTTTGCCTGTTCCCTGAGAGTTGCTTCAAGACCGTCGATGTTGAATTTTCCGTCCCTGAACATCTTGAACTGAACGAATTCAGCATTGCGTCTTGCGCTTGCAATAAGAACATAGTTGTCCCATGAAGGGTCGGCAGCTATGAGGGAATGCTGTTCATCAAGGAAGAGGTCTGCAAGATATGAGATGCCTGCAGTAAGGCCCGGTACTACAACCGGTGTAGAGAAAGCCTTGCCGTCAAGGGTTGGGTTCTTTTTGATTAATTCCTTTTTCCAGATTTCGCGGAGTTCAGGAACGCCTGCAGTTGGTGCATAAGCTACGAGTTCACCGGCTGTAAGGTCCGGGGCAAACTTGTGGATTGATGGAAGCATGATCGGTTTTCCTTCAACAACAGTCGTACCGATAGTTCCGTTTGCTACTTTACCAAGCTTTTTTGCTTCTCCGCTCTGGGCGATGATTCCCTTTGGAAAGTAGAGTCTTGTTCCAACGTCAGAAAGCAGCTCGCCGGCAGTTGTTCCCTTGAGTGCGTCGTTTAATTCTTGTGCCAATGGATTAATCATAATGCACCTAGAATACTGAATTTATCTATTATTGTAAAGAAAATGAAAAAAGGATTATGGGCGTTACCATGGCAAGCCATGCTTGCCATGGCCGGGCGTTCCACCATTGCGCTATCGCTCCAGCCGCTTCCTTCCTTCGTCAGTCCAGTGGCCGCCTTCGGCGTGGTTCCATGCCCTAACGCGGGGTAGTGGGGCTGATTATTTGAATGGTCACTTTAATTACGAATGATTCTTATATATATGAAGAATCCATGTATTAAAAATTTATATGCATATTTCTTGATGAAGAGGAGGTGACTTCATGACATAGGTTTGAATCTAATTTGAAAGTAAGTGCTTTCAATATTTATGAGAATATCAGCGTTGCTGATACTAATTCAAGGAAATAAGGAGTTTTGTTGAATTAATTTTTTTGAATCTTGTAAAAGATGTTAGAGAGGAATTGAAATGTTTATTTCATTTTCAGATTTAACTGCTTGTCTGAGAGCAATAATTTTTAATTTTGGTGATGATGGTTTAGGGCATAATTATGAGGAGTATGCAGGGAAGGGACAGGCTGCCGTAAACCACCTTTTGGAGACCAAAGATTGTAAATGGTACAAAAGAAGTTTTTTTAAGAAGAGAATGGCATGGCGAAAAAAGAAATATAATTGTTACAGCTTTTGATAAGACTATAGGAGCAAGGAAATAACTCGACCATTGACGCAGTTATAATTACATAGTGGCGGCTTGCAAAAACCTTTTGGAACTAACTTGATACCGGGCGTTGTCATGCTTTTAAATGACCTCCTCCACGGGTTACGCAGTTAGTATTACATTGCAGCGTACTCACTAAAACCTTGTCAGAGATTATAATGTAGCGAGAAGATTTGTCAATGTCAGGTTACCCTACAGTCATGGATGCCAAAATGGACGGACATTTGGGCTGCAAGAAAATCGGCAATGCCGGAGACAATTCTGTAGTTTCTTCTGCGCCTGCGGTTTCTGTGTCTCCTGTTTCTTTTGAGATAAATACAAATTCCACACGGGACTGTCCAAAAAGTATGGTTCATATTGTCATTCCGAACTCGATTCGGAATCTCTACACTAAATATGGTGTAAGCGGCACACAAGGCATACATGAAGGAGCATGGACTGACCCTACCGCAAGGGTAGCATTCATCAGAAAACTTCAAATGCTTACATAGTCCGGTTTTCCAGGCCCGGAATATAGCAAAATTTTGTTGGTTTTGTTACATGGATAGCAAAAAAATCTAGAAAAATTATAAAATTATTCAAAATTTACCAGATTTTTTTGGAGAATTCACATAAATTAGCAAAAAATTCAAGAAACTTGGTAATCCGCAACGGCCCTTTTAGTATAAGATATAATCATCCTAAGAACAGGAGTGCGTGCCGGTGCTTGCAGTGCCGGTGCCTGCTCTCACTTAAAATTTAAATCATTAAGATATCAAAAAAGGAGGATTATCTTATGAAAAAATTATTAGCTGTAGTATTTGCTGCTGCAATGGTACTTCCAGTATTTGCTGCAAAGACAAAGGTTGGTGTTTCAATGCCAACAAAGGATCTCCAGCGCTGGAATCAGGACGGTTCAAACATGAAGTCACAGCTCGAAAAGGCTGGCTACACAGTTGACCTTCAGTATGCAAACAACGACATTGCAACACAGGTTTCACAGATCGAAAACATGGTAACAGGTAAGTGTGAAGTTCTCGTTATCGCATCTATCGATGGTTCAGCTCTCAAGAGCGTTCTCGACAATGCAAAGAAGAAGAAGATTCCAGTAATCGCTTACGACCGCCTTATCATGAACTCAAAGGCTGTTTCTTACTACGCTACATTCGACAACTACAAAGTAGGTACAATCCAGGGTGACTACCTCGTAGAAAAGCTTAACCTCAAGAGCCGCTCAAAGGACGATCCAGCTTACATCGAATTCTTCACAGGTTCTCCAGATGACAACAACATCAACTTCTTCTTCGGTGGTGCTATGGATACACTCAAGCCATACCTCGACAAGGGAGTTCTCGTTTGCCGTTCAGGACAGACATCAAAGGCTCAGTGTGCAACACTTAACTGGTCAACAGAAGAAGCACAGAAGAGAATGGAAAACCTTATCACATCTAACGGATACGGTCCAAAGGGAACAAAGCTTGATGCAGTTTACTCATCAAACGACTCATGCGCTATGGGTATCACAAATGCTCTTAAGGCAGCAGGTTATACAGCAGCTAACTTCCCAATCATTACTGGTCAGGACTGTGACATCGGTTCTGTAAAGAACATGATTGCTGGTACACAGGCTATGTCTATCTTCAAGGATACACGTACACTCGCAACAAAGGTTGTTGGTATGGTTGACGCTCTCATGAAGGGAACAAAGCCAGAAATCAACGACAACAAGACATACAACAACGGTACAGGTGTAATTCCTTCATACCTTTGTGATCCAGTATACGGTGACCTGAGCAACTACAAGGCTCTCCTCATCGATTCAGGATACTACACAGAAGCACAGCTTAAATAGTCTAAGCTGATTCTAGATGCGGGGATAAATTAAACTTTGTTTGTCCCCGCTTTTTTTTTTGAAACTTTTTAAGTTAAAAAACATCGGGACTGCGAAAGGCGGTCACAGTCAACTAAAAAACAGGAGATTCCAATGGCAAAAGCATTATTGGAAATGCGGAATATTACAAAAGAGTTTCCGGGCGTCAAGGCTCTCAGCGATGTTTCACTTGTAGTGGAAGAAGGCGAGATTCACGCTCTGTGTGGAGAGAACGGTGCCGGTAAGTCAACTCTTATGAACGTTCTTTCAGGTATCTATGGATACGGTACATATTCCGGGGATATCATTTATGACGGTAATGTCTGTAAATTCCAGAACATCAAGGACAGCGAATCGCTGGGTATCGTAATCATCCATCAGGAACTTGCACTTGTTCCCCTTTTGACAATTGCAGAAAACATGTTCCTTGGTAATGAACGCGGAACAAAATCAAAAATTAACTGGGCAGAAACATTCACTAAGGCTGATGAGCTTCTTGCAGAAGTTGGTCTTAAGGAATCATCACATACATTGATCAAGGACATCGGTGTCGGCAAGCAGCAGCTTGTTGAAATTGCCAAGGCACTGGGAAAGAAGGTTCGTCTCCTTATTCTTGATGAACCAACGGCTTCCTTGAACGAAAACGAATCAAAGCATCTTCTTGACCTGATGCTTGAATTCAAGAAGCAGGGAATGACTTCCATCATCATTTCCCACAAGCTTAACGAAATTTCCTACGTTGCAGACAAGATCACGGTTATCCGCGACGGTGCCGTAATCAAGACAATGGACAAGAAGAAGGAAAGCTTTAGCGAAAACGCAATCATTGCAGCAATGGTTGGACGCGACATTACTGACCGATTCCCTAAGCGCGAATCCAAGGTTGGAGACGTGTGCCTTGAAGTCAAGGACTGGTGTGTTGACCATCCTGTATTTGACGGGATCAAGGTTTGCAACAACGTTAACTTCAATCTCCGCAAGGGTGAAGTTCTTGGCATCTCAGGCCTTATGGGTGCGGGACGTACAGAGCTTGCCATGTCAATCTTTGGCAAGTCCTACGGTGCAAACATCCGCGGCAAGATCTATCTTAACGGAAAGGAAGTTGAGTTCCCTAACGTCAAGAGTGCAATTGAAAACAAGATTGCATACGTTACGGAAGACCGCAAGGGCAATGGACTTATCCTTTCAGAAACGATTACCCAGAATACGGTTGCTGCAAAACCTGAAAAGGTTTCAAAGCATTGGGTTTATAACTTTGAGGAATGTCGCCGCGTAGCCCAGCAGTCGGCAAAGGAAATGCATACAAAGTGTGCAACTGTTGACGAGGCAGTCGGAAACCTTTCCGGTGGTAACATGCAGAAGGTTCTCCTCGGTAAATGGCTTTTTGCCGATCCGGATATTCTTATCCTTGATGAACCTACACGCGGAATTGACGTTGGTGCCAAGTATGAAATCTACTGCATCATCAACAAGATGGTTGCCGAAGGCAAGTCGGTTATCCTGATTTCATCTGAAATGCCTGAAGTTCTTGGCATGAGCGACCGCATCTACGTTATGAATGAAGGACGCATGATTGCTGAAATGGATGCAAAGGATGCCACCCAGGAAAAGATCATGGCTTGCATCATCAATTCTGAAAATAAATAGGAGATTATAAAAAATGGCAGTTAACATGCAGAGCATTAAAAAGACGCTGAAGGGTAACACAATGGTTTTCATCCTTCTTGCCGTTATGTTGTTTTTCCAGGCATTGATTGTAGGATTCAACAAGGGTTCCCTCTTTGCTCCGGAAAATATCACTAACCTTATCAACCAGAACGCATGGGTTGTTATCCTTGCAACAGGTATGCTTCTCTGTATCCTTACTGGTGGTAACATCGACCTTTCTGTTGGTTCAATCATTTGTCTTGTTGGCGGCGTTGCCGGTACCCTCATCATCAACATGGGCTGGCCGGTAATTCCTTCAATCCTTATCTGTCTTATTGTTGGTACATTGATTGGTGCATGGCACGGATTCTTCATCGCTTACGTTCACATTCCACCGTTCATCTGTACTCTGTCTGGTATGCTTTTGTGGCGTGGTGTTGCCCTCATCCTCCTCGGCGGTATGACAATTTCTCCATTCCCTTCTTCATACATGAACATCTTCAACAGCTACCTTCCAGAACTTTTCCTTGAAGAACCAACTGATGAACTTTGGGATGTTTCTGAAGATGCTTACTACGCTCTCGTAGACAAGAATGCAGCAATTACATTTGCAGTGACAATGGTTATTGCAGTTGTTCTTTGTGCAATCGTCGTAATCGCAGCAGTTTTTGCACGCAAGTCAAGAAAGGCTAAGGGATACACAGTTCCTTCATTTGCTTCTTTCATCGGAAAGCAGGTAATTTTCTGTGCCGTAATCATGATCGTTGGTACACTCCTTGCAAAGGACAAGGGACTTCCAGTTATCCTCATCATCCTCGGAGTTGTCGTAGGAATCTATTCTTACTACACGCAGAACACTGTTCCTGGCCGCTACCTCTATGCAATTGGTGGTAACGAAAAGGCAGCACGCCTTTCCGGTGTTAACACTGACAACGTCATGATGTTTGCATACACAAACATGGGATTCATTGCAGGTATTGCAGGTCTTGTTTGTGCAGCACGCCTTAACTCTGCAGCTCCAACAGCAGGACAGAGTTACGAAATGGATGCCATTGCTTCTTGTTTCATCGGTGGTGCTTCTGCTTACGGTGGAACAGGTACAGTTGGTGGTGCAGTTATCGGTGCCATCTTCATGGGTGTTCTTAACAACGGTATGTCTATTCTTGGTGTAGACAGCAACTGGCAGCGTGCAGTAAAGGGTCTTGTTCTCTTGCTTGCCGTTATCTTTGATGTTGTTTCTAAGAAGAGAAAGAGCGGAAAATAAGTTGGTTATTTGAACTTCCGGTCTATTACCTCCGGACCGGGAGCATGAATACAGGGTGCCATCAGGAACTCTAATTTGCAGATGGTTCCCAAAGTTTTTTTTCTTTTATTGTTTTTTCCCGGTGTGTGCCGTTGGCATGCACCGGGTTTCTTTTTTTTTTGCGTCAGGCATGCGGAGGGCTTTAGTTGGTAAGCAGCCTGCTGCGTCCAATGAGCGTTAGCGAACCCGTAGCTCGCCGACCCGAAGGGGGACGCCCGTAAAGATATTTTTGTTTTCCCAACTTATAAAAATATTTTTTTTGTGGTATAATGAAGGAAGCCCTTGAAAGTGGAAGTAATTTTCAGGCTGAATATTCATCCGCGTTCACTGCGGTTTTTAATTGGAGGAATCTGATGGCAGACATTTCACGTTCTATTACGCGCAAGTCCTTGAATGCAAAAAGGAAGACGGCGATTAAGACCATAAAGGCTCAGACAAAGGAAAAGATAAAGCAGATCAAGATGGAGTATTCCCTTGATTCACAGAAGAAGAAGGACAGGCTTCTTGAAAAGGAACAGAAGAAGGAGCTTCGTGCCCAGAAGGCCAATGCCCGTGTTTCCTACAATGCCCGGCAGCCCCGCCCTTTTACCCTGGGAGAGGATGTCTTTAATTCAATCTGTCACGGAATCGGGGCCGGACTTAGCGTTGCGGCAATTGTCCTTCTTGTGATTAAGGCAGTGATGCATGGTCCTGCAGGCCTTGGACCCCAGTTCCTGGCTTCGTGCACGGTTTTTGGAATTCTCATGTTTGCAGTGTTTCTGTTTTCGACCCTGTCCCACGCAATCTATGCAATGACTGCAAGGCGCATCTTTGAAATCATGAGCCACATCTGCCTTATCCTGATGATAGCTTCCATCATGACGCCTTTTGCCCTCCTGTCGGATGCGGAAAACGCCCTTGCTGCCTGCGGATTCATCTGGATCATCTGTGCAGCTGTTGCCGCAATTTATGGCGTCTTCAACAAGAAGGTCATTGCCCTGTCTTCTGTAGTTCTTGTGGTCATGGGATGGTTTGTTGCAACATGCTATGCCGCTTCTTCAAGGGGGCTGCTGGTTGTTGCCATGGCATTGTTCACATTTGGCGGCATTTTCTACCTGTTCAGGAAGTATAAGTGGACCCACAGCGCCTTTCATGTCCTGGCCCTTGCAGGCAGCGTGTTCTGCTTCTTTGCAGTTTACGGCCTCGTGTGAGGGTGACTTTTGACTGGAATTGGGTTGCTGCAGTTTGTGCCCTTATGCCTGTGTGCTGACGGCTCCCATGGTACTGCGGCTCTGCGCAACCTGATTGATGGCATGACCAATGCCTAGTAGTGGGGTGGCCTTCTGTTTGGAATGTCGCCTTCCACCTGCTCGGAAATGTCCCTGAGTTTCTGGGCGAGAATGCGGTTTTCTTCCCTCAGCTTTTCAATGAGATTCGTATGCTCGACCGTAACGGCCTGCAGCTGGTTTACAAAATCTTCCATATATGACAGCTTTGTTTCTGCTGCTATGAGACGTTCTTCTGTTTCCCTATCCATGTGGCTTCCTTTTAGAGATGACCTTTTTTCCTACTCCAAGTCGTAGGTTTCCCCGTATTTTACCACCTGGACGTTTTTATATCCATTGTCTGCAAGGAATTTTACCATGTGTTCCTGGGCATCCTTTTCGCCGTGGACAAGGAATATTTTCTTTAGGCGGCTTGTGTCGATGGAATTGAGCCATTCCAGGGTTTCCTCGTAGTCTGCATGGGCGCTGAAGGAATCGATGGTTTCCACCTGTGCCCTGACTGGATAAAGGTCGCCAAGAATCTTTACTTCCTTCTGGCCGTCGAGGATCTTTCTTCCCAGGGTGTTTTCCGACATGTATCCAACTATGCAGATGATGTTGTTTGGATCCGTGATTTCATTTGCAAGGTGATACAGGATTCTTCCGGCTTCGCACATTCCGTCGGCAGACATGATGATCATTGGGCCTGGGATTTTATTGAGGGCCTTTGATTCGTCAACGCTTGTCACAAACTGCATGGAATTAAAGCCGAAGGGATTCTTGTGGTGGGAAAGGAAGGCTTCCTTTGTGGCATTGTCGTAGCATTCCTGGTGGAGCTGGTATATGCCAGTTGCGTTGACTGCCATTGGACTGTCAAGGTAAATGGGGATGTTTGGTATTTTCTTGTTGTCGATGAGAAGGTGCAGGTGGTATACCAGTTCCTGGGCGCGCTCTATGGCAAAGGTCGGGATGATGATTTTTCCCTTGGTGTCAATGGCGCGGCGCACTATTTTTTCCAGGCTTTTTCCGGTTGTGGAAGCTTCCTTGTGGAGCCTGTTTCCGTAGGTGCTTTCAAGGAATATGTAGTCCGGGGCAGGCATGTTTGTTGCAGGATCCCTGATGATTGGCTTGTTGCGTCTTCCAAGGTCGCCAGTGTAGAGGATCCTGATTTCATCCGATGGAGCTCCATTCAATGCAGGGGTATCGCTTTTTTCCGCCATCTTGGCATGGGCTGACTTGTTTCCGAAAATCCAGTGCCAGAGCCTTCTTCCGCTTATGCCCATTCCCTTGGAGAACTTAAGGTTTGCACGGTTTTTCCGCTGTCCGGTGATGGTAAAGCATGCCAGGGCAGAACCAAGGATATGGCCTGCATCGAAGAATTCAAGCTGGACATCCGGGGCTATGTACATCTTTCGGTTGTAGCCCATGGTGACAATCTGGTTTGCAGCTTTTACGCAGTCTTCTTCCTTGAACAGGGGTTTCCAGGTAAATTTTGCCCCCTTCTTTTTTGCCTGCTTTGCAAGGAATTCCGCATCGTGGGCCTGGATTCTTGCACTGTCCATCATGACGATGTTTGCAAGGTCTCGGGTTGCAGGTGTTGCGTAGATTGAACCGCCGTAACCGTTCTTTGTCAGTACCGGCAGGAGACCGCAGTGGTCGTAGTGGGCATGGGTGAGGATTACGCTTTCAATCTTGTCTGCGGCAAATTCAAAGTCCCTGTTTTTCTGATCGCTTTCGTTTCGTCTTCCCTGGAAGGCACCACAGTCAATCATAAAGCTGCGTCCGTCGATTTCCAGGATGTGCTTGCTTCCTGTTACTTCCTGTGCTGCACCGAGAGAATATACTGTAACTGCCATGGGATGCCTCCTTATGATTCTGCCCCCTGGTGAACAAAACTCCGTCATTTAAGGAGGCCCTTTATTGAGTTTTTAGGTGTTCTCCTATATTATAAGTCACATATTTTGAATTCTCAAATTTTTATTTGCACCCCTAGCCTTTAAAACTTGTAAATAAGATAAGTGAAGTGTAGAATAGTAGTATGATTTTTTCTGCAAAAAAATGTGCCGGAATTTTAATGGGTCTCCTTATGTTTTCCTCTGCCTTTCAGGCTGCTGCCAAGAAGGCCAAGGAAGAAGTCAGCCCGCGCGAGGAACTTGTTCAGCGTTCAAAGGCTTCAAAGTCCAGGGAGCAGACCGTCCAGCAGAAGACCCCGGCCAGGAAGGGCAGCCTTGAGCAGCAGTTTGTCAT
The DNA here is from genome assembly GCA_045616325.1 of Treponema sp. Lineage (GTDB taxonomy): Bacteria > Spirochaetota > Spirochaetia > Treponematales > Treponemataceae > Treponema_D. Next base: position 14,547 of record JAZLGN010000054.1, read on the forward strand.
CAATTTTCACGACAACTGCCCAAAGGTGACTCTTGCCCTGCAGGAAGAAGTCACATTAAGGTCTACCATTGAAGGTTACCGCGGGGTCATGACAGCCGTTTATTCAGTTTTCCCAGATGAAAAGAATGTCTATCCGGCCGTGGCTTTCTACAGGTGCTGTGACCGCATTCGTCTTGCAATGGAAAAGGCTCATAACGTTCCATATAAAATCGTTTTTAATTCACGAAAGGACAGGACAGGTTCCTTTGCGGAAATAGACACGGAAGAAAAGGCTGCCCTTTCCCTTAACAGGATGATGGAGGAAGGCGTCACGGACCTTTATGCCTTTTACCTTCAGGATTCCACAGAAGAATAATCCCTGCATTTTTTAGAAACATACGGTGCAGGACAGGGGCAGATGGTCGCTGTAACCCGTTCCGCTCCAGATTGAGTACCGTTCCGGAATCTGGGTGCTGCTGTCGCACCATGGTCCCTTTGTTTCCGGCATGAAATTCAGCACCCTTGTGTTTCCTCCGTAAAAAATGTTGTCGATTCGTGACCAGCTGTCCTGGTAGTAATAGGATCCAGGCTTCACCAGTTTTCCGTCCTCACTGAACCATGGGCAGGACACCCTTATTCCATTGGAAAGTATCGTGCCTTCAGAAAATCTTCTTAGCAGCACCGTGTTGTCTTCCTGCACCGCAAAGTCCCTTATGTCCCTGTTGAAGTCTCCCATGATAAGCAGGTTCTTGTTTTTGGCCAGGGTGCGTTCCACACAGACGGAAAGCACTCCTTCCTCCATGTTACGCCACTTTTCCGTCTCTTCTTCGCCGCCGCTCTTGCTCTTCCAGTGGTTGAGGAACAGCACCAGCTCCCGGCCGCCTGCGTAAACCGGTACTTCCATGATTGGGCGCATGGATGGCATTTTTTCCGGTTCCGAGCGCACGTCAAGGGAATGCACCGTAATGGGGCCAAGGGGATGGCGTGACAGGATCCCGATGCCGATGGATGCTCCGTCTTCCCTGGAAAAACTTGCGTAGGTGTAGTTTTTTCTTGGGTTCCATTCTCCGGCAAGAAAGTTGCTTATGTCGTAAAGGATTTCCTGCTTTTCTATTTCCTCAAGGGCAATTACGTCTGCATCGATGGAACGTATGGAAGAGCATAGGCGCACAAGGCGTTCCGTGTATGCAGCGGTTCCCCAGGTTTTGCTTTTCTGAAAGTCGGTGTATTCAGTTCCGTCCTTTACGGCATCAAAAAAAGTCTGGACGTTCCAGGTGGCAGCCTTAAGTTCAGCAAGGCCTTCCGTGGAATTGATTTCCGTGGCAGGTTCATCGCTTCCGTCGCCTTCAATTCCCCTGCAGGAAAAAAGCAGGAACAGGACTGTGGCGATGATCAGGGCAAATGCTTTAATTAGTGGTTCTTTCATACATATATGATTGTATGAAAAATATTTTTTTTGCACGGTTTTGTGTTTTTTTTTCCGGTATTTTTTGCCTGTTACAATCTTGTCTCGTGGAGGCTTACTTCCCCGGAATGCAGTGTGCGGCTGGATCCGTCTGCAAGCCTTACCATAAGGCCGTAGTCGTCGCTTATGCCTGTGACTGTTGCATTGTACCTTGAATCCTCGCTGCCAATGACTTGGGTTACGGTGACGGTTTTTCCCGTGAGGATGGAACGGCTCCTGTATTCGTCGAGAACTGCCGGCATGACATCTTCTGAATTCATGGCAAGGAGTATCTGGCTAATGCATTCGGCAAGAAGCTGGCTCCTGTTAAAAGCTGGTGCTCCTGAAGTTTCGCCGTCATCAGAACCGTTTGCCTTGCCATCAAGGATTCCGCCTGCCTTTGATCTGAGGTCACCTGAAAATTCAGCAGAAGAAAGGATGTTTATGCCTATGCCAATGACGGCTCCCTCGATCCTTGAAGCCTGGCTGTTTACGATTCCTTCAGTAAGGATTCCGCAGATTTTTTTGCCGCCGCAGTATATGTCGTTGACCCACTTGATTGAGCATCTGGTTCCGTAAAGTTTTTCGATGGCTCGGCATACTGCAACGCATGAAGTTACGGTGTAGATTCCGGGATCATGGATTCCTCCAGGGGCAACTACGGAAAGGCTGAAGTATATGCCTGTTGAATCCGGAGAGACAAAGGTTCTACCAAGGCGGCCCCGTCCCTTTGTCTGGCATGCACTTGCACACACCCTTAGGTCAAGGTTTTTTCCTGACTCCGTAAGGTTTCCACATGGATCAAGGAGGGGAACTGCCCGGCTTCCAAGGTTCATCAGGACTGAATTGGTGCTGTCTGTCTCCTTGAGTACCTGAACCTTTTCTTCCCTTAATAGACCCAGATGGCCTGCAGCGGATTCCCTGAAAAATTTCCAAAATGATTCTGCGGTGAATTGGTCACCGTTTTTCTGCTCCGTCATTTTTTCTTTCCGAGAACGCTGAAATTTTCTATGGGCATGGTGAATGCGATTCCTGACCCCGGCTGGGAAAGGCAGTCCAATGTCCTTATGGCCTGAAGGATGCTTTCCTTTTTGTCGGAATCAACTGCAATCAGGAGCATTTCCTTTTCCGGAACGATGTGCACTCCAAAAAAAGTTGCATCGTCTTCACGGGCAGTTCCCATTGCGTTGACGACAGTTCCACCGCCGGCTCCTGCCTTTCTTGCAGCTTCCATCGCATCGTCTGCAAATCCCCTGTTAAGGATTACTGCAACAAGTTCTCTCTGTGTGTTGTCTGCCATGGCTGTCGTCTCCCCCTGGATGTTTCCTGTTTTTATAAGGCTCCCCGCGTTGAGCATCATGATTGTCCCAAAACCTGAATGCTGGCCCTTAAGTTCTTCAATGATGGATGAATATATTCTGTCCGCCTTTTCCTTTTCCGCAAGAATAAGGAGAATGTCGCACCTTGATTCCCCAAAGCCAAAAGCCAGGGCTAAGCCGCTGCCTGAAATCTTTCTTGCCTGCATGACGGTTCCACCCTGGGAGCCGGCCTTTAAGGCGGCATTTGAAGCGACAGATGACTTGCAGTAGGGAGTGCGCACCCCAATTATCTTGAAACAGCTCATTTCTGCCTCCTGGTCTTGATCTTGTAGATGATTCCAAGAATCTGGATTGCAATTAATGGTGTCATGGCAACAAGGGCAATGACGCCAAAGGGGTCCGAGCATCCGTTCGGGGATGACTGGGCAATTCCCATGGTGTAGGAAAGGATGAATGTACTGGTCATGGGGCCGGATGCAACTCCACCTGAGTCAAAGGCGATGCCCGTAAAAAGCGGCGGACAGACAAAGGTAAGCAGCAGGGCCAGGGCATAGCCTGGAATGAGTATGTACCAAAGGCTAAAGCCGTAGAGAATTCTGAGTACGGAAAGACCGATGGAAAAGGCAATGCCTGCAGCAAGGGAAACCAGGAGGGTTTTTCGTCTGATGGTGCCGCCGGAAGCTTCTTCAACCTGCTGGGTCAGGACCCAAACGGCCGGTTCTGCACAGACCGTAATTCCACCAAGGATAAAGGCAGATGCAACAATCAGGAACTTCCAGAATCCGCCAAAGATGAATGCATTGGAACCAAGGGTGGTTCCCAGGGCAAGGCCTGCCGGCATGAAACCAGCTTCAGCTCCGGTAAGGAAGAGAATCAGTCCTGCAAAGCACCATATTACGCCGCGGAACATTTTCTTGAGCTGGACAGGCGGCATCTTAAGGATTGTAACCTGGAAGATCACGAACATGGCAAGAAGTGGCATAAGTGAATAGAGGACGTCCCTCATTACCTGGGGAACATGGCGGATGAAGATTTCAAGTCCGATGGCAATTTCTGCCACCTCTGAATTTGCAGGGTCAATCAAGGCCTGGTTGGCAGGTCCTTGTACACCGTCACCAAGCCTTGATGAAATGATTATTCCATAAATGCAGACAGCTGCAATCGGGCCGATGCTTGCAATTCCCGTAAGGCCAAAGGAAGAGTCGTTGCCTGAATTTTTTCCTGCACGAACGGAAGCAACACCCATTCCCAGGGCCATGATGAATGGAACGGTCATGGGGCCTGTTGTGGCTCCTCCTGCATCAAAGGCTGCACCCTGCAGGAAATTTGGACAGGAAAATGCAAGTGCAAAAAGAAGTATGTAGGAAATCAGGAGAACCCTCCGAAGCCTTAGTGAAAGGACGGTTCTTGCAAGTCCCAGCATTATAAATGCTCCAACACCGAAGGCTATCATGATTACGAGGGGCCATTTGTTTACGGCTGGGGAAACGGAACCGATGTTTTTGGCGAGAACCTGTACGTCCGGTTCTGCAATGGTTACGATGACTCCTATGGCAAGGGAAACGGAAAGAAGGAGGGCAAGGCTTTTCCTGGATGTAAGGGCAGCCCCGCTTCGTTCCCCGATGGGAATGATGCCCGTATCGACTCCCATCAGAAAATAGGTCAGGCCGAATATTACCAGAAGTCCACCCACGCAAAAATGCAGCAGGTCAACACCATGGCCGGTTCTTCCTACAATGGTTCTGTCAATGAGTGTGAGGATTACAACGACTGCCATGACCGGAACAACGGACATGACGGTTTCCTTGAATTTATCAAATATGTTCATGGCTCAGCTCTGATGATAAGACTATAGCGTCAAAAGGCAAAAGCGTCAGCAGAGGCAATCATCGAAGAATCATCAAAGTCATCAATTTCTTCCTCTTCAAGGATGAATCCTGCAGCCTGCATCTTTGAAATGCAAAGCTCGTAGTGGTTCATGAGATGCTTGTGGTTCTTGCGGGCAAAGTCAAGCTCGCATTTTTTTACTGCAGATTCCTGGATGCGGAATTCTTCTGCAAGCCCCTGAAGCCCCACGGTGCGGGTCGTGCTCTTTAGGGAGTGCAGGCGCTGGCGGTAGTTTTCCCATTCGCATTCTTCAAAGTAATGCTTGATGTCTGCAATATGGTTGTTGGTGCAGTATTCGCTGATGATCTCTATGCAGAATTCCTCGCTTTCGTCACAGTAGCTGAGGGCAGTTTCGTAGTCGAATTCCGACAGGGTGTTCTTGAGGCGGGAGATTTTTTCTCCACAAGGAGTGTCCTGCTTTCCGTTCTTGAGGAAGACTTTCTCCGTTGGAAGGTAGCGTACAAGAAGCTTTTCAAGGGCAGCACCATCAACCGGTTTTGAAATGTAGTCGATGAACCCGGCCTTGATGTATTTTTCGCGGACGCCGGCAAGGGCATCTGCCGTGAGTACGATGACAGGAGTGTTGGAATTCAGGCTTTCCATCTTGCGAAGGTTTTCCAGGGTCTGGATTCCGTCCATCTCCGGCATCATGTAATCCATGAAGATTATGTCGTAGTGCTTTTCTGCAGCCTTTTCCAGGGCCTTGGCGCCGCTTTCTGCCAGGTCGATCTTCATCTTTGTTTCCTTGAGCAGGTTCTCGAAAACGATGAGGTTGAGTTCAACATCGTCTACTGCAAGAACGTTAACGTCCGGGGCTTCAAAAGACTGGTGGTAAACCTGGACTTCCTGTTCCTTGTTCTTCTGCTTTGGAGAAACCTTACCGACTGGAGTCTTGTCAAAAATCTTCTGAGGCATGGTGATGATGAATTCGGAACCCTTGCCGTATTCAGACTTGACTTCGATCTTGCCACCCATAAGGTCACAAAGCTGCTTGGAAATTGAAAGGCCAAGTCCTGTACCCTCGATGTTCCTGTTTCGCTGCAGGTCAAAGCGCTCGAATTTCTTGAACATCTTTACGCGGTTTTCTTCCTTGATTCCGATACCCGTGTCCTTTACGGAGAATATGATGTTTGCCTCGTCACCGTTTACGGAACCAAGGATAAAGAAGTCTATGTTTCCCTTTTCCGTGTACTTAACGGCGTTGGTCAAAAAGTTTACGAGAATCTGCCTAAGGTGCTGGACGTCTCCAACGAGTCCCGATGGAAGGTTTTCGTTGCAGAAGATTGAACCGCGCAGCCCCTTCTTTTCCATGCGTTCCATGACCAGGCCGTAGCTGTTCAAGATAAGCTCGGAAAGCTTGTATTCTTCATTCTTTATTTCAATCTTGCCGGATTCAATCTTTGAAAGGTCAAGGACGTCGTTGACAAGTGAAAGGAGTGCGTTGCTGGAAGTCTGTACGCGGGAGGCATATTCAAGGATCTGCTTGTCGTGGCACTCGCGCAGGATCATTTCGTTCATGCCGAGGATTGCATTGATAGGAGTACGGATTTCGTGGCTCATGTTGGAAAGGAAGTCGGACTTTGCGTTGCTTGCGTTTTCAGCCTTTATTTCCGAATTCTTAAGGTCCTCGTTTGCCTTCTGGATTTCGCTGAAGGCCCTCTTGTTGATCAGGGTCTGGAATTTGTTGACGGCCCCGATTCCAAGGGAAGTACAGATGATTCCGTTCAGAATGTCCAGGGTGACTCCCTTGCTGGTGGAAATTGGAATTATGGATTCCGGAAATTTATAGTCGATGTAATAGCACACCACGATTGTAAGAATCTGCAGGAACAGGATTGAAAAGAGTGTTTTGCCTTCAAGGACAAGGAAGGTAAAGACTATTCCCAGGGTGTACCATGAAGCCATTCCGCTTTCGGATCCGCCGCCAGAAAAAAACATGGTTGGAAAAATCAGCAGCGATACGACGGAAATGGTGCTTATGGACATGGACTTGATCATGCCGCGCCAGTTTGTCAGGTAAAATGCTACGCCCAGGTATACGGCACAGGCAATGTCTACAATGCACTGGACCTTCATCCGTGGGTCTGGAAGCATGAAGAAAAATGAAGAAAGGCTACCGATGAATCCTGCAATTTCAATTCCGCTTAGAAGAATCTGCTGGGAAGATATTTTGGAAGAGAATAGTCTGTTTTTTAAGTCTTCAAGGGTGAATTTCATGTTTCTCCTGTATGAACCTGTGAGGGCTTGTCCTGGGGAACAAAAGGCCTACTGGATCGAGCGCGTTATGTTGCCCAGGGTTTCCGTAAGCTCCTGTTTCAGGAAAGGCTTTATAAGGTAATATTTTACACCTGCTTTGTCTGCCCGCACAAGTGTTTCTATGTTTTTATCCGACGACATGAATACTACGGGTGCCTTGGTTTTTTCCCTTATTTTTTCAAGCAAGGTGAATCCGTCCATGTCCGGGATGTAGATGTCAAGGAGAATTATATCATATTTATCTTCTTCTATCATGTTCAGGCAGCTTTTTGCCGTGCGTGTAGCTGCAAAACTGTAGTTTGGCTCCGTTTCAAGCATGAATTCAACAAGCTTAAGGAGAATAACGTCATCATCCACCACAAGAACCTTCAGCTTTCTTGAATCGTTCTGCTTAAGCTTAAAGTCCTTGTCTTCGTCGATGATCTGGATCATGACCTTGGAAATATTCGGGTCCAGCTGCTTGCCTGCCTGGGATTCTATTTCTGCACGGACGAATTTCTGGGGGAACAGGGGGCGGAAGTTGCGGCTGGAAGTCATGGCGTCGTAAATGTCTGCAACGCAAAGTATCCTTGCCCAAAGGGGAATGGTATCTCCCTTGAGTCCGTCAGGATAGCCGGATCCGTCATAATGTTCGTGGTGGAACTTTACTGCCTTTTCAATTTCCTCGCTGTCGGAAATTCCCTTGATGATGTTGTAGGAAATCACAGGATGCAGCTTAAGGTATTCGAATTCCATGTCGGAAAGGCTGCCCTTTTTTCTGATGATCTTGTCGGGAACGCGGATCTTTCCTATGTCGTGGAGCAGCCCTGCGTAGTAAATCTGCCTCTGGTCGTGTTCAGAAAGGCCCATGCGTCTTGCAATTTCCTTTGCGTATTCGGCAACCCGTTTTGAGTGTCCGCTGGTGTAGCTGTCCTTTGCCTCAATGGCGTTGGTGAGGGCAACTATGGCCTTTAGCATCATTCTGTCCACGAGGGATGATGGCGAGGAAGGGACACTGGCATTGGCAGCAGTCTTTCCTGCCTTCTTCAGGTTGCTGAGGCGGTATATGAGCAGCAATACGTTCAGCAGGATTAGGACTGCCAGAACTGCAATCAGGACCTTAACCAACTGTATACCTCTTCTGGGGTTTCCAGAATGTAGTCGGCACCGTTTTCTTCAAATTCCTTGCGGTCGCCAAAGCCCCAGAGAATTCCTGCACACTTGATTCCTGCGGCATGTGCACCGTTTATGTCGTAGTGCCTGTCGCCTATGAGGATGCACCTGTCCTTCTTGTCTTCCAGGTTCTGGGTCTTGAGGACATAGTTTACAACGTCCAGTTTTGTGACGCGGGATTTTTCATCGGTGTCGGCGCCTCCTGCAAAGTCAAAGAGGTCAAGCATTCCCTTGCGCTCAAGGATTGCACGGGCGTAGATTTCTGGCTTGCTGGTTGCAGTGCAGATCATCTTGCCGTCGGCCTTAAGCTTCTTGATTAGGTCAACGACGCCAGGGTAAACGTCGGCCTGGTACATTCCCTCTGCAACGTAGTATTCCCTGTAGACGGCAATGGCATTCCTGATTTCGCTTTCCGGAAGGTGAAGTGTGGTGGAAAAGCTTTCAAGAAGGGGAGGTCCTATCATGGTGTTGTAAATTCTTTTGTCGATGTCCAGCTTGTAGTGGTCCACAACTTTGTCAAAGGACGCAAAAACCCCGCGGGAAGTATCCATGAGGGTTCCGTCAAAGTCAAACAGGATGTAGTCGTACATTTTTTAACTCCAAAAAAACTTTTTATTATCGCCTATTGTCTGAATCCGCCCGGCCTGGCTGCCTGGCGGCCATGAATGTTCCAGCTGTATCCCTACTGAATCTTCAGGAATTCAACATAGGCCCTGTAGGCTGTCTCAATGTCGTAAGCAGAGGTGATTTCCCAAGGAGCGTGCATTGAAAGGACTGAAACTCCTGCATCGAGGACGTTCATTCCGTATTTTGCCGCAAGATAGGCAATGGTTCCGCCGCCACCCTGGTCAACCTTGCAAAGTTCCGCCATCTGGTACCTTATGCCTGCACCGTCCAGTGCAGCACGTACTTTTGCAATGAATTCAGGATTTGCATCGCTGGCAGAAGACTTTCCCCTTGCGCCAGTGTACTTGTTGAACACGATTCCGCCGCCGAGGAAGGAAGAATTGTCCTTGTCGTAAAGTCCCGGGTTAAGGGGATCGTATGCGCTGTTCACGTCGCTTGAAAGCATGTTGCTGTTGTTAAGGCACCTGCGAAGCGTAAGCTCGCTGTAGTCACCAAGACGGGCCACAACTTCTGCAACGGCGTTTTCCATAAAGTGGCTTGCCATGCCGGAAGATCCAACGCTGCCGATTTCTTCCTTGTCAACGCAGATGCAGCACATGGTTTTCCTTGCATCGGAAGAATCCAGAAGGGCCTGCACTGAAGTAAAGGCGCAGGAACGGTCATCCTGGCCGTAGCCTAAAATCAGCGAGCGGTCAAAGCCCAGGTCACGGGCCTTTCCGGCAGGTACGGCTTCTATTTCTGCGGAATTAAAGTCTTTTTCTTCTATATTGTAGCGTTCCTTAAGGATCCTGAGGACTTCTTTCTTGACGCTGAACTTTTCCTTCTTGTCTGATGAATCGGTTGAATCCTTGCCGTCATTTTTACCGTTACCTTCGGCATCTTCCTTTTCCTTTTCAGCATCAGCTTCAGCCTTTATGCCGCTGCCGCAGAGAATGTCCAGGCTTTCACCGGGAATGAATTCCCTGGCTGTCATGTCCATCTGCTTCTGGGCCACGTGGGGCAGGATGTCGGAAATGCAGAACACAGGATCGTCGCTTTCTTCGCCAATGCTGATGTTCACCGTGGAACCGTCCTTAAGGCAGACAACGCCGTGGAGGGCCAGGGGAATGGTAACCCACTGGTATTTCTTGATTCCGCCGTAGTAGTGGGTGTTAAGGTACAGCAGGAAGTCGCTTTCGTAGAGGGGGTTCTGCTTAAGGTCAAGGCGAGGGGAATCGATGTGGGCGCCAAGGATGTTCATGCCAAGGTCCAGGGGGTCGGAACCGATCTTAAAAAGTGCCACTGCCTTGGAGTTCTTGCAGACGTAAACCCTGTCTCCGGTTTTAAGTGAAGGGCAGGAATTGATGTTCCTGTAGCCGGATTTTTCTGCCAGAGAAATAATGGCTGCGGTACATTCGCGCTCAGTCTTGTTGCTTAAAAATGCCTTGTAGGCCTGTAAAACGTTAGAATTCATAATATCACCACTTTTAAAAATCGGCATAATTATACCATGTCTGAACCCATTTGTTAACGGTCTTGGCTAAAAGTGGGCAACAGTTTGGCAGACGGGAACACCCTGCAATTTTATTCATGCTTATTGTTTATATGGAAGAATTCGTATAAAATGGAACAATGGACGTAATTTTAGGTGTATCGGCAGCTGCTGGAATTGGAATCGGCACTGCTTATGTTTTGCCTGAGGAACAGGAAAGGAAAATTCCCAAATACCGCATTGACCAGCAGAAGCTTGTAACGGAATGGGAACGGCTTAAGGCTGCCTGCGATAAGGTGACGGAAGAACTTAAGGCCCATCTTGAGGAACCGAATTCAACAAAGGAACAGAAGGATGTCCTTGAGTCATACCTCCTCATGCTTTCTGATCCCGTTTTCTTTAAGGAACTTGAGGATTACTGCGGCAAGAAGCTTTACAACATTGAGTATTCCCTTAACCTGAAGGTTCAGGATTATGCGTCCATGCTCAGGAACAGCGGCAACGATTACCTTGCAGAACGCGCCCAGGATATTGAAGACGTATTCAACCGCGTCCTGGACATTCTCCTGAATTATCATGCCTTTGACATTGAACTTATTCCCGACGGATCCGTCATTGTGGGAAGAACCCTTAAGACCAGCGACACCGTAATCCTCAGCAAGAGGAAGATTGCAGGCCTTGCCCTTACGGAAGGTTCCAACGCAAGCCATGTTGCCATCCTTGCAAAGAGCTTTGGCATTCCGGTTGTTGTCGGCATAGAGGATGTTGCTTCCAAGGTTACTCATGGCGAGACTGTAATCGTCGACGGTAACATTGGCGAAATCATCGTTGCCCCTGACACTGCAACCATTACCAGCACAAACACCAAGATTCTTAATGAAGAAAAATACCGCCGCCAGCTGGAAAAATTCCGTGACGTTCCATGCCGCACGGAAGACGGCGTTGAAATCAAGCTTTATGCAAACATTGGAACTCCGCAGGAAGCACAGATTGCCCTTGAAAATGGTGCAGATGGAATCGGGCTTTTCAGGACCGAATTCCTTTTCATGAATGAAATACAGAAGAAGAACCGTGAGACCGGAGCCTATTCCAATTCCATGAGCGAAGAGGCACAGTTCCAGGCATACAAGCAGGTTCTTGAAACCATGGGGGACAAGCCTGTTACCATCAGGACCCTTGATGTGGGCGGTGACAAGATAATTGATTCCGGGGAGCTGCCACTCGTGCAGGAAAAGAACCCTCTCATGGGACTCCGTGCAATCCGCATGTCCCTTTTCTGTCCCCAGGTTTTCAGGACTCAGCTTAGGGCCCTGTACCGTGCAAGCGTTTACGGAAACCTTCGCATTCTTCTTCCGCTGATTACGGATGTGTCGCAGATTGAGACAGCCCTTGGCATTGCAGGAAGAATAAGGAGTTCCCTGGAGGAAGATGGCATTCCATTTAACCCGGATGTTCCCATCGGCATCATGGTTGAGACTGCCGCCGCTGCCATCTGTGCCGATGTCCTTGCTCCCCATTCCAAGTTCTTCTCCCTTGGAACCAACGACCTTACACAGTACATTCTTGGCGTTGACAGGGAAAATTCTGCCGTCAGCCCGCTGTACAACGAATTCAGCCTTGCGGTTTTGCGCATGATACGCAGCACGATTTTTAATGCAGACAAATTTAACCTTCCACTTTCTGTATGCGGAGAAATGGCAGGCAACAAGGAAAGCGCCATCATTCTTACGGGACTTGGCATAAGGAGTCTGAGCATGGCACCAAAACAGATTCCAGTCATCAAGGAGACATTGTCCCATTTTTCAATTTCCGAGCTTGAGAATCTGTCAAAGCGTTCCGTATTCTAAAATCTGAGATCAATTGGAGAAAAAATGAAGAAGCAGAAAAAAGCAAAGCCTGACTTTTCAAAGCCAAAGCCTGTAAAGGCCGCGGTTCCTGCCGAATCCCAGGTGGATTTACCGGAAGCTGCGGTTAAGGTGAAGCCGGCAGCTGGAATTGATCCGGCAACTGGACTTGGTTCAGCAACTGCACTTGAGCCGGCTGATTCAGTTGACTTGGTTCAGCAGGAAGAAAAAAGTCATTCCCAGGAAAAATCGCAGCCGGACATCAGGAGCCAGCGCAAGTCCAGGACAGATAAATTTTACCCGGACAAGGTTTATTACAACCTGCCGTTGATTGTAATTGCGGGGCGTCCAAATGTTGGAAAGTCTACATTGTTCAATGCCCTGACCCATACAAAGCGTGCCATTACGGATCCGACACCGGGCGTTACCCGTGACCCTGTTGAAGGCACATGCTTTCTTGCAGGCTATCCCGTTCACCTGATGGATACTGGCGGATACAAGCTTACCCGCGACATGACCAGCCGTGAAAGCGAGATGGACGACCTTGTTGTTGAAAAGACGGTTGAGATGATCGAGCGTGCAGACCGCATCCTTCTATTGCTTGATGCAACGGAAATCACTGCAGAAGACGAGGAACTGATTCACCGCCTGCGCCCATATTCCGACAAGCTTATTGCTGCCGTAAACAAGACGGAGGGTGGAAAGAATTCCCACCTGGCATATAACTATATGCAGTACGGTTTTGATGACATCAGCCTTATTTCTGCAAGCCATGGAGACGGACTTGGTGTCCTCCAGGAAAAAATGGTAGAAGGCCTGGATTTTAGCGGCGTTACGGAAGGAAGCGATGAAGAACGTCCAATCCGTATTGCAATCCTGGGTAAGCCTAATGTCGGCAAGTCTACCCTTAGCAACGCCCTTACCCATACGGAAGCTTCCATTGTTTCCGACTATGCAGGAACTACGCGCGATGTTGTTGAAGGAAGTTTCCGCTACAATGGACGCGACATTCAGATTCTCGACACTGCAGGAATCAGGCGCAAGGCTAAGGTCAAGGAAAATGTTGAATACTATTCCGTCAACCGAGCCATCAAGACCCTGGACGAGTGCGACATTGCATTCATCATGATTGATGCAAAGGAAGGGCTTGCCGAGCAGGACAAGAAGATCACTTCCCTTGCCTTTGAGCGTGGCCGTGGCGTCATATTCATCCTTAACAAGTGGGACCTTTTGGAAGACCAGAGCAACCGCGCCATCCGCGAGACAAAGGACTGGATCCAGACCATGTTTGGCCAGATGAACTGGGCTCCCATTGTCACCATGAGTGCAAAGAACCACGACGGACTAAAGAACCTGATGAACACAGCCCTTGAAGTTTACGGCCAGCTTACAAGAAAAGTCGATACGGCTTCCCTTAACCTGGCCCTCAGGGATTGGCTGTTTAACTATCCGCCGCCAGCAACAAAGTCCATTCATTTCAAGATCCGCTACATGACGCAGACAAGCGTTAACCCTGTCAACTTCCTGATTTTTGCAACAAGGCCTGACAATGTCCCGTTGACTTATGTTTCTTACCTTAAGAACAGGATTCGCGAGGACCTGGGATTTGACCACATTCCGGTCCAGATTGAAATGAAGGCAAGCCGCCAGAAGTGGCAGGATGTGGATCCCAAGACAAACCACTAGGCACCTGAATACTGTTGAAGTCGGCTGGCAGTGATAGCCGTACCGGTTTGCTCCAGTTTATTGCAGGGGGAATTTTTGGAGTCACTATGTATACAATCGGACAGATAGAAAAAATCACCGGTGTAAAAGCTCATGTCCTCAGGTATTGGGAAGAAGTGATTCCTTCATTTGCCCCTCGAAAGGAATTGTCGGGCCGGCGTGACTATTCAGCCAAGGATCTTGAAATCATCCTGCGCCTTAAGTATTTGATTAACACAAAGAAGTACACGATTGAAGGCGCACGCCGGCAGATTATAGAAGATGCCCGTAACATTCAGAACAACATCGATGCGGTCATGGAAATTCGTCAGATGCGAAGTGAACTGAGCGAGCTTTATTTTTTGGTAGAAGGACTGGGAAATTTTGTCAGAAAAAGTTGAACTTAAATGGTATGAAAAAAAACGCGGTGTAACCTTGAAGGCGAAAATCGCTGATGAAAAAAGGAAGGAAGAAGCAAGAAAGATTGCGTCTTCTGATGGCCGTAAATCATCTGATAGCCGCACCTCTCCTGCCAACCGCAAATCGTCTGCCAACCGCAAGGACGGTACAGGTGCTGTTTTTTCCAACCGCAGCCAGCGCGGTGGCGCATCTCATAAAATCCTTTCTTCATTATTCGATCCTGCAAGGGTTCCACAGGATGCCGCAGACGTAATCAGGAACTTTGATTCCATCGTATATTCAACCCATCCACTTAATTCAAAGCAGAAGGTTCTTCTTCCACAGCAGGTCCGCGCCTTGAGCCACAATCTGACTGATGAGCGTTCAAGCCGCCGCCTTGGTTACATGAACGAGAAGACGGCCCTGACAGCATACGTCCACTACTACATGTGGTGGAACCTTGTAAGGCTTGTAAAACTTTTTTCCGGCATGGAAGAAAATGCATTCTGCCTAAAGGATGGCGACATTTGTGCAGACATTGGCAGCGGCCCCCTTACCGTGGTTACGGCACTGCTTCTTGCCCGGCCGGAACTCAGGCAGAAAAAGCTCACCTGGTATTGCGTTGACCTTTCCCACGATGCCCTTGCCTTTGGGGAGGACATTTTTCTTTCCGTTGCGGCACGCCTTGGGGTTGAGCCATGGAAGATAATCCGCGTAAAGGGAAGCGTTGACAGCCAGCTTAAGGAAAGGTGTGCATTTGTTGCTTCTGCAAACGTGTTCAACGAGCTGCACGATGATGCCGACATGCCCCCTGATTTTCTTGCAAAAAACTATACCGGGAAAATCCTTTCCTTTGTTGACGGGGCAAATCCTGATGCAAGGGTTTTGACAATAGAACCTGGCGATCCGCGTTCTGCACGCCTTGTATCCCTTATGCGCGATGCCTACATGAGGCGTGGCTTTGTTCCCGTGGCACCATGCTGTCATTGCGGAACCTGTCCCATGGATGGAAAGAAGGGAGGCAAGTGGTGCAATTTTTCCTTTGCAACGGATGATGCCCCTGCCGGCTTGAAGAAGATTTCCGAGAAGGCTGACCTTGCAAAGGAACGTGCCGTATTGTCCTTTGTCCTGGCTAGGCGAGGGACAGGGGATGCTTCGGAGGCAGCAGAGGATGCAGGTGCAGATGGTGCTGCACTTTTACTCCGCATTGCCAGCGACCCCATAAGGCTTCCGGGTAACAGGACGGGATATTATGCATGCTCTGACATGGGGCTTGTTCTTTTTGTTACAGAGAAAAAACTTTTTTCGGGACAGCTGATTGAAGCAAAGCGCCCCGATGGTAAAAGAAAACTTGCGGTTGATGAAAAATCTGGAGCAATTCTCATGGGAGGAGAGTGATGGGCCGTCAGGAAAATACGAAGGAACTTTTTGTCATAGAGGCACTTAAGCTTTTTGGTGAACGCGGTTACGATTCCGTAAGGATCAGCGACATTGCAAAGGCAGTCGGATGCACGGCTCCGGCCCTGTACAAGCACTACAGGAACAAGCAGGAACTTTTTGCCGTCATCCTTGAGGAAAGCCGGAAGAACTTTGACCAGGTGATGGAAAGAATGCAGATAGACTACAAGAACCGTCCGGAAGAACGTGAAAAGATTGTGGCCATGACGGAAAAGGATTTTGTAGACCGCATTCTCAATATCTTTAACCATGCAATTTCAAATCCCATGGCAAGCGCCTTCCGCCACTTCATGAACATCGAGCAGTACCATATAAAGGAGCTGGCCGAAATCTATTCATCCCATTACGTGCTCAGCCAGTATGAGCAGAACGAGGCCCTGTTCCTGATCCTGATGGAAGCCGGACGAATGGAAAAAGGTGACGCATACAGTCTTGCCGTTGAATTTGTTTCCCCCGTCATTGTCATGATGGACCTTTGCGACAGGGATCCTTCAAGGGAAAAGTATGCACGCGGTGTTCTTGAAAACCACATCAAGAATTTTTACAGGAGAAACATCAAGTCCTAGATGCCAAGCCTGGCGCAGGCAAGTCCACGTCCACGGAGCTTTTGTACGACAGCGGCTGCCGATGGATTTAATGCTGCAATGGACTTGATTCTTACGGCTCTGTCCTTATGGTCAGGGCCATGTTTTTTTGGCTCCAGGTCGTAGATTGAATCAATCAGCTCATGTACCGCTTCGATCTTTTCGTGGGGAATTATTTCTTCCATGATTTCCGTCATGTAGTTCCATGTGATCCGCACACCGGACTTTGTCTTTTCTGCAAGAATTTTTCCCCCGAGCCACCAGCAGTCTTCAAGGTCTATTTCCCTTCCAATGGTGCGGCCAAAAAGCCCGTCACGGCGTTCTTCATATTCTTCAACTGCACGTTCCACATAATCATGGGGAATTGATGGAGCTGGTGTCTTGAAATCAAACCACTTGTTTACGCTCATGTTCAGCTTGTCACCGTGCATCCATGCCTGGAGGGCTGCATTAAGGCCAGGTCCGAATTTCTCAGACTTGGATTCCCCCTTGAAGTGGAGGCCGTTTTTTGCAAGTATGCCCTTCTGTTCAGGTTCGTATGGGCAAAGGTCCGGATGCATTCCATTCTGCCATTCTTCGTAAATTGTTGAATGCCTTGTCAGGACAAACTTGTGCCAGAAGCAGGAATCAAGAAGACCCAGACTGTAGAACTGGCGCAATGTTTCCATGCTGTTGATGGTGTCCTGGTCGCTTTCGCCAAAGTAGCCGTAGATCATGTATGCGTGGATCAGGATTCCGGCTTCCTTAAGGGCACAGCAGGCTCCCACGATGGACTGGATGTCGGTTCCCTTGTTGATTGAATCAAGACCTGACCCTGTTGCGATTTCAATTCCCCCGGAAACTCCAGTAAGTCCTCCATAGGACAGGATGTCTGCAAGGTCACGGGAGAAGGTTTTTTCAAAGCGAATGTTTCCCCACCAGCTTAGGGATGGCATTCTGGAAGCTGCAAGGAGCGCAAATTTTTCCATGGCAACGGGAGGCATGGCTTCGTCTACAAAATGAATTCCATTGAGGCCGTGTTCCTTAAGCTGTGGGACAAGTCCGTCAAAAAGATTCCTGATGCCCGTCATCCTGTAGGATTTTACGTAGTCCAGTGTAGTGTCGCAGAAAGCGCAGCGGTGCCAGTAGCATCCGTGGGCCAGGTATGCCTTGAGCCAGGTTCCGTCCGACCAGAGGCGCTGCATTGGGTTTGTGTCATCTGCAAGGCGCGGATAAAGTGAAAAATTTATGTCGCTGTAGTCGGGCACGATTTTTGCCGTCAGCTCGTTTTCGTAGTGCTCGTATTCAGGATTTTTTTCTTCCTGTGCAATTATGGTGTCGCCGCAGAACTGCCTGAGCTTGTATGTGCTTTTCCCGGAAAATGCCTTGAGCAGGCCGCCGTCCATCATGGCCTTGTAGGAACCGTAGCCCCTGTCGTAGCTGAAGAAATCCGTATAGTGAGCAAGGGACTTTTCTTCTGCAGAGCGAAGCTCCGTATTGATGAATCCGCCGCCCATGGAGATGCGTATTTTTTTTCCGAATTTTTCCTTGAGCCATTTTCCCGTAAAAAGGGAAGCCGTAAATGTTCCTGCAAAGGGTACGCTTATGCAGACTAGGATTGGATCTTCTTCTGCCGCAGTTTCCATCATGGAAGAGGCTGCCGTCTGGCCGGAAAATTCTTCTTCAAGGATTGGGGCGTAAAATGTTTCAAGGACAGGGCTGCCCACTGCTTTTTCTATGCTGGAAAAACTTGTCTCGCTTACGGTCAGGGATTCTGCGTAGCGCACAAGTGAAAACTGGTCGTCAAAGGTGAATGTGATGAAGTCTGCAAGGTCTGCAATGGCCATGCATGCAAGGTTTCGGGCATCGTCAGTTGTAGGCTCGTGGTCAAGGTTTTCAATGAGGGATGCCATGCGGGGGCCTCGTGGACTGAAGGGGCTTGAAATGAACTTGTGGCAGAATTCCCGGCCGCTTTCCCTTGAACCGTCTGTCAGTACGGAAAATATTGAATCAATGCTGCGGATCCACAGGTCTGACTGGAGCAGATAGTCCTTTACCGCAAGGGATGCATCTTCGTTGCCATCCTGGTGGTACTGTCGCGAGAGGGAAAGGGCTTTTTGTTCAGCCCTGGAAAACAGGAGCTCAAGGCCGGCCCTGGAGAAAATGCGGCGCACAAGCTTTATGCTAAGGTCAAGCCACAGGACGGAACTGCTGGAACCGTCAGGACCGCCATCGTTATTTTCATTCAGCCTGAAAAAAGAGGAAAGATAGGCTCCTGATGGGTACGGAGAATTTAGTTGTACCAGTGGCGGCTGAATGATGATTGTCTTCATTCCACTATTCTATGGGTTAATGGATTTAACTGCAACCGGTCATGCAGGCAAAAAAAATGGCATCTCTAAAAGGTGTTTTAGAGATGCCCTATTTCCCTTCAGAACAATATCTTAGAATTCCTGCTTGATCTGGTTTGTGTCCTTGCCCTTGTCCTTTTCGCGGATTTCAACACGGCGGATCTTTCCGCTGATTGTCTTTGGAAGTTCCTTTACGAATTCAAAGATTCTTGGGCACTTGTACATTGCAGTGTTTTCCTTTGCAAAAGTGGAAAGCTCGATTTCCATTTCCTTTGCATCCTTTCCTTCGTATCCTGGTGAAAGGACGATGGTTGCCTTTACCGACATGCCGCGCTTTGGATCTTCCACACCGGTTACGGCACATTCAAGGACGGCCGGATGCTGCTGGAGGATGGATTCAACTTCAAATGGGCTTACACGGTAGCCTGCAGTCTTGATGATGTCATCCTTGCGTCCGACAAACCAGACGTATCCGTCCTCGTCCATGTAAACGTTGTCGCCTGTGTGGTACACTCCGCCGTCAAAGGCATTCGCCGTAAGAACTACATCCTTGTGGTAACCCATGAGAAGTCCGAAAGGCCTTCCGTCTTCAACGTGGATGCACAGTTCCCCGATTTCTCCTGCAGGAACGCTCTTGTTGTTTGGATTGAGAACCTCAACCTTGTACAGCGGGTTTGGCTTACCCATTGAGCCAGGCTTGATTTCGCTGTATTCCATGAAGTTTCCGCAGATGATGGTGGATTCAGTCTGTCCGTATCCTTCGTAGATTTTCTTTCCTGTTAATTCAAGCCACTTGTTGAATACTTCACTGTTGAGAGCCTCGCCTGCAGTGCTAAAGCGGACGCACTTGCTCAGGTCGTACTTGCTCAGGTCCTGGCGCACGAGGAAGCGGTAAACTGTAGGTGGAGCACAGAAAGTTGTAAGGCCAAAGTTTGAAATCATCTCGAGCATCTTTGTAGGCTTGAAGTTGTTCATGTCATAAACAAAGAGGGCGGTACCGGCAATCCACTGGCCGTAGAGCTTGCCCCATGTTGACTTTGCCCAGCCTGTTTCGGCAATGGAAAGGTGGAGGCCGTCTTCGATGACTCCGTGCCAGTATTTGGCAGTCATGATGTGGCCGAGAGGATAGTCAAAGTCCTGGAGAACCATCTTTGGATAGCCTGAAGTTCCTGACGTAAAGTAAAGGAGCATTGGATCCTTGTTGTGGGTTGCAGCCTCTCCTACCGGGCGTGGGAATTCAGCAGGCAGGTTTTCATATTCAGCATGGAATGAAATCCATCCTTCGCGCATTACCTTTCCTACGGTAACAAGATTCTTTACCGTTGGCGACTTTGCCATGGACTTTTCGATTTCTTCCTGGATGTGTGGATTGTCGTAGGAAATGATCATCTTTACATCGGCGGCATTTGTCCTGTATTCGATGTCGCTCTGGAGAAGCTGGTCAGTGGCCGGAATTACGATGGCACCAATCCTGTGAAGGGCTGGCATCAAGATCCACCATTCCCAGCGGCGGCGGAGGATGAGCATTACCGTGTCACCCTTCTTGATTCCCTTTGATGCAAGCCAGTATGCTGCACGCTTTGATTCATTTGAAATGTCTGCAAAAGAGAAAGTCTTTTCTTCCCCATTGTCGTCAATCCATACGAGGGCGCGCTTGTTAGGGTCGTCCTTGGCATAGCGGTCTACAATGTCGTATGCAAAGTTAAAGTCAGGAATCGTCTTAATCTTGCAGTTCCTGTTAAAGTCTTCGTAATCCTTGTACTCTCTGTCGTCAATCAGAAATTCGTGGCTAAGTTCCATTATTTGCTCTCCAAAAAAATTACTGGAATCGGGAAGTGGTCCAAAAGCAGCCTCCTGGAAAGTCCCTATCCTATATGAATTTAGATACAGTTCAGCTCAAAAAGGTTTTAAAATAATTATAATGTGAACCAATAAAAATTGCAATTTTCAGGAGAAACTTTGAAAAATTCCCCGTGGAACTGCATCTGTTTGATGGCCGGCCTTATATTTTGCAGAAAATTCCAGTTTTTTAAAACTTTTTTTCATTTGCGGTGTCAAAATTTGCATGAAAGAATTCAAGAACTATTTGACGGACGATGGAACTGGAATTTGCGCAGAAACAAAGGTTCTTTTTGGACAGTGCGGTGCAAACAGGGGCATTCGTCTTGCGGAAGTAATGGAATATTGTGCCGACTGCGCCATAGACCTGTATGCCCAGAAGGGTTTTGACAGGCAGAAAATGAATGACATGGGCTACGTGCAGATGGTGTCCAGGGCTTCCATACATATCAACGCCCTTCCTGCAGAAAACCAGGTGATGACCGTAAAAGTCAGGGAAGAAAAGCCGGAAGGGATTCAGCTTATGCGCCACTATGAATTTGTTTCGGAAAGGGGAGACATATTAATAGAAGGAAAAAGCCTGTGGGTTATTGTTGAACCAAAGACCCGGGCCATTGTTGCACCGGAAAATTATCAGTGTCTTGCAAAATCCGACAGGACTTCTGAATTTGAGCGCAAGCCCGGAAAAATCAGGGGGATTGGAGAACTACAGTTCCTTGGGGACCAGAAAATCCTCCTTTCCCACCTGGATCCCAACGAGCACCTTACGAATGCAAGGTACATTGATTTTGCCCTTGATTTTCTGCCGGAAGAATACCAGCATAAGGACATAAGGGATTTTCGCCTGAACTTCTGTAAGGAAATCAGGAAAAATGAGATAATGCATGTATACGCTTCTTTTGACGATGAAGGCAAGAGGATTGTCGTCGTAGGCAAAAAGGATGTACCGGAGTCGGAAGGAAAAATGGAAACTTCCTTTGAATGCGAGCTTTTCTATGCCGACTGATCTATGGCATCCTTAGGCAATGCTTTTTAAGCTGGGCGCGTTTTCTTGCGCAAGTTTTTGCCTTGAAATTTCAGGGTGAAAACAAGAAAATTATAAATTAGGTAGAGGTATTTTATGAACCAGGCATATCCTGCAGCACAGGTAATCATTTCACTTGTTCCAATTGTTGGAATCTTTTTTTCGGCAGTAATCGTCTTTTTTGCACTGCTGTGGAAGCACACGGAAATAAAGCTGAGGATTACAAAGAACACCTACAATCCGCCGGTCTTTGACTGGAAGGTTTTCTCCCTTCTTACGGGCCTTTGCCTTGTGGGTGTGGGATTTGTCATCTCACTTGTCTTTGCAATTGTTTCAGGAATTTCCTATGCCCTTCTTGGCGGACTGATTCCCCTTGCCCTTGGAATAATGATACTTGTCTTCTATAAATTGGTAGCCAATGTCAAATAAATTTTCCCCCCTGGAAAATTTACTTGTAATTGCCCGTGACAAATATCTTGTAAGGGAATCCCTTGCCGGGAATTCCAGCGCTTTTTCCACCCTTATGTTCCTCCATAGGAAAAGGGTGGAGGCTATCGGACGAAGGTTTTCCTTCAATGAAAATGACATGGATGATTTCGTTCAGGATGTTTTCCTGAAGGTGTTTGATAATCTGGCAGGCTATAGGGGTGAGAGTAAATTTTCCACATGGCTTACAAGAATTGCATTCAATACCGGCTTAAACATAAGGACCAGGACAAAACCAACGGAAAGCCTTCTTTATGAAGACAGCGATGCAATTGAATCACCCTATGGAACTTCGGAAGACTACGGAATTAGGGAAGTCACCAGGCAGGCCGTAAACGATGCCATTGCGGAACTTCCGGAAAAATATGCCCGCTGCGTGGAGATGCATTTTTTTATCGGCATGACCTACGAGGACATTTCCGAGACCACGGGAATCCCAGTCAATACGATCAAGACCCACATATTCAATGCAAAGAAATTGCTTTACGAAAAGCTTAAGGAGTTGAGGTGACTTATGGCTGTAAAGGAAAAATGTTCAAGAGTGATGGACTGTTTTTTGGAGCTGGACAGGCACGAGAGAATTCCCATGTGGATTACGCTGCACCTGATGACATGCAGTGAATGCCGGACCAGCGTAAGGCTCTTTACCCAGGCAGAAAAACTTCTTTCCGCACAAAGCACCGAAGAAGATCCTTCTGTCTACGCGGCAATTTCTGATGTAAAGGAAAAGCTCTATCCGGGCAGCACCAGGGAAAAGAAGGTTCCAATCCTTTACTGGCTTGTTATAGGAATCATCCTTGTTGCATGCATGGTGCTTTCAACCTTTTTTGCAGGAAAATATTTTCCGGAACTGCAGGGGCCCGGATGCATTTTTGTCGCCTCCATCATAACGGTTTACTGCATGCTTTTTATTGGAATGAACATGGACTTTTTTGTTAAGCAGACCAATGTACGGAAAATCGCTGGATGAAAAGGCTGGCCAGACTGAAGTGCATCCGGTTATCGGATGCTTCAATCAAAGACCAGCCTGATTTTTTTTATGGATTTCTTAAGGTCGTTCCTAAACCTTGAATTCGTCTATCTGTCCGCCGATTACGTCGATGGAATCCTTCATCTTCTGTGAAATGTCTGAAAGCATTTTTCCCGTCTGTTCAATTTCCTGTGCGCCGCTTCCCATGGATTCAACGCTGCTGCTGATTCTTGAAGTCGTATCAAGAAGGCTTGAAACCTTGCGTGAGATTTCCGTCTTCTGCCTGATGATGGCTTCTGAAGAAGTCTGCACGTCGCTTGTGGCTTCGCTCATGGTCCTGAGGGAATCAAGGATCTGCTTTGAACCGATTTCCTGTTCGTCCATGGCGGCCTTTATCTGTCGTACCAGTTCACTTGTAAACTGAATTTTTTCGCTTACGGAATTGAAAATCTTGCTGGAAGAAGAAGCTCCATCAACGATGTTCTGGATTGTCTGGGAAATGTTTGTAAGCTGGTCCCCGATGGTCTTTGACTGGGAACTTGAAGTTTCTGAAAGTTTTCTGATTTCGTCTGCAACAACACCAAAGCCCTTTCCGGCTTCCCCTGCGTGGGCAGATTCGATGGCTGCATTCATGGCAAGAAGGTTTGTCTGGGCTGCAATGGAAGCGATGACGGTGTTTGCTTCCTGGAGCATCTTTGACTGTTCTATGATCTGCTTAACGTACAGGTCAACTTCGCCCTGAACCTTTACGCCTGTCTGGGCCTGCTGGTTGAATTCCTCGAAGGACTGGTACATCCTGGAAACGGAAGTGTTTACGCTTGTGATGTTGCCGATCATTTCCTCGACGGCAGAAGATGCCTGGGAAACGCTTTCCGACTGGTTCCTTACGGTCCTGTCAAGGACGTCCACGTTCTGCGAGATCATGTCAACGGCGCCTGAAGTTTCCTCCACGTTCTGTGACTGGAGCATGATCTGCTTGCCTACGTCGTTGATGGTTCCAATGATGGTGTTGATTGAGGATGCGGTGTTTCCCGTGCAAGTCTGGAGTTTTTTGTCCATCTGGATCAGTGTACCGTTGGAATCCTTGATGCCGCTAACGATGTTCTGGAGCTTTTCCACAAACTGGTTGAATCCTCCTACAACATCGGAAATCTCATCCTTGGTCTGGAGTGCATCGAGCCTTTTTGTAAGGTCTGCGTTGCCTGCGGAAATGTCCTTGAAGGAAACTGCAGTGTTTCTCAATGGCTTGATGGACTTGTTGAGGAGCATGAAGATGAGCCCAAGCAGAATGAGGAAAAGGAGTGCAAAGCCGATGAGAAGGTTATTCATGATCCTGCGGGAACTTTTTTCCATCTCGGCTTTTGTTATGCCGAATACAAGGTGCCAGTCGGTTCCGGAAACCTTGCTTGAGGTAAAGTAGTAGCGGTCGCCAAGGAATTCCCTCGGGGTAAATGAAAGGTTTCCGCTGGTGATGTCCCGTGAAAAGTCGCTGTATTTACCGCCTTCAATCCTGTTGATGGATTCTTCTACGGAATAGTCCTTGTGGTAAACAAAGGCAGCCTTGTCGTTTACGATGAATCCCGTCTGTTCTTCCTTGATCTTGCCTTCGATGATGGCCTGAATCAGGTTGAAGTAATAGTCAAAGGAAATTACGCCTGCAAACCTTCCCCTTGGGTCGTTAAATGCCTTTGTAATGCTGATGCATGTAAGCCCCGTGTTGGAATCAAGGTATGGTTCAGTATAGAAAATCCTTCCGCCTGCCTTTTTTCCGTCCAGGTACCAGTCGCGTGTCCTGGCATCCCAGCCTTCCTCAGGTTCCCAGCCGCCGCCGTCAATGTACCTGCCGTCCTCAAAGCCTGCGTAAAATCCGTTGGTGTCCGGAAACTGGGCCGAGAGGGAAGTAAGGCTTCCAAGGATCTTTTCGCTGTCGTCAAAGCTTCCCATGATAAAGCATTCGGCGTCCATTATTACCTGCGAGATTTTGTCCAGGTCATTTCTAATCTGGTATTCAATGCTTTCCGCTTTTTCTGCAAGGATGTTCTGCTCGGATTTTCTGACGTAGGACTGAAGGGAATTGTTGAGCATTGCAAAAATGATTACGAACAGAACCAGCATTGGAACTGCGACCTTGATTACGATTTTACGCGAGAGGGACATGTTTATACTCCAAAAAATCAGCAAATGAAGGAATAAGGCGAGAATATGATTGTTTTCTTCCATTATAATTCAGGTTTTGGCAATTGACAATTTTTTTGATGGGCGTTTCCCGCTAAAGCGGGCCGGGTGTTCCACACTTCCGCTGTCGCTCCATCCCTGCGGGACTGCCTTGCAGGTGTTCCATACCCTAACGCAGTTTCAGGATTCATTTATCTTATCAGCCGGCAGTTTTTTTGGCTGAGGGATTGGAGTACGGAACTCCCGGAGTGCAACGGAGGGATGAGCCGCGGCAGACGGCGAAGTACGCAAAGCCCGGCCGGCCCTGGCCGGACAGCCCCGTAAATTTTCCTACTCATTGCGACATTTTCTACAAAACGGTAATATATGTATCATGTTAGCACAAATTTTAGCTGTTTCAATATTCATTGTCATGTTCGTGATGATCATTCTTGAGATTTTCGAACGCCAGTGGATTACTCTGGTCTGCGGTGCGCTTACACTGCTTTTGGTTTTTGGGCTGGGAATGCATTCTTGGGAGGCCGTAATGGAAACTCTCAACGTCAGGAACATTTTCACGCTTGGCTTCTGGTATGCAAAGGAAGCTGAAGAATCTTCAAGCGGAATCAACTGGGCAACAATCATCTTTATTGCCGGCATGATGATCATGGTAGAAGGCATGGCACGCGTCGGCTTCTTCAGGTGGCTGTGCATGCTTCTTGCAAAATCGGTCAAGTACAAGGTTATTCCGATCTTCGTATCCTTCATGCTCATGTCGTCAATTCTTGCAATGTTCATTGACTCCATTACTGTCATCCTGTTCCTTGCAGCAGTTACCGTTGAATTGAGCCAGCTCCTCAAGTTCAATCCTGTTCCAATGATCCTGTCGGAAGTTTTCTGTGCAAACCTTGGCGGCAGTGCAACAATGTGCGGTGACCCGCCAAACATCATCATTGGTACTTCCTTCGGCTATTCATTTGCTGACTTCGTAATGAACACAGGTTTGATCGCCGCAATTTCACTCGTATTTACGGTCATCTATTTCTTCTTTGTCTACAAGAAGGAATTCAAGAACAATGAAGCCGTAGACACCACATCATTCCCTACACCGGAAAGTGCAATCCTTGACAGGAAGGGATTTGGAATCAGCTGCGGAATCTTTGGCCTTGCAGTAATTCTTCTCGTAACCCATGCTCAGACTCACCTTAGCGTTGCAACCATCGGTCTCGGCATTTCAATCATCACCCTCATCACCGCACCAAGGTACATTCCAGAAATCATGAAGAAGGTTGACTACAAGACTGTCCTTTTCTTCATCGGGCTTTTCATGGTTGTAGGCGGACTTGAGCAGACTGGAATTCTTGAAATTGTTGCAGGTTTCATTGGAAAAATTTCCGGAGGCAATGTATACTTAATGATAGCAATCATCATCTGGGTAAGCGCCATTGCCAGTGCATTCGTGGACAACATTCCTTTTGCCGCTACAATGATTCCTGTTATCCAGAGCCTTGCCGCATCGCAGGGTGTAGCCCTTACCACAATGACGTGGGCCCTTTCAATGGGAACGGACATTGGTGGCAGTGCAACTCCTATCGGTGCAAGTGCAAACGTTGTTGGAACATCTGTGGCTGCCAAGGCAGGTCATCCTGTTAGCTGGGGTGCATACTGCAAGACCGCCGTTCCTGCAACTGTAATCGTCATGATCATTTCTACACTGGTTA
This sequence comes from Treponema sp., assembly GCA_045616325.1. Classification (GTDB taxonomy): domain Bacteria; phylum Spirochaetota; class Spirochaetia; order Treponematales; family Treponemataceae; genus Treponema_D. The sequence goes on from JAZLGN010000054.1 coordinate 41,195, forward strand.
TCTTTGTAAGGTACCTGTAGGAAAAGGGGAGAGGACTTTATGGAAAAACAGATCATCATTTCTATAGGCCGTCAGTACGGAAGTGCAGGTCATATTGTAGCAAAGAAACTTGCAGAAAAGCTGGACATTGAAGTTCTTGACAGAAACCTTCTTGATGAAGTTGCCGGCGTTGTAAAGGTGGATACAAACAACCTTAAGAAATACGATGAAAAGCCAAGGCTCAGGTTCCTTTCCAGGACTGTCCGCGGTTACAGTAATTCCCCGGAGGAAAATATTGCAGAGATGCAGTTTGCCCTTCTCAAGTCAAAGGAAGCAGACGGTGATTCTTTTGTAATCGTTGGTCGCTGTGCAGACGAACTGTTCCACGGTAAGGAGAACTTCATCAACGTGTTCCTTTCTGCAGATATGGAATCCCGCATCAAGCGCGTAATGGAGCGTCATGAAGGCCTTGACCGTAACGGTGCCATCAAGAAGATCAGCATGCACGACAAGAAGCGCGCGGCTTACCATGACTTCTTTGCAAAGAACGGCAAGTGGGGCGAGCGTGAAACCTATGACCTGTGCGTGAACGTTTCAAAGATTGGAATCGATGCCAGCGTTGAACTGCTTTACCAGTACGTTCAGTCGCGCATTAAGGAAAACTAAAAACTGCAGGCAGGGAGATAAGGTTCCTGCTGATGCATGTAAAGATAGACCCCGGAACTTTTGAAGCTGTTCAGAATCGTCCGGGGGCTTTTTTTTGTCTGCCGGTTTTCAATGGGGGCATTTTGGGCGTTGCCTTCCTTTCGCCCTGCTCAAGTCAGGCCGCTATGTTCCGGGTTCCGCTACGCTCATTGCGCCGCTTCGCTTTGCAACGCTGACGCGCCCTTCACAGCGCTAACGCAAAAGGTTAACACCTATGCGGCATAAGACAATCAAGTGTTCCTCCTAAACCGTGGGTCTGGATTTCCCCTGGCCTGCTTATTTCTGCCATATCCTTACCAGCATAGAGAATTTCACTAGCCAATAATTCAACAAAAGGGAAAAAATATTTTAAATACCTATTGACATGATAGGTAAATACATTGTATAAATAGATATAACCTATTAATTACATAGGTAATTCACATTCAAACAGGAGGACATGATGATCAGCTATTTTGAAAAATTAGTGCGCGAAAACTTTCGTAATGGAGTCATGTGCTGCTGTTCCTGTCATAACTAGACGAAGGGAATGCCTAAAAAAAGTTCTGTCATGCTGAATCTATTGGCCTTCAGTGGCTTTGCACAGATTCCGAACCGGTCATCCTGAACCTGTTTCAGGATCGGAATGACACTATGAACTGTACTTTTGGGACAGCCCAAAAATCAAGAAACCTAAATTACATTGACATTGATAACCTGGGAACCATTGTATTCCCGTCAGGAGTGGTATGCCCAAAATCATGAAGTGCAATGTAAAAGGTGGAAAGTTCGAGCAGTTTTTATTTTTAATTAATGTTTGCGTTGCAAGCTAAAAAAAATACAATCAGGAAAATATTTCCTAAACTATTTGATATCGGAGAGATAAAATGAGTGAAAACAAGAAAGAATTAGTATCTAATGCATTTGATGGAAAGCAGGTGGCACGTGTGCCAGTAGGATTCTGGTTTCATTTTGCAGAAAATGAACTTGGAAGTGCATATGAAGTTCCGGCTTACAGGCAACAGAATCTTGCAGGACATAAAAAGTTTGTAAGGGAATTCCAGCCGGATTTCGTAAAGCTCATGAGCGATGGATATTTTTTTGAACCGGAAACAGCAAGGTTCCTGAAGGGAATTAAATCTGCAGCCGGTCTTTATTCCCTTAAGCCAATTGCAGCGGATGATAAATGGATTAAGGATCAGGTTTCCCTGGTTAGGGAATTGACTGATGAATTTGGTGACGAACTTTTTACAGCCTACAATGTTTTTGCTCCGGCAACTGCATTTAAGTGGGGAGTAGGTGGAGATAAAAGGCTTGCCCAGCTGATTAAGGAAGACAAGGATGCCGTAATTTATGCATTAAGCGTGATTTCACAGAATACCCAGGAACTTGCCAAGGCTGTAATTTCTGACGGACACGCAGACGGAATTTATCTAAGTGTGCAGTCAATTCAGGATATTGCTGTTGGCCCGGATTTGTATCATGAAGTAATTTCACCTTCAGAAATTTCCGTGCTTACTGCAGCAACTTCTGCGGGTGGAAAAAACATTCTTCATGTCTGTGGTTATGAAGGTGCAAAAAACAATCTTGCAGACTTCAGGAATTATCCTGCCAAGGTGATCAACTTTGCATCAGTAGTTGAAGGGGTTTCCCTAAAAGACGGGAAGGAAATTTTTAGGAATAAGACTGTAATCGGTGGTTTTGCAAATACAAGGGATGGGCTTTTATACAAGGGTTCAAGGGAAGAAATACAGTCGGAAACGAAAAGAATTCTGGATGAAGCTGGAAGAACTGGAATTATTCTTGGTGCAGATTGTACCGTTCCAAAGGATATTGACTGGCAGCGGCTTGAATGGGTACGTGAAGCTGCAAGATAAAACTGCGGTGAACCTGTACAGGAGAAAGTCAATTTGAAAATGACTATCCATGGGAGATTTATTATGAAGAAAAATATTTTGGGAATTACAGTTTTAGGTTTAAGCTTGATTGGTCTGGCATTTGGCCTTACATCATGCTCCGGGAAAAAGGAAGCCGGAAAAAGCGGTAGCGTAAGAAAAATTCGTGTTGCGCATACAAACAACTACAAGCCCTATGATTTTATAAATGAGTCTGGCCAGTCTGATGGTTTTGAGGTTGCTGTATTGAAGGAAGTTGATAAGTTGCTTCCTGAATATGAATTTGAATATATTCCAACTTCGGATGATGATCTCCTTATAGGAGTTCTTCAGGGCAAATATGATGTGGGTACAAAAGGCATTTGGATTACGGAGGAACGAAAAAAGAAGTATGTCTTTCCAAAAAATCCCATTGCCGCAAGCATCATCGGTATTGTCATCCGTTCGGAAAATGCTGATGTAATTAAAGACCTGCCATCCTTTGCGAAGTTTTCTGGAAAGCTGGTTCCAATTGGGGCTGCAAATGCCCAGTATACGGTTATTGATGAATACAATAAGGCTAATCCGGATGCCCAGGTTAAGCTTGTTGCCGGAGACAGCTTTGGTGCCAGTGATGGATATGTCTGGGTAAATGAAGGTCGCTATGATGCACACGTTGATATCAAGCTTTCTTTTGAAAATAACGTTCTTAAGGAAGGTGCTCCTTACGGAGTTTATAAGGACAAGCTTGCATTTATAAATTACAAGGGCATCCCTACATGGCCTATTTTTAATGCAAGGAACCAGGCATTTGCGGATGCTTATGATGAAGCAATTGCAAAGCTTAAGGCAAATGGTGTTTTAAGTGAACTTTCAGTTGAATACTTTGGGGAAGATGTTTCAGCATTCTTGAAGTAAAAACAGTAATGGGGGATGCGTGGGAAGTAACTGTCAGGCTGCATTGAGTTCTGCATTAAACCGGTGCAGGTTTCTGAAATAAATTCAGGATGGCAGTACGCAGTACGCTGTATGCTTTTCAGGCATCCCTCATTTTTTTTGAGGTGTACATGGACAGACCTTTTTATCCAATAAAAATACTTGAAACAATTCCTGTTCTTTTACCATTTTTAGTGGTGACCCTTGAAATTCTTTTGGGAACAATTGCTGTAGGGTTTATACTTGGTTTTTTTCTTGCAAAAGGACAGTTGAGTTCAAGAAAGTGGGCTAACAGGCTCAGCGGGTTTATCATCAATTCCCTTAGGTGTACTCCATCGATCGTAATGCTTTTTGTCGTATTTTATGGACTGCCGGTTTTGTTCTGGGGATTGCTTAAAATTGATATTAACGGATGGTCAAAGGCATTTTTCGTAATTTCTGCATTGGGCATTTTATTCAGCGCAAGCTCAGCAGAGATCATGCGTAGCAGCTATTTAAGTGTTGCAAAAGGGCAGAAGGAAGCAGCTCTTACAAGTGGACTTACGGAAATGCAGGCCTTTATGAGAATTGTTTTACCACAGGCCTTTGTTGTTTCACTGCCAAACCTTGGAAACAGTTTTATTGCAATATTAAAGGAAGGCAGTCTTGCCTATACAATTGGCTTGATAGATTTAATGGGTAAGGGAAATCTCTTGGTTTCCATGAATTTTGGTGGCTATGCAATAGAAACTTATATCGCGCAGGCAATTATTTATTGGGGGCTTACCTTAATTTTAGAGCAGCTTTTTAAGCATGCAGAAAAAAAATTGAGCAAGGGCCGTGTTACCGTAAGGTAATCAGCTTTTACACAGGGAAAAAAGGGGGAATAGAATGTTTGATGTTCATTTTTTAGTTGGAACATTCCTGCTTTTATGGAAAGCCATTCCGGTAACATTGCTGATTACTGCAGTAGCCCTGGTTACAGGTTCTGTCTTGGGATTTATGATTGCTCTTTGCAGGATCCATAAGGTGAAAGGTTTGTCGCAGGTTGGAACCGTGTTTGTATCCTTTGTCCGCGGAACTCCAATTCTCCTGCAAATCATGATTATCTATTCTGTTGTTCCGTCGTTCTTAAATGCAGTTTTTATAGGCGCCGGAAGTAGAATAAATATTTTTGATTTGAATCCAATTTATTATGCCTTTATTGTATTTGGGTTGAATAATGGTGCAATCTTGTCTGAAGTGTTCAGGTCTGCATTATTGACCGTGAACAAAGGTCAGCTGGAAGCAGGATATACAAGCGGATTGACTTACTGGCAGACTTACCGCCGTATCATCATTCCGCAGGCATTAACGGTTGCTGTCCCAAACCTATGTAATTCAACTGTAGGGCTTATTAAGAATACATCACTTGCATTTTTGATGACAGTCAAGGATATTACAGCGGTGGCAAAGATTGAAGCCTCTTATGGCTATAATTATATTGAGGCTTATCTTGATATTTTTGTTATCTACATAATTATTTGTAGTGTTGTTCAGGTTATGTTCAGGCAGTGGGAAAGAAACCTTGCCAGGTATAAAACCGGTAAGGTAACTTGAGTTGATGAACAAGGGGAAAATATTATGCTGAAAGTAACTAATGTACATAAAGCCTTTGGAAAAAATGAAATCCTAAAAGGTGTGGACCTTACTGTCAATAAGGGTGACGTCGTTGTAATTCTTGGTTCATCGGGTTCCGGAAAAACTACATTCCTGAGGACTCTTGCCTTTCTTGAAAATGCCGATAAGGGTGAACTGGAATTTGATGAAATAAGAACCGGTCTTTCCCATGCAAACAAGAAGACTGTTCTTGAGGTAAGAAGGAAAAGTGGTTTTGTTTATCAGAATTATAATCTTTTTAATAACAAAACTGCTCTGGAAAATGTGATGGAAGGTCTTGTTGTTGCAAGAAAAATTCCAAAAGACGAGGCAAGGCAAATTGCTGAAGAGGCACTTGAAAAAGTGGGACTTTTGGACCGCAAGGATTTCTATCCAAGTCAGCTTTCTGGCGGGCAGCAGCAGCGTGTTGGAATTGCCAGGGCAGTTGCAACAAAACCTGAAGTGGTCTTATTTGATGAACCGACTTCGGCCCTTGATCCTGAGCTTGTTGGTGAAGTCCTAAATGTCATTAAGTCTCTCGCAAAAGAGGGAATTACAATGATTGTTGTAACTCACGAAATGAGTTTTGCCCAGGATGTTGCAACAAAGATTGTATTTATGGATGGCGGTAAGGTTTTGGAAGAAGCATCTCCTGCAGAATTCTTTTCAAGGCCAAAAACAGAACGTGCACAGCAGTTCATAAGCAGGTTCCTTCCAAAGCCAGAGGACAGCTGGATAATTTAATTCCAGTATTTTCCTGCATTTAACAGTTATATTTTTGGAGAAATGCCATGAGTTTATCTAGAGAGTCAAAATGTATACACCTGGAATCTTCTGTAATAAGTAAAGGGAATGGAGTAAACCAGCTTGATCATTACGGTGCCATCAGTTATCCAATTTATCAGACTGCAACTTATGCACATCCTTCTGTAGGCCATAGTACAGGATTTGATTATTCCCGATTACAGAATCCTACACGAGCACAGGTGGAAAGAATTGTTGCACAGCTGGAAGATGGAATTGATGCCTTTGCCTTATCTACTGGAATGGCCGCGATTTCCCTTTTGTTTGAAATTTTTAAGCCGGGAGATCATCTTATTATTGATTCCGATTTATATGGAGGTTCAATCCGCCTTTTTGATCATGTTACTTCAAAAAATGGAGTTGAGTTTACCAGGGCAAACTGTAGTGATTGTAATATTGAATCGTTGATAAAATCAAATACAAAAGCCGTGTTCATTGAAACTCCAACAAATCCAATGATGAATGTTACAGATATTGAAGCTGTTGCAAAAATTGCAAAACGTCATGGATTAATCTTGATTGTGGATAATACCTTTCTTTCTCCGTATTTCCAGAATCCATTGAACCTTGGAGCAGATGTGGTAATTCACAGCGGTACGAAATATCTTGCCGGTCACAACGATACCCTGGCAGGTTTTATTGTTACAAACCGTACTGATATCCAGGAAAAGCTTAGGTTTTTAATTAAAACAACAGGTGCAGGACTTTCACCATTGGACTGCTGGCTTGTTTTGCGCGGAATAAAGACTCTTGCCGTCAGGATGGAAGCTGCACAGAGGAACGCAAAGAAAATCGTAGAGTTCCTGAAAACCCAAGGGAAGGTAACAAAAGTAATTTATCCAGGCCTTAAAGAACATCCTGGATATGAAATCATGAAAAAGCAATCCCGCGGTTTTGGGGCAATGCTTACTTTTAATGTTGAAAGTGAGGAGATGGCAAAGAAAATTTTAGGAAGGGTAAAGCTTATACAGTATGCAGAAAGCCTTGGAGGTGTAGAAACCCTGATTACCTATCCAACTACCCAGACCCATGCGGATGTTCCGGAAGAGCTCCGCCTAAAAAACGGTATTACACCGGCCACTTTACGACTTTCTGTGGGAATTGAAAATGTGGAAGATCTAATAGAAGATTTGAAGCAGGCTTTTGATGCATAAGGGATTTTAAGGGCGACGCCCTTAGGTGAAGGGGTAGCTTCAGACTGCATGCAGGCTGAAGCGAGGGGAAGGCCTTCCCCTCAAGAAGGAGAAAAAATGAAATATAATTTTGATGGAATTACAGACAGGACACATACCAACGCAATTAAATATGATCTGGCAAAGGCCCGGGGTAAACCTGAAGATGCCATAAGCCTTTGGGTTGCAGATATGGATTTTCCAACGGCACCGTGCATTCAGGAGGCTCTTGCAGAAAAAGTAAGGCATGGTATTTATGGATATAGCAGGCCGGATGAAAGATACTATTCGGCCATAAAAAAATGGTATGACAGACAGCATGATTTCAAACTGGAAAACGAATGGATTGTCAACACGCCGGGAGTTGTTTATGCTGTTGCTGCTGCCATTCGTGCCTTTACAAAGGAAGGAGATGCGGTTTTAGTTCAGCGGCCGGTTTATTATCCGTTTTTTGAAACCATAAAGGCCCAGAAAAGAAAAGTTGTAAACAGCCCATTGAAAATGAAAAACGGATACTATGAAATTGACTTTGAAGATTTTGAAAATAAAATTGTCAGCGAAAAGGTGTCACTTTTTATATTCTGTTCTCCACACAATCCTGGGGGACGAGTCTGGAAAAAATGGGAGCTTGAAAAAATTTCAGAAATCTGCCTTAGGCATAATGTTCTTGTCCTGAGTGATGAAATTCACTGTGACATAACTTTTGGAGATAACACCCATATAGTGTACGGTTCGCTTTCTAAAGAAGCATTGGAAAACAGCATCATTTGTACGGCACCGAGTAAAACTTTTAACCTGGCAGGCTTGCAGTTTTCAAATATTTTTATTGCCAGTAAAAAGTTGCGTGCGGAATTTATGCAGGAAATTGACAGGACAGGATATTGTGAACCTTCTCTAATGGGACTTGTGGCCGCCACTGCAGCTTATGAAGAGGGAATTGAATGGTTTACTCAGGTTAAGGATTACATCTGGCAGAATATTCTTTTTGCGGAAAAATATATTGAAGACAACTGTCCGAGGATTAAGGTGCATAAGCCTGAGGGGACCTATTTATTGTGGCTTGATTTTTCAGACTTTGATTTAAGTGATGGGGAAATAGGTGATATTGTATTGAACAGAGCAAAAGTCTGGCTGGACGGTGGAGGAATGTTCGGTAAGGAAGGTGAAAAGTTTCAGAGAATAAACTGTGCAACTCCAAGAAAAATTCTTGAAGTTGCCCTTAAGTCAATTTGTGAAGCATTTTCCAAGCTGTAAAAAAAATGGAGAGGTGACTTTTACCGGCCCATTATTTTTCCGCGGGAGATAAAGTCCATCTTGCGTGCATTGCGTCTTGACCCGTGGGTCTGGATGCTGGCACTTGAAGGTGCTGAATTTCCGCGTCTGCCATGTCCTGCAGGCATTCCGTAGTCCCTTGACCAGACTGGGGCTTCAGGATGTGGGTCTCCCTTCTGTACGTATTCCATCCATTCTGGGCTTTCCGGGACTTCAAATTTCATCTTTTCTTTTGTAACCGGGTGGACAAATTCCAATGTGCGTGCGTGGAGTGCAAGCCTGTGGAAGGGGTCGGACTTTGCCCTGTAGTTTTCGTCTCCTGCAAGGGGATAGTGCCTTGATGCAAGGTGGGCGCGGATCTGGTTTTTCTTTCCCGTGTCCAGTTCAAGCTCAAAGAGGGTGTGGGTCTTTCCGCGGCATACCACGTGAAAGTGGGTGCGGGCTGCAACCGTGTGTGCCCTGTCATCCGTGCGGTTTTTTACGTAGCCCACGTGGAATGCATTTTGTGCAAGGGGATCGTCGATGATTCCGCTTTCAGGCAGGGGGTCTTGCTTTCGGCCGGGGTTTTCTGCAACGGCATGGTAGATTCTTCCGGTGACCATTGTGTGCCATGAGGCCATGATTTTTTTCTGAACCGGTTCGCTTAGGGCAAACATCATTACACCAGATGTGTCACGGTCCAGGCGGTGCACCGTAAAGGGCCTGTGGGTCTGGGACCATGTTCCCTTCCTGCGCATTATCTTTTCAAGGACGTCAATGGCGGTTCTTGCCTTGCTTCCAGGATATGGAACTGACAGCATTCCGCTTGGCTTGTCTATAACGATTATGTCCTTGTCTTCGTAGAGAATCTCAATCTTTTCGCGGCCGTAGTCGGGCTTGTTTTCCCTCTTGTATTGCGTGCTGGCCTTTACGTGATGAATGGTTTCCATGGGGCTATTATAGCAGTTGGGCAAAAAATGAACAGCCCCGGCGGCATTCGCCCGCCTGGTCTTGGGAAAACGCCCGCTTTATTATGAGCTGATTTTTAGAAGTTTACCCTTGCAGTGCATCCAACTGCATGCTTGTCCAGCTTGTCGTAGTTGTAGTAAACCTTTACGGTTGCCTTAGGACCTGCCTTGAACTTTACTGATGGAGTAACGTTGAAGACTACGCTCTGGTCGTCGCCGTCGCGGTCCTTGTGCTTTTCAGGTTCCATGTACTTGATTACGCCGACTTCGAATTCACCGAAGATTGACTTTGTAAATCCGTAAGACACATAAGGATAGAATTCAAACTGGCTGTTGTCCTTGAGGATTGTCTGGTACATCATGATACCTGTTTCAAGGGGAATTCCCGTAGGTTCAGTAAAGTTGTAGAGGAGGTTTTCTGAAAGAACAGTGTGTGATGTCTTGTCGCCGTTCTTGTCTGTCTTTCCGGAAACTTCCTTGTCGATGTATCTTCCCTCGATGTAGAACTTAAGGTTTGGAACTGCAGAAAGGGCAAGGTAACCAAATCCTTCGCCGCCAAGATTGTAGCCGCCTGCAATGCAGAAATTCTTGTTCTTGTACTTTGTGCTGAAGCCGAGTACCTTCTGGTTGAGTTCAAGGTCGCCAATCTTTGTCTTTTTGTCTGTCACGCTGTCATCGTCTTCTTCAAGCCTGTCCGCACGGTATGAGCTTGCACCCACTGCAAAGTAAAGTCCGTCAATTGGATTGATGATGGTGCGCACGCCAAAGCTTTGCTGTGAGCTGTAACTGCAGATGTTGAAGGCTTCGCGGCCTTCAGATGCGGTGTAGTTGTCGCCAAGCTTTCCTACTTCTACAATGACCATTTCATCTATGAATTTTGCATAGGCCATTACGTACTTGAGGTTTGTCTGCGTGAACCATACTTCAGATGCAGGCTCTTCTGAAACCACACCTGTTGTGGCATCCTTTACGGTTGTGTTCTGGAATCCGAATCCGTCAACCTGGTAGCGGAAGTTGAATCCGTAATACTGCTGGTTGTAGTCTACGTTCATCTGAATGCGGGACTTTCCGTTTCCGTAGTATTTTCCGTCCTTGTAAAGGCTTGTTTCAAGATCCTTTGCGTCAAAGTTTCCTTCGGCACCGGCTCTTGCATAACCCTTGATTGTCCATCCTTCTGCAAAAGAAGCGGTAAGTGCTGTAAGTGCAACAGCTGCAGCGATGATGATTTTCTTCATAAATTTACTCCCTTTTATCCTTAATAGGCAGTTGCTCATGGAAGGCTCCTGCTTTCTTATGGCTCAGCATAGAATAATTCATCCTTGTGGTGAAATAACATTTTTCCATACTGTGGCATAATTTTTTTTATTACACCAGAACCAATTATAATCCACTGTTGCCATCATGTCCTGTTTTTGGGCTAAAAAATTGCATCTGCAACTTACGCGGCTGCAGTTTCCTGAAATTTTCCTTTAGTTCCCTCTTGAATTAGACAATAGGCAAAAGTGATGTTATAATGTATGGTAATCTTTAGGCTTTAGAATTGATGAATTTTCGGCTGCCGGAATCTGGCGGTCATAATTGTAGAATACAATTAAAGGGGAAGAATATATGGATTTGCTTTTGACAGACGTTGAAATTCCAGAGGGAACCATAGAAATAACGGAGACAACCTTTCACAACCACAGGCTGGTTGCATCCGTTAAGATACCTGACAGTGTCCTTGTCATCAGGGAACGTGCCTTTGCCGACTGCGTGAACCTTAAGAAGATAGAGCTTCCTGCGGGAATCATGGCAATTGCAAAGGGTGCATTCTACAACTGTGCAAATCTTGAATCCGTTAACATTCCTGAACAGGTTTCTACCATAGAGGAAGGTGTCTTTGAAGACTGCAGTGGCCTTGAGTCCATTGTCCTTCCGGAAAATGTAACAGCAATCAAGGATCGTGCCTTCAAGAACTGCACCGGCATCAAGAACCTGGTTCTTCCGGACAATCTCATCAGCTGTTCTGCAACTGCATTTCCAAACAGTCGCAAGTATCTTCCAATCAACAAGAACTACAAGTATCAGGACGGCATGATGATCAACACATATAACAACATGCTGCTTTTCTACACTGGTGAGGAAACGGAAGTAAAGACTCCAAGGGACATAAAGGGAATCGCCTTCAGGGCATTTTCAAATTCCGGGGTTAAGACGGTGCGCGTGCGTGAAGGTGTTACAAGCATCAGTGACGAGGCTTTTGCTGACATTGGCTGCGAGACCAGGGTTATCCTTCCTGAATCCGTTGACTACATTGACAACAGTGCCTTTGACAAGAACGTCAAGGTTTACTGCCACAAGGGTTCCTATGCAGAAGGCTGGTGCCGCAACAATCCGGACTACAGCCAGCTTGCTGACGAAGAAGCATAGGATTGCCCAAGGCTGAACCATATACGCGAATTAGACCGGATCTGTAAAAGGATTCGGTTTTTTTATAAAGAGGTAATTATGAATAGTTTTGTTAAAAAGCAGATGGCTGTCATGCTGCTTTTTGTCGTGGCTTCTGCCGTGTCCCTTGGGTTCATTGCCCATAAGGCAAAGCCCCAGAGTGCAGGCCCCCTTAATGATGGTACCTATACTGCCCAGGCAGAAGGTCGTAATGGTCCTGTTGTTGTTGAAATCACCGTACAGGATGGAAAGGTTGTTTCTTCAAGGGTCCTTAAGGAAGAGGAAACGGATTTTGCAAAGCCTGCAGCACAGAAGATTACGGAAGAATTTTCCAGGCGCGGTTCAACTGCAGGAATCGATGCCGTATCTGGTGCAACCATCACTTCAAATGCCGTAAAGCAGGCACTGGAATCTGCCCTGGCCCTGGCCCGCGGTGAATCCATCAAGGTTGAAGTGGCTAAGGATGAAGAATGCGACATCGTCATTATCGGAGCCGGTGGAGCAGGCCTTACTGCCGCCACGGAAGCTGCGTCCCTTGGTAAGAAGGTAATTGTCCTTGAGAAGATGGGAGCATGTGGGGGAAACACCATCAGTGCCACAGGAGGTCTCAATGCAAGCCAGACTTCAATTCAGAAGGCACTTGGAATTGAAGACACCAATGATTCATATTTTAACGATACAATGAAGGGTGGACACCAGAAAAACAATCCGGAACTTGTCCGCAAGATGGTCGAAGAATCGGCTGCCACTGTTGACTGGCTCATCAGCATCGGGGCAGACCTTACGGATGTTGGAAAGATGGCCGGCTCTACAAACAAGAGAACCCACAGACCCCAGGGTGGTGGTGCAGTTGGAGCACATCTTGTTCCTGTTCTTGAAGCAGCTGCAAGAAAGACTGGTGCCGACATCAGGCTGAGTTCCAAGGTTACCGACATTCTCAAGTCATCGGACGGAAGCGCATGCGGTGTCCTGGTTTCTTCAAGGGGTGGTGATTATAAGATTGGGGCAAAGGCTGTAATCGTTGCATCCGGTGGTTTTGGCGCCAATCCGGACATGGTCGTTTCATACAAGGCAAGCCTTAAGGGATTTGGAACTACAAACCACAAGGGAGCTACTGGTGATGCCTTTGCCATGGTGGAAAAATTTGGGGCAGTTCTTACCCAGATGGACGAGATTCAGACCCATCCGACGGTTGTTCCAGGCAACGGAACCATGATTACGGAAGCAGTGCGCGGAAACGGTGCAATAATTGTCAATCGTGACGGTAAAAGGTTCTGTCCTGAAATGGCAACACGTGACGTAATGTCAAAGGCAATCCTTGCCCAGAAAGGTCAGACGGCATTTCTTGTCTTTGACCAGGATGTCCGTCAGTCCCTTAAGGCAATTGAAGGGTATGTAAAGAACGGCCTTCTTACCATTGCGGATACCACAAGGGAACTTGCAGAAAAGCTTAGCATTGACCCGGAAGTATTTACGGCAACAATGGCAGAATATTCTCATATCGTTTCAAGTGGCAATGATCCTCTTGGAAGAAAGCAGAGTGAAATGCCACGTCCGCTGACCCAGGGACCCTTCTATGCCGTTGAAATCGGACCTGCAATCCATCACACCATGGGTGGAATCGTAATCAATACAAAGGCAGAAGTCCTTGATGCGGAAGGAAAGGCGGTGCCCGGATTGTATGCAGCCGGTGAAGTTACAGGTGGAATCCACGGGGGAAACCGTCTTGGTGGAAATGCTGTTGCCGACATCTGTATTTACGGAAAGATTGCTGCAGACTCGGCAGTTGCCTACATAAAGTAGAAGAAAGTTGAAAGAATGAATTGCAGGAATTGTTTTCTGCAAAAAAAAGTGGCCGCGAGAAAGTCTCGCGGCCTTTGTTTTATCCTTTATTTGTTACCATGCAATGCGTGCGCTGACTGCACCAACTGGAAGCCTTGAGGTAAAGTCATATCCTCCAGAAACCGTAAGGTTAAGAATGAACATGTCAAGGCCAAGACCACCGTAAATCATCGGATGAAATGCGGTGCTTGAATAGCTGTCTCCAAGATGTTCAGGCAGGAGTCCCCATTCCTGGGCTATGGCAAGGTTTGAATTATTGTCGCTGTCCGAAAGGATGCTTGCCCAGTTTGCATCTGCATCCCAGTTAAAGCTTGCCTTTGAAACCATGAGCTTTGTACCGATGAAAGGAACAAAGCACAGTGCCTTGATGCTGGCCTGGGCTTCAAGGAAGAAGAGGCTTGAGTCAAAGCCGATGTCGATGTCGGCCCTGTCTTCAGAAATTGAGAAGTTTCCCTTTGTAAAGTAGTAGCCTGCACCAACAGAGACTTTAGGCTTAAGTATGCCGCCTCTCAGCAGGGCATAGCGAACATCTCCACCAACGGAAAAGTAGTCAAAGGTCATCGGGTCAATGTTCGACGCGATGGAATCATACTTTGAAGAATCGAATTTTACAAAAGAAAATCCAATGTCAAAGGGAAACACGATTCCTCCAAGACGGATGTCTCCACATATTGTAGGAAAGACAACATTGTCAGGAAGGTCCTTTGTGTCAACATCCATGGCTTGGCATACTTCCTTGATTGGTTCAACATTCAGCTTTGCTGCGCTGACATTTACACCAACGCCAAAGTGGAATCCAGGAACCAGCTTGCCAATCCATGCCTCGGCATAAACTGTTTGCATTGACTGTGAAACTGGAATTGCGTCCAGGAGGTTTCCGCTCATGTCATCCATTCCGTCAAGAACGGTTGAAACAGGGTTTGAGATTCCTCCAAGGCTGTCTCCAATATTTGCATAAGCGTCGCGTATGCTTGCGGATTTTTCAAGAATGTCTGCGACAGATACATTGTGTTCCTTGAGTGCCGCATTGATTTTGGCCTGGTTGCTTTTAACGATTCCTGCAATATCATCTGGAATGTCAATGGTAACAGGTTTTCCGTCAGCGGCTGTAAGTGTAACTGGAGCTGCAATGGATGCAGTCACCGAAAGGATTGAAACTGCTGCAAGAAGTGCAATTTTTTTGATGGTCATATTTCCTCCATATAAAAATGATTGACAGTTGCGGAAGAACAAGATTCTGCCCCATGTCAAAGTCCATATATATTATAATACAAATAATAAAAAAAAATACCTCTGGCAAAAATAGCCAGAGGTACGGCAAAAATAAACAATAATTACATGTTCTTGACTTTTTCAAGGCGTGCAAGAGCCTTTGCTTCTGTTTCTTCCTTTGCCTTCTTGAGCTTTGCAGTAACAGTGTCCATGTTGTTTACCATGTAAACTGGCTGGAGCGTTGCATCAAGAACGTCGCGCCACAGTGAGCTTTCTGGGTCAACAGTGTTGCGGCTGAGGGTTGCCATGCTGATTGGAAGGTGAACGTACTTGTCGTGAACAAGGCCGATTACAACCTTTGTCTTTCCTGCCATTGCTGCGTGAACGGCGTAGTTGCCGAGGCGTTCGCAGTAGAGGCTGTCGTTTGCATTTGTAACTGCTGCGCGAACTTCGTAGCTAGGATCGATGTACTTGAGGTTGATTTCAATCTTCTTTGACTTGAAGTATGCATTGATCTTGTCGCGGAGGAATGTACCGATGTCTGCAAGCTTTGTGTTTCCGGAAGCGTCAGTCTGTCCTGTTGCTTCAAGAAGTTCCTGTCCTGCTCCTTCTGCTACTACGATAACTGCGTGTCCGCGGCGTGCAAGGCGGTTTTCAAGGTGAGCCAGGAGTCCGTTTGGTCCGTCAAGTTCGAATGGAACTTCAGGAATGAGACAGAAGTTTGTTTCGTGACTGGCGATTGCAGTACATGCTGCAATGAATCCTGATTCGCGGCCCATGAGCTTTACAAGACCGATACCGCCAATCTGCGAGTGTGCTTCCATGTGAACGGAATTAACTGCCTTTGTACCCTGCTGAACGGCTGTTTCAAAACCGAATGAGCGGTCGATGAACTGAAGGTCGTTGTCAACAGTCTTTGGAATTCCGACAACTGCAATTTCAAGGCCACGGCGCTGGATCTCGTTTGCAATGTCCAGGGAACCGCGCTGTGTTCCGTCGCCACCGATGATGAACATCATGTTGATTCCCATCTTTACGATGGAGTCAACGATTTCTGCTGTCCTGTCTCCGCCACCGCGTGAAGTTCCAAGGTATGTACCGCCAATCTTGTGGATTTCATCAACGTTATCAGGGTTAAGGTCTACAGGTTCAAAGTTGTTTGATTCAAAGAATCCCTGGTAGCCAAAGCGGATTCCCTTGATTCTGCGAACGCCATAGCGGTTCCAGAGAGTGCGTACAACTGCACGGATAACATCGTTGAGACCTGGGCACAGACCGCCGCAAGTACAGATACCTGCAGTTACATGTTCAGGATTGAAATAGATGTATTCGCGTGGACCTGCCTTTTCCAGGTGGTTTGCCTCCGGAGTGATTGCTTCCGGTTTTTCGTCATATGAATTTACCACACGGCGTACATAAGCGTCATCACGTACAAATGTAGCACGGAAATCACCGTGATGCTGTGAAAGACTGATTGGTGACTTTACCTTGCATTCACCAAGATTTGTAACTGAAAAGTCGTATTTCAAACCTGCCATAGGAAACCTCGTTCTATATAAACTAACCCAAATTATAGTTTTTAATCGCTAAAAATTCAAGTTGTTGCAAATTTACGCGGAATTTTCTATTTTTTCTATTAGGCTGAATAATGGCCGTCTTTGTGTAAAAAGGAGTCTTGCAGTGAAGCATTTAAAATTCGGGTTTAAGTCAAATGGAGCGGTTCATGCATTCTGCGTTCTTGTGTGTGCCCTGGTTCTTTCGGGTTGCAGCTATAACAGTCTTGTGGACATGAGGGAAAACGTGGAGGCCCAGTGGGCAAATGTTGAATCCCAGTACCAGAAGAGAATGGACCTTGTCCCGAACCTGGTGTCCACTGTCAAGGGTTATGCTTCCCATGAGGAAAGCGTCTTCACCCAGATTGCAGATTCACGTTCAAGGCTCGGGGGAACGGTACGTCTTGATTCTTCCATTACCGATGACCCGGAAAAGCTTGCTCAGTTCCAGGCTGCCCAGGACCAGATTGGCATGGGAATCGGCCGGCTTCTGTCTCTTTCCGAAAATTACCCCGACCTTAAGGCAAACACTGCATTCCTTGACCTGCAGAGCCAGCTGGAAGGAATCGAGAACCGCATTGCAGTTGAACGAAAGCGTTACAACGACATGGTGGGCCAGTACAACAAGTCCATCCAGCATTTTCCTGCTTCCATTACGGCAGGAATGTTTCATTTTGAAAAGAAGGCATACTTCAGGGCAGATTCTGCTGCAACTTCTGCACCAAAGGTGGAGTTTTAAATGACAGTAAAATACATGATGAAAAAGCTTGGCCTAAACAAGGAAGACTACGCCGAGATTGAAGAGGCAGTGAAAAAAGCCGAGGAAAAAACTGACGGGGAAATATGTGTTGCCATTGCTGCAGAAAGTTCTTCCTATGCATTTTGGGAGCTTGCATGCTCTGTGGCCGTTGCCCTTCTGCTGTTTGCCGCCATTCTCCCGGAGTCGGAAAAAATCTATTCCTTCCTTTCTTCCCATATCTGGGGAATGAAGCCATGGTTCATGTCGGCACTTTGCGTTGCTTCCTGTGTTCTTGTGTCTGTCCTGCTTTATTTCTTCTATAATATACCTGCAATCGACAGCCACGTGATTCCCCAGGCGGCAAAGGATGCTGCAGTCAGCCAGCGTGCCATGACCCAGTTTGCCCAGAGCGGAGTGTACCTTACAAAGAACCATTCCGGCGTCCTGGTTTACATTTCCTGGTTTGAGCGCCAGGTCAGGATTGTTGCCGACAGGGGAATAGGCACGAAAATTTCCCAGGACCTGTGGAACCTTGTTGCCGATGAACTTGCAGAAAACCTGAAGAGCGGAAATACAAGGGAAGCAATCCTTGGTGTGGTTGAACGCTGTGGGAAACTCCTTGAAGAAAATTTTCCGGCTACGGAAGGTTCCGAAGATGAGCTTTCAAATGCAGTTGTAATTCTGGAGAACAGGCCATGGCTGTAAAACCCGTCAGACGCAGGGGACTTTCATTCCCATGGCTTTTGGCCATTGTCTTTGTCCTGGTTGGAATTCCGTCCCTGTTAATTTCTGCCATGCCGGAACCTGGCACTGAGGCTGCAGGAAAAACCTTGGCCCCCGGGGTAACCCATGAAATGACGTCTCCTGTAATGGATTTTGCCGGAATCCTTTCTGCCGGGGAAAAGCGCCAGATAGAAAATTTTCTCGTAAGCTTGAACAATTCCAAGGGCGTGCAGATTGCAGTCCTGTCGGTCAAGAGCCTTGGCGGTGAATCCATTGAATCCTTCAGCCTGCGCCATGCAGAAAAATTCAAGCTGGGACAGAAGGGCATTGATAACGGTGCCCTTCTGTCCATTGCCCTTGCAGAACACGAGGTGAGGATAGAAAACGGCTACGGAACTGAGGGGGCCCTTACGGATGCCCTGTGTGCCCGCATCATCCGGAACATACTGGTTCCTTCCTTCAGGAAAGGGGAATACGGCCATGGAATCCATGCTGCAGTTCAGTCCATGGCGTCAGTCATTACAGGTGATGAAAGCCTTGTGGATGAAAATGCGCGCAAGTACTGGTCAGGAGATGAACATGTGTCGGGCGTCCGTCATGAGGAAAAGGACTCGGGCCTTGCATCCCTTGTAATCCTTATTCTTGTCCTTTGGGTTTTCCTTGGCGCAAGGAGAAGGGGCATTTTCTTCTGGCCATTCTTCTTTGGATGGCCCCATCACCATCATTACGGAGGCTATCATTACCATCATGATCATTTTGATGGCGGAGGCTTCGGAGGCGGAGGCGGTTCCTTTGGTGGGGGAGGAGCTTCCGGCAGGTGGTAGGATTCATAAAGATTCCGTAAATAAAAAAAATCCCTGTCCTATCATGACATGGCACATGGCCATTTTCATGGTGGAACAGGGATTTATGCTTATTGGCCGGCTGCCTTACTTTAGCAGAGTTTCCAGCAGGGCACGCACCTTTTGGTTCTGCATGAGCATGTTGTACTTGAACTGTCCTTCGCGTCCCATGCCTGCTTCAATATACCTTATCTTGAACTGTTCCATGCAGTCGTCCACAAGAAGCTTTACGACAGGGGCACCGATTCTGTTTGTACCACGCTTTGACTCGTATTCCTGGTTTACCTTGCACAGCATCCTGTCTACAAGTGCACCGAATTCATCGGCTTCCTTCCTTGTAACATTCGGGTTTTCAAATCCAAGGTAGAATTCGTAGCGCGATTCGTCAAGGTTTGCGTTTCCAATGTTGAAGGTGAGCTTGCTTCCGGTTTCCTTCTGTGCCATGGCAAGGGCTTCCAGGAACTGAACTTCCGAAAGTTTTTCGCCTGTCATGGAAATGATACCGTTGATTTTCTGTATGAACTGAATTGTAGGAATGTCTCCATATTTTCCCGTTACAAGGATCAGGTCGTTCATGTTGTAGCGGTAAAGGCCTGCAAAGGTCGTTACGTAAACGCAGTATTTTTTTCCGACTTCAAGTTCGCTTGTCTGCAGGTACCGCGGATTAGGGTTTTCCAGGTCTGATTCTTCCACAAATTCAAAGTAGTGCATGTGTGCAAACAGGACGGTGTCATCCTGGCCGTTCATTACAAGACCGGACCTTACCTCGCTGGCAAAGTAGCTGAATTCCTGGTAGAGGACGTTACTGGAGAATGAATCCTTTATCTTGTTGACGTAGGCCTTGGTGTTTCCGCATTTCCATGTTGTTATCACTTCAAGGTAAGGCCAGAAGTCCTTTGGGCCGATGGTTCCAAGTTCAGCCTTGAGGGCACGCAGTTCCTGGGCACGCCTTGGGTCCGGACTTAAGGTTGCCTCGATTGCTGACCTTATTTCATCTGCAATATCAAGGGATTTGTCTAATGTTCCCTTTTCAATGTCTTCAACGTAGCGGTCAAAGTTTTCGTTGATGTTCTTTTCCATCTCAAGGATTGTTGATGGGTTTGGCGTTACAATGATGGAAACGGTCTGTCCCAGGGCAATCCTGATGATTGCATAGTAGCGTGCTGCGTAGTCATCGATGTCGAAAACTTCGTGGGGTGCTGAATGAAGTCCTGCAATAAAGTCAGGACAGTCGCGGCGGGTTACTCCGCTTATGGATCCGCAAACCGTTCCATCAGGAGCATAGCCTTCCACGCACTTTCCTACGACAGAAAGAGCCTTTCCTTCAAAGCAGCGGGGCTTGTGCATCATGAAGGTGTAAAGCCACAGCTTTGTCATCTTGCTGTAAACGTTCTTGTAGTAGGTGTCCGTTACGGGAATCCACTTTGGCTTGCTGGTGGTGCCGCTTGTAGTGGCGTACATCATGGGCTTGCCCGGAAAGAGGATGTTTTCCTCGCCGTTCTTATGGCGCTCAATGTATGGACGCAGGTCTTCGTAATCCTGGGTTGGAACGTTTTTCTGCCACAGGCTGTAAAGTTCCGTGTCGGTCTTTGCAGCAAGAATTGCAGAAAAGTTGTGGGCCTTTCCCCATTCAGTGTCCTTTGCATATTCAAGGATTGAACGGAGTGTTGCTTCCTGCGTCTTCCTGCAGTTTTTTGCCGCCTTGTCCAGGACACGCTTCTGTGCCTTTCCTGCAAATCCAAGGCAGAAACTGATCAGGGCTGCATTCTTTGTCTTGTTCTTCTTTATTTCAATCATTTTCCGTGCTCTCTTACCATTGAGTTGATTTCTTCGGCCATGCGATCAAGTGAAACCTGTTTTTCAACGCCGCCCATTTCAAATCCAACACGAGGCATTCCGTAAACTACAGATGATTCTTCGTCCTGGCCAATGGTCCATGCACCCTGCTTTCTCATTTCTGCAAGCTGGGCTGCACCGTCGCGTCCCATGCCTGTCATGATGATGCCAAGGGCCTTGTTCTGGTATATCTTTGCAACCGATTCAAAAAGAACGTCGGCAGAAGGTCTGTGTCCATTGCGCTGGTCTTCTGATGAAAGGCGGATTACGTTGCAGAGGGTTGATTTTTCAACCTTGATGTGGAAATTACCCGGTGCAATGTAAATCTGGCCTGGGTGGATTGTATCTCCGTCTTCTGCCTCCTTGACGTTGAGGGGGCAGATCTTGTCCAGAGAGGCTGCAAATTCCTTCGTGAATCCTGCAGGCATGTGCTGAACAACGAGGATTGGCTTTGAAAGCTTTGGATCCAGTTTTGCAAAAACATCGCGGAGTGCGTTTGGTCCGCCTGTTGAGATTCCGATGGCAATAACGTCGATGCGGCCGTGGTCACGAAGCGGAGTTATGACTTCAGGCTTCTTGTCTTTTTTTGCAGTTGAGAAAAGGGTTGGAGAGAAAAGTGGTTCTGAAGAGGAAACGGTAGCCTTTGGCTTTTCGATGATGCCTTCCTTTACTGCTGCTGCCTCGATTTCCTTGAGCTTTGCCTGCTGCATGTAGTGTTCTGCAGAAGCAATCTGCTTGCCCTTTCTGCGTGCGGCTTTTCCACCGTAGGATGCAACGCGTTCAATGATGGCGCTTCCTACAGATGCAATGCTTGCCGATGTTGATCCTGAAGGCTTTGTGATGAAGTCGCTTGCCCCGAGTTCAAGGCATTTCATTGTTACGGCTGCCCCTTCCGTTGCAATTGAGGAAAGGATGACAACAGGAATGTCTATGCCGCGCTTCTTGCGTTCTTCAAGGAACTGAACGCCAGTCATTTCCGGCATTTCGATGTCGAGAAGAATAAGGTCAGGATTGATTTTCTCAAGTTTTTCAAGACAGAATTTTCCGTTCATTGCAGTGCCGGCAACCTTAAGGCCGTCTGTTCCGTCTATGATTCTGGAAATAAGGTTTCGCATAAGTGCCGAGTCGTCGCATACTAATACTTCAATATCATCCATATTCAATACTCCCTAAAAAAAGTTAAGCCCCCGGAACTTCAAGCTCCAAGGGCAGTCTGGTTATTTTTCGTTTTTCTGGTAAAGGCAGGCCCATGGAGTTTTTAGGAATTCAAACTTGGTGTCCATGCCAAAAAGACTTTCCGAGTGCCCGATGAACAGGTATGCCTGTTTAGCCATTGACTTCCAGAAGTTGTCGATGGTGTTTTTCTGTGCGGCCTCGTCAAAGTAGATGAGAACGTTGCGGCAGAAAACAATGTCCAGGTTGCGTGCACCCATGTCAAAGCGAAGGTTGTGGTAGTCAAACTTGATGGTCTTCATCAGTTCAGGCTTAACCTGATATCCCTTGTCGCCTTTTGTAAAGAACATGGAAAGGTAATTCTGCGGAATGCCTGAAACCCTTGAGTCAGGATAGAATCCCTGCTGTCCGACCATGAGGGACTTGAGGGAAATGTCCGAGGCGGTGATTTCAAAGGTGTAGGGTGCTGGAAGCTTGTCCTTCAATAGCATGGCAAGGGTGTAAGGTTCTTCGCCTGTTGAACATCCTGCACTCCAAATGCGGATCTTTGTGTCGCCGGTCTTCTTCTTGTTCTCAATAATATGTGGAACTACATAATTGATGAGAGCATCAAAGTGAGGCTGGTTCCTGAAAAAGCGCGTCAGGTTGGTGGTAATTGAATCGAGGAACAGCTTGAATTCTTCCTTGTCTGAAAGAATGAGCTTGTGGTATGCTTCCAGGTCTGTAAGGTTTTTGTCCCTAAGACGTTCCTTTAAACGACTGTCAAGAATCGAACGGTTTGTTTCAGAGAAAGTGATTCCGCTCGAATCGTAGATGAGTTTTCTGAATTCATTGAATTGTGAATCTGTAAGCAAGTCAGCCATAAAATAATTATATATCACTAAATTTGATTTGTAAACTTTTGAAAAAAAATAAATGCTTTTTTTAGGGGATCGAGCCTGTGTTGAAGGGAAGCGCAAGGGATACGGAAGGCGCCGTAGGCGTTGGGGCCGGCCGGGGTGGGGGTGCAATCGGTGGAAAGCCGTGTTTTTTGCTGTTTTTGTGATGGAATGTAGGGCTTGGGGGAATCTATTGGACGGCGCCAATGAAGCGCACCGACGCGGAACCTGGAGCAGCCCGGTTTTGGAAAGGCCGCCTTGGTGCGGACTTTCCAGAATGCGCCCAGAGGAAACTGAGAACTATTTCCAGAGGTATGCCGGGTTTACTGGACGGCCGTTCTTGTAGACCGTGAAGTGAAGGTGAGGACCTGTGCTCATGCCAGTGTTGCCGACTCTTCCGATGCGTGTGTTGGTGTCTACGTACATTCCTGCATGGACCAGGGTTTCGCTCATGTGGCCGTATAGTGTCTTGTAGCCTGAATGGTGTGCAACGATGGCATAGTTTCCGTATATCTCGCTGTAGCCTGCCTGAACGACTTTTCCCGGGAGGGCTGCATAGATGTTGGTTCCCTTGGGGCATGCCATGTCGATTCCGTTGTGGTATGTGCGCTTTGATGCGTCAAATGGATTTACGCGCCAGCCAAAGTATGACGTGAAGTAGAAGCGTGAACGGATTGGCTTGATGAATAGGTCGCCGTTGATTTCCTGCCTTGTTACCCAGTCGAGTTCTGCATGGGGTACAAAGAGGGATTTTCCGGCTGCCAGGGGTTCCGTAAGTCCAAGGTAGTTTACGCGGGAGCATTTTTCGGCATCAACCTTGTATTTTTCTGCGATGGTGGAAACCGTCTCCCCGTCGTTCTTTACGGTATAGAGGATTCCAGGCATTGATGGAATCTTTATGTACTGGCCAATCTGGATTAGGCGTGAAGAATGGATGTTGTTTACGCTGATGATGGTGTCCTGGGTTACGCCGAATTCTTCCGCGATGAAGCCGATCATGTCGCCTTTCTTGATTCTGTATGAGATGTATGAAAGTTCCGAGTCTTCTTCCGAGTAAATGTCTGCTTCCTGGGCAAGGTTTTCAGATTCTGCAAGGTAGCTTTCTACAAGTGGGGTGGAAGTCTGGGAGTCAAAGCCACCGCGGCCTGCAGTATTCTTGAAATGTACCAGTCCCAGGGTGATGCCGGTGACGAATGCGGCGACTCCGAGAACTGCAGATGCACATGTTATACCCAATTTTAAATATGATTTCATAATAAGGCTTTTAGTATAGCAGATGTCCGTGTATTTTTCAATTTCTTTCATATTATAGAGCCTCTTTTTTTAATGGTATGGTTACTTTTTTGTCAGGCCGATGAGGTATGTCTCAAAGGATTCCGACCGGCATGCTTCCGGCTTGAATCCCTTGGCCTGGGTGAATGTCTCGCGCATTTTCATCAGGAGCTTCTGCTGGTCGCCGTTCTGGAATATCTTTACGCAGAAGTTGCCTCCCGTTTTGAGCATTGTCTGGGCATACCAGATGGCCATTTCCACAAGGGCCTTTGAGCGCAGTGTGTCTACGGTCCTGTTGCCTGTTGTCAGGGGGGCTGCGTCGCACACCACCAGGTCGTAGGGACCTTCCGCCCTTATCTGTTCGCGGATTTCCTCGCTCAAGAGGTCGCCCTGGAAGAAGACCAGGTTGTTGCCCTTTACGTCCTTTGAAAGGGGGTTAAGGTCGCAGGAAACGACTTTACCGTTTTCGTCCAGGTTTCTAAGGAGCCATGTGGTCCAGCTGCCTGGGGCTGCCCCAAGGTCCAGCACCGTGTAGCCCTTTTTGAGGAATTTGAATTTTTCATCGATTTCCGCAAGCTTGTAGACGCTTCTTGCTGGGTATCCTTCGCGGAATGCTTTTTGAGACCAAAAGTCCGGTTTTGCATAACTGTTTCGTTTAGACGGCATAGTGATATGATTATCGGCATTTTTGTCCCTGGGGTTTAGGATTGTGAGATTGTTTATGGCCTTGGTGACGGTCATAAGTAACGGATTGGAGTTGTAAAATACAGACTTATTCTTGTAAAATACTGACTTTATTTCGCAAATTCGATGCCATTTTCCATGAATTTCGTTGAATTCGCATTGTTTTCTCTTTATACTGTACAAAAATCGTAAAAATGTCATTTTAAATTTGTCCGGGACTGGATTGCGCTGAGATTTGTTCTTTGACTGCCGGGCAGGGAGATATATATGGATTATGCTTTGAGATATGGTGACACTCTTCCACGTCTTGTAAGAAACGCAGCCCAAAAGTGGCCGGAAATTTCGGCTCAGCTTAGCCACACAAAGGATGGCGGCTACAGGGAAGTCAATTACCATGACATGTTCCAGAATGCACTGGATTTTTCCGGGGCCCTCCTTGAACTTGGGGTTCAGCGCGGTGAAAAAATCGGTCTCATTGCCGATAACCGTGAGGAATGGGAACAGGCTGATGTAGGCCTCCTTTCCATCGGTGCCATTGATACTCCCCGTGGATGCGATGCCACGGAAACTGACCTTGCATACATCCTTTCCTTTTCTGACGTAAGGTTTTGCATTGCAGAAAATGAAGTTCAGGTCAGGAAGCTCCTGAACATCAAGAAGGACATTCCGACCCTTGAGACCATCATTCCCTTTGAGCAGGTTTCCGATGAGATGAAGGCCAAGTGTGAGGCTGCAGGGCTCCGCGTCTTGTGGTTCCGCGACCTTCAGGCTTCCGGCCATGAATGGAGAAAGCTTCATCCTGATGTTGTAGAGCAGGAGCTTGAAAAGGGCAAGATCGACGACCTGGCAACCATCATCTTTACTTCCGGCACTACGGGAACTCCAAAGGGCGTTATGCTTACCCACGGAAACATTCTCTGCCAGCTTGATGAAGTTACTGAAAGAATTTTCCTTAATCCCGGGGAGCGGGCACTTCTTGTTCTTCCCGTATGGCATGCCTTCCAGCGTGCCGTTGAATACGTCATCCTTGCCCAGGGTGCAACCCTCTGCTTTTCAAAGCCGATCGGCTCGGTTTTGCTTCAGGACCTTCAGAAGCTTGAGCCTACACTCCTGCCTGCCGTACCTCGCGTTTGGACTGCAGTATACGAGGGCATCTGGCGCAAGATGAGGAAGGCTGGCGGCATTTCCTTTGCCATGTTCCGCTTTTTTGTAAACGAGTCCATCATCTGGTGCAAGATTGACCGCAGGCTGCGCCGCAAGAATTCGAGGTTTGGAAATGACTACCTTTGGTTCTGGTGGCCGGTTCTTGTATTGCCTTGGCTCCTGCTTTATCCATTGAGACTCCTTGGCAAGGTTCTTGTCTTCAGGAAGATCAAGGCCATGGTCGGAAAGAATTTCCGCGCCGGTATTGCTGGTGGCGGTGCATTTCCCAATAACGTTGACAACTTTTTCTGGGCAGTTGGAATTAATATCGTTGAAGGTTACGGCCTTACGGAAACTGCACCTATTGTTTCCGTCCGTCCTGTTGCGGATCCTGTTTTTGGAAACGTTGGTACCATCATGCGCGGAATGGAATCCCGTGTCGTTGACGATGACGGAATCATCCTTGGCCGCTGCAAGAAGGGTACCCTCCAGATTAAGGGAAAGTGTGTCATGCAGGGGTACTACAAGAGGCCTGACCTTACGGAAAAGGTTATGACTGTTGACGGATGGTTTGACACCGGTGACATTGCAATTCTTTCCGTAAACGGGGAAATCAGTCTCCGCGGCCGCAAGAAGGATACCATCGTTCTTCAGGGTGGAGAAAACATTGAGCCTCTTCCAATCGAGGCAAAGATCAACGAGTCCATGTACATTTCAACGTCAGTTGTCTTTGGTACCAACGACAAGGGAATTGACCAGAAGCATCTTGTTGCCCTCATTCTTCCAGACCAGGATGCAATTGAGACTTATGCACAGGAAAACGGCATTACATTCGGTTCCTTTGAGGAACTTTGCGGAATGGAGAAAATCCAGAAGTTCATTGAGTCCATCGTGTTTGAGGAAATCAGTGCAAAGAACGGATTCAAGAGCTTTGAAAGAATTAACAGGATTGCCCTGATTACAAAGCCTTTTGAAGTTGGTGTTGAACTTTCGGCAAAGCAGGAAATGATGCGTTACCGTGTTGCAGAAAGATACAAGGACAAGCTTGCAATGCTTTACAGGGAATAGAATATGGAAAAGGTCTGGTGCATTTCATGATGGAATGAAGTGCACCAGGCCTTTTTTATGCAAGGTATTCATTCAGCATGGTTTTTGAAGGAATGTAGTCACCCAGGGTCTGCATTGCCTTCTTTTCAATCTGGCGAACGCGTTCGCGGGAAAGGTTCATCTTTTCCCCGGCTTCCTTGAGGGTGTGTTCTCCAAGACCACCAAGGCCGTAACGCAGGCTGATGACCTTCCGGGCCTTTGGATCAAGTACGGACATGGCGCTTGAAATGCTGTCCTTCATTTCAAGGTCAAGGTACTGTTCTTCCGGTGAGAGGAACTGGGATGGAATGGTGTCCATGACAGTGTTTTCCGTGTCGGTTCCGAGAGGAGTTTCAAGACTGATCATTTCCCTTGAGATGTTCATCATTTCGCGGACGTGGTGCTTTGTCATGCCGAGCATTGATGCAACTTCCTCAAGTTCCTGTTCTTCCGTCTTTACTCCGTCCATGTTTACCTTGCGGCGGAGCTTGTTTATGTCGCGGACTTCTGCATCGCGGTTTACAGGGAGGCGGATTGTGTGGCCGGTGTCGATGATGGCCTTTGAGATGTTCTGGCGGATCCACCATACGGCGTAGGATATGAAGTGCCAGCCCTTTGAAGGTTCAAAGTGCTCAAGTGCCTTGATGAGGCCGATATAACCTTCGCTGATCAGGTCTTCAAAGTCGAGGCCCCTGTTTCTGTACTTGGCGGCAATCTTGATTACAAAGCGCATGTTGGAAGTCAGGATCCTGTCGCGGGATGCCTTGTCCCCCTGCCTTGCCTTGAGGGCAACTTCAGTTTCTTCTTCCGGTGAAAGAAGGGGGAACCTCTTTACGTCTCTAAGGTGCATCTTTACAACATCATCATAAATCATTGCATTGTTAGCCATTTGGGACCTCCGGTATTTATCATATATAGAGCATAAATCGTGCCAAGTTAGAAAAAAACAGAAATTTTTCGTGGCCATTGATGGGGCATAAAAATGTCATTTTATTGGTGAATGGTGACGTAAAATTTGACTTTTTGGGGAAAAATTATTAATTTATATGTAATAAATTGAAAAATACCATTTGGAGGAAAATATGAAAATCAGACCTTTGGCAGACAGAGTGCTTGTTAAGCAGGTTGCAGCAGAAACAAAGACGGCTGGGGGGCTTATTATCCCTGATACGGCACAGGAAAAGACGCAGCAGGCTGTTGTAGAGGCTGTTGGTCCTGGAACTGAAAAGGACAAGATCACGGTAAAGGCCGGAGACAAGGTTCTTTACGACAAGTATTCAGGAACAACGGTAAAGATGAACGGGGAAGAATACCTCATCCTTAAAAACAGCGACATTATTGCCGTAATTGAAGACTAAGTTCTGAAAATTGGGTCATTTTGACCCATAATAACCTATGATCAGGGCCGCTGGGTCATTATGACTCGGCGGTTATTTTTTTTAGCAGCAGTCTTGAGCGGTTGTGGGACGGGTCAAGCTTGAGGGCATACTTGAGGGACCTGGATGCGCTGTGGCTGTCGCCCATTTTCCAGCTGAGTTCCCCGGAGCGGTAAAGGATTTCTGCCTTTTTTATCGGATCCGTACATCTTGATGAAGCATGGCTCAACATGTCAACTGCTTCTTCCAGCCTGTCGGTGCTTTCGTACAGAACTGCAAGGTTTACGAATGCGTTTATGGCGCCAGCCCTTCCTGCCTGGGAAGTTGTGGATGCAATCCTGTCGCCGTAGTTTTGCATTATGTAGGTGTACATGGAAAGGCCCCTGTCCAGGTCTCCGTCAAGGCATGCAAACCATGCAGAGTATTCTGCTTCCCATAGTTCCAGTTCTGAAGGATTTTCAAAGACATCGTAATCGAACTTGCCCCTGATGTATCCGTCAAAAAGCCCCTGTGCTTCCTTGGAAAGGTTGTTCTGTACCAGGAATTCAACACCGTAGAGAATTGCCTGGGATGGATAGGCGTTGTCTTTTTCCATGGATTCGAGGAAGGTCCATACGGTGGAAACCGGTGTGGAAGTTCCCTCGATGAAGTTCTTCTGGTTACGGATGCGTTCCCTGAGCACCATCAGTTCCGGGTCTTTTGTCTGTGAATAGCGGCTGTCTATGAAAGCTGTAACGGTAGCTGCGGAAATTGCCGGAATCCTGTCCCTTTCTTCCATGGCCAGGGTTTTTAGTCCAGCAGACCTTAAGCGGGAAGAAAGTTCGTCTTCTGGTGGCCGCCTGAGCCCATCAAGGGCAAATTCCGCCTTGCCTGCAATGCCCGGGATGTAGTCCGGGAAGCTTTCTTCAAGTGCCATGAGCTGGTCGTATCGCTGTACCTGGCTGTCGTGGCGCCTGTAGTACATGGCACTGTTCATGAATGCGAGGGAAGGTGCGTTCTGCTTGTTGGTTGCCAGGAGTTCAAGGCGCAGCTGGTGGCTTTTTTCGTCTTCCCCTTCTATGTAAAGGCAGTCACAGGTCAGGCTGTCAATTTCGGCAGTGAGCTGTGGTGCGTTTTTTTCCGTGATGGCGGCCTGGGCAAGTTTCCTGCTTGAAATAAGGGCATCCAGGCTTTCGGTGTAAAGTCCCGTGTCAAAGAATATGATTCCCCAGAGAAGGCTGTCCCTGTAGCTTGCAATGGTGTGGGGATAAAGTCTTGCTGCATCCTTGTAGCGTCCGTTCTTCATGAGGACTGATGCGGCGTTGTAAATCCATGGACTGTCCTTTGAGCCCTTGAAGGCACCGGTGTAGACAGGAATGAACCTTTCGTCTGTGAAGATTTCCTTTATCTGGTCGGAGGTAAGGGCGGTCATGTCCTTCTGCTTTTTCTTCTTTTTTTCTGCTGAATTGAATGCGCTGTCAATGAGCTGGCCTGGTTCCTGCTCCGGGGAGCGGCCCTGGTCTACTGCCAGAAGCGTCTTGCGCAGTATGCATTCAGAATAAATGGAAGAATATTCAGTTTCTGCAAGGGGAAGGGAGACTTCAAAGGCTTCGTCCAGGCGGTCGTGCCTAAGGAGGAAATTTGCGTATACGCAGGAAACTTCCGGATTTTTTGGAATGCGCTTAAGGGCCTTTGAAAGGATTTTTTCAGCCCTTCTGTCTTCCCCAAGGTTAAGGTAACGTTTCGTAATGCCAAGGAATTCGTAGGAAGTATAGGCTTTTTTTTCAAGCTTTTTTAGGAGTTTTACGGCATCATCAGTTGAACCCTGTGAAATGCATGCATCCACAGAGTCTAGCTTTGATGTGAATGAAGAACCTTCTGAATGGGACGAGCATGAGCTTAATCCTATCAGAAGGCAGGTCATCAGAAGAAAGCCACAGCACTTGATTTTCACTGCGGGTTTTCTTCCTTTCTGATTGTATCAAGGATTGCATTGATGAACTTGAACTGGTCATCCAGGGCAAAGTCCCTTGCGATACCGATGGCTTCATCAATGATGATGGAAGGAGCGATGTCCTTCTGGAAAAGAATTGCATAAAGGCTTACGCGCAGGATTGCCACAGTAACTTTGTTGAGCCTTGAAAAATCCCAGCCGCCTGTAAGGTGGGACTTGATCTTTGCGTCAATTTCGTCGATGTGGTTTACAGTTCCGGAGATGAGAAGGCGTGCAAAGGTGTCTGTCTCTGTCTCCGGTTCTGCAGATGGAACTTCTTCTTCAGGTTCTGCATTCTTTTTTTCTCCCTGGCGTGGAAGTTTTGCAAGTGCATGGTCTGAATCAAAATCGTCATCCGTCCATTCAAGCTTGAGAAGGTCTTCAAGCTGCATCTTTCCTACATCGTAGGAATAAAGTGCCTGTACTGCAAGAATGCGTCCTGATCTGCGTGACATTGTCTGCTCCTGTTTACCAGTTGAGAAGTTTTTCCAGGTCTGCGCCTGTTTTCTTGCGGTCAACAGATTCCTTTGTCATGAGGCTGTTGGCAAGGTCCTTGGCTACAACGCTGTAGTACTGGCTGATTTTCTGCTGTGTAAGGTTCTGCTTGATGTGTTCGTAAACCGTAACGGCTGTTCCAGGAACTGCTTCGTCGGAAAGTTCAAGGAGGGCAGCCTTGTATGTCTTGATGATTGAATAGAATTCCCAGTCCTGTGGGGCTTCCTTAACTTCGCTTACATAACCTTCCTTGTCCTTGAAGAGTTCTTCCATTTTGTCCAGGTCCCAACCGAGCATCTGGGCCTGCTGGGCTGTCTTTGCAAGGGTAAGGTTTCCGGCATTGTACTTCTTGTTGTTGTCAGGGGAATTCTTGAAGATTGTTTCCTTGCTCTTGTCCTTGAGGTATTCGTTCCTCATGGATTCGCAGAGGGCCTTTGCTTCCATGCTGTCGTTTCCCTTTGGAACGAGAACGAGGAAGATTGTCATCATTTCGTTTCTTGAGAATACGTTGCGGTTAAGTTCATAGGCGCGCTTGATTTCTTCGTCCGTTGCAGTCACGCTCTTGAGTTCGTCCTGCTTCTTGAGGAACACGTACTGCTGGATTGCAATCTGGGTGCGAAGGTGGTTCTTGTATTCAGTAAGGGACATGCCGCTGTTTTCCTTGATGTATTCGTCAAGGGTCTTTCCCGTCTGCTTCTTGAGAATGTCGCTGAGCTGGGCTTCCGTTACCTCGATTCCAAACTGTGCACTGAAGCTCTTGAGGAGGGTTGCATCAACCTGGCTGTCGGAGATGGTGATTCCTTCTGAAGCTGCTGCCTGGGAAATAAGCTTTTCTGCGATGATGGTGTCGAGGACCTTTTCCTTTGTTGCAACATCCACGCTTTCGAGGCCGTACTGCTTCTGTTCGTAGTTGACCCTGTTCTTAAGCTGGCGGAGTGTGATTGTTTCCGGCTTTGATTTGTTGTACTTGACTGTTGCAAGCTGCTGCAAGTCGTTCTGGGCAAAGGCAGAGAGAGTAAAGAGAGAAGCAAGAGCAAATCCAATTATTCTTTTGTTCATGATAAACCTCGCGGTATGTTTTTTTTGTTTTTATGGGGCTTAAACTCAGGCGCAGCTTTTTTCGTCGGCCATTGCCTGAGGATGGACCTAGTTTTCCAGTGGAAGTCCGCCGGAAATTGTTGCACGGATGCGGCGTACACCTGCAGAAGATGACTGTTCCTTTTCGATCTTGAAGTCGCCAATCTGGGCAGTGTGCTGGACATGTGGGCCACCGCAAACTTCCTTGCTGAACCACCTGTCCTTTGTTCCGATTGTATAAACCTTAACGTCTTCACCGTACTTGTTTGTAAAGAGGGCGCGTGCACCTTCTTCCTTGGCCTTGTCAAGGGGCATGATTTCCATGGAAACAGGAAGGTCTGCCTTGATCTGGTCGTTTACGATGTCCTGGACCTTCTGGATTTCTTCCTTGGTCATAGGGCGTTCGAAGGTAAAGTCGAATCTCATGCGCTCGTTGTTGATGTTTGAACCCTTCTGTGCAACCTGCTCTCCAAGGACATTGATGAGGGCCTGCTGGAGAAGGTGTGTTGCAGTGTGGTACTTTGTCGTAACGTCAGACTGTTCTGCAAGTCCACCCTTTGCCTTTCCTGCATCCAGGGACTTTGATGCCTCCTGGTGCTTCTTTTCTGCTTCCTTGAATCCTTCTACATCAACGGTGAATCCGTTTTCTGCTGCAAGTTCCATTGTAAGTTCAAGAGGGAATCCGTAGGTGTCGTAAAGCTTGAATGCCGTCTTTCCGCTTACTTCCTTCTTTGGGTTCTTCATGAGGTTTGGAAGCATCTTCTGGAATTCCTTTTCGCCGTTCTTGAGGGCGTCGCGGAACTTTGCTTCTTCCTGTGTAAGTTCGCTCTTTACCTTCTGTGCATTTGCCTCGAGTTCAGGATATGCGCACTTGAAGTTTGCGATTACTGTTTCTGCGATTTCTGCAAGGAATGCCTTGTCGATGCCGAGCTTCATTCCTTCGCGGACTGCACGGCGGATGAGGCGGCGGAGAACATAGCCTGCACCCACGTTTGAAGGGCTTACGCCTTTCTGGTCGCCAAGGATGAATACGGAAGAACGGCTGTGGTCTGCAATGATGCGAACCGAGCGGTCCTTTGCTTCGTCTGTGCCGTACTTGTAGCCGGCCAGGGTTTCGATTGTATTGATGATTGGCTGGAATACTTCTGTAAGGTAAACGCTTGTCTTTCCCTGGAGGATGCAGTTTGTGCGTTCAAGTCCCATGCCAG
Organism: Treponema sp.; assembly: GCA_045616325.1. Classification (GTDB taxonomy): domain Bacteria; phylum Spirochaetota; class Spirochaetia; order Treponematales; family Treponemataceae; genus Treponema_D. Next base: position 74,018 of record JAZLGN010000054.1, read on the forward strand.
TATCTACGTTCTGCTTTGGAAGGGGAACCAGGGTCTTTTCGTCCTTGCGTTCAAACTGCATGAAAACGTTGTTCCAGATTTCCATCCAGTTGGCGCTGTCCGTTCCCTTGTTGGAACCCTGTGGTGGAAGTCCTTCTCCAACCCAGTAAAAGATTTCCGTGTCCGGGCCACAAGGACCTGTTGGACCTGCTGCCCACCAGTTGTCGCTTGCAGGAAGGTATGCAATCTTGTCTTCCGGCATTCCCACTTCCTTCCAGTAGCCTGCAGCTTCTTCATCGCGTGGAGCGTTTTCGTCACCTGCAAAAACCGTTACTGAAATCTTTTTTGGATCGAGGGCAAGCCAGTCCTTCCTTGTAAGGAATTCGTATGAAAATGAAATGGATTCTTTCTTGAAATAGTCTCCGAGGGACCAGTTGCCGAGCATTTCGAAGCATGTAAGGTGGCTTGGGTCTCCTACTTCGTCGATGTCGCCTGTACGAACGCACTTCTGGTAGTCTGTAAGGCGTGTTCCTGCAGGGTGCTTTTCACCAAGGAGATATGGAACGAGCGGATGCATTCCGGCTGTCGTAAACAAAACTGAAGGGTCATTTTCAGGAATGAGTGACTGTCCTGAAATCTCTGCGTGATTCTTTGATTTGAAAAATTCAATGTACTTTGAACGTAATTCGTTGGCTGTCATAATCGGATATTATAGAATAAACTTGCATGATGTTCAATTATGAAGGGGCCAGGTGAGTTGACTTTAGGGTAAAATACCTTTTTTTAGGAGGAATCTGGAATCCTGTGCTAATATGGTTGTTTTACAGTCCGGCAAGCCTTGCCATCTGCCTGATGTGGTCTTTCCATTCTTCAACAAGCCATTTTGGCTTTAAGGGTTTTGCATAGCATCCCTGGGACAGGACCCATTCTTCAATCTTAAGGAACTGGGTTGAGGAGAAGCTTATGGTTGTGCAGTCCCTTGAGTCGTCGTCCTTGAGGACCTGGTCTTTAGCCCAGATGCATTCCTTTACCATCTGCCTGGCATTTTCATAGAATTCAATGCGGTATTTTTCCAGCCTGCTGGAAGAAAAGGAGCCAAATTTGCCGCCACCACAGCGGGATTCAAAGTCATGGTCTTTGGGCAGTAAAAAGCTTTCTTCCGTCAGCCTTGGATTTTGCATTCTTCCGAGGGAAAAGAGGCGTACATCCTTACGTTCTTCGGAATATCCGTAGAGGAAATATTTTCCGTCATCCATGACGAGCTGGTATGGGTGAACTTTTCGGTGGGTGGTCCTTGTGTTCCATCTTCCGCTGTAGTCGAATTCAATCTTGGTGTTGGATTCAAGTCCGCTGGAAATTACGTGCCATATCCGGTCATCGACAATAAGTTCCGGCATTGGTGGAAGTGAAATCCTTCCCATGAGGGTGCCATTGCCGCTGGTCTTGGAATCAGACAGAAAATCCAGTACGTCGCTTACCTCACTGTAGAATGGCGTATTCTTGAAATGTGAAAGAAGCTGCCTTGCCGCAAAGAGGGTCAGGAGCTTGTCTTGTGAAATGTTGTTCAGGCTCAGGTTGAATTCTTCCGTGTAGCAGTAGCCCCGCTTTTTATAGTCGTAGGCGATGGGGGCGCCAAATCTGTCCCTGAGGAATTCAATGTCCCGGCTGATGGTTGCAATTCCCCTTTTATCGTTGAATTTGTCTGCAAGCTGTCTTGTGTTTGGGTATGAACCTGACTTTATTTCCTTGTGGATGTTTACAAGACGCTCCAGCATCAGATGCGTTATTGCAGTTCTTTTTTCTTTTGCCATGGATACTATTTTATCACATTTTTTTATTTAGTCTATCATCGGCTGATAGATTAAATTTGATATTATTCCCCCAAAATACAATGGAGGTGTACCCTATGGATAAGAATGAAGAATTGCTTGCTGCAGTTGATTACGCAATCAGCAGTGCTGATGCCGGCCTGTTTGACCTGATGGTTGGGAATTTTTCTGGACTAGATGAGGCAACTAAGAAACAGATTATCAGGAAAGTCGTCATGAAGTCTCCCAATGTTGAATTCATCCAGCATGTGCTTGACTTTGGATTTAACGTCCGTTTTATCGATGACAATGGCGATTCCCTTCTTCATTATGCTGCCCTTTGTGAACATCCTGAGACCGTCCGCTTTTTCCTTTTAAAGGGGATTCCCAAGGATGTTGAAAATGAATGGGGAGAAACTCCGCTCCATGTGGCTGCAAGGAAAGGCAATAGTGTTGCCGTCCTTAAGGCGTTTCTAGATGCGGGGTGCAACCAAAAAGTTTTGTCTGCATACGGGGAGCCTTTGCTTAATCTGGCAGCCGGTAGGAATCCAAATCCGGAGATTGCAAAATTCCTGCTTGAACATGGTTTTGATGTGGAAGAGCGTGCCGTGAATGAAGACACTCCGCTTCAAACTGCAGCCAGGTGCCAAGAGAACATTGATGTGATTTCCCTGCTTTTGGATAGTGGGGCAAACATTAATGCACCTTCACAGAGGGGAAACAACCTGCTTCACTATTCTGCAATGAACGAAAACCCGGAGGTCGCAAGATTTGCTTCAACCATATTCAGTATTTCCGACCTGAATGAAAATGGAGAAAGCGCCATGGACCTTGTTCTTTCTGCTGGATGTTCTGGTGAGGTGCTCAAGATTCTTTTGAAGAAACAGAGGGAGGAGCAGGCCATGAAAGCTGCATGCAATTGCAGGCCGGAAATTCTTGAGGGGCTTATTGACTGTGGCTACGATGCAAACATTACGGATATAAGCGGAAAGACGCTTATGATGATGGCTGCTTACTGCAACACCAATCCGGAAGTCATCATGATGCTCCGCTGTTACAATGCTTCATGGAAGGCTGTGGATAATGATGACAGGAATGTTCTTCACTATGCGGCTGCCAACGAGAATCCTGAAATATATAAATGGATGATTAAGGACAGTGAACTGCGGACTTTGGGCGACAGGGTGGATGCAAAGGGACACCTGCCTGAATATTACAGAAACCATGCATCTGAGTTTTAGCCTTTGCTTGGGCGTAGGATGTAATGTAGCGTTGGAACAGTCAGATTTTGACGGTTTTCTTCTATATATATAGGTGTTTTACGGGGGTATTATGGGTGACATTTATTCTGGATTGAACAGAATCATGGACAGTATTTTGATCGTATACAATGTGCTTGGAAAAAACTCCTTTGTAATATATGCGGCGGACATTAAGTTTGATCTTGCCTTGAAGTACGTTAAGAATTTCTTTTGCCTTGGGGATAGTGAGGCTGCATTGCTTTCCTACATGTTCGTCGTGTATTTCTGCAACGATGAGTGTCCTGTTTCCATTGCAAACCTTTCGGAAGATGCAAACTGCAATCCTGTACGGTTTCTTGCTTTTTCAGAAAACCTTGCAGTTCTTGAGGAAAGGTCGCTTATTGAACCTTTTGAGGGGCTGGATGAGAAATGCCGCGCAAAGCACTACAGGATTCCGGATTATGTAAAGAAGGCAGTCATAGAAAATGATGCAGGAATCTTGAAAAGCTCAAGCGGATTGAAGGATAAAGACCTGACCTATCCTTGCGACATTGCCGAAAGAAATCTTTTTTACGCAAAAGATGTTGAGGAGGAAGTGCGGGATCTGTATTCCTTCCTTGAATCAGACAAGCTTACGGCCATACGAGAAAGGCTTGCGGGAAAGTCCATGGCAAAGGGTGTGTGCATAATGCTTTATGGAGAAAGCGGCACGGGTAAGACGGAAACAGTTTTCCAGATTGCACGGAAGACCAACAGGGCAATCTATTACGTTGACATGGGTTCTGTCATCAGCTGCTGGCATGGCGGTACTGAGATGAACCTTTCCAGGGTCTTTGAAAAGTACAGGGGCTTTTGCACTAAGGCGGAAGAAAGGGGAGAAGGGATACCGATCCTTCTGTTCAATGAGGCAGATGCCCTCTTTGGACGCAGAATCGACATGCCCATCAATGGTGCTGAAATAGGGGAGAACCACATTCAGAACATTCTTCTTGACTGCCTTGAAAGACAGGAGGGAATCGTGATTGCCACAACCAACCTTGCCGGGAATTTTGACGCCGCCTTTGAAAGAAGGTTTTTGTTCAAGATAAAATTCCAGAGCCCTGACCTTGAGATCAAGAAGAGAATCTGGAAAAACAAGATGAACTGGCTTACCGGCAAGTCTGTTGAACACCTTGCATCATGCTATGCATTTAGCGGTGCACAGATTGATAATGTTGCAAGAAAGGCTGCCATGAAGGAAGTGCTGACCGGAAGGAAATCTTCTTTCAAGGAAATTGAGGGATTTTGCCAGAAGGAAAAACTTGAGCAGTCCAGGGCTTCGAGAATCGGATTTAATGGGTAAAGTGATGAACTACATAGCAATTGATTTTGAAACGGCAAACTATTACAGAAACAGTGCATGCCAGGTTGGGCTTGTAAGGTTTGAAAATGGGAAGGAAGTTGATTCCCTTGAAACCTTAATCCGGCCTGCAAAGATGTATTTTGTGCCGGAGTTTACAAGGGACATTCATGGAATAGGATATGATGACGTAAGGGACAAACCTGAATTCCCGGAAGTGTGGGAAACCATGGTCATGCCATTCATCAGCAAAAGGAAGGTTCCGCTGGTTGCTCACAATGCCGGCTTTGACATGAACGTAATCCGCGGATGCTGTTCATACTATGGAATGGAAGTTCCCGAGCTGTCCTATTTTGATTCCCTGGCGCTGGCAAGAAGCGTATGGCCGGAACTTGAAAGCCATAGGCTGACGGAACTTGGAAGGCATTTTGGAATTGACTATCTTGCCCATGACGCCCTGGAAGATTCTCGGACTTGTGGCCTGATAACCGGCAGGGCAGCGGAACAGCTTGGCGCATCCACAGTTGATGAACTTTTAAAAATGGCCGGGATTCCACTGTGCAGCCTTTGTGAGTGAAGGGGAAATTGATTGCCACTAACCGTAAAAATCTTACTACATGAGACAGAAATGTGATAAGTGTAGGATGATTTTTTAGGAAGTTTTGTGCAGGAAACTGATGCTAATGTGAGCGCCTGCATAAATGCTTCCATAGGAGGATTTATGAAAAAAACATTATTGACTGGAATTGTATGTCTGCTTGGCATTTTTGCCTTTGGGCAGTCTGCAAAGTACACTGAACTTTTGAACAAGGCAAAGAAATACGATTCTGAAAAAAACTATGCCTATGCTTTGGGTTATTATTATGATGCAGTTAGGGAAGACATAAGAAATTCCAAGGAAGCCTATGACAGGTTCATTGAAATTGAAAATGTACTGAAGGACGGAAAGCCTGGTTTTGATGAATACGATGACTTTACGATTTATGACGAATGGGTTGTCCTGCTGAAGAATGCAGAAAAATATTGGACTGAACATGCCTATGATATTTATTGCTGCGATTTTAAGCTTTCGCAGAAGAACCTGGACATGGAAACAAGAACAGCCAATTACCTGATTACGGTCACATACAATGAAAACAGGAAGTATAAGAGAATCATCAAGATTATGACCGATGGGATTCAAAAGTCCTGGACAGAAAACTGGAAGGGCATAACCTTTGAAGAGGATAGTGGAAAAAAATACTGCTCATGGCCAAAATCTCCTGTAAAGGGAAATTCCACTGACTATAAGAAGGACGGAGTTGTTACGTTTGCAAAAAAGCATTACGGGTATTCGATTTTTGATAGCAGCAAGATTTATGAAGAAGATAAGACATGTTCCTTTGCTATGGAAAATTCCATGATGAGTCTTGATGTTGAACTTTGCGCTCCAGACGGCAGGAAAATTGCTTCCGTAAATAATCTGTACAAGGAAGACATCATAAAAAAGATACCGCAGGGAGACATAAAGCTTTTTGAAAGTGGGGATGTTAAGGTAGAAGTCAAAGGATTTAATTTGTATGGTGGAGCTGCACTCTTGAGCCATGAACCTGATTACAAAAAGGCTCATGAAGAACTTGAAAAGCATAAGCTGGCATTTTCGGTTTTTTCTGACACCATCGGGGATTATGTAAATAGGTATAGCATTTATGAATCTGTTCTTAAAACTGTTGGAACGGGGAAATTAATTGCTGAATATACTTATAAAGATGTTGCTTATGACCTCCTTGACCCTGCTGAATGGGATTTTGGACGTAAAACTAAGGATAATATGCTTCCTGCAATTGTTGAAAAAATTTCTGCACTGACTGGAATCAAGCATAAAGTTCATGACTATGATCCTTACGGAGACTCCTTTTCACTTAAGCGCGAGCTTACGGAAGAAGAAATTGCCAAAAAGGAAGAGGAAGAAAGGCTTGCAGAGATAAAGCGACAGGAAGAGGAAGAAAGGTTGCGTCAGGAAAAAATTGCAGCAGAAGAAAGACAGAGAGCGGAGAATCTGGAAAATTACGAAGCTGAATTGAAAATACAAGTTCAGCGTGCGCTAAGAAAGAAAGGAAAACTTTCAAAGAAGCAGTTGGTTATATATCTTAGTAACATTAGGGAATTGGAAGCCATGGCTACATTGAAGGAGATGGATAAGGAACAGGTGCTTGAATTCATAATTGAAAATCTTCTTCAGCAGGGTTTAATAATCCAGAAGGGAAGTAATTACATGCTACAAAAGTAGAAGGCGATTGAAACCTGTTGTCTAAAAAAAGCTTCAGTTTAACTGGAGCTTTTTTTATGGGTCGTGACCCAGTGAAATTGCAAAGCAGTTTCATAAGAAACCACCCGCTATGCGGGTGGTGGACAAAGGTTATTCTTTTGATGAAGGCTATAAAAATATTTTACTGGGAGATGCGGAAATTTTAGCATTGTATTTAAGAATATATGATTGTAAAATAAGTTAGGAGCACTTCATGGCATTACCAATTAACATAAAAACTCTTCTTTCCGGCAATGTAGTTGAATGGGCAAGAATTGAGTTTAAGGAATCATGGAATCCCGATGCATCATTAAAGACTATTACTGCTTTTGCCAACGATATTGATAACTGGTCAGGCGGATATCTTATTATTGGTGTTAAAGATGATAACGGCCGTCCTGAATTTCCCTTAAAAGGTGTTCCTGCAGAAGAAATTGATGATATTCTCAAAGACTTGCTGAATAAATGTAAACTGATTACTCCTGATTATCTGCCTGTAGTTGCTCCAGTAGACTATGATGAAGATACTAAGTTGGTCGTAGTATGGTGTCCAGGTGGACAGGTAAGACCTTATAAATCTCCATCTCGTTTCATATTCAAAAGCGGGAAAGTTGTTCCGTCTACTGAATCAACTTATTTTATTCGTAAAATGAACAGCAGCATTAAGCCTTCGGTAGAAGAACTTAATGATTTGTTCTCTCTTGCCAACAAGATTCCTTTTGATGACAGAATAAATCATCAGGCAGAACTATCTGATTTAAATATTACGCTTATAAAATCATATCTTCACGAAATCAACAGCAGTCTTGAATCAGAAGTGGATTCAATGAAGTTTGAAGATTTGTGCATTAATATGGAACTTTGTAACAGTCAGCCAGAATTTATGAAGCCGCGTAATGTAGCTCTTTTATTTTTCAGCATGAATCCTGATAAGTTTATGCCGTATTCTCAGATTGATGTTGTGGAATTTCCAGAAGGTGCTGGTGGTGACAATATTATTGAAAAAATATTTAAGGGACCTCTTCACCAACAGTTGCGCGATTCTCTTCAGTATATCCAAAACACTGTTATAAAAGAAAAAGTGGTTAAATATCCTGACAGGGCAGAAGCAGATCGTTTCTTTAACTATCCTTTTGCTGCTATTGAAGAGGCTCTTGCAAATGCCGTTTATCATAAAGGTTATGATGTTCGTGAGCCGATTGAAGTTCGTATTGAGAATGGAACAATCGAAATTATCAGTCATCCTGGCCCAGATCGTTCTGTAACAATTGAAGGGTTAAAGAATTTTAAAGTAACAAATCGTCGATACAGAAATAGAAGAATTGGAGAGTTTTTGAAGGAACTGCATTTAACAGAAGGCAGAAATACAGGTTTCAAAAAGATTCTTAATGCCCTAGAAAAAAACGGTTCCCCAAAACCTGAATTCGAAACAGATGATGAACATTCTTATTTTATAAGTAGATTTTTTATTCATGAAGGATTTAGGCTTAATGGAAAAATTAATGAACAAAAATTGGATGGTTCACCAAAAAGTTCATCAAAAAGTTCACCAAAAACTTCCGCTCAAATTTTGGAATTAATTTCAACTGATAATACAATAACAACCCAGATTATTGCAGACAATCTTGGTATTACAAAAAGAGCCGTGATGAAACAGCTTTCAAAAATGAAAGATAAAGTTGTACATGTTGGACCGTCAAATGGTGGGCATTGGGAAATTCTGGAATAATGATTCTTTGATACAAATTGGAAACTACAAGATAAATTTGAAAGAAGGAATGTAAAGATGACATATCCAAAACCATTGTCAGAAAAATCTATAAAGAAGATGTATGACGAATCTGGATTATCAGAAGAAAAAATTGATTTTTTGAGAAACTTTTTTGAAGCTGCAGCAAATCTTTATGGAGTAATCCCATTGTCTGATTTATGGGAAGTTTATAAGGAATATTCTGCAAATTCTTCTGCCGTGAAAATCCAAAAGAAAGATATTTTTGTCTTCTCCTCTATTGCACGCCGTGAAGAACATGATTATTCAATTTATGAAATTGACGAACTTTACACGGAAGAAAAACGCTCTAATAAGGATAGATTTATTATAATAAACGAAGTTATCAGGAACTGCAGTCTTCAAATATTTTACAATATTTTTGAAATGCAACAAGGGGTGCCGTATTTTGTGCCAGAAACACTGCTTTCCATTGTTGGTCCAGTTGTTTCAAAACAGGAAATAAATCTGAAGGAATATATTGGCAATCTGAAAACATCATCGCCTGTAATTCGTAATAAATATAATGAAGAAAGAACAAAACCTTCGCCTCATCAGGGAAAGAGACTAAAAGAGTTTACGTTTCTCAGAGATTCAGATGAGTTTGAAATTCAATGGCTGAGTGGAAAGAGTGAGCATGGACCAAAGAAATTTCAGGAAAAAAAGCTGAACGGATTTTTAAAGAGTATTGAGGGATCATATTCTGAACGTTTGTTTAGAGAATTGAGATTCTGGATTTTTACGGGTTGGACACCGTTTGCAAAAACTATTGAGTTTTTTATGGAAAATCTGAATGAAGTTGGTGTTGATCTAACAATGGATGAAGCGCAAAATATAGTAAAACTTATTTCTGATTTTAGTAATAATTCTCATTTATATATTAATCGAGGTTGGGCACCATCGGAACTTGCAAGAACAAGTCACAGTAATGGTGTAATGCCAAAAAACATTTCTTTAGGACCTGGAATTATGCAGGCCATAAAAGAAGGAAGAATTTCTCTGGAAGAATTTAAAGTACAGGCAGAAGCTATGGGTTTCAATATTCAACTGGAATAGTTATTTGGTGTTTAGGATAAATAGTGATGAAAGAAATAGTTTGCATCGTTTAACTTGAGCTTTTATTTAACATTCAAGTGCCTTTTGAAATTTCCCTCTTCTGCCATTGCCTTGGGATTTCCTGCCTTTGCTGCTTTTGCATGACATTTGTGAGCTTCTTGCAAACCATGACATTCTTGCAGATATTCAGAATATTCAAGCATTGCCTGTGCATCACCAGTTTTTGCAGCAGCTACTGATCTTGTGTAACTGCTGCAGGATTTCTTTACTGTAAAACTTTAGGCTTCGGTCCAGAATGGTTCTGGGGACTTTCCGCAGACCTTGTCCTTAAGCTTGCCAACTTGATTTGCTACATCGCTTGCAACAGTCTTTGCAAGGTCTTCTGCATTCTCCTGAATGCTGATTGCAGACTGATTGTTCTTGTGGCGGTAGTAACCGTACACAGTTCCGACTCCGATTGTAATTGCACCGATTAGTGACAGCATAAAATGCCTCCTTGTATTAGTTAGATATTTGTAGAACCTAAGGTCCTAAACTTGAAACCTATCGCATTCTTATGAAAAGTATATCATCGGTTTGTCTCATGGAATGAGAAATTTGTTAGTTTTAAAATTTGCATTATCTGGATTTTTATATTATCTTTTTTTTACTGGAGGTTTCATGGCAGGAAAAGATATTGCAGAAAAAACTCTTGAATCCTACAACGATGTTTTTGCCGACATTGTGAATGGATTGCTTTTTAACGGTGAACAAATAGTAAAGGAAAATGAACTTGAAGCAGAATCCGAAAATTC
>JAZLGN010000055.1:0-41259 GCA_045616325.1 Treponema sp.
TCACAAAAAGCCATTGCAAAAGAATGTGCCGAATGGATTAGAAATAAAGTAGTATTCAAATCAAATCAGACAAATCAAATTATGTCTGGTTTTGTAAATGTTGATGATACAAGTTATATGCCAATTCAGGGATTTACAACATACTCGCCTGAAACAATAAGGAAAGTTCTGCAGCAATGTTATATCGATTGATGTTCAGGCATGAAAAGAACATTGATTTATTGGATAGATATGCAGATCAGATTCTTGATGCTTTAGTTGGCTTTGGCGGAGAAAATGCGGAAGAAGATTATCGAAATTATTTACAGTACCTGCAGGCAGTTTTGCCATCAGAAGTTCCTGATCATAAAGCATTTTTTGAGAATGAATTAAAAGACATAACCGATGAAGACATTGAGGATGAAAAAATATGACAATTGAAGAAATCAAAAAAGGCGAATCTTCTCATCTTGAGTTTAAGCGTGAAATTCCAGAGCGAAAGGAAAAATTTTTAAAAACTGTTTCTGCGTTCTCTAATACTTCTGGTGGAAAAATCATTTTTGGAATTGATGATAAAACTTTAGAAGTTGTAGGAATTGAAGGCGATGTTTTTAAATTGATGGATTCTGTCATCAACAGCATCAGCGATAATATTGAACCTTTGATTTCCCCAACTATAAATGTCGAATCGATTGATAATAAAACTGTGATTGTTCTGGAAATATTTCCAACAAATCATACTCCGTGTTTCTTAAAATCAAAAGGAAAGGAAGAAGGAACTTTCATAAGAATTGGAACAACAAGCCGAATTGCAGATTTTTATTCGCTTAGGGAACTTGAATTAAATGGAATAAGAAGTTCTTTTGATTCTCAAAAATGCGTGAATCTTATGAACGACAAAAATCATTTTAATCAAGAAATTACTCAAAAACTTTGCTCTGAAATTCAAAAGCGAATGGAAAACGCTGGTATTCAAAATGTAAATGTAAATGAACAGACTCTTGAAGGTCTTGGAGTTCTAAAAAATATAAATGGCGAACTAGCACCGACAAATGCTTATGCACTTTTAACATTATCTGATTTTTACGATTTTTCCCGCTGTTCAATTCGTTGTGCAAGTTTTAAAGGAACTCATAAAGCGATTTTTCTAGATAAACTTGATTGTTCTGGATCGATTTTTGAGCAGGTTGAACAGGCACTTAATTTTGTCCTTAAAAATCTAAAAGTCGGAATAAAATTTGTTGGGGTTCAGGGAATTGATGATTTTGAAATTCCAGTAAATGCTCTTCGTGAAGCCATTGTTAATGCAGTCGTTCACAGAAATTATATGATTGAAGAACCGACTCAGATTGCAATTTACGATAACAGAGTTGAAATTATTTCTCCGGGCCGCCTTGTTTCAGGTCTCTCTTTGGAAAGTGCGTTGAACGGGAAATCAGTTGCCCGAAATCCGATTCTTGCAAAAGTTTTTAGGATGATGAAATTGATGGAAGAATGGGGAAGTGGTTTTAGAAGAATCAATCAGGAATGTGAGAATGCAAAAATAAATTTTCCAAAATTTCAGGAAAATGAACTTGATTGTTCCATTGTTTTTGAAAGAAAAAATGAAACAAGTGTTTCTGAATACGAAAAAGGTTCGGTAGAAAAGTTCGGTGCAAGTGAAAAAAGTTCGGTGCAAAACTTCGGTGCAAATGAAAAAAGTTCGGTGCAAATTATTGAAATGATGAAAGAAAATAATTCAATTACAGCAGAACAACTTTCTGGAATTTTGAAAATCTCAAAAAGAGCTGTAGAAAAGCAAATTCAGAAACTTCGGGAAAATGGAAAAATTCAGCGTGTTGGAAGTGACAAAAACGGAACTTGGGAAGTTATGTATGGAGAAGAAAAATGAAATTTACTTTTAAAATACAAGAATATCAAACTCAGGCCGTAAATGCTTTAGTAAAGTGTTTTGAAGGCCAACAATATGCAGACAAGGTTTTATATCTTCGAGACAAAGGTATTTTACCAAAAGTTCCAAAGACAGAAGTTCAAGGTCAACTTTTTGAAGATCCTAAAACCGAGGAACAAGTTTTAGAAGAAAATGATAATGGATACAGAAATAATGAGCTTATCTTGAGTGAAAAAGAATTACTGGAAAATATTCACAAGATTCAGGATCAGAATTTTATTATTCATTCTTCTCAAATTGAAAAAACAGCCGGTCATCCAAGTTTTGATATTGAAATGGAAACTGGTACTGGTAAAACCTATGTTTATACAAAGACAATGTATGAACTAAATAAAGCTTACGGTTGGAGCAAGTTTATGATTGTTGTTCCATCAGTAGCTATCCGAGAAGGAATTTATAAAAGCTTGGAATATACTCAAGACCATTTTATGCAGACTTATAAGAAGAAGATTCGTTTCTTCATTTATAATTCAAAACGCTTAAACATGATTGAACAGTATTCAAGTAGTGGTGATATCAACGTAATGATTATTAATACACAGGCTTTTAATACTTCATTAAAAGAAGACGGCCGTTCCAAAGAAGCTCGTATTATTTATACAAAGCGTGATGAATTTGCAAGTCGCCGTCCAATTGATGTTATTTCTGCAAACCATCCAATTTTGATTCTTGATGAACCTCAGAGAATGGGAGGAGCAGCAACTCAAAATGCATTAAAACAATTTGAACCTTTATTTACAATCAATTATTCTGCAACTCATAAAGTTCAGCATAATCTTGTTTATCGTCTTGATGCTTTGGATGCATATAAGCAAAAACTTGTTAAAAAGATCGAAGTAAAAGGATTCAAACTGGAAAATATTGCTGGAACCCAGACATATATTTATGCAGATTCAATTATTCTATCTCCACATGCAGCTCCAATTGTAAAACTTGAGATTGATGTAAAGCAGAATGGTGGAATCAAGCGTATTACTAAAAAATTTAATACTGGAGATAAACTCTTTAATGTTGTTTCTACTCATAATGTCAAATATGAACATGTAAATACTTATTCTACATTGAAAAATGGAATAGGGTTAAAGGATTAAATAAATGGCAGAATACAGATGTAAATCCTATAGATATTTGAAGAATAAGATAAAAGGAGAATAGTTATAAATGAGGCATATCCTGGATTTTTTCAAATCAATTGCCGTTGCTTTTTCCATTTACTCAAAGGTTCCCATGCCGCAGTTTAAGTGGGGCAGCCGCGAGATGAAGTGGCATTTGTGCTTTTTCCCATTGGTTGGTTTTGTCATCGGCCTTGCGGAATATGGATGGATTCTCATTTGCCGGGGAACGTTGATTGACAGTGTGGCAATGACACTTATCCAGGTTGCCATTCCGATTCTTATTACCGGTGGATTCCATCTGGATGGATTCATGGATGTGATGGATGCAGTCCATTCCTACCAGGACAGGGAAAAGCAGCTTGAGATAATGAAGGATCCCCACACCGGTGCATTTGCAGTCATAAGCCTTGTCACTTATTATTTGATTTACATTGCATTTGCAATGACCCTTTATTCAGTTGAGGCGGATAAAATTTTCTGCAGCTTTTTTTTCATCAGCAGGTGCATGAGTGGAATCGCCGTATGCATTCTTCCAAAGGCACGCAAGGAAGGTATGGTGCATACGGCAAGCAGTGCCCAGAACAATTGCGCGGTTGCCGTGATTCTCTTTATTCAGCTTGTCCTGGTTTTTGCCCTTCTCATTTGGGAAATAGGAATTTCTGCCGGTTCATTTGTTAAGGGCGGGCTTGTATGCGGTCTTATGGTTGTTCAGGGACTTTTGTTCCTGTGGTTTGCCCTTTGGAGCAAAAAAAAATTTGGTGGAATTAACGGCGACCTGTGCGGTTTTTTGCTTTGCATGTCGGAATTAATTTCCATTGTGTATCTGGGAATTATAGATTAATTTAAAGAAATTTTTTAAGGAAAAAAGTAATGAAGGTTTATCTGGGTGGAATTTGCCAGGGAAAAACTGCTTTTGTAAGGGAAGCCTTTCCTGAAGCAGAATATTTACTGTCGCCGACACTTTCTCTTCTTGAGCAGACTGTTTCAAGTTCAGAAAAAAAAGGAACCATCGTCTGGGATGGATTCAATTTTTCCATAAGGAATGAAGTCTTCTCTTCAGATTTTGACTTTGAAAAATTAACGGCAAGAATACTGAACCTTGCAGAAAAAATGGATTTCATAATCGTAAGTGATGAAGTCGGCAACGGCATAATTCCCCTTGAAAAAACAGAAAGGGAATATCGCGAAGTCACCGGCCGGATCTTGACTGAACTTGCATCCCGGTCAGAAAGCGTGTCCAGGATAATCTGTGGAATGGAGCAGAAAATAAAATGAGCTTGACCATGATTCTTTTCTGCCACATGCTGGCCTTTGAAACTGGATTTATCTTGGATCTGTTTCTTGGTGATCCCCATTGGCTTTACCATCCTGTCAGGCTCATTGGAAAGCTTGTCCTGCATTATGACAACAAGTTCTTTGGCAGTCGTGACCAGGTGAGTATTCATTCCCCAGGATTAAAAAGATTTTTGGGCTTTTACACTGTGGCCGTCGTCTGCCTTTGCACTGTTGCAGTATGCTTTTTTCTTCTATTCATATCATATAAAATCTGCCTTTCTGCAGGGCTCATTGTGGAGTCTTTCATGACATACCAGGTGATTGCCCTAAAATCCCTCAAGGTTGAAAGCATGAAGGTTTACTACGAGATCAAGGGTCACAGCCTGACGGGAGCACGCAAGGCCGTTTCCATGATTGTTGGGCGTGACACGGAAAACCTTGATGAAGAAGGTGTCATAAAGGCAGCCGTTGAAACTGTTGCAGAAAATACATCCGATGGTGTCATTGCTCCCCTGTTTTATCTTGCATTGGGTGGACCGATCCTTGGATTTTTATACAAGGCAATTAACACCATGGATTCCATGATTGGATACAAGGACCAGCGCTATGTCGATTTCGGGCGATTTGCGGCCAAGCTGGATGACCTTGTGAATTTCATTCCTTCAAGAATAAGTGCTGGGCTGATGATATTCTGCTGCGTTTTTTTAGGTGGCAATTTCAGTGCCAGGGGTGCAGCTAGAATTTTTTTACGTGACAGGCTTAAGCATGCAAGTCCAAATTCTGCACAGACGGAAAGCGTTGCTGCCGGAGCCTTGGGAATTCGGCTTGCAGGGCCTGCATCCTATAACGGTGTTGTTGAGCCAAAGGAATATATCGGGGACAGCCTTCGCCCTGTTGAAAATGAAGACATCAAGAGAAGCTGCCGCCTCATGTATGCAAGTTCCATTTTGTGCGCCCAGCTTTTGTGTCTTGTGATTCTAATTTTGTTTGGAGTATCCTATGCACGGGGGTGACATTTATTCTAGCCGGATTAAGCATGATTTTTCCGTCAACATAAATACGGCGTCTCTTTCATTTTTTTCAAAACTGAACCTGGCATTTTCCCTTGGCTGCATAAAAAACTATCCTGACCCTGACTGCCGTGACCTTAGGACTGCCATTGCAGCATTCTGGAAAGTCAGGGCTGAAGAAATTGTCTGCGGAGGGGGAGCTACTGAAATTCTGCGGGCTGCATTCTGCTGTTCTGAAAGAAAGACGGCCCTTCTTGTCTGTCCATGCTATACCGGATATGAACGCATCCTGAATTCCCTAGGCTTTTCCGTGGAGCGCATCATGCTGGATTCTTCCCATGGCTTTTACCTGACGGAAGAAAACCAGCTGGAGTTCCTCAGGAAAATTCAGGATGAAAAACCCGGCGTGGTTCTCCTTGCAAATCCCAATAATCCCAATGGCATTCTCCATGACCGGGAGTTTTTGAAAGATGTGGCAGGGCTTTGCAGTAAAAGCGGAAGCCTTTTTGTACTGGATGAATGTTTTATTCAACTGACGGAAGAAGGACTTTCTGCATCCTTTGTTCCTTTTTTTTCGGGAGACGTTCAGGCTGTGGTTGTAAATGCCTTTACAAAATTTTTTTCCATTCCTGGACTGCGCCTTGGCTACGGTATATGTTCTTCCATGGAATTGGCACAAAAGCTAAAGAGCCACGTGTGCGAGTGGAGTGCCGGCACTTTTGCACAGAGGGCAGGGTTGCTATGTCTTGGCAAGGTGGAAAGATTCACGAAGGCGGTTTTAAGCCAGGGCATCAGGCGCCGGAAACTTGCTGCCGGTCTTGAAAAACTTGGGCTTGAGGTTTTTGATTCCAGTTCGTGCTTCGTGCTTTTTAAGGTAAGGGATGAAGCGGAAAAGCCTATGGATTCCAGCATTTGGCATCGGCTGAAGGAACGGGGAATACTTATCCGTGACTGCAGTGATTATAAGGGACTTGGCTGCGGCTATTACCGGGTTGCAGTTAAATCGGAGCGTGAAAACAGGATTCTTCTCGCAGCATTGGAGGATGTTTTATGAATGGCCTTGAATTTGTTCTTCCAGAGGACATTGAAAAAAGAAGCTTTGAAATTATCGGCCGTGAACTTACGGAACGTGGAATCGAGCTGCCTAAAGACCAGATGGATATAACCATGCGCGCCATCCATACAAGCGCAGACTTTGACTATGCCTCGACATTGAAATATTCGGAGAATGCGGCCGCTGTTGCCCGTCAGCTGATTGCCCAGGGTGCAGACATAGTGACCGATACAAACATGGCCCTGAGCGGAATCAACAAGAAGTCCCTTGCCCGTTTTGGCGGCCAGGTTCACTGCTTTATGGCAGATGAGGATGTAGCCCGGGAAGCAAAGGAGAGAAAACTTACCAGGGCTTATGTAAGCATGGAAAGGGCAAGCAAGATAGAAAAGCCCGTTATCTTTGCCGTTGGTAACGCACCCACTGCACTTGTCGCCCTTCATTCAATGATGGAGGAGGGAATTTATTCCCCGCATTTTGTCATCGGTGTTCCCGTTGGATTTGTAAATGTGGAGGCAGCAAAGGAGCTTTTCCTGAATTCAGAAATTCCATATATAATAAACAGGGGCAGGAAAGGTGGAAGCAACATTGCTGCTGCCATCGTAAATGCCTTGATGTATGGAATTTAGGACTGGCGGATTTTTTTTATCGACGACTGGACTGGAAAAATGAAAAACGGATTTACTACAGGAAGCTGTGCGGCGGCTGCGGCTAAGGCTGCAACATGGCTTTTGCTTACTGGCAGAAAACTTGACTCAATAAGGATAACCACTCCCAAGGGGATTCCCTACGATGCACAGATTTTCGATTCCGCATGTGATGGTCTTACGGCGACATGTTCCGTGGTTAAGGATGGTGGGGATGATCCAGACTGTACCACAGGGGTTCATGTTGTGTGTACCGTGACTATCGCGACCATTGAGGAAAAAAATGAATGTGAAGGAATTCTTGTTGACATCGATGGTGGAGAAGGAGTTGGGCGAGTAACCCTACCGGGCCTTGACCAGCCGGTTGGGAATGCTGCCATAAACAGGGTTCCAAGAAAGATGATAGAAGAAGAAGTCCGCGGGGTTTGCAGCCTGTGTGATTTTTCCGGCAGGGTTAAGGTGGTTGTCTCTGTTCCCGAAGGAAGGGAAATTGCAAAAAAGACATTTAATCCACGCCTTGGAATTGTCGATGGAATATCAATTCTTGGAACCAGTGGAATTGTGGAGCCCATGAGTTCCCAAGCACTGCTTGACACCATAAGGGTTGAACTTAACCAGAAGAAAAGTATTGGCGGTCAGGCTGTATGCATTACTCCGGGGAATTACGGTCTTGAGTTCATGAAGAAGACATTTTCCTATGACTTGGACCGAGCGGTAAAATGCTCGAATTTTATCGGGGCTTCCATCGATATGGCAGTGGAACTTGGATTCAAGAAAATTCTTCTGTGCGGTCATATTGGAAAACTCGTAAAGCTTGCCGGTGGAATCTGGAACACCCATTCAAGGGAAGCTGACTGCAGGATGGAACTTCTTGCTTCTTCTGCCATAAGGGCCGGGTGCAGTGTGCAGAAAGCAGGTGAAATACTTGATTGCGTAACCACTGAGGAAGGAATAAAGATTCTCATTGAAGAAGGAATCTGCGAAGGTGCAATGGAAAAACTTTTGCAGAAGGTAATGTTCAATCTTGAAAACCGAAGCTGCAATGTGGAAATCGGGTGCATGGTTTACTGCAATCAGTTTGGAATGCTTGCACAGTCTGGCAATGCGCAGGAAATTTTACGGGAGGTGATGTAATGGTATATTTTGTTGGAGCCGGATGTGGCGCACCTGACTTGATAACTGTTCGCGGCATGAACCTTTTGAAAAAGGCTGATGTAATCATCTATGCAGGGTCACTGGTCAATCCCAAGCTTCTGGATTATGCAGGGGAAGGAACCGAGATTCTAAACAGTGCAACCATGACCCTTGAAGAAGTAATAGGTTCCATGAAAAAAGCCGAGGCTGAAGGAAAGGTTACAGTAAGGCTTCACACTGGAGACCAGAGCGTTTACGGAGCCGTGCGCGAGCAGATGGATGAACTTGATTCCCTTGGAATAGAATATGAAAGCTGTCCTGGAGTGAGTGCATGTTTTGGGGCAGCTTCAAGCCTGAACATGGAATACACCCTGCCTGATGTAAGCCAGACCCTGATCATAACGAGAATGGAAGGACGTACCAAGGTTCCGGAAAGGGAAAGCATAAGAAGCCTTGCTTCCCACAAGTCCAGCATGGCAATCTATTTAAGCACCGGGCTATTGGGCAGGCTTTCTGAAGAACTTGTGGCAGGTGGATATTCGGAAGAAACTCCTGCGGCAATTGTATACAAGGCAACATGGCCGGAAGAAAAATCTTTCCTTTGCACTGTGGGAACCCTTGAAAAAACTGCTTCAGAAAACGGAATAAAAAAGACCGCACTCATAATCGTTGGGGAATGCGTTACAAGAAACTGTCGCGTCCACAACGGTTACAGCCGGTCAAGACTTTACGACCCGGGTTTTGAAACCGAGTTCAGGAAGGCTACTGAAGAATGAAATCCATGCAGATGGGATTGTGGTCGCTGAATTTAAAGCTGTTGTCAATGACTCCCACTGCTGTAACGGCAATGTTTTTTGAGACGATGAATCCGTCAATGACCGAGACAAAGTTTTTTCCGTCCCACGGTTCCTTTGTGTCGCGCACCGTTGGAAGTGGATTGTTTGCATTAAGCGGTGATATAACGTGAAGGCCAGGATCAAGGATTTCAAAGGGGAATGTCTTTGTCCAGTTCTCTCCGTTGGATTCAAAGCCAAAGTAGGTGGATGCATTTTCCGTCATTTCGCGGTTAAAGTCTCCGCCTGCAATTACGTAGTTTCCGCGGCTAAGTTCCGTAGCCATGTCTTCGTTTAGCATCTTGATCTGCATCAGGGTGGTCTCCGGATTCTTGAAGTAGGCACTCATGTGCACATTGTAGATGATTAGTTTCTTTTCATTGTCTGTGGAAAAGCGGCTTTTAAGGTAGCAGCGGTCAAGGTCCGTAACCTTGGAAAGTCCTTCATCAAGGGGAAGGGAGCGTCTTGTGGCATCGTTAATCTTGAATCGAGATGCGGACAGAATTCCGGAGTTGTTTTTTCCGTGGGGTTGGTAAAGTGGCCACAAAAGGAACGGGCTGTTGTAGTTGAATGCAAATGCGGAGTTCACCTTGGAATTCATGGCATCGTTCATGGACTTGATGAGGATACCGGTTTCGTCTATGTGCCAGCTTCTTGTTCCGTCCGTGTCCACTTCCTGAAAGAGAAGAAAGTCCGGCTTGTACTTTATTATGGATTCAGCAGAACCGGAAATGTTCCTGTATACTTCATCCCTGGAAAAGGCCCAGCTGTATTTTCCACCGTCCATGAAAAAGGAAAACCTGTCTGAATATGCACCAAATCCAAGGTTTGCAGAAGTTATGCGGTACTTTGTTTCAGTGTTCACTGTCAGCTGGCTGGCGGTTCCTTCCGTCTTTACAATGATGTTATCCTCGATCCTAGAAGAAGTTGAAATGAAAACGTAGGCCAGGTATGCAATTATGGAAACAAAAAACAGGATTAAAAAGAAAAAAACGATTTTTGAAATAGGTTTAGACATTATGTTCTCCCACATTAAATTATATGATAAAATTAAAAAAATTGGTATGGGAAGAAGATGATAATAAGAATAATTCCATTCACAAGAGCTGGATATGCCCTGGCAAGAAGGGCAGAGTCCTTGCTGCCTGAGCACATTTTTGAATTCTTTGAAGGGGAAAATCCTGACGGTATAAGTGCCGGTAATGTGCATGACTTTATTGGCGAAAGCTTCAGGTATCATCTTCCACTGGTTTTTGTAGGGGCGGCAGGAATTGCCGTAAGATTGATCTGTTCCTTTGTTGAGTCTAAGCTAAGCGACAGTCCGGTAATCGTAATGGATGAAAAGGGGCTGCATGTGGTTCCAATTTTATCCGGCCACGTTGGTGGTGCCAATAGGATTGCTGAATTGATTGCAGAAAGAATGGAAGCTGAGGCTGTCATAACTACGGCTACGGATGTAAACGGATTTTTTTCAGTTGATGAATTCGCTCATGATAACGGCCTTGAAATAATAAACAAGGAAGGAATAAAAAAAATATCTGCAGCCCTTCTGTCCGGCCAGGAGGTTCGCGCATTTTTGGATGAAGGAATAATTCAAAGAGGGGAGGAAAGGTTCACCCGTGTTTCCAGTGCCGATGGTGCCGACCTTTATATTTCCACAGACCGGGAACGGGCGGTGCATTCAAGGGCAGGCCTAAAGCTTTATCTTAGGAAATACTGTGCAGGAATTGGCTGCAGGAAGGAAACGTCAGCAGAGCAGATAGAAAACTTCGTCAGGAAAAATCTGCCTACAGAAATTCTTGGGGAACTTTTCTGCATCGGAACCATAGACCTTAAGGCAAGGGAACGGGGGCTTGTTGCATTTGCCCATTCCATCCATGCACAGCTTAGGGTTTATTCCGCCCGACAGCTTGAAGCCGTCCAGGGATCTTTCAGTTCTTCTGAATTTGTAAAATCAGTGACGGGAGTAGACAACGTGTGTGAACGCAGTGCCCTTTGTGCCGCAGGTGAGGGGGCGGTTCTCGTAAGGAATAAGATTGCAGGCGACGGAGTGACTGTGGCAGTTGCACAAAGAAGAAGTGAGATTTTCTGGAGCTGAATGCAGAAAGGAAAATGCAGGAAATGAAAAGCGGAATATATGTTGTGGGCATTGGCCCTGGAAAAATTGAATACATGACTCATGAGGCAGAGACAATACTTGATGGTGTGGATGTGATTGTAGGCTACACGGTTTACGTTGATCTTGTAAGGCAGCGGTTTCCGGACAAGGAATTCATAACCACTCCAATGAAGCAGGAAATTGAACGGTGCAGGATCTGCTTTGAAAAGGCCATTGAAGGAAAAGCCGTTGCCCTTGTCTGCAGTGGTGATGCAGGTGTTTATGGAATGGCGTCTCCCGTGTACCAGCTTGCCATGGAAGAAGAAAAATACCGTCAGGTTGGAATTCAGGTTGTAAGCGGAATTACTGCTGCCCTGAGCGGTGCTGCGGTTTTGGGCTGTCCAATCAACCATGATTTTTGCGTCATTAGCCTTAGCGACCTTTTGACACCATGGGAGCAGATAGAAAAAAGGCTTGCTGCTGCTGCGGCCGCAGATTTTGCAGTTGCAATTTACAATCCTTCAAGCATAAAGCGGGCCGGTTATCTTGCAAGGGCATGCAGTATCCTTATGGAAAATGGGGCGGGTCCAAAAACTGTCTGCGGCTATGTCAGGAACATTGGGCGGAATGAAACCAGTTCCGAAGTGTGTACCCTGGACCAGCTTGCGGAAAAAGACGTTGACATGTTTACCACGGTGTTTGTCGGAAATTCCCAGAGCCGCATGCATGTTGATTCAGAGGGAATAAGGAAAATCGTTACCATGAGGGGTTACAGTCTTTGAAAAAGATGCTGGTTTTTGGCGGAACTACGGAAGGCCGTCTTATTGCAGAATTTTTTGCCTCAAGAGCCATTGCAGTTGACCTTCATGTGGCAACGGACTACGGCAGCACGGTCATTCAAGAAATGGAAAATCTTACCGTGCATGTTGGACGCCTGAATTGCAGTCAGATAAGGAAACTTTTTTCCACCCAGGATTATTGCCTTGTGATTGATGCAACTCATCCCTTCGCCGTGGAAGTCAGCAGTAACATTGCCAGTGCAGTTCCTCAGGGAATAAAAGTCATAAGGTTCAGGCGCAAGACCCAGACTCAAGCCGGTGAAGAAGGGGAAAGAATCCGGGTGTTTTCTTCTATAAAGGAGTGCATTGAGGAACTAAAAAAAACTTCGGGAAGAATCCTGCTTACCACGGGCAGCAAGGATCTTGGGGAATTTTGTTCCCATGCTGAACTTTTGCCGCGCATTTATGCACGCGTAATTCCCTCAGTGGAAAGCCTGTCTCTTTGCGTTCACTCCGGTCTTGAAGGGGCAAGGATAATTGCCATGCAAGGGCCTTTTTCCAGGGAATTCAACATTGCCCAAATCAAGGAAAGAAAAATCCAGGTTCTAGTCACAAAGCAAAGCGGAAGGGCTGGAGGAGTTGATGAAAAAATCCTTGCCTGCCAGGATTGCGGAATAAGCTGCTTTGTAATAAGGGATCCTGCAGCAATGGTTACGGATGATGTGGTACGGAAAGAAAACTATGCAGTTGCTTGCGATTATTCATCCCTCATTAAAGAGGCAGAAAAAGCCACGGGACTGTGTGGATCTGCATGTAATGTGGAATATGTACTTGCCGGTATCGGGCCTGGTGGGGAAGGGCAGGTTACTGCCGAGGTAAGGAATGCCGTCTCAAGGGCAGATGTGATTTTTGGTGCTGGAAGAATGATAAAGGTTGTGGAAGGTTTCTGCGGCTTTGGTGTCAGGAAGATTGAGGAATATACGGCGGAAAAGATACTTCCATGCATTGAAGAAATAAGGAAAGATTTTATCGGAATCCTTAAGGTTGTTGTGCTTTTTTCCGGTGACTCGGGATTTTACAGCGGAGCCGCTAAGCTTTTCATTAAACTGAAGGATGAACGCGGCGTAAAGGTTAGGCTGCTTGCAGGAATTTCGTCCCTGTCCTATGCAGCTTCCCTGTTTGCCATGGACTGGCAGGACTGCACAATCATCAGCTTGCATGGAGTTGAAGAGGACACGTGGAGTCAGCAGCTTGCCGCCGCCGCCGCCTGCAGTAAAAAGATTTTTTTCATAACAGGCGGCCCGCAGGACATTCCAAAAATCATGGAAGTGCTGGTGCAGCCGGCGGCGGCCCTGGCACCATCCTGCAGGTATAAAATGCTCTTGGGCTATAACCTTAGTTATCCAGACGAGAAGACTTATGAGTTTTATGCAGGGGATCAACTGCCGGAATTTTCCAAGGGCTTATACTGCGGTTTCATCTTACCGCAGTAATGGAATTACATTGACCACTTCCAGAAAACAGGAACGGCAAATGCCTTTGCCTTGTCACGGAGGAAAATGTCAAATTCGATTCCAATGCTGTTGTTATCGTTGATGGCATATTCAGTTCCGATAAGGGCGGAGTAAATATTCTTGTTGTCATCTTTTGTGTCTGAATTCATGTCCATGAGAAATTTTCCGCCTGCATTGATGAGAAGTTTTTCTGTTGCAGGAATTCCGACAATACATGCTGAATAAAGGTCATAGTCGCTTTCATCGTTTTTCACGTTGAAAAGTCCTTCAGCAATAACTGACACGAAATCATTTTCAAAGGTGACGTTTGCGTTGAGGAGGTTTTCCCCGTTTACGCCAAAGTCTGTTCCAAGGACAGAAATAAGGTCATCAAAGCCTGCATCTTTTCCCTTTGCATTGGCATAACCTGCGCCGATGGTAAGTCCTTCAACAGCTCCGAAGAGGTTTGGGAATGATGCAGTAATTCCTACAAGGCGGCTATCGCTGTCGGTGAGATCCTTTGCTGTGAATCCGGCCTCGAAAAGTTCACTTGAAAAAATTGCTCCAAGACCAAAGTTGAGATACATGTCGTCATCTGTTGGTTCATCGTCTTCAACTTTTTTTGCCTTGAGCCAGTTTGGTTCATTTCCAAATGCATCTTCGTCTTTTGTAAAATTGAATGGAACAGTTGCTCCAAAACGGAGGTCGCCATTCATCACTGGAATTGTGTATGTAACCGTAAATCCATCAGAACCGATGTTTCCGTTTGCAAGATTATCATCATAAATTGGAAGCGCAGAACCGTTTGCATAAATGTTGTCGTGAAGTCCAAGTGCAAGTGATTCTACAGGACGCCATTCGATTTTCCAGTCGTCAATGAATCCGTCGATGGCAAAATTCCTATCGTTAAAGTCATCTATTCCGGCAATGGCTGTAATGGCGGCATCCACCTTATCCGATGTAAATTCAAGTTCAATTTTGTTCTTGATTACAGGAAAGTCTTTCTCAGACTCTCCATCGTTGTTTCCACAGAAGTAGTCTTCCTCATAGATTTCGTTTGACAGTTCAACTGAAGGTTCGGCAAAGGCTGAGCCAAGCAGGGCAGCTGATGCAAGAATTGCTGTGATAAGTTTTTTCATTTTTTTCTCCTAAAATTTAGATATAGTTAGTTATAGGTAACTTGGCCATTAATATAATTAGCTATTGCTAACTATGTCAAGTGGGGGATGAATGATTTTTTTTATTAAATCATGATATAATTAAAGTAGTTTCACCTGTTAAGCAAAAATGACGGATTGAACTTGTAGAGGAGGTGGGAAAATGTCATACAGTTTTTTCGGCTGGCAGACTGCGGATGTGGCGCCGGTTAATCCAAGATATTCTTCAATCAAAAATCCACGTGAGCTTTATGACCTGCTCATGAAGGTCTGGTGTGCAGAAACCTGTGCCCCCCGCATGCGGGACAACTGGAAGAATTCTCATCCGACTTACGGCCAGTGCTCAATTACGGCTTTTCTTTGCCAGGATATTTTCGGCGGTGAGGTGCATGGAATTCTCCGTGACGGTGGAAACTATCACTGCTATAATGTGATAGGGAACTGTGTCTTTGATCTTACAAGCGAGCAGTTTGGGGATGAAAGGCTGTGCTATGAAAACAATCCTGTACAGGGTAGGGAAGTTCATTTTGCAAAGGAAGAAAAAAGGCTCCGCTATGAGCTTTTAAAATCCAGGCTGGATGAAAGCTGGAACCTGGTTAAAAATTGAGGAATGCCAGACGCTGATGGAAAAAATGGCTACATCACTATTGAATGGATTCTACCGGTGCATTTTAAAAATTTTAAAACAGGAGAATGTGAATATGGAAATCGTAGATACAAGGGAAGGCTATAACTTTAAGATTACGGGAAGCAAGACTTTTGCAGTTCAATCTGGAAGGGATGATGCCGTGTTCTGTCCCTTCTGCTACAGCCAGGTGAATCTTGCTGATGACAGGTGCCCTTCATGCGGAAAGAACATTCCGGAGCTGATCTATTACCATGGAGATGATGATACATGGATTGCTTCGGGGAATGAATAAAGCGCAAGGGATAGTAGTGGCGCCGAAGGCGTTGCCGTAAGGCAATGAAGGTAGCGAAGCGAACGGAACCACGGATAGCCCGACCCGGCAGGGATGCGCCCATAAAGACAAGTGGAGAAATTATGAAATTTGCAAAGAAAATATTTTTGATCGCGATGTTTTTAGCCCTGGTTTTTTCATGCAAAAACGGAAATGAAAGTGACGACGATGACTTGCCTGAAAAATTTGATGACGAAGTAATTGCATGCTTCGATGAGGTAAATGCATTCAGGACTGGATCCGAGGCATGGTACTGGAATTCAGACAATTCCACAAAAACTGATCTTTCTGGAAAACTTGAAAAACTTATCCTCGATGAAAAATTATGCATGGCAGCTCAGGTCAGGGCTGGTGAAATTGCAGAATCCTTTTCACATACACGTCCTGATGGATCAAGCTGCTTTTCCGTTCTGAAAGAATCATCGATTGCCTATTCCGGGTGCGGAGAAAATATTGCCAAGGGTCACAGGGGCGGGAAAGATACCTTTCTTCAGTGGAAGGAAGACAATTATGAATACAGCGGCCAGGGGCATCGGCGCAACATGCTTGGTAACTACACAAAGATTGGAATAGCATTCAGTCAGGATAAAAATGGTTCATATTGCTGGGCCATGATTCTGGTTAGATAATTTTTTTTGGAAAAGATATGAGCATACCAGACAGCGAATTCATCCGCGGCAAGGTTCCCATGACAAAGGAGGAAGTCCGTGCCGTTTCCATTGGCAAGCTGCGGCTCTGCAGGAATTCAGTTTTGTGGGACATCGGCAGTGGAACTGGTTCTGTTTCCGTTGAAGCTGCCATGCAGGATTCTTCTATAAAAGTGTATTCAATAGAATGCAATGAGGAAGCCTTGTCCCTTACAAAATCCAATGTTGAAAAATTCGGAATAAAAAATGCCACTCCTGTTTCTGCCATGGCTCCTGACGGACTAGATGGTCTTCCGGTGGCAACCCATGCCTTTATAGGTGGAAGCCGCGGCAACATGGAAGCCATTCTTGAGAAGCTTTTTCAGGTGAACCCTGGAATGCGTGTTGTCATAAATGCGGTCTGCCTTGAGACGGTTTGTTCCATTCAGTCTGCACTTAAGAAAATTGGCGTCGAAGATTATGATGTAGTACAGTTGAATGTAAGCCGGGCAAACAAGGTTGCAGGCATCCACATGATGAATTCGTGTAATCCGGTTTATGTCTTCAGCTTTGATTTTTCCGGACAGGATGACAAATGAAGGCAGCTTCCCGAATTGTAATTGCAGCACCTAAAAGCGGCTCAGGAAAAACTCTTGTCACCCTTGCATTGATCAGCGCATTGAAAAAGCGTGGACTTAAGGTCCGTGGATTTAAGTGTGGCCCTGACTACATCGATCCGCTTTTTCACAGGGAAGTCCTTGGAATTCCCTCAAAGAATCTTGACCTGTTTTTTACTGATGAAGAGGTGACTAAAGATATTTTTCTTGAGGATAATGATGCTGACATAAGCATTGTGGAAGGCGTCATGGGGCTTTACGATGGCGTGGGCGGAATTACGGAACAAGCCTCGACGTATCATCTTGCAAAAGCCCTTAAGGCTCCCATAATTCTGGTTGTGGATGCCCGGGGAATGTCCCGTTCCGTCATTGCCCAGATAAAGGGGTTTTCATGCACCGACATGGATTACGCAGGCCTTGTGAGGGGAGTCATTCTCAACAGGGTTTCTCCATCCATGTGCGACCTTCTGAAACCTGAAATTGAAAGGGCAACTGGCGTCAAGGTGTTTGGCAGCCTTGCAGACAACAGTGACTTTGTACTGGAAAGCCGTCATCTTGGACTTGTGCTTCCAGGCGAGATAAAAAAGTTAGGCGAAATGTGCAGCATGGCAGGTCAGGTCCTGGAATGTGCCGTTGACATTGATGGAATCCTCAGGCTTGCAGCATCTTCACCGTCACTGGAAAAGGGCATGACTCTTGGGGCAGTTGATTCCCTTGGAAAATACGATCTTACCGTTGCAGTTGCCCGTGACAGTGCCTTCTGCTTTTATTATGAGGACAACCTTTTACTGCTAAAGAAACTTGGGGCTAGGATTGTTGAATTTTCTCCCCTTGAAGACAGAGAAATTCCTGTCTGTGCCGATGGCGTTATTTTTGGTGGCGGATATCCTGAACTGTATCTTGGCCGGCTTTCAGAAAATTCTTCCATGCTTTCAAGTGTCCGCAAAAGGCTCGCAAATGGACTTCCTTCCATTGCAGAATGCGGCGGCTTCATGTACCTTCACGATTCCATTTCGGATAAGGAAGGAAAAACTTTTACCATGGCCGGGGTAATTGATTCCTGCTGCAGGTGGACTTCCAGCCTTGTGCGTTTTGGCTACGTTTCTGTTTCCGGGAATTTTACGGGGGCGTCCATAAGGGGTCATGAATTTCATTACTTTGACAGTGATGACAATGGTGCGGACTGCATTGCGGAAAAACCTGTTGGCAAAAAACGCTGGCAGTGCGTTCATGCAGATGGCGTCCACTGGTGGGGGTTTCCCCATTTGTACTGGTGGTCCAATGTGGAATTCGCAGTGGACTTCTTGAAAAAGTGTCAGGAGTACAAGAACAATGGAAGAAAATAAGTTGAACTGCCCTCCGGTATTTTATGCGGTCGGAACCGGTCCAGGTGACCCTGAGCTTATGACAATAAAGGCAAGAAAAGTCATTCTTCAGGCCGATGTAATTATTCTTCCAAACAAGTCAAGGGAGGAATGTGCTGCATACAGGATTGCATCCGGCGCAGTTCCTGAGATCGAACAGAAACAAATAGTCCTCATGGATTTTGTCATGACAAGGGATGAATCCGTCCTGGAAGACTGCTGGAATAAAACGGCGCAAACCGTTGCTTCATTCCTCGATGGCGGAAAAACAGTTGCCATGATTACCATCGGTGATCCGTCAGTCTATTCAACTGCATTGTATGTTCTTTCCAGGGTTGCTTCCCTTGGACATCAGGTAAGGATTGTATCGGGGGTGCCAAGTTTCTGTGCGGCATCGGGTGCATGCGGAATTCCACTGGTGGAAGGCAGGGGCCATCTTCATGTGATTCCAGCTTCCCACAATGTTTCAGGTTTTCTATCTTCCGGCAATGAAGATCCTGAGGGAACCTATGTTTTCATGAAGTCTGGACGTAATCTTGCTGAACTGAAGAAGATCCTCGAGGACAGGAGCAAAACCCATTCCTTTGATTTTTATGCAGTATCTAATTGCGGCTATGATGATGAAAAAATTTTCAGGAGCCTTGAGGAATTCATTCCAGATGGGTCTTACATGACTCTTGTAATGATTAAGAATATTGTTTCTCGTGGTAATGGTTCTTCCCATCCTCTTGGGGAACTTAAGGAAGCCAACCGGGAAAATGAAAAATTTTTCTCCAATACAGGGTGCCGGTATTTTCCATGCCACAAGACGGAAAATGAAAAGGACTTTAACTGCATGTTCTGCTTTTGTCCGCTGTATTCCCTCGGCGAAAAATGTGGTGGAAATTTTACCTATTCTTCAAGGGGAATTAAATCCTGCATTGACTGTGATTTTCCCCATAAAAAGGAAAACTATCAGGCCATTATGGAACGCCTTAAGAAATGTTGAATTCTTTGATTTTTCAACGTATATTTAAAAGTAGAATGAAAAGAAAGTCCTTGCTGTTGAATATTTTTATTGTACTGTTCTCAATCTGTTCTGTTCAGGCTTTTGCAAAAAAGGCTCCGGAAGTTGCCGTTGCCGAAGAAGCAGAGAATCAGCCGGAAGAGAAGGTCAATCCTTTTTTGGGAAAGAAAATTTCAGTTCCCCTTCCTGTGGTAAAAAAGGGTGGGGTGGATGACCTTCAGTTTGCCTATTTTGTGCAGGGACTTTTCATTTCAAATTTCCAGAACTATTCAGGCATGAATGTGGTTGAACGTGCCCAGGTAAGGCGCGTCTATTCCCAGGTTCTTGCCAACAGGGGCAGCTCGACTTATGATGAATCGGCAATGCAGGAAGTCGGTCGCCTTGCAAGCAATGAATACTATGTTTCAATTGTTCTTACAAAAAGGGAAATAGGATATTCCCTTGTATGCAAGATGGTGGATTCCGTAACAGGAAGCGTCATTGGAAAGGCCTATTCAAATCCGGCCATGTCGGACCCTGGTGTCCTTGCTTCAGGGGCACTGGATCTTGCATGCCGTTCCCTGATTCTGGCCCTTGGCATTGAACCGGTTCTCCTTGAAAACCTGATGCACGGAAAAAATTCTGCAGAGCCTTACCAGATGGCTGTAATTAATTCAAACAATGCATGGGCACGAGGATATGTAAATGAACTGCAGCATGGTTCCATAATTGAATCCCTCATGTACCTTAACCAGGCTTCCCAGGGTTCCTACGTTATTTACGATGCACAGGAACAGGTTCAGGATATTCTCAAGGATCTGTCGGCCGGCCGCTATGATCATAATTCCCTATCGGAAAAAAAGCTTGAGGAAAGCTGGACTAACCTTTGGAATGAATATGAAAATTTCTACAGGAAGAACAAGTTCCGTGTGGTTTACTATTCTGTTGCGCAAATTCAGTCGGATCCAGGATCAGGAAAAACCATTTATACGGTTACCGTCGCCCAGCTTTTGAATCATAACGTTGTAAGAATCTGGTGGCAGCTTTATTCTTCATTCACCAAGATAAGGAAAAAAACTTCGTGGAACTGCAGGATTGTCATGCCTGGTGACAGGTCTTCGGATATTGAAAAAATACAGTATTCCCTTGTAAATGATAATGGAAAGTCTGTTGATGCATGCATTGTTGATTTTGACAGCGAGCGTCCGTCCATGTTCATTGAGGGCAATGCCATGAAGCTTAAGTTCAGCTGTTCCACCGAGGATGCAACGGAAGGCTTTTCACTGGCATGCAAGTACCACTACTATGAAGAACCTGCAGCTGCAATCAGGTATGTTGAATCCGATGACAGGATGAACAGCGTTTTGTTTGATGCCTGGGACGAATCCAAGTTTAGCGGACTTTATAATTACAGCAAGACCAGGTGCGGCTTCAATATTAACAAGAATGGCAGCGTAAAATTCCAGCAGTATGAATTCGTTGACCATCTGGATACTGACGCTGCAATCTTTGTTCCAGGGGCAACGTATGTTTTTGAAAAGCCCTATTTTGAATTCCTTACCACTGATAATGAGCAGGAATTCAAAAAGCGACTGCCAAAATACAGCCAGTGCTACGTCCTGAAGACGGGAATTTAATTTCTTGAATTCTATTGACTTTTTCATCTTGTTACTTTATGCTAACCACGAATAGCAAAAGCTAACGTCTTAGGCTTTTTTCGAGGTGTGCATGAAACTTTCGCAGGCAGAAAATGGAAGGGATTACATCATCAGGGATATCCTTACGGATGATGAAGAATTAAAGTCTTTCCTGTTTTCCCTCGGCTGCTATTCTGGTGAAGTTGTTTCTGTTGTAACAAAAAAGCGCCACAGCCTTACGGTCAGCATTAAGGATGCACGGTATAATGTTGACATGGATTTTGCAGACGCCGTAGAGGTTGAAGATAATTAGATTTTTAGGGCCAGGTGAAATTTTGGCCTTTTCTTTTCGGCTTGTGGTTAGCCTAAACTAACAAAAGTAAGCCGTTTGTAATATCGGAGGTATGTAAAAATGAGAGTTGCTTTAACAGGAAATCCTAATTCTGGCAAGACGACAATGTTTAATGCCATTACCGGACGAAGTGAGCATGTGGGAAACTGGGCAGGCGTTACGGTTGACAAGAAGGAATATGCCATTAAAAAGGAATTCTGCAGAAAGGATGACCTGATTGCCGTAGACCTTCCTGGGGCCTATTCCATGTCACCATTTACTTCGGAAGAATCCGTTACAAGCGCCTATGTTAAGAACGAGCATCCTGATGTCATCATAAATATCGTGGATGCAACAAATCTCAGCCGTAGCCTTTTCTTTACGACCCAGCTTCTTGAACTCGGAATTCCTGTTGTGGTCGCACTTAACAAGGAAGACATTAACCTTAAGAAGGAAACAAAGATTGACGAAAAGCTTTTGTCACAGAAGCTTGGCTGTCCTGTAATCAAGACGGTTTCAACTTCCCTCAAGGGACTTAGGGAAGTTGTTGTAGAAGCAGTTGCCCTTGCAGAAAATAAGGTAGTCCAGAAAAGTGCTTTCTTAAGGGAAGAAGTTGACCTGACGGACAAAAGGGCAGTGGAAGAAGCAGACAGAAAACGCTTTGACTTTGTAAACAGGATTGTTGCAGAAGTAGAAACCAGAAAAGTCCAGACTAAGGAAAGGTCTAGGGACGATGCAATCGATAAGTATATAACCCATCCTGTTTTGGGCCTTGTGATTTTTGCAGCCGTAATGTGGCTTGTCTTCTATATTTCCCAGTCAACCCTCGGTACGTGGCTCAGTGAGCTTCTTGCCGGCGTAATTGATGTATTCAAGGAATGGGTTGCGTCAAAGACGGAAAATGCATCTCCAATTCTCAATGCAATTCTTGTTGACGGAATCATCGGCGGTGTAGGTGCCGTAGTTGGATTCCTTCCTCTTGTCATGGTCATGTACTTCCTCATCGCACTTCTTGAAGACTGCGGATACATGGCACGTGCAACAGTAGTCCTTGACCCGATTTTCAAGCGCGTAGGCTTGAGCGGAAAGTCAGTCATTCCCGTAATCATCGGCACAGGCTGTGGTGTTCCTGCAATCATGGGATGCCGTACCATCAAGAATGAACGCGAAAGAAGGTCAACTGCAATGCTCTGTACATTCATGCCATGCGGTGCAAAGCTGCCTGTAATTGCCCTTTTTGCCGGAGCTTTTTTCCCGGAGGCAAGGTGGGTTGGCCCTGTAATGTATTTTGTTGGAATTCTTCTCATCATCTTTGGAGCACATCTCATCAAGCTTATAACCGGATCAAAATACAGGAAGTCATTCTTCATCATGGAACTTTCAGAATACAAGGCACCTTCACTGAAGTTTGCCGTGAAGTCCATGCTTGAGCGCGGAAAGGCATACATCGTAAAGGCCGGGACAATCATCCTTCTTTGCAACATGATCGTTCAGATTATGGCAACATTTACCATCAACTTTGCAGAGGCGGCAGAAGATGGTTCTGATTCAATCCTTGCCCTTATTGCTTCTCCTTTCGCAGTTGTATTGATTCCGGTTATCGGATTTGCATGCTGGCAGTGTGCGGCTGCAGCAATCACGGGATTCATTGCAAAGGAAAACGTAGTCGGAACCCTGGCAACGGTTTTTGCAATTACAAATTTCATCGATGTGGAAGAACTTGAGATGGTGGAAGGTGCCGGCACGGAAGTTGCTGCCATCATGGGACTTACAAAGGTTGCAGCCCTTGCATTCCTCATGTTCAACCTGTACACGCCGCCTTGCTTTGCAGCCCTTGGTGCAATGAATGCAGAAATGAAGTCAAGGAAATGGTTCTGGGGTGGTGTGGCTTTCATGCTTGCAACTGGATTTGTGGTTTCGACTCTTGTCTATCAGGTTGGAACAATCATTACCACCGGTTCTATTGGTGCAGGCTTTGCAGGGGGACTGATTGCAATTCTTGTTATCGTCGCAATAGTTGTTGCCCTCATAGTAAAGGCAAATGCAAGCATTGAGAAGGAATACAGGCGGTAAGAACATGGTGAATGCAATTATATTGGCAATACTGCTTGTGGCAGCATTTGTTTCAATCAGGACTATCGTAAAGGCCAAGGCTCGGGGACAAAAGTGCATCGGCTGTTCTGCCGGTGGAAGCTGCCCTAAATGCATGGCGGCAAAAGAAAACAATGCAACTGTAAAGGAATAGCTTGGACTGTCCGGCACTGAAGGGGATTCAGTAGGCCGGACAATTTTTTATTCAGCAGGATCTTGAAATTCTATTTTTTAACCTTGATTGTTGCAGCGTAAATGCTGTTCAAGATTCCAAGGACTGCAGAAATTGTAAAGAGGGTTTCAAGACCAAGGGTTTGCCAGATCCATCCTCCAAAGAGGGCAATGAGGATCGTGATAAAGTGGTTGACTGAAATGCCGGTGCTTATCGTTGCCCTGACTTCTTCCTTTGAATCTGAAATATCCTGGACGTAAACATTGCTTGCCATGGATGCAAGTGAAATTACGGAGTCGAGGATGTAGTTTATGCAGCAGATGATGAATGCAACGTGCATCGGAAAGATCCTGTGGGCAAATCCGTAAAAGAAGCATACGATAACAAGAATCAGGGTGTCGGAAACCATTACGATCTTATAACCCAGCTTGTCGATGATCTTGCCTACGATGGGGCCTGCAAGGGCGCAGCAGATGGCGCTTACTGCAAAAAGAAGGCAGATGGTGCTTGTGCTTGCCCTGTAGAACAGGATGAGAACGTAAGGTCCAAATGTAAAGAAGATCTGCTTGCGTGCTCCGTAGAAAACTTCAAGGATGTAGAATTTCGTGTACTTTTTGCGGAAGTAGAATTTGCTCTTTGCCTTGTCTGCCTTGCTGTCGCCGTTCATGCGGAATGCAAGAATCGTACCGATGCCCATGATGAGGGCGCTGATTGCAAAGAACAGTCGGAATGACTTTTCACCGCCAATGAATGTGAATGCAATCATTACGATGATGAATCCTGCAAGGGTTCCCCCCTGGTAGATGGAATTCTGGAATCCAAGGGCACGGCCGCCTTTTCCTTCCTGGGAGTATTCAAGGGAGAGGGTGTTCCTCATTCCAAGCTGAATGTGTTCGCCAAGGGAATAGATGCAGATGGCGGTTGTTACTAGGACCCTGTCTGCAGGAAGACTTGTCTGCAGGATCATTCCAACCAGCATGATGAGTCCGCCAATCTTGAAGATGGATTCAGCAGAAAAACGGTAGAGTAGGGCAAGGATGAATACAAGCATGAAGCCTGGAAGTTCACGGAAAAATTCTGCAACCCCGCGCCCAAATTCTCCCATTTGAACAATTTCTGCAAGATAGTTGTCGATTACGCCCTTGTAAAGACCGTAGCCAAGCCCCATGCAAAGAAGGCTCGTAAAAAATGGAATCCAGCAGGTATTTGAGTCAAAGGTGGAAGAAAGCTTGCCTGCAAAGTTCTTACATGGATTTTTCATTATTGAACTCCCTGTCAAGCCGCGTCATGATGGCGGCTGTAAAAAATATTGGTCTGAAAACTATATCATATAGTGGGTTAAATGGGGAGTGAAATTTAATAAAGGGAGTCTCTAAAAATTGCAATTTTTAAGGATGCCTTAAAATAGCTTTAATAAAAAGGTGACAAAATGAGGATAATTTTAGTATTATTATGTTAATGAAATACAATTTTGACTTAATTCCGGACAGAAGGAAAACAAATTCAATAAAGTGGGATGTTCTGGAATCTGAAATACCCTTGTGGGTTGCGGATATGGATTTTGACACCGCCCCAGAAATCAAGGAAGCCATATTGCAGAGGGCAAACCTTGGAGCCTTGGGTTATGCCCAGACCGACAGTCAATGGGAAGATGCATACATTCACTGGTGGAAGACCCGTTATGATTTTGAAATCGCGAGGGAATGGCTTGTTTTTGCCACGGGCGTCGTTCCTGCCGTTTCAAGCTCCGTAAGAAAGCTTACCACAGCCGGAGAAAACGTTTTGCTTCTTACACCGACATACAACATTTTCTTTAATTCAATAGTGAATAACGGACGCAATCCGGTTCAGTGCCAGCTTAAGTATGACGGAAGCAATTACGAAATTGATTTTGATGATCTTGAATCAAAGCTGAGTGACCCACAGACAACCATGATGATTTTGTGCAATCCCCAAAACCCTGTGGGAAAAATCTGGCCAAGGGAAACCCTTGCAAGAATCGGGGAACTTTGCAGTGCCCATAATGTTATCGTGTTCAGTGATGAAATCCATTGCGACCTTACGGAACCAGGAAAGCACTATGTTCCTTTTGCAAGTGCAAGCGAAAAGTGCAGGGACAACTGCATCATGGCCGTGGCACCAACAAAGACCTTCAACATTGCAGGCCTTTCTACTGCGGCTGTTGTTGTTCCAAATATAAACCTAAGGCACAAGGTATGGCGCGGATTAAACACCGATGAATGCGGTGAACCAAATGCCTTTGCAGTTCAGGCTGCGGTTTCTGCCTATACAAGGTGCGCTCCATGGCTTGATGAACTTTTGGAATATGTGTGGGAAAACCGTCGCTATGTACAGGACTTCATTCAGCAGGAACTTCCCGGGCTGAAGGTTGTGGCTTCAGATGCAACCTACCTCATGTGGGTTGATGTTTCTGCAACCGGAATGTCGGGCGATGATTTTGCGCAAAGGCTGAGGAAGGAAACTGGACTTTACATAAATGCAGGTAGTCATTACGGAGCAGGCGGTGAGAATTTCGTGAGGATAAATCTTGCCACGTCCAGGGCCATTGTTCAGGATGCACTGTCACGATTGAAGTCGTTTATAGGATAATTTTTTTTTCAGGAGAAGGGGAATCAGCAATGCAGGAGATTAAGAATAAATTTTTTACCCAGGAAAGGGCGCTTTTTGATGGAAAGGATTTGCGTGTGGCTGACTGTGAATTTGACGGCCCAGGGGAATCGCCTTTAAAGCAGTCAAGGAACGTGGAGATAAAAAATACTTCCTTTAGGTACAAGTATCCCCTCTGGTATTCTGGCAGCGTGAAGGTTGAGGACTCCCGTTTTTATGAATTGGGTAAGTCCGGAATCTGGTACACCAACGACATCGAGTTCAGGAACGTAATCATAGATGCCCCAAAGGAATTCAGGCGCTGCAGGAATGTAAGGCTGGAAGATGTTGAATTCAAGAATGCCCAGGAAACATTGTGGACTTGTGACGGCATCGAGCTTAAAAACGTAAAGGCTGTCGGCGACTACTTTGCCATGAATTCCACCAACATGAAGTGTGACGGCCTTGACCTTGAAGGAAACTATTTCTTTGACGGTGGAAAAAACATAGAGGTAAGAAACTCAAGGCTCGTCAGCAAGGATTCATTCTGGAACTGCGAAAATGTTACGGTTTATGATTCAGTAATCATCGGTGAATATATTGGATGGAATTCAAGGAACCTGACTTTTGTAAACTGTCAGATTGAAAGCAACCAGGGCTTTTGCTACATCGATGGCCTAAAGCTTGTAAACTGCACCTTTACAAAAACGGACCTTAGTTTTGAATACTGCACAAACATCGATGCAGAAGTGAAGGGCAGGATTGACAGCGTAAAGAACCCGGGCAGTGGAATAATCAGGTGCGATGAAATCGGTCAGCTGATTCTGGATCCTGCAAAGGTTGATGTTATGGCCACGGAAATCATTTGCCCTAATATTATGGAGCGCGTGGAAGGTCCAACTGATCCCTGGGTGGATTAATTCGATTTATTCCTCCTGCCAACTTTACAAACAACAGGCCTTGCACTATAATCCGATGCCATAGACAGTTCGAAATCCATCCTGTCTTAAAACAAAACTAGGAGAAACATAATTAAATGACAAATGAATTACTTCTTATTGCATCTATCTTTGTAATTTATGGAATGGTAATTGCATCCTTTGCCATCTTCAGGGAAAAGGGGCTTTACCTCATGACAGTAGTCGGAACAATTGCAGCCAACATCGAAGTTTTAATTATTGTAAATGCCTTTGGAATGGAAATGACATTGGGAAACATTCTTTTTGCCAGCATGTTCCTTGTCAGTGACATTGCATCTGAAATCTACGGAAAGAAAACTGCAAAGACAACGGTTTACCTTGGAATTGCAACCAGCGTCATATTCATGATCATCAGCCAGAGCTGGCTTTTGTACATTCCAAATGAAAATGACTTTGCAATGGACAGCTTCAGGACAATCTTTTCAAACACTCCACGCCTCATGCTTGCAGGAATCGGAGTATATGTAGTATGCCAGTTGTTTGACGTTTGGCTCTATCACAAGTGGTGGGACATTACGACAAAGCGTTTTGGTGACGCAAAGAAATTCCTGTGGCTCCGCAACAATGGTTCAACACTCATAAGCCAGCTGATAAACACTGTTCTGTTCAACATTGCCGCATTTGCCGGAATTCACAGTGCAGGTACCATCCTTAACATCATTATTTCGTGCTATGTAATTTTTGTGGTAACATCCCTGGCGGACACACCATTCGTATACATCGCAAGAAAGATAAACGACAGAATCAAGTAAGAATACAGGCAGAACTTTTCCCCTTGTTTACTTGATTTTAGTATTCCTGCTGGCGTCACAGGGTCTGGCGCAGATAGGGCAGGGGAATTGATTTTATTCCTTCCCTCTTGAAATTGTTTTCCTTAATGTTTTTATTGCCTGCTCAAATTTTTCCAGGTTGATGTTGGAATAGTTCAGCATGAACATGTGCTGGAGTTCTTCCTTTTTTAGCTGGTAATATTCCGAGAGCATGTTTATGTTTATTCCTTTTTCGGATAGGGACCTCTTAAGGCTGTCATCGCTGATCTGGCTGTTGAGCCTTAATATCAGGTGCAGTCCTGAATCGCTTTCTATGATTGAACATTCTTCCTCAGACAGGTTCTTGTGCAGGATGTTCAGGACCGTCAGTCGCTTTCTTCTGTAATATAGTCTCATGCGGTTTATGTGCTTTTCAAAATAACCGCCGTCAATGAATTTTGAAAGGGTGTACTGTTCAAAGGTTGGCACTGGGCATGAATAGAAGTCAAGGGTCTGGTAGTACAGGTTTGCCAGATGTTCCGGAAGAACCATGTAGCTGATTCGGATTGTCGATGCAAGGGACTTTGAGAAGGTGTTCATGTAGATTACCTTTTCAAAGGCATCGATGCTTTGCAGGGTAGGAATGGGGTTCCCGTTCTGGCGGAACTCGCTGTCGTAGTCGTCTTCGATTATGTACCTGTCCTTTCTTTCATTTGCCCACCCAAGGATTTCGTAGCGCCGTGATGCAGGCATTGTTATTCCAGTGGGAAAGTGGTGGTTTGGGCTAATGTGTGCAATGTCCGCCCTTGATTCCCTCAGTTCCTGGATCTTGATTCCGCATTCATCGAGGTCTGCAAAAACGTGCTTGACCCTGTTTATTGCGTAGACCTTGCGGATTTTTGTGTAGCCCGGGTTTTCTATGCAGAAGGTCTTGCTGCTTCCAATAAGCTTGATCAGAATTTCGTAAAGGTTTTCCGTACCGGCACCGATGATGATCTGGTTTGGGTCAACTGCCATTCCGCGGAAGGAAAGAAGGTGCTTTGCAATGGCGTTTCTGAGGGCTTCCGTTCCGGAACTTGGGGAAACCTGGAGCACTTCATCCTGCATCTCCGAAAGAACTTCCCGGCTTAGCTTTGCCCAGATGGAAAATGGAAAGTTCTTTGTCTCCACATTGTTGGAAGAAAAGTCGAAGTTCCAGTTTTTTTTCCTGCTGGTGATGATGTTGAGTTCAGGCTTTTGCATGACGTTGGGTTTTGCAAGGTTCTTTATGTCACTGACAAAATATCCTTTCTTCTGCTCGCTAAAAAGGTAGCCTTCGCTGATCAACTGGTCATAGGCGTTTTCAACCGTAATGGTGCTAATCCCAAGGTTTTGTGCCAGGGTTCTCTTTGAAGGAAGCTTTTCCCCGGTCTTGATTTTGCCCTTAAGTATGTCCTGCCTGATTTTTTGGTACAGTTCCTTGTAAATCGGCCCTGAAATGTTTGAAAAATCGTATGTGAGCATTTTTTCGCGAATTCCTTCTGGCATCTAATTTTATTTCAATTTGAACATTTATTTAATATCAGTAATTTTGCATTATTTCAAGGGTATAAACGTAAATTACCTGTAAATCGAATTTAAGGGAGAAGAGAAAATGAAGGACACACAGTATGAATTGAACAAGGGGCTTGCCCAGATGCTTAAAGGCGGAGTCATCATGGATGTAACGACACCGGAGCAGGCAAGGATTGCAGAAGCTGCAGGAGCATGCGCCGTCATGGCACTGGAAAGAATTCCGGCAGACATTCGTGCTGCAGGTGGAATCTCAAGGATGAGCGATCCAAAGATGATCAAGGGAATTCAGGAAGCAGTCAGCATTCCGGTCATGGCAAAGTGCCGTATCGGTCATTTTGTTGAAGCACAGATTCTTGAAGCAATTGAAATCGACTACATTGATGAATCGGAAGTTCTTTCTCCGGCTGACGACGTTTACCATATTAACAAGAGGGAATTCAAGGTTCCTTTCGTTTGCGGTGCAAGGGACCTGGGAGAAGCATTGCGCAGGATTAATGAAGGTGCATCCATGATAAGGACAAAGGGTGAACCTGGAACCGGTGACATAATCCAGGCTGTGCGCCACATGCGCAAGATGAATTCCGAGATTGCAAGAATTTCCTCAATGAGGAAGGACGAACTTTTTGAGGCAGCAAAAAGCCTTCAGGTTCCATTTGAACTTGTTCAGTATGTGCATGAAAACAGGAAGCTTCCTGTCGTGAACTTTGCAGCCGGGGGAGTTGCAACTCCTGCAGATGCAGCCTTGATGATGCAGCTTGGTGCAGAAGGTGTTTTCGTCGGTTCTGGAATCTTCAAGTCAGGAGATCCTGCAAAGCGTGCTTCTGCAATCGTCAAGGCCGTAACGAACTATACGGATGCAAAACTTATTGCCCAGCTTTCGGAAGACCTTGGTCAAGCCATGGTTGGAATCAACGAAGATGAAATCAAGCTCATCATGGAAGAAAGGGGCAAGTGATGAAGATAGGGGTTCTTGCCGTTCAGGGAGCATTCATTGAACATGAGAACAGGCTCAGGGAACTTGGCTGCGATACTGTGGAGCTTCGTTCGCGTGGTGACATAGGAAGTCTTGACGGCCTGGTTCTTCCCGGTGGAGAAAGCACGGTTCAGGGTAAGCTTATACGGGAACTCGGAATGTTTGATTCCCTAAGGGAAATGATTGGGGGAGGGCTTCCGGTTCTTGCAACTTGTGCAGGCCTAATTCTTCTGAGCCAGGAAATCAGTAATGACAGTGCCCGGTATTTTGGAACGCTTCCAGTCACCGTGCGGCGAAATGCCTATGGCCGTCAGCTTGGCAGCTTTAGGACAGAAGCAGCTTTTGGTGAATTTGAAAATGTTCCCATGACTTTCATCAGGGCGCCGGTAATCGTCAGTACGGGCAAGGACGTTAATGTCATGGCCTGCATTGAAGGAAGGATTGTTGCCGTAGAGTGGGGTAACCAGGTTGGCCTTTCCTTTCACCCGGAACTCGATGACGACACCCGGATAATGGAATATTTTTTAAGGAAGTGCTGAACGGATTAGACAGTTGCTCCCCATCATTGTTTGGCATGGACTAATGTCATAGGTGCTGATTTTGTGGCGAATCCAGGTTGACTCCAATTCAAAAAAATGCGAACCCCTAAAACCTATTGACTAAATAGGAATTAGGAGTTATAAATACTGTATAAACCTACTTAACGGATAGGTATTTAAATATAAGAGAAGGCATCATTGCCGACCTTAGTCAGGCCTTTGACGCAATTAAATTGCCTTGTATAATGGAGGAGAGGAGTAAAACCATGGCAAGAATATTTACATCAGTTGACCAGTTGATTGGTCACACACCGCTTTTGGAATTGTCAAACATAGAAAAGGAATTCAACCTTGAGGCAAAGCTTTATGCAAAGCTTGAATATTTCAATCCTGCAGGATCCGTAAAGGATCGCGTTGCAAGAAAGATGATTGATGATGCAGAAGCAAGCGGCAAGCTTAAGGCCGGTTCTGTAATCATTGAACCAACTTCCGGAAACACGGGCATTGGACTTGCAAGCGTTGCAACAGCCCGCGGATACAGGATAATCATCGTAATGCCAGAAACAATGTCTGTTGAACGCCGCCAGATTCTCAAGGCATACGGTGCAGAACTTGTTCTTACGGAAGGTGCAAAGGGAATGAAGGGCGCCATTGCAAAGGCAGAAGAACTTGCAAAGGAAATCCCTGATTCCTTCATCCCGGGTCAGTTTGTAAATCCATCAAATCCACAGGCTCACATCGAGACAACTGGTCCTGAAATCTGGGAAGATACAGACGGAAAGGTTGACTGGTTTGTTGCCGGTGTTGGTACCGGTGGAACCGTGACAGGAGTTGGAAAATTCCTTAAGTCAAAGAATGCAGAAGTGAAGGTTGCTGCAATTGAACCTGCAGGTTCTCCAGTTCTTTCGACAGGAAACGCAGGCCCACACAAGATTCAGGGAATCGGTGCAGGGTTCATTCCGGATGTCCTTGACACTAAGATTTATGATGAAATCGTGAAGGTTGCTGATGGTGATGCCTTTGCAACCGGAAAGCTTCTTGGAAAGAAGGAAGGTGTCCTTGTTGGAATTTCCTCCGGTGCTGCATTGTGGGCTGCCATTGAAATTGCAAAGCGCCCTGAAAGCAAGGGAAAGAACATTGTTGTCCTTCTTCCTGACACTGGTGACCGCTATCTTTCTACGGCACTGTTCAGCGACTAAAATATTTAACCGGGACTGTCCTATAAGTTCTGTCATCCCGAACTTGATTCGGGATCTCAACACTAAATTTAGTGCAGATTCCGTGCGTAGCCGTAGAAGGCTATTGAGTTCGGAATGGCATTAAGATTCTAACTTATAAGACAGCCCTTATTTTTTTCTGTATAAAACGGAAGGGTGTCCGCCTGTCTCGTAGTTGATGGTTTCTTCAAGGATTCTCTTGTTCACCAGGAAATTCAGGTAGCGGCGTATTGTAACGATGGATATGCCGATTCTATCCGAGATCATGTCAACTGTAAACCAGGAAGAGGATGCCTTAAAGCACTCAAGGATTATGTCCAGGGTTTTCCTTTGGATTCCCTTTGGAAGTTCCTCATGTTCAGGCTTAACCGGACTTGAAATCAGGCTGTCGATCTTGTTCTGGTCGAGCAGCGTGTTCTCATTGAGGAACCTGTACTTTGAAATGAATTTTTCCAGTGATACCTGGAGCCGTTCAAGGGTGAAGGGCTTAACAAGATAGTCCAGGACCCCAAGGTGCATTGTCTGTTCAAGGGTGGTTGTATCGTTGGCCGCCGTAACCATGATTACTTCGGACTTGAATTTCTTGTAGCGGATGTTCTTTAGCGTTTCAATTCCATCCATTACCGGCATGAACACGTCAAGGATGATCAGATCCACCGGATTGTCTTCAAGGAACTGTATTGCTTCCTCCCCGTTTCGGGCAAGGGCCTTGACGGAAAACAGGCTGTTCTTTTCAACATAGTGCCTGTTGATATCTGCAACCATGGGATCATCGTCAACAACAAGAACTTTATACGACATCTTCAATTCCTACTTTTTCAATATTACCGTAAAACAGACTCCGGTTCCAACCTGGGACTCGACAAAAATTTCTCCTCCCATGGATTTTACAAGCTGGCTCGTATGGTACAGCCCGACACCGCGGCCTTCGCCTTTTGTAGAAAATCCGTTTTCAAAAATCTTTTCCTTAAATCCCTCGGGGATTCCGTGTCCCGTATCCTGGACAGTAAGAAGCATTTTCCCAGGTTTCGTAAAGATTCCAACAGTCAGAATCTTGTTCTCGTTGGAACTGGTGTTCATTGAATCCAGGGCATTGTCCACAAGGTTTCCGGTGATGGTGACCAGGGCCTCGGAAGGTATCGTAATGTCCTGCTCGCTGTACCTTGAATTTTCCCTGAACTGGAATTTTACATTGCACTCGCTGGCCCTTGCAATTTTTCCAATGAGCAGTGCGGCCAGGGAAGAATTTTCGATGTTGTGCATTACATAGGAAACAGTCTCTCGCTGGATGATGGAAATGTTCTGGATGTAGCTCTGTGCCTTTTCATATTCGCCAATCTGGATCAGGCCCAGGATTACATGTAGCTTGTTCGTAAAGTCATGGTTGTTTGCCCTCATGGAGTCAACAAGGAATTTCGTTCCCTCAAAGTCTTCCGTAAAGCTCAGGAATTCCTTCTTGATTTTTTTTGAGATTGTGGTGCAGATGACAAGCTCGATTATGATGGCCACGATGGTCACCACTGCAAAAAGAAGGACAGTGTGTTTTGTCACGTTCCGCATGGAAGTCTTTAAGGCAATGGTCATGATAAAGCCGTCGTAATTTCCAAGGCTGTCATAGATGACGGAGTAGGTGCGCCGCTGTGGGCCGGAGGGACCATTGCTGTCTTCCGTAAAATAATTTGTGGAAGGATTGGAAAAGTCCGGGTGGGTGCCGTTGTAGATTGAACCCATGAGGCTGTGGTTCGTGTGGTAGACCCTGATGTTGTTTTTGTTGACGATGGAAATGATGTCAACGTTGGAGATGGAAGAAGCCGTGTCGTCCATGTAAACTGCCAGGTCCTGCGGTGACATTGTCTTGATGAATCCGTAAAGCCTGGTGATCAGTTCCGATGTGTTACCTAACGTTTGGTTAAAATCCCTGCTGTTGGAATTTATGTTTATGATCATTCCGCCTGCACTCAGGAAGAGGGTGATGGAAATGATCAGGGCAAGCTGGGCCCTGGTGATTTCCTTGCGCAGGTGGCTGAGGTTTCCCTTGTTTTTTTTCATGTGGGGAATTATAGCACTTTAATTGAAAACAGTCGGGCTTATGAAAGTAAAAAAAATGGAATTCCTTGGGAAAAGTTTTTTTATCTTACAAAAAATTGAACGGTTTTTGTTTTTCGCTATGATGTGACCCAGTTGCGAAAGCACGGAATACTTATAAATTAACGAGGTTAAAAAATGAATTTAGCACATCTTTTCGAAGCAGGCATGTTGGTATGTTTTGGTTTTTCCTGGCCCATTAATGTCGTAAAGGCATACAGGGCAGGGACTGCAAAAAGCACAAGCCTTGCATTCATCTGTCTCATC
The DNA here is from genome assembly GCA_045616325.1 of Treponema sp. Taxonomy (GTDB): domain Bacteria; phylum Spirochaetota; class Spirochaetia; order Treponematales; family Treponemataceae; genus Treponema_D. The sequence continues at coordinate 34,276 of JAZLGN010000055.1, forward strand.
ATCACCGGTTATGTCCTTGGAATCAGTGCAAAAGTCATAAACCAGCAGTTCAATTACGTTCTTGGCGTTTACCTGCTGAATCTTGTCATCGTCTTTACAAATGTATTGGTTTACTTCAGGAACTGCGCCCTGGACAAAAAACGCGAGGTTACAGCCGCTGCTGAAGCAAAAAGTAACGGTGTTAACAGCGCTGCTAGCAACGGTGTTGCCGTACTCTATGCCCATGAGGAACATATTGTAACTGATAGGGAAGAGCCTTCAAGAAAATACAATATCGCTCTCCTGGGGGGAACTTATGCAAAGGACATTCCTGCCAAGAAAATCGGCCAGGACTTTAACTTTGAACTCATCAACAGAAGTTCATTTGCACTTTCCATCAGGAATGCAAGGGAATACTTTGAAAAATACGTTGCGTCCCTCAATTCAGACGGCATCATCATTCAGCTTGGAAAGGAAGACAGGGAGCTTTTCAAGGCAAATCCGTCGAATTTTGACACCATTTACCTTGAATTCATCGCTGCAATCAGGGCATGCAACAGCAAGTGCCGTCTTGCACTGGTTTCCATCAACAATTCGGCAAAGGATTCGACAATTGCCGCAATGAACAACCACATCAGTGCAATTGCCCAGGCTGAACAGGCCGTGTTCGTAAACCTGGAAAATGCTTCCCTGTGGAATCCAAAGGCGGTTCAGTCATCCCTGGACTTTGCCGGTGCCATGGGCCTCAACGTTAAGAAGCCGATCTATGACGTGGCCCAGGTTCTTTACAGCTATGCCGCAAGGAATATTGCCGAGGAAGAGGAAAATCCAAGGGCTGCCGTGTAACTACTGTTTTTGTAGGGCAATTTTCCGGTACAGGATGAAGAAATAGGCGATTTCTGCAGCTCCCGTAATGATCCAGGAAACCGGAAAAACCATGAAAAGCACCAGGATCGTATGGAATCTTGCAAAAACCGTAAAGATCCAGATGATCCTGAAGATGCAGCTCCCCATGATTATGATTGCCGTTGGAATCAGGGTGTGCCCAAGGCCGCGACTTGCCGCAGTTGTTCCGTCCATGAAGGCTGCAATCCAGATGGAACAGGCGAGTATGGCAATCCTGTACTGTCCCAGCTCGATGACCCTTGGGCTGGAAGAAAACATGGTCATAATCTGCCTGCCAAAGAGGATAAAGGTTCCCCCGAGGATCCAGGCTGCAAGAAGTGCAAATCCAATACATACAAAATACGAGTGCAAAAGGCGCTTCTTGTTTCCGGCACCGTAATTTTGCCCGATAAAGCTGCCGCATGCAACGTAAAAGGCAGACATTACGCTGTAAAGGACGTTGTCGGCGTTGATTGCTGCAGAATTTGCCACAACCAGGGCGCTTTCAAAGGAATTTACCGCTGCCTGCAGGAATGAATTGGCAAAGGCAAAGATGGCATTCTGCATTCCGGAAGGAACCCCAAGCTTGAGGATCTGCAGTGCCTTTCCCCTGTTAAGCCTCAGGTTGCCAAAGCTGAATGCAAATTCTCCCTTTTCCTTCATGAGCCTGGCTGTCACCATGACTGCACCCGTAAACTGGCTTATGACAGTGGCCCATGCCACTCCATCCACGGTCATCTTGAATGCCACAATGAACACAATGTTCAGGATTACGTTGATTCCCCCGGAAATGGCAAGGTACACCAGGGGAGATTTGGTGTCTCCGGCAGCAGACAGGATTCCGTTGCCCCAGTTATAGATTCCCATGGCAATAAAACCAAGGCTGCAGATGCGAAAGTAAAGCAGTGCGTCTTCAAAAAGCTCGGCCTTTGTGTTCAGCAGTAAAAGAACGGGGCGTCCCAGGAAAAGTGCCAATATATAGAAGAAAAGGCCTGCTAAAAGCGAAATGATTGCTCCCGTATGGACCGTTTGCTCAAGGTCAACCGCCTTTTTACCACCGATGCAGTAGGCTGCTATGGCATTGACTGCGCCGCCCATTCCCATGAGGAACCCCATGCAGAAGAACATCATCTGTGGTGTGGAACCGATTGCGCCAAGTGCCCTGTCACCTGCGTACTTTCCGGCAATAATCATGTCGGTTATGTTAAACAGCATTTCAAGCAGGTGGGTGAACACCAGGGGCAGGCTGTAGAAAAATATGCTGCGTCCAAGGGGGCCAGCTGTCAGATCTCGTGTTTTTTGCATGCGGAAGATAATACCACTGTGATAACCTTTAGTCTATTGAAGAAAAATGCAAAAAGTGGAAGAAAAAGCGTGAATTTTACCCCTGTACCTGTCTATTATTCTAGACATCATAAGAAGAATTCTAGATTTTTAGTTCAATATGTAATGGTTATGGGGCCATTTTTGCATCCTGCCGGCTGCAAAAACCGGGCTTTCCAGGGTTCCGCGACAAAGCGCTCTATTGTTTGCTTCGCAAACAACGGCTTCGCCGCCCTTACAATCCCTTGGCTGGGTTCTTAAAATTTGAGAATTAATTTCGTATATGAAATGTTAGTTCCCTGTCTGCTAAAATTATTCTTCCAAAGCGAGCCATTGGGCAATGTCTATGATTTTTATTCCCTCGTGCTGGGATTCTGCGTGCTTTGTGCGGGCCAGAAGAATTTTGGGGTAGGCGTCCTTTACCGAAAGAAGCGGGCGGATTTCTCGGTCAAAGGTTTCTGGTCTTGAAATATCGTCGCTTACCTGAAAATAGGTTTTGCTCCCGTTTTTTATTGCAACAAAATCAATTTCCTTGTCGTAAAGGTTTCCGACATAAACTTCATAGCCTCGACGTAAAAGTTCCAGAGCTACAATATTTTCGTAAATATGGCCATAGTCAGCGTTTTTTGTTCCGAGAATTGCATAACGCAAGCCTGCATCTGCCAGATAATATTTTTTGTCCGATTTCCGATATTTTTTTCCTTTAATGTCGTAGCGCTTGATTGGATAAAACAGGAAACTTCTGCAAAGATATTCAGTTCGCATTTTTATTATTTTTTTGAATTTGCGAAATAAAAGCATCCATCAATTTAGATTTTCCAGAACGGCGTATTCCAGTAATTACTTTTATGTCTGGAGTTCCAATAACATTTAGTAATTTTTGAAGATACAGTTTGCGTTTAATAAGTTTCATGTCCATAATTATATCTTATTTCGCAAAATTAAACAATTTTTAAATTTGCGAAACATCTTTTTCATTTCTCCACATAGGATTGTATCCCCTTCGAAGCAGTCCCCCGAAGGGGGATGAGCCGCGGTTAGATGCTAGTTTTGGGACAACAGTTTTTTTTGGAAAGATTTAGCTCCTGGTCTGGAAAATAGTCGCTTCCTGATTCAAAGACGGTTGCATTTATAAATAGAAGAAAACATGGGTTTTTCAGCAGCCAAAAGAACCCTGTGCAGGTTGACTAGTTTTTCATCAACGGCATCATATCTGCGCATTAAACTTCCAACCTTTTCATCCTGTTCGTAGGAATATGGCAGATTGCAGTCGGCAAATTTCATTCGATCGGAAAGAGTTTCTGTGATTGGTAACAGCAGCTTTTTTGCTTCAAGATCCTGAATTTCCCTTTTAAGGACTTTAGAAAGCCTGCTTGTCTTGTTCAGAAGACTTGTGCATTCCATGAAGACTTTTATTGCACTTTCAAATTGATCGATAACTCTACCGTGTTCCTGAAGTTTTCTGATTTCGTAGTTCCTGATGTATCTCCTTTGAAAATAATATGGGTCAATTTCGGAAAAAGTTATCAAAAAACTGCTTGCCGAAACATGCATAAAAATCGTTTTCTCTTTGCACTTAATGCTTATGGATATATAATAGTAAATGCGGAGGTTAAGCCTCTTGAGCCTGAAAAACTTGTAAGGGACTGGAAACAGAAAATCCATGAAATGGCAGAGAGTAGATATTAGGTTTATGCAATACAGGAGGTGCTTTATGAGAGACATGGTAGAAATTAATCGGGAATTTAAAATAACTTTTTGTCTTCTGTCCTTGATTTTGTCTTTCTTTCTTGTTTCCTGCAGTTTTCTTTTCAGTGACAGGGATTCGGACAAGACTTCTTCCATAAAAATATGTTTTGATTCCGTAAGTCAGGGCAGGGGTGTAAAGTATACAGAAAATGACCTTTCCTATTTTGCAGTTTCCATAGACCCCAAGGTTCAGGATGATATAAGGGTTGATGTTGCCAATGGTGAAATGAAAGCGGTATTTACTGGCCTGGAAAGTGGAACCTATAAAATTGCAGTTTCAGGTTTTGCTGCCGGTGATGCAAAAATTGCCCATGGTGAATCTGAGAGGGTTGAAGTAAGGGCCGGGGAATCAACTTCAGTTATCATAGAAGTGAGGTTCATGGGGCAGGATGATAATATTCCAGTTCCGGAAGGATTTGTAAGGGTCGATGGAATTACACTCACAGGCACGGAGACATGGGTTCCGACTTCAAAAGTGTTTATAGGAGGAAGACAGCTTACGATTCCAACCCTGATTGCATGTGACCACGAAGTTACAAGGGGCGAGTTCAAGGCAATAATGGAAAACGATCCAAGCCAAGCAACAGCCTATGACAAGGATGGAAATGAACTTACGGGCGAAGCTGTACTTAACAATCCTGTAAACTATACAAACTGGTATGCCGCCATTACCTACTGTAACAAGTTATCACTGGCAGAAGGTCTTACGCCATGCTATTCGGTGGAAGACATAACAGACTGGGAATCTCTTGAATTCAGCGCAGTTCCAACAAATGCAAATGATGCAAAATGGAATTCTGCAACCTGCAATTTTAATGCAAACGGTTATCGTCTGCCTACGGAAGCAGAATGGGAATGGCTTGCCCGTGGCGGACAGAATTACACCTATGCCGGAAGCAACACCGTAGATGATGTAGCTTGGTATCAATCAAATTCAAATATAACCGGGGGCGTTAAAGGTACAAGAGAAGTAAAAACAAAAAATGCAAACGGTTATGGACTGTATGATATGTCTGGCAATGTCTGGGAATTGTGCTGGGACTGGTATGAAACTCCTCTTAAATCTGCATATGGAAAGACGGGGCCTGCTTCCGGTTCTGACCGTGTAACTCGCGGTGGTTCCTGGGGACGTGGCGACTCATACTGTGCAATCGCTCAACGAGCCAATCTCTCCCCATATACTTGTAACACCTACTATGGTTTCAGGGTTGTTCGTACAGTCGTGGTAGCTCAATAAATACAGTTGTACCGCAGTCTTCATCAGCAGATCGTCCTGTCTGTATTAACATTTCAAGAAGAATAATGCTAGAATGAATCCTGTTGGCAGGAGGTGCTATGTTTAGACCGATGAGAAGAAAAAACAAGGAGATAAGCATTGAGCTTGCAAAGGATCTTCTTAAGACATCAAGGCGTGGGGTTCTTGCCGTAAATGGCGATGATGGATATCCCTATGCAATTCCGATTAATTATATCTATGATGAAGCAGCCGGAAAGATTTATTTTCATGGGGCAAAGGCAGGCCACAAGTATGATTCCATAAAGGCTGATGATAAGGTTTGCTTTACCGTATACGGAAACGAATCCATAAAGAAGGAAGCATGGGCGCCATTCATGCAAAGCGTTGTGGTTTTTGGACGATGCCGCATGATTCCGGATGGGGAAGAAGCCTTTGATTTATGCAGGAAAATGGCAGGAAAATATTTTCCTGATTCAAATCTCATAGAAGAAGAAATTGCAAGGTCTGGAATGGCGATGCAGATGTTTGAGATTTTAATTGAGCATATGACCGGCAAGGAAATTCAGGAAAAGTAAGAAATCCAATGAATTGCCTTGTAAAAGTTTAGAATCTGAATAATCAATTGATTTTTTTGGGCGCACCCCTGTCGGGTCGGGCTATTCGTGGTTCCGTCCGCTTCGCTACCTTCATTGTTTTGCATGGCAAAACAACGGCTTCGCCGCCACTACTATCCCTTGCGCAAACAAGTAGAATTGGTTGGATCAAAAAGAATGAAAAAAAATTAGAAACAAATTTGTGACATCTGACTATATTATTCGGCATGAAGAACGCAGAAAATTTAAAGATTGTAGAAACCATCATGACTGTTCTTGAAAAGTCAGGCATCACATTGGCTTTTGCTGTACCGATTGATCATGCCGGAATAAAGCTGGTGTTGTAGGAAAATTATGCCCAGGACAAATATGAACACGAATACATTCGACACGGGATTTTTTGGAATTACTTTAAAAAAGGGTGAACTTGTAGTAGTTGGTGCAAAACCAGGGGTAGGGAAATCGGCATTGGCTTACAGCATTTTCAGAAACATTGCAGTGGAAAGGTCTATCCCGGCTGTCGTAATTACTACCGGTACTTTTTTCGGTAACCAGTTGATGCTTCGACTTTTAAGCTATGAGTCTGGAATAAAGTATCACAAGCTGCTCAATGGTTTTCTAAATGAAAGGGATATAGAAAAACTGGACAGGGCGGTTCAGAAATTAAGGGAAAGTCCAATATATATAGAAGATTTTCCAAATGGCAGTTTTTCCCAGATTGAAGAGGCGGTAAAAAAAATGGTGGAGAAAAATCATGTCAGATTCATTCTTATAGACAGCTATGATTTTCTGGATGAAGTTGTGAAGGGTAGTCAGTCTATGTCGAAGGTACTTTTGCAGTATAAAAACACTGCACAGATGCAGGATATTGCTGTTGTGGCTTTGATGGATCTTCAGGAGAATTGTGAGCCGAATTCCCTGGATATGTTTAGGAAAGATGTTGCTGTTACTCGAATTGTTGACGCATGGCTTTTTTTGGATAGGGAAATTGCAAATGATTATGAAAAAGTTCCTGACAATGGGGCAAAACTCTTGTACTGCAGGGACAATCAGTTTGTGGAATATGAGGTAAAACTAGAAGATGCAATGATAAAATTATGACACAACTATCCCCTTAAGTGTCACAGCTTAAAACTATACTAAAAACATAAGCAGCGATGCTAAGGGGGCTTTTATGAATGAATTGAATGCAGAAAGGATTTATTTCAATAATCTTGA
>JAZLGN010000056.1:0-11742 GCA_045616325.1 Treponema sp.
ATGTTTTCTCCTTTCCGTCGGGACTATCTAAAAAGTTCTGTCATGCTGAACTTGTTTCAGCATCTACACCAGAAATTGTGTAGAGATCCCGAATCAAGTTCGGGATGACCGAATTGCTCCAGTTCGGGATGACACTAAGATTCTTTCTTTTAAAACAGTCCATGACATTTATTTGCTTTCAATCATCTGCTGGATCTGACCATTTCTATCCAGCTGGACATTTACAATTTTCATTCCGATATCACATGGACTTTCGAACACTGCATTTAAATCCTGCGTTCTGCTGTTCCTGTAATATCTTGGCTTTAGGTTCATCAAATCTGAATGTTTTGAATGAACAAAACTTTCTACAGTTTGTTCTATCTTTTTATCAACTTCCGTAAGTTCAAGACGTACCGCATTTCTTACATCTGGAAGCTGAATACGGATTCCCTTTGCAAAACTGCCTGTGCTGTCCTGGCCAAAAAGCTTTCCGCCAAAAAGTCCTTTTCCCTTTGCAGGTTCACCTTTCATTCTTGCGCTCGGGTCGCCGTACAGTGCAAACTCTGCCAGAGTCTTTATGTCTTCTGCAGAACACCTGCCGTTTTGAAGGACCTTGCGTGCCTTGTTTAATGCATCTCCTGCACTCATGTTTTCCTTAAGCCCCTTCAGAAACTCGCCGCAAATTACATCTGCACAGCTTCCCTTTGGACTTGGAGTTCCAAATGCAATTCGTGACGAACCCAGGAATGTTACGCACTTTCCGTTCAGGGCATTCAGCAATACGGAATTTTCTTTAGTTCTGCCTTCGTAATAGGCACCGTAGCAGGCTTCCACCGCTAGAAAATATGGAGAAGAAATTCCATCAAGTGAATTGTGGGACATAGCCTCTGGATAAGAGCTGCCTCGCTGGCCATACCAGTATTCAGTCTGCCGGCTTCCATGAAGGTTAAATAGCAGCAGGTTCGAATCTGAAGGTAAAACATTCTGAACACTGTTCATAGAAACTTCCGGAGAAGTCATTACTGCAGGCCCTGCCGCAAAATCTTTATAGATATCTTTTGTTTCGTTCTGCCAGACTTCCGCACTAAGGCTAAAGGTTTTAATCTGCTCAACTTTGCCACAAACGGCATTAAGGTTTGCAAAGTAATTTTCAAAATCAACTGTTGGAAGTCGGCCGACCCTAAGACAGTCATCAAAATCGTAATCAGTTCCGTCAAAAGGAGATGTTGCATCAAGAGTTGCAAAGGGCAGGTCGCTTGTTACATCAGAATCTGATGAACGGTCGCTGGCAAAATTTTCCCAGGTGATGCTTGGAATTACATTGTATGAACCGAGGATAAAAAGATACTTGGGATGTTTTTTTTCTACCAGAGGTTTTATGATTTCAATATGTTCTCGAACTTTTCCAGCCTCAGATAATTTTTCTGAAACATCAACGAGTTCATAGCCCACGCCACGATTTTCCGTATCACTTATGAACCCTGCAACAATGGATTTTAATTCCTCTGCCGGTTTTCCGCTTTTTTCTGAAAGCAGCTTTAGGTTAGTGTAGATTATTCCGTGCTCGGTGATTTTTCTGCCGCTGCCTGTTTCATCAATCTTGGCGGAAGAAATTTTTGCTCCGCAGTTTTCGCAGAATATTACGCCCGGTGTCAAAGGCGAGCCACAGTCTTCGCAGAATGCCATTATTCGCCTCCTTCCAGCGTAGATGTTGCAGGGCAATTGATTCCTTCAACTTCAATTACGCCGTTTATAAATTCACCTTTTACAGTTACATTTGCACCGTCAAATCCGTTAAAGGCATTATTTTCAAATGGATTGTCATTCTTTTTATATAGAAGAATCTGGCTTCCGTTTTCAAGGCAGAGGAATGGGCGTGAACTTTCGCTTTTAGTTCCTTCTGCAAAGGTCTTGAATTGAATTGTTCCTGTCAGTTCCTGCATTTTCATAATCTCCACAAATTAAATTGAAAGAAAATAATATCTAAGCTGGGAATCACCGACTTTTTTGAAAGTTTCCCACTTAATCCTGTACCTCTTCTTTATGGTGATGGTTGTATTTTTTTCGCCATTCTTCTTGGGATTTTCTATTTTGCCTGTAAGTTGCCTTGGATTTGGTCCGCGGAAAAAGGCATAGATGCCATCGGTTTTGTTTTTGGCATCATAAAATCCATCCTGCTTTACCATGGTAAAAACATAGGTCGCCGTAAATTTAAGTTTTTCCTTAACCTGTTCCATAAAGGAAATATCTTCTGCAAACTTGAACATCTGGTTTGGGTATTCACCGTTTACCGGATATTTAAGTTCAATTGCATACTGTTCTGTAAGGTTTTCTTCATTCCAGATGACGATATCAATTTCTTTTTTTACAAAATCTGTTTTACTTCCAATTACAGGAGTTCCATCAATAATCTCCGCTAAGTCCGCCACATTCCGTTCAAACTGAACTTTGTAGCCCTTATCTTTAAGATTGTCTCGCAAAAAAATTCCCAATTCATGCTGAAGAGAAAACTCGTTGTAAATGTCTGATTTATAATTTGAAAAATTAGTAGTAAAAAGTGCAAATAATTCTTCTATAATCATATGTAGATTATAGTTCCATAAAATAAATTCTGCATGAGACTAAATTCCCCTTTTACTCGGGATTTTTTCCCGAAACAGATTAAGTCTTTTGTGTTATACTAAAAATATGATTTTAAAAAAAATCCAGCATCTGCTTAAAAGTGAATACATAATGCTTGTCCTTTCTGCATTAACATTTCTTTTTAGTATTTATACAAAAAACACTTCTCAAAAGAAATTTAATCTATTGGAAAATGATATTTTCGAATTACAAACACAATACAATTGTATAGACAGGGGGGGTATTCAAAACCTTATCTTATCTGTTCAACAAGATTTTCAGCCTTTTTCAAATTTCAGTTCTGAAATTAACGAAAGCCTTTCGTCCTTAATAAATAGTTTTACAAATCACAATCAGGATTTTTTGACAGATTCAGTAAACTTCCAGATGTTACTTCAGAATAAGAAAAAGCAATTAGACTTTGGTTATGATTCTTTGATTTTTTCTTCATTTATTCTGATTGTTTTGACCATGATGATTTTCATATACAAAACCCTTATGCAAAAAAATGAACTGATGCGTATAAAAGCTACAACAGAGGCACACCGCCAATTCAGCAGAGATCTTCACGACGGAGCCGCTCAGGATATTATGGCTTTGAAATTATATCTGGAGCAGGACAACAAAGAAAAATCTAAAGTTTACGCCGACCGTGCTTTTAAAGAAATTCGTTACCTGATTGATTCCCTTCATTTAGATTTATCCAGTGGAATAAAATCGATTTTGGAAGGAATGCTTTTGGCCTTTGAAACTAACTACAACATAGCAACTGAATTTAATTGTGCTTCTGAAAAACTTAAAGATTTACCACAAACAACAAAAGTTGAAATCATCAGAATAATTCAGGAAGCTCTTAGCAATACAGTCCGTCATTCTGGGGCAACACAGGTAGTTCTTAAAATAATTGATTCTCCAGAAGGAATAAGAATGATAATCAGCGACAACGGTACAGGATTTGATATAACAAATAGGAAAGAAAACGGTGACAAAACTAAACATTACGGTTTACAGAATATAAAAGAAAGAGTTTACAATTTTGGTGGAGAAGTAGAATTTATAACAGAAGGAGGAACTACAATTGTCATTACCATTAAAAATTCTGTTCGTTGACGACCATATTGGTGTGCGGGATGCCATCATCACAAGTCTTACTCAAAACAATAATGATTTAGATTTTTTCGTTGCAACAAATAAAGAAGAATCTCTTGAAGTTATAAACTCTATTCCTGAAATTTCTACTGCAATCATGGACTTGAACTTAAATGGGGTCAACGGCCTTGATGTCGTAAATGAACTTAGGAAAATCAATCCCAACCTGAATGTCCTGGTCTATTCAATGTACAATGATCCCATTCATATTGAACAGGCTTTGGGAAATGACGTGCAGGGATTCTTGTCCAAGGATGCCACCATTGATGAACTTAGGAAAGCAATAGTTTTAGTTGCTGCCGGAAACATGTACTTTAACACTCAGGCAAAAACCGTCATGAAGATAATGCTGAGTAAAAATCCAGGGAGCAAAATCAAGTCAGCATCAGAAAAGAATAATGAACAGGTTTACCTGGCCTATTCTGAACTTACGCAGAAGGAAAAGGACGTGTTCTACTATCTTGCACAGAAAAAGGATCCGCCTGAAATTGCAGCCATACTCGGCAAGTCAGAGAAGACGGTGATTAATCAAAAGTCCATCATCTATTCAAAGATGAATCTCCGGGACCGACTTGATCTTATGGAAAAGGCACGGGCCCTTGGACTTATTTTATAGGCGGAACTGTATGAAGGAATTGTTTGGGTTCATGAAGCAGGAAGAAATCTTGCCTGGAAAAGTCATGTTCATAACCTGCTATGCGCTTTTCGCAATCGGAATTAATTTTCTCGGGTCGCTTATGGCAGAAATCATAGTTTTTCCACTGTACCTGGATTCAATCCTGACCATCAGTGTCGTAGCCTTGTGCGGCCTTGTTCCAAGCTTGCTTTGTGCATTCATAAGCAACCTGATTCTTTCCATCTGGACTAACTCCAGCATCCTGTTTTCCGTGTGCCATATCTGCACGGCTGTCTTTGCATGGTGCGTTTTTCTTGCTGAAGGAAAAATGAATGAACGCTCCGGAATCAAGAAGACGGAAATCTCCATCGATGCATTTTTCTGGGCCGGATTGTGGGCGGCAATTTCAAATGCCATTCTGGGAAACCTTATTGCAAACCTTGCCTTTGGTTCATCTCCACCAATGCCCCAGGCAAACATCGTAGTCCAATGCATCTATGTTGCATTTAACAACCAGAATCTTGCAAATAACCTGGCTGGAATCCTTGAAAACCTGATTGATAAATTCCTGTCCGCTTTCATAAGCTTTGGCGTGTACAAGTGCATTAAATCTGTGTGCCGGGGAAAATAAAAATGCGCAGGCAGGATTTGTCCGAAGCGGAAGTCTTGGGCGTGTGAGGACAGCAAAGCTGGTTGTATTTCTGGCTTAAAGTGATATCTGCTTCAGCACCTTGGTAAGGTCATTCTTTTCAATAAGGTCGATGGGGCGTCCGTCAATGTACTTGCGAGCATCCTCGGTGAACGTACCTGCAGAAATGCAGAATCCGCGGGCAGCCTTTACGTCGCTCATGTGTCCGTGGAATTCGCGGACATAAATCTCACCGGTTGAGCCGGTTGTCCTGAAGAACCTGAAGAGGGCCACGTCTTCCCATTTGGAAGAATAGATTTCTGCAAGGATGTCTGTGTACAGAACGTCAACATCGATGTTCTGGATCTTTATGGTTGAATTCCTGTACTTAGTCGTAATGAATTTTCGGCACAGGGTTACAAAGTCGCTTGAGTTTGAAGAAACGTAAACCTGAAGGTTTGAGTTCTGGCTCAATTCCTGGTAGCGGTTGATGAGGGTGTTTGTATCCTTGTAGTTTGAATTCAAGGCACGAACCTGCTTTAAGAGTGCAAGTCCCTTTGGAATCAGGTTCTTTTCAAAATAGCATCGTGCAAGGTTGTACATGATCTCAATCTTTGTTTCCGGTTCAGCATTTTCGTGCTTGAGGCCGATTTCAAGATCCTGAATGGCTGCATCGCAAGAAGTCTTGATGTGGAAGATTCCTGCCTGCAGGCATGAGCGTGCACCGTAAACCGGGTCTGCCCTCAGGTGCATGAAAACCTTGATGGCCTTGTCTCCGTGTCCTTCCTTGGTCATGGCATCGGCCATGTCGTAAAGGGCTTCCTTGTTTCCAGGTTCTTCATCCAGGGCTTTTTTTAGGGCAGGGAGGCTCTCGCGGTATTTCTTTGCGTTGTAAAGGCACTGGCCAAGGTTAAAGTAAACTCCATGGGCCGCAGGGTCTGCCATGAGGGCCTTCTTGAACAGGGGAACTGCCTTGTCATAAAGCTGCATCTTGAACATGGTCTTGCCAAGATAGTAGTTTGGCTCGTATGCAGTTCCGTTAAGGCGGAGGGCATTGGAAAAAGACTGGATTGCTTCTTCATCCTTGTCAGGAAGGTTGATGGAACAGATTCCAACCCTAAGGAATGCCTGGTACAGGTCTATTACGCCGTCCTTATTTGCAAGTGCAAGCTTTACAAGCTGGGAATAGGTTGCATGGGCCTTGTCCCACAGCTGGTTTGTAAAGTAAATGTCACCGAGAGACAATAAGGCAATTGGATCGTGGGGATTCTTTGCAAGACGCTTGTTTGCTTCCCTGATAATCTGAGCCTTTGTCTTTCCAGCTGAGCCTTTTGACCCGTCCTTTGGCTTCCCAAGAAAGATTACGAGGACGGCAACAAGGCCAATCATGAATACACCTGCAATAATAAACGACATAACTTTTTTCCTATTTATCTTGTGTCTACTTTCTGTTTTCCTCTACAAAGAGCTTTATCTTTTCAAGGGCAACCTTGATCTTGTCCGTGGCTGTTGCGTAGCAGCACCTGATATGTCCTTCGCCGCCCTCGCCAAAAACGCTTCCTGGAACCACGGCAACGTTGTACTTCTGGAAAAGCTGCGTTGCAAATTCCTCGCTTGTAAGGCCCGTGCTTGTAATGTCAGGGAACATGTAGAATGCGCCCGTTGGTTCCGGGACAGGCAGTCCCATGTCGCAGAAAGCCTTGTACATCAGGTTGCGCCTTTGCTGGTAGCTTATGCGCATTTTTTCAACTTCCGACCATCCGTTCTTAAGGCCTTCTGCTGCAGCATACTGGCTGAAGATTGGGGCACAGATGGTGTTGTATCCGTGGAGCTTTACGATCTGTGCAAGAACTTCTGAAGGTGCTGCAATGTATCCGATTCTCCATCCCGTCATGGCAAAGGACTTTGAGAATCCGTTGAGGATGATGGTGTAGTCCTTCATTCCTGGGAAGGAACCGATGGATACGTGTTCATTTCCGTCGTATGCAAGTTCGCAGTAGATTTCATCGCTGATGACCCAGATCTGGTGCTTCTTTGCCACTTCTGCAATCTTTTCAAGTTCAGCCTTTGGAATCATTGTTCCCGTAGGATTGTTTGGCGAGCAGATCATGAGTGCCTTTGTTTTTGGAGTGCATGCCTTTTCAACCTGTTCCGCAGTCGGATAGTATCCGTTTACGCTTGAATCGATGGGTACGACCTTAGCCTGGCAGAGTTCTGCAAGGGGAGTGTAGTTTACATAGCATGGCTGGCTTACGATGATTTCATCGCCTGGATTGAGGATTGCACGCAGAACTGCATCTACGCCTTCCGATGCACCAACGGTAATGAGCACTTCATCCTTTGGGTTATAGTCCATGCCGTAGCGCTTCATGTACTTTGAAATTTCTTCGCGCAGTTCAATGAGACCCCAGTTTGACGTGTAACTTGTGTGGCCTTTTTCAAGATGGTAGAAGGCTTCTTCCCTCATGCACCATGGAGTTGGAAAGTCCGGTTCCCCAACGGAAAGTGAAATAACATCATCGTGGCCAATGAGCATCTCAAAAAACTTGCGGATGCCGCTTGGTGGCGTTTTCTTCATCAGTGAGCTGAATCTATCTTCTCTGTTGTTCATATATTCATCCTTTGTTTTTGTGTTGGCGTTGCTGGCTTATCAGGCCATTGCACCTTCGCGGTTGTCCCCGTTTTCCTTTACGTAGACAACATCGTTTTCCTTGTATGTCTTGAGTATGAAGTGGGTTCTTGTGGCGCTTACGCCCTGGAGTGTTGCAAGTTTTCTTGTTACAAAATTTGCAATGTCCTGGATTGTCTCACCTTCAAGAACGACCTTAAGGCTGTAGTTGTCGGCACTCATGACGTAAAGGCTCTTTACCTGCGGGAACCTGTAGATGCGGTCTGCAATTCCGTCGTATCCGTGTTCCCTCTCCGGAACCACCTGAAGCTCGATTTCTGCACGAACCTTGTGGCTGTGCTTTTCCTCAATTTCCGGATTGATGATGGCGGCGTACTTCATGATTATTCCGTCTTTTTCGAGCTTGGCCACGATGTCCTTGACTTCCTGCGCCGATTTTTTTGTCATTGCGGCAATGTCTTCAATGCTGATGCGTGCATTATCGCGGAGCAAGTTCAAAATTTCTTCAGAAATATCCATGATGTCCCTCCATTCATGTTCCATTATATGGTAGAAATATCCGTTTTTACGGTTTTATAAAAATATCGTATTTAGGCATTTTGTACAATTATCGGCAGGTTTTCCGGATTTCATGAATTGCACCACCGTCCCTTATAGCTTCTGCCTATGGCTTCCCATAAAAACATAATATTTGTAAAATGTCGATTAATTTACTATATTCCAACTATCAGCGCATTGCCAGTAAGTACGGTGCGCAATTTTACGGAGGATAAACTATGAAAAAACTTGTGGCATTTGCACTTGCTGTAGTTTCGGCTGCGGCTGTTTTTGCTCAGACAACACTTAAGGTTGGAGCTACTCCAGAACCTCATGCAACACTTCTGAACCTTGTAAAGGAAGACCTTAAGGCAGAAGGCGTAAACCTTGTAGTAATGGAATTTACGGATTATGTAAAGCCAAATGTTGCCCTTGAGGACGGGGAACTTGATGCAAACTTTTTCCAGCACCTTCCATACCTTGATTCATTCAACAAGGAAAGGGGATTCCATCTTGTAAACGCAGGTGGAATTCACATTGAACCAATTGCAATCTATTCAAACAAGATCAAGAACCTTTCTGATCTTCCAAAGAAGGCAACAATTGCAATTCCTAACGACCCGACAAACGAAGGCCGTGCACTTCTCCTTCTCCAGGCTGCAGGCCTTATTGAACTCAGGAAGGATGCAGGTCTTGAAGCAACTCCAATGGACATTGCAAAGAATCCAAGCAAGCTTAAGTTCAAGGAAATTGAGGCAGCTTCCCTGACACATGTTCTCAAGGATGTTGACGCAGCTGTCATCAACGGAAACTACGCAATGCTTGCAAAGCTCAGTGCAACAAAGGACGGCATCTACATTGAAGGCAAGGAATCTCCTTATGTAAACATCATTGCAGTAAAGGCCGGCAACGAAAACAATGCAGCAGTAAAGGCTCTTGTTAAGGCACTCCAGTCCCAGAAGGTTAAGGACTACATCACAAAGACATATCCAAACGGTGAAGTTGTAATTGCATTCTAATTCTTGCATGCTGAACCTGAGGCTTCCTGAGTGCTGCTATTGCACCTGAGTCTCCAAAAATCCTCCAGGGTACCATCACCTTGGGGGATTTTTTTGTCCGGGTGGCTTAGTGCCTTAGTCGGTGGAGGGGCGCGGAGCGCGTCCGGGACATGGACCTCAGGGGAATGGACCGGACCAACCGTAGGGGCGCCCGGAAGTGACGACGGCTGAAAGCCGGAAGGCCCATGTTTTTCACTTGATTTTGCAATTGTGTATAATGGAAAAAAACACTAAAATGGTTCCTTAAGAAAATGGGGTTCCTGCCGATGGCGTGGAATTTTTTGGAGAATATATGGAAAACACAAAGAGAACAGTTACTTGCGGTGACCTTCGGAAGACTGATGTAGGCAAGAAGGTTGTTTTGAACGGTTGGGTTAGCCGTGCCCGTGACCTGGGTGGACTTACGTTCATCATGCTTCGCGACCGCTACGGAATTACACAGGTTATGGTAGGCGACAATGCCAGCGATGAAGTTAAGAAGATTGCATCCGGCCTTAAGTCTGAATATTGTATTGCCGTGGAAGGTGTTGTTGCAGCCCGCGCAGACAAGGACATCAACAAGGATATGGCAACTGGTGAAATCGAAGTTGAAGCTACGGACATTGAAATCTTTACGACTTCGCAGGAACTTCCTTTCTCTATTGAAGAAGTGCGCCAGAAGGACGGAACAATTGTTCTTCCTAACGAAGACCTGCGCTTGAAGTACCGTTACCTTGACCTTCGCCGTGACCCGATGCAGAAGAACATCATCCTCCGCAGCCAGGTAACTTTTGCAACACGCGAATACCTTACAGAAAAGGGATTTTTGGAAATCGAAACACCAACATTCATCAAGTCTACACCGGAAGGAGCACGCGACTACCTTGTTCCATCACGCGTTCACCCGGGAAAGTTCTATTCACTTCCACAGTCGCCACAGCTTTACAAGCAGCTTCTGATGGTTTCTGGCTTTGACAAGTACTTCCAGATTGCACGCTGCTACCGTGATGAAGATGCACGCGGTGACCGCCAGCCTGAATTCACTCAGATTGATATGGAACTTTCCTTCACAAACCGCGAGGAAGTTCTTTCTACAACAGAAGGAATGATGCAGCACATTTTCAAGAAGACACTGAACTATGACCTTCCTGCAAAATTTGACCGCATCGCATGGGAAGATGCCTTCGACCTTTACGGATCTGACAAGCCGGATCTTCGCTTTGACATGAAGATGCAGGACGCAACTTTCATGGCAGACCTTGCAGACTTCAACGCATTCAAGGCAGGGGCAGCAAATGCAGGCCGTGAAGTTCAGCGCCACAAGAGATCAGGTCTTAAGGCTCTTGTTGTTAAAAACGTTGCAGACAAGTACAGCCGCAAAAACGTTGAAGCACTTGAAGCTGTTGCAAAAACATACAAGGCAAAGGGTCTTGCATGGATGAAAGTGGCCGAAGGTCATACTGAGCAAGGCGAAGGATCTGCTAATCTTGTCTTTGAAGGTGGAATCTCAAAGTTCTATGCCGGAAAGGAAGCAGAAATCTGTGCAAAGCTTGGTGCAGAAAAGAACGACCTTCTTCTTTTTGTAAGCGATGAAAACTGGCAGCTTGCATGTACAGCCTTGGGTGCAGTGCGCAAGCAGCTTGGCAAGGACCTTAACCTTTACAATCCAAATGATGAATTCCACTTTGCATGGATCATCGACTTCCCATACTTTGCATTCAACGAAGAAACAAACAGCTGGGAAACAGAACACCACATGTTCACCCTGCCACAGAAGCAGTACTGGGACACCCTTGAATCTGACCCGGGTGCCGTTAAGGGCGACCTTTATGACCTGGTTCTCAACGGATACGAACTTGCTTCAGGTTCAATGCGTATCAACGACCCTGAACTCCAGCAGCGCATTTTCAAGATTGTTGGATACAGCAACGAACGCGCAGAAAAGGCATTCGGCTTCCTTGTTCAGGCATTCAAGTTCGGTGCCCCACCACACGGAGGAATCGCACCAGGATTGGACCGCCTGATCATGTTGATGCGCCACGAGGAATCAATCCACGAAGTAATCGCCTTCCCTAAGAACAATTTGGCAGCTTCACCAATGGATGAATGTCCGGCACCAGTAGATGAGCAGCAGCTTAAGGATTTGCACATTAGTTGCTACGATGTAGAGGAGTAAAAATTGCGAGTTTCGCTTGCGAAACTCGGTAGTGAGCGTAGCGAACGGAAAGAATAGGAGCAGAAAAAAATCAAAGGGGCTGTCCCAAAAGTTCTGTCATGCTGAACTTGATTCAGCATCTGCACTGCATATAGCGTAGGGATTCCGAAACAAGTTCGGAATGACACTATGAATTATACTTATTGGACAGTCCCTTTTTTTTATTCAAACCAGTCTTCCATTTTAAGATAATTTGTCTCCGCAATGGGGGCAAAGTTCTCGGTGTTGTGGGTAACCAAAACCATGCCGTTGGAAATTGCAGTTGCCGCAATCTGGCTGTCGGAATAGGGAAGGGGACGTCCTTTCTTTTCATAGTTGCCCGTAAAG
>JAZLGN010000057.1:0-36980 GCA_045616325.1 Treponema sp.
TGTGAAAAAGGATGTGAACAAAAAAATTGATAAACTTTCACAGAATCCATTGTGTGGACTTCCTTTGGGAAATAAAGATAATGTAGATTTGACAGGATTTTATAAGTTGTATGCCTGTGGAACGAGTATAAGAATTGTGTATCGTCTTCTGACACCGGAAAAAATTGAGATTGTAGAAATCTGGGGAATAGGAAAAAGAGAAAACTTACAGATATATAAAACTGTTGGTGAAAGAAAAGATGAATCAAAGTAGTCACACATAACACGCATTTCAACTCACCGACACGCAGTCAAGCTGCCTGTGGTTTAAAACCCTGTTATGCTTACACGTTATTTACGTGGTAAGGAAAATATTTAGTGCATAAATAATAATGGATAAAATAAAAAACAGCATATATTATAAATAGAGAGGTAATAATATGAGAAAAGAATTTTGTTTAAAAGATGATGTTCTCATTACATATGCAGAAAAAGATGTTTGTTTTGAAGAAGTAAAAACCGCAGAATCAATTTTGTTAGATAATGAAGGACATATTTTACATTCAAACTTTGAAGAAGATAAAAATAAGTTTTATCAGAATTACTTAAAACAAATATTTTTAGCAATCACAGCATACAGAAATATGGATAATCTGGAGATTGCATAAATGCCAGTCTATTTAAGAACTCTTGGATAAATGATGAAGTAATCAGAATCATTTCGGCACGAAAAGCAACAACAAATGAAAAGAAACAGTATGGAGAAAATTAAAATGAGAGAAGAATACGATTTTTCAAATGCAATAAAAAATCCTTATGTTGGAAAACTTAAGCAGCAGATTACAATCCGCCTTGATGAACAGGTAATTGATTATTTCAAAAAAATGGCTGAAGAAACAGGAATGCCATATCAGAATATTATCAATTATTATCTTCTTGAATGTGTAAAAGAAAAAAAACATATGGAAGTTGCATTTGCAAAGTAGGAACACATAACAATAGTTTCAAATCGGATGTCGGGTCAAGCCCGCCACCGTTTAAACTACTGGTAGACGCGCAGCCCACTGGTCTGCAATAAGGGGTAGTAAATGTCTTTATACAATTTGCAAAATAATGAATTAAAATATATTAAAGAAATTCCATTTAAATTAGAGAAAGATATTCAATCGTTATGCGAACAGAACATGGAAGAATTGATAGGATGTAAGTTTGTAAGAACAGAATTTGCTATTGAAAATTTCAGATTTGATTCTTTAGGATTTGATAAAAATAATTCTTCTTTTGTGATTGTTGAATATAAACGAGATAAAAATTTTAGTGTAATTGATCAGGGATATGCATACTTATCAGTAATGTTAAATCATAAATCTGATTTTATTTTGGAATATAATGAAACGACTGGAGAAAGATTAAAAAGAGATGATGTCGATTGGACACAATCAAAAGTAATCTTCATTGCACCATCTTTTACGACTTATCAAAAAGAAGCGATTGGATTTAAGGACTTACCTATTGAATTGTATGAAATAAAGAAATATTCGAATGAAACGGTATCATTTACACAAATTCTTGCAAAAAATTCAAATGAGTCCATAAAAACTATTTCGAAAACTAATGAAGCAGTTGCTAAAGTAAGTAAAGAAATAAAAGTCTATACAGAACAAGAACGAAAAGAATTTGGTTCTCAAGAAATTCAAGAACTATATGAGAAATTGAAAAACATGATATTAAATATCGGAGATGATATATCCGTAAAACCAACAAAACTATATGTAGCTTTCATACGAAAAACTAATTTTTGTGATATAAATGTTCAAAAAAATCAGTTAAAGATTTGGTTAAACCTATCGAAAGGAAAATTAAATGATAATAAAAATATTGCTAAAGATGTTTCTGATACAGGTCATTGGGGAAATGGTGATTATGAATTAGTTCTAAATTCCGATTCTGATATTGAATATGTAGTAAGTTTAATCAGACAATCATATAACGAATGTGAATAATTATTTAACACGAAATTAAATTTATATCATACATAAAGAAATTGTAAATTAAAAGCGGTCAAATCGAGTTTGACTGCTTTTTTTTGACAAATACTTCTGTATAACGTTAGTATGTAAGTATGATTAGAAGTCTTGATGATTCAGAAGCAGAATCTATAAGCAAAAGTGTGAGAAGTAAAAAAGCTTCCTCCAATCATTCAGAATGTGGCTAGAAGAAAATTATGAATGATTGAGGCAGCGAAAGTTGTTGAGGATTTACGGATTCCGCCTGGTAATCATCTTGAAAAACTTGTGGGAGATTTGGAAGGTCTATATTTAATCAGAATAAATGACCAATGTCGAATAGTATTTAAGTTTAAAAATGGAGGTGCGGAAAATGTTAGAATCACAGATTATCACTGATGAAAAATTACCAAATATTCATCCGGGCGAAATTCTAAAAGAGGATTTTTTAGATGCAATGGGAATTTCAGCATATCGCTTAGCAAAAGAAATAAATGTTCCAGAAACACGAATTTCTGAAATTGTTCACGGTAAACGTTCAATTACAGCCGATACGGCAATCAGATTTTCTAAATTCTTTGGAACAACAGCAGAATTCTGGCTTAATCTTCAGAATCTATATGATTTAGAAGAAGAAAAAAATAATCATGCTCCAGAATTTGAAACAATAAAAATGTACGCTTACGCTTGAAATCGTCTAGCACGCATTTCAAATCACTGACACGCAGTCGAGCTGCGTGCGGTTTAAATGCAAGTTATACGCACAGCCCACTGGACTGGAAACGGAAAAATGAAAACTAAAGAAGTAATTATTGAACAGCAAAAAAAGTTTATTCAGAAAATGAGAGATGCGACTAACTCTTTCATAAATTCAATCGATAAATCTAAAATTGAAACTATTCTACTTTCAGGGAGTGTTTCCCGAGCAGACTTTTTTCCGCAGAAAAACGAAAACGGTGAATACAATGGTATGGTGGATTTAATCGTTATGCGTAAGAAAGGAAGCAAAATTACAGCAGAAGAAATTTTTGGAGCTAATCAAGAGCCGCAAATTCCTTTTCATTGCATAAAAAATAGTGGTATATGGTTTGAAATTCTGTTCACTGATTTTATTGATGCAGAATTGTTTATCAAGTTTGATGAAGCAAAAAAGTTCTCCGTATTGGAATCTCAAATATTATATGATCCGAATAATTCCTATAAAAATGAACTTGAGCAAATAAATGAATTTGTAATAGAAGATTTGAAAAATAATTTAAATAACTCTGTGGGCTATATTCATTATCTTCTTTCTGACTATAAGAAAGACCGCTGGTATCGTCGTGATGCATTCATCCAGTTACATGAGAATTTGAATACGGCAATTAGAGCTGGTGTTCGCGCCTTATTTTACTTAAATGGTTTTTATTCACCGGCAGAAGACAGGGCAATTTATTATTCCTACAGCTTACAAAATTTACCAGAAAACTATGCAGATGTAATTTTAAAGTCATGTAATCAAATTACAGATTCACAAGAAGATTATTTCAGGCGAGAAAAAATCTTTATGGAAAATATAGTCGGATTTATTGAAGATCAATGTCGGAAAAATGGATGGAGTTAATTTGGAAAATGTTTTATTTAATATCTGGATTGAAATGGAAAATGGAATAAAAGTACGGCTAATATCCAAGGATGTATATAATTCAGATGAAAAATATATTTTAATAATGGAAATAATTAAGGAAGGAATTTCCAGAAATATAAGATTAATTGTAAAATGACGAAAAGTATTTGATGGTTTGGGAAAAGTGAAAAAAAGAGTTTTAATAATCTTAATAATGATAATGCCATTAGCAGCATTTGCACAGGCACCAGAATTAAAGAGCATGATGCCAAACAGCTGGGAAAAACTTACAAGACTTTCTGAGCAGGAAGAAAATGATTTACTTGCTGATAATATTATAAAACAGAATTTAGAAGAACGTAAAAAATATTATAATAAAAAAACAAATAAAAAAATTGATGTAAGAGTATACTCTGAAAATTGTAATGGACTTAATTTTTATAGAATCTTGTATTGCAATGAAGTGCTCGATACTTTTCTGAATACAGAATATAAAAATTGTACAATCACTCAAGAAGAATATGAATACATGCAAGATATAGAATTTCTACAGAGTCTATTTATTAAAGAAAAAAATAATAATTTACGGTTTATAGGTGGTAGTTCATATCATAAGTATTGGGTTTCTCAAGGTGAATGGGAAGGCTTTAAATTTTTAGACATTATGATTAAACCAATGAATAAAAATGAAATAGGCTTTTTCGTAACAGAAGCAATAGTATCATTTATAATTGAAAGAATAACCGAAAATAAAATGAATGTCGTTTATCGTAAAGTAAAAAATCAGCAGGTTGGTTATTCTAAAACATATTTCAGTAAAAATAATGTTAACGGTGAAATAAAAAACACAATTAATAATGATTCAATTAAAATAGAAGCTTCAGATTATCTCTTTGATTCAAAGTGTCCGCTTAAGTATAGCATTCAAAATGCTTTCGATGGAAATCCTGCAACAAGTTATGTTGAAAATACGGAAGATGATTTGATGAAGATTGATGTTTGGCTTGGTCAGGTTGTAGATATAATGATACTTGTATAGCAGAAATTAATTATTTTTTGGATAAAAGATGGTTTTTTGGAGATATAAATGAGTGAAGTCTTTTATAAGCGTAATCTAGCTGCAAATTGTTTAAGTGTAGCGTTATGCTTACACGCTACTGGGCAGGGAGAAAAATTGTCATGTATAGAATGAAGAAAAAGATATTGGTTATGGTATTATCCATGTTGTGTACGATGAACACTTTCAGTCGTGATTACACGTTGGAAGATGTTTTATTAATCTATACTGTCGCCGTTGAGCATTATATTATTGATTTCTATCAAATATTCATGACAAATCCTAATCAGAATTCATATATCCATTATGGGGAATACAAGTTTGATTCTTACGGAAATAAAATTCTTGATGATTATAATTTGGAGACAAATGATCTGGATTCTACGATTTATTATAAAGATAAAAAAATAGTCGGAATAAGAAATGGCCATAACCGGTGGAATTATAAGATAGAAGATGGCAACCTGATAATAAATGAAGGAAGGGAAGTCCTAAGCTACGAGATGGATTATGTATCAGAGAATGAACTGCATTGCTATGGTAAGAAAATTACTAAAAACGGGAATGAATTCACGGTAGATGCTTATGAACCGTATAAATTCATATTCAACGAAGATTCAATAGAAGTTATAAAAATAACGAAAAGTGGGAAAGAACTCTATAAGTACATATACGACAGTCACGGAATCCTGTTAAAGGAAACCGTTTGTTATTCAAACCGCAGTGTCAGTTATAGCGGAATAAACGGATTTGTTCGGGAAGAAATAAATAGTTTCAAACAAATCATTAACGATGACTATTTTCGGCGGATAGACAAGGACGGATATCTTGTGTACCAGAACAATGATTACAGTGAAAACAATCATTACGGATTTAAGGAGCTTATCATCTTGCCGTGCGATGACGAAGACAATATCCTTGCAACAGTAGATGAAATTGCGATTCCTTACTAATGGTTGCCAGTATCTCCAGTTTAATTGCCTTCATGAGGCATAGGCATCACAGGTGCACGGAAGGTAAGCAAGACTGAAAAACTACAATCTCTTAGACCGTTGTCTTTCTTGGGCGGCCGCCTTTCTTTCCGTTTTCCCTGGAAGCTGCTGCTTTCTTTTCGCTCTTTACGCGGCCGAGGATTTTGCCTGCGTTGGTAAGCGGCATGGGAACGGATTCCGTAAACCACTGCTTGAGGGTTTTCTTTGGGGCCTTCTTGAGGAATGCAATCTGCCTTATGGCTTCTTCTGCCGCATCAAGGCGGGCACAGACATTTGTCACGAAGGTCTTGTCCTTTAGGGCTTCAACACGGTCTTCAAGTTTTTGTATGAGTTCCACGATTTCTGATGAATATTCTGCAAGTTCGTCTGCAACGGCGCTCATGTCGTTTTCATCCGTAGACCTGCTCCTGAATTTCATCAGTGCGTCGATTATCATCTTGTCCTTAAGGGAAAGTTCCAGTGGGCCATCAATGAATTCAGCACCAAGAAGAAAAAGTGAAATGTTCGAGTCAAGCATGTTGAGGTCAAAGAGTCTTGCAGAATCAGGTTTTGGCGAAAGGTTGATTTCGTTTATTTCGCGTTCGATGGATTTCTGAAGGGCAATGATTTCTTTCTTTTCAACATTCATGGCATATATTAAATAATTTTTTCTGATTTTTGTTAAGATGTGTATAAAAAATAATATTTTTCCATTATCATAGTGTATGTCTCGATGATTTAAGGAGAGATAACTTACACCTTTTACCTTACAGGATGTTTTTATGAAAAAGCTTATTCTTGCAGCAGTTGCATGCTGTGCCTTGTTTTTGAGTGGATGTGCAACCAGCGTTTCTGCCGTAGTGCAGCGTCCGGCGGAACTTGACCTTAACGGGGCAAAGACCATTGCCATTCTTCCTTTCCAGGAGGAAAACAAGGGGGAAATTACCGGTTCCTTCTTTACATTTATCTTCATGCCGGGAAGGGAACGCACGGAAAAAAGGGAGATTGCAGAATTCCTTACGGATAAGATTACGGGATCTGTTGCACAAAGCGGTTTCTTTGACCTGATTTCTTCTTCTGTTGTTGAAAATTCAATTAAGAATAATGAGGATGCTCCATGCGATGTATATCTTACAGGACATCTTGACGGTTACAGAAGCCGGATTGAAGAGCAGAGGATCAAGCATGAGGATAAGGATGGAAATGTATATTATACCTATACTTACCGCATGAAGGTTGCATTTACCCTTGTTTACCAGATTATCGATGCACAGACACACAAGGTCATTTCCCATTCTTCAGAAAGAATCGAATGCCAGTCTTACGATGTGGATTCACGGGGAAGCATTCCTGGAGCCTTTTCTGTAGTAAGGGGTGAAGTTGAACATGCTGCAAACCGCCTGCTTAGGAAGATTCAGCCATATAACGAAGTGGTTTACCTTAAGCTCATGAAGGACAAGACAAAGAATCCTGTAATGAAGCAGGCAGACACCCTTGCAAGGAACAGGATGTTTGAGCAGGCAGAAGAGCTGTTCCTTCAGGTTTACGATGACCTTGGACTTATGGAAGCCGGATACAATGCAGCCCTTCTTGCCCAGATTCAGGGAAAGCTTCGCGAGGCTGAATCCCTCATGAAGAAAGTAGCAGATGAAACCCGTGATCCAAAGGCTTATGGTGCCCTGTCCAACATTAAGGCTGAGATTGCCAAGGCAGAAAAACTTCGCTCCCAGCTTGAAAGCAAGTAGGCTGGATTCCTGCCTTGAAAAAAAGCCTTAGTTTTGGTAGATTTCAGCTATGGGAAACAGATGTTATACAATGCTTAAGCCTGGGGTACTTAACCGCAGGATCGTTGGCGAAGTAATCACTCGCCTTGAAAGAAAGGGCCTCAAGCTTGTTGGCCTTAAGATGATTCAGATTACAAAGGAAGTTGCAGAAAAGCACTATGCTGAGCACAAGGAAAAGCCATTCTTTGGTGAACTTGTAAGCTACATTACAAGTGCTCCTGTAGTTGCTATGGTTTGGCAGGGAGACGAATGCGTTACTCTCGTTCGCAAGCTTGTAGGTGCAACAAAGGTTACTGAATCTGCACCAGGAACAATCCGCGGGGACTTTGGCCTTCACACAAACTGCAACATCATTCACGCAAGTGACAGTGACGAAAGTGCAGAACGCGAAATCAACATCTTCTTCAAGCCGGAAGAAATCATCGACTGGGAAGATAAGACAGCAGCATATTTCTAATGGGAACTGTTTGTTGGTTTACGGGGCTGCCTCAATTTTGAGGGACAGCCCCTTTATTTTTGTAAAATTTGCCAAGTAAATTACAAAATTTTCCATGTTTGTTTATTTTTGATCCATTATAATGTATAACAGGAAACGGCATATTTTTTTAGGAGATTTTTGATGACTTTTGGAGAAAAAATTCTTGAAGCAGCCTGTGAAGGCATTGTTCTTCTTAGAAACGAAAAGGAAACGCTTCCTCTTTTGAAGGAAGAAAAGGTTGCTGTCTTTGGACGCGGACAGATTAATTTCATAAAGTGCGGCCTTGGTTCTGGCGGATCGGTACACGCACCCTATTCAACAAACCTTATTGACAGCATGCCCAATGCAGATGAAAAGCTTGCTGCCCTTTATGCAGACTTTGTCAGGGAAAACCCATACGATAACGGTGGCGGAAAATGGGCAGGTGAGCCATGGAACCAGAAGGAGATGGAAGTTTCCGAAAGCCTAGCGCGTGAATGTGCCGGCCGAAATTCCAAGGCTGTAGTTGTCATTACACGCAATGCAGGCGAGGACAAGGACCTGGTAAAGGAAAAGGGATCATGGTTTCTTACCGATGTTGAATATGCAAACATCAGGAACATCTGTGCAGCCTTTGAAAAGGTATGTGTTGTTTTCAATGCATGTGGAATTGTAGACAGCTCGTGGTTTGACAATGAGGATCTTGGCGGAAAGATAACTGCCGTTGTCTATGCATGGCAGGCAGGTCAGGAAGCAGGACGATCATGTGCCAAGATTCTTCTTGGTGAAGCTGTTCCATCAGGAAAACTTTCCAGCACCATGGCAAAATCCATTGACGACTATCCGTCAACAGCAGGCTTCAATACTGGAAACGACAGTATATATATAGAAGATATTTATGTAGGCTACAGGTATTTTACCACTTTTGCACGTGACAGGGTTCTCTATCCCTTTGGCTTTGGCTTAAGCTACACAACCTTTGACGTGACTTTTGGAAAGGCATCTTCTGCAGGAAATGAAGTTACCGTAAGGGCACTTGTACGCAACACTGGAAAATTTGCCGGAAAGGAAACGGTTCAGGTTTATCTTTCATGTCCTCAGGGGGAACTTGGAAAGCCTGAGAGGGAACTTGCAGCCTTCATCAAGACGGGCATGCTTTTGCCAGGCCAGGAAGAGGCTGTGGAACTTTCTTTCAATATTGAATCCCATGCTTCCTTTGATGACAGCGGGGCTACGGGACACAGGTTCTGCCGCGTCTTGGAAAAGGGAAAGTATGCAGTCTATGGCGGTACGGATTCCCTTAGTGCAGGAAGAATTTCCTTTGAAAATTCCGACAGCATGGAACTTGCCGAAACTGTTGTCGTTGAAAGGCTTGGTTCTGCATGTGCTCCAGTCAATGCCTTTGACAGAATCGTTCCAGGTGCTGCAGCTGCCGATGGGACTTATTCCCTCGAAAAGGAAAAGGTTCCGGTCTGTGAATATGACATGGCAAAACGCATTGCAGACAACCTTCCGGCAGAAATTTCCCAGACAGGCGACAGGGGAATCAGGTTCCCCGACGTAAAGAAGGACATTTCAAGGATTGACGCTTTCATCGCACAGATGAGTGACCGCCAGCTTATGACCCTTGTCCGTGGCGAGGGAATGATGAGCCGTAAGACAATACCTGGCATTGCAAGTGCCATGGGTGGATTGAGCGAGGAACTTTACGGTCTTGGAATTCCTGTTGCAGGATGTGCAGACGGTCCTTCAGGAATTCGTCTCGACACGGGAAAGGAAGCAAACCTGATGCCCATTGGAACCCTTCTTGCCTGTACATGGAACCTGCCTCTTGTAAGGGAACTTATGGAACATGAGGGCCAGGAACTTATGGAAAACATGATCGATACATGTCTTGGCCCTGGAATCAACATCCAGCGCAATCCCCTCAACGGGCGCAACTTTGAGTATTTTTCAGAAGACCCTCTTCTGACGGGAGCCATGACGGTTGCCGTAATCACTGGAATTCAGTCAAAGGGAGTCTTCCCGACAATAAAGCACTTTGCCGCAAACAACAGGGAAGCCGGCCGCAGGAACAACAATGCGGTAGTTTCTGAAAGAGCCCTCCGCGAGATCTATCTTGTTCCTTTTGAAATGGCGGTAAAGAAGGGAAATGCCGTTTCCATAATGACAAGCTACAACCTGATCAATGGAATTCAGTCTTCTTCAAACTATGATTTGTGCCAGACGATTCTCCGCGAAGAGTGGAAGTACGAGGGCCTTGTAATGACCGACTGGTGGGCAATCCAGAATGACTGCGTTTCAGGCGGCGAGTCAGACCAGAACATTTTGAGCCAGATGGTTCGTTCAAGAAACGACGTCTACATGATTGTTCCAAACGACATGGCGGAAGAAGACGGAAACGGAGATGACCTTGAAGAGTCCCTGAAATCTGGAAAAGTCACCCGTGGCGAGCTTCAGCGCTGTGCCCGTGATGTCATTGGATTCATGGTAAAGACCCCTGTTTCTGAACGGCCCTTGAGGGACATAAACGATGTTCCGTCTTTTGAATCAAGGCTTGATGCTGTTCCTGAAGGATTCAAGGCTTTCGGCGAGGACATTAAGTTCATGAAGGATGGAGCTTCCAGGGCATACATAAGTGTTCCTGAAGACGGCATCTACAACTTCCTTGGATTCTACAGCAAGGTCAATGATGGAACTGTTTCCCAGTCTGTGTGCAACATAAACATTGACGGAGAAAACGCCCTTGCCCTTAACTGCCGTACGACAGAAGGCCTGAGCATAGGTTCTGTCATCGGTGTCGTAAAGCTTTCAAAGGGAATCTATGAAATTACCCTTGACCACGCAAAGCCTGGAATCAACATTGAATTCATGGGCTTTTCAAGGATCATTACAACTGCTTCTGCCGTCCGCTATATCCACGATGAGGGGGATGAGGGAATCATGAAGCCCCGCTTTGCAAGGAAGGAAAAAAAGAACAGCTAGCCTTTAATGCTGCCTTAGCTTGAATTATGGCATCCTGGAATTTTCCAGGGTGCTTTTTTTATTTGTGTTATGGAACTTTGTACCTTATAATGGAAGGGGCAGGTGTTTCCTGTTCATAAAATGATAAGGAATGAAAAAATGGTTGTTACAGAATTACTTGAGCGCAACGCAAGATTATATCCCGATGAGGTTGCCCTTGTTGAACTTAATCCTGAAGAAAAGGAGAAGCGCCGTGTTACGTGGAAGGAATTCAACCTTATAGAAAGCGATAAGGTTGATCCCTACAGGATGGAAATTACATGGAAGGATTTTGACCAGCGGGCAAACCGTTTTGCCAACATGCTCATGGCCCATGGAATCAAGAAGGGTGACAAGGTTGCCCTCATCATGTACAACTGCCTTGAATGGCTTCCCATATATTTTGGAATACTGAAGACCGGTGCCATCGCTGTTCCATTCAACTTCAGGTATGATGCCGATGAGATTCTTTATTGCGCAGAGCTTGCTGAAGTTGATGCAATTGTATTCAGTTCTTCCTTTGTAGGACGAATTGAACAGAACGTGACAAAGCTCCGCAGGGGACGCCTCCTGATTTATTTTGGCGATGACTGTCCCAGCTTTGCAGAAAACTACCATGACCTTGTAGCCGATTGTTCAGCAGAAAAGCCCGATGTTGTCATTACGGAAGATGATGACGGTGCCATCTATTTCTCTTCCGGAACGACGGGATTCCCAAAGGCCATACTTCACAAGCACCTTTCCTTGATTCAGGCTGCAGAAATGGAGCAGAAGCATCATGAGACTGGAAGGGACGACGTGTTCCTGTGCATTCCGCCACTTTACCACACGGGGGCAAAGTTCCACTGGATGGGATCCCTTGTGGCCGGCAGCAGGGCAGTCCTTCTCAAGGGAACAAAGCCCCAGGTAATTCTTGATGCCATTTCCGAGGAAAAATGCACGATAGTTTGGCTCCTTGTTCCGTGGGCACAGGACATCCTGGATTCCCTTGACAATGGCTCCCTCAACATAAAGGATTACAGCCTTAGCCAGTGGAGGCTCATGCACATCGGCGCCCAGCCTGTTCCTCCTTCATTAATCAAGCGCTGGAAAAGCTACTTTCCAAACCATCAGTACGATACAAACTATGGACTTTCAGAAAGTACGGGTCCTGGATGCGTCCATCTGGGAATGGAAAACATCCATAAGGTTGGTGCCATAGGAATTCCAGGTTACCGTTGGGAATGCAAGATTGTCGATGAAAATGGAAACTCCGTAAAGCAGGGGGATGTTGGTGAACTTTGCGTCAAGGGGCCTGGAGTCATGACCTGCTACTACCGCAACGAGGAAGCAACAAGGGAATGCCTTAAGGACGGCTGGCTCTATACCGGCGACATGGCCATGCAGGATGAAGATGGATTCTATTTCCTTGTGGACCGAAAGAAGGATGTCATAGTTTCCGGTGGGGAAAACCTTTATCCAGTCCAGATCGAGGATTTTATCCGGAAGAATGACAAGGTTAAGGATGTTGCAGTCATTGGACTTGCCGACCGTCGCCTTGGTGAAAAGGCTGTAGCCATCATTGAGGTTAAGGATGGAATGAACATGAGCATTGAAGAGATTACGGAATTCTGTGAGGGATTGCCGAGGTACAAGCGGCCAAAGGAATTCATCTTTGCAGAAATTCCACGCAATGCCACGGGTAAAATAGAAAAGCCTAAGCTCCGCAAGATGTACGGGGCAGATAAACTGGTTGAACAGGAAAACAGGGGTTAGTTATGGTTAAGTTATTCATTCTTGTCGTTTACTTTGCAGTGCTTGTTGCAATCGGACTGTATTGCCGCAGGCATTCAACAGATGTAAATGGATTCGTTCTTGGTGGACGTTCAGTCGGTCCATGGCTCACGGCTTTTGCATACGGTACGTCCTATTTCAGTGCCGTAGTTTTTGTAGGCTATGCAGGCCAGTTTGGATGGAAGTATGGAATTTCCGCAACTTGGGCTGGTATTGGCAATGCCGTCATCGGTTCCTTCATGGCGTGGATGATCCTTGGCCGCCGTACCAGAATCATGACCCAGCACCTTGACAGTGCAACCATGCCGCAGTTCTTTGGCCGCCGTTTTGATTCCGCAGCATTAAAAATTTATGCGTCCGTAATCATATTCATCTTCCTGATTCCATACACTGCATCCCTTTACAACGGGCTTTCACGCCTTTTTGGAATGGCATTCAACATCGACTATTCAGTCTGCATCGTCCTCATGGCGGTTCTTACGGCAGTTTATGTCATTGCAGGTGGATACATGGCAACTGCAATCAATGACTTCATCCAGGGAATCATCATGCTCTTTGGAATATCCATCATCATTGCGGCAGTCCTCATGTCAAAGGGCGGACTTACCCAGGCTCTGGACGGACTTGCACGCATTGAAGATCCAGGCGTTTCCTCGACACCTGGTATTTTCATAAGCTTCTTTGGGCCTGATCCGCTGAACCTTTTCTTTGTCGTCATACTTACTTCCCTTGGAACATGGGGCCTTCCCCAGATGGTCCAGAAGTTCTATGCAATTAAGAATGAGGAATCCATCAAGATGGGAACAGTCATCTCAACTGTCTTTGCCTTTGTGGTTGCAGGTGGATGCTACTTCCTTGGCGGATTTGGACGCCTCTTTTCCGACATACTGGATGTGACTCCAAAGGGAATTCCTTCCGGCGGATTCGATTCCATCATTCCTGCAATGCTTTCAACCCTGAGTCCGGTTCTCATTGCCCTTGTTGTCATTCTTGTTCTTTCTGCATCCATGTCGACCCTTTCTTCCCTTGTCATCGCTTCAAGTTCTACATTGACCATCGACTTCCTTAAGGACAATTTCATCAAGAACATGTCGGAAAAAAAGCAGGTTCTCATGATCCGCGCACTTATTGTCGTGTTCATTGCGATTTCTGCAGTAATTGCCCTTGTGCAGTACAAGTCAAACGTTACATTCATCGCCCAGCTCATGGGAGTTTCATGGGGTGCCCTTGCTGGTGCTTTCCTTGCCCCATTCCTTTATTCCCTCTATTGGAAGAAGACTACAAAGGCTGCATGCTGTGCAAGCTTTACCTTTGGTTCCGTGCTCATGGTGCTCAACATGTTCTTCCGTCCGTACTTTCCTGCGATAATGAAGTCTCCAATCAATGCCGGGGCCATCGCCATGTTTGCAGGCCTTGTGATTGTTCCCCTTGTCAGCCTGGTCACCAGAAGGCCGGATGATTCCCTTGTTGAGGAAACTTTTGCATGCTATGAGAAGAAGGTTCCGGTTACCCAGAAGACTTCCCTTGAAGGCTGAATGGTGAATGCTCACTTGATGTATAGGGTTGTTTTTTAATTCAGCTTTTGATGCTTTATGGCACTTTTCGACTTTTCGGGAAGTGCCTTTTTTTTTGAGCCGGAAACGGACTGAAAACAATTTTTTTAGTTTTTTTACTGTTGAATTCTCATTTTTATACTATATAATATAGTCTAGAGGTGAAAAATGAGCGGCAAAGTTTCTCTTAAAGTAAAGCTCCTTACGGTTATTGTCGGGCTTATTGTCGTGTGCTGTGTTACACAGGGTACATTGATTCAAGGCATATCAAAAAAAGCCCTTGATAATTCTGTTTCTAAAACTGTTTCTGCCATGGCAGACAAGGTTGCCCTGGACATCAGCATCCGCAACTCGGAAGAACTGCGGTTTGTCCGGAATCTGGCAAAACTTCCAATCATACGTGATGCGGATGTATCGACGGAAGAAAAATGCCGTCAGCTTGTTGCCATTGCAAAGGAAAGCAGCGGCCGTTATGTGAACATTGCCTATTACGGGGCGGACGGATATTCATTCATTCCGGAAAAGCCTGGCGTTCCAATATATTTTGGCGACAGGGCATACATCAAGGCTCCATTGAGCGGAAAGGAATATATCTGTGATCCTTTCATTAATGCCATTACAAATACACTCATCATGTGCTATGCGGTTCCCGTCTATACCAATGGCGTGATTACAGGTGCCGTCTGTGCAGTCCGCGACGGTAACTTTATTTCTGAAGTTGCCTTAAGCATCGATGTTGGCGGTGGAATGCATCCTGGCATTCTCAACATGAAGACGGGGCAGACTGTAGGAAATGCAAATGTCAATGCCAATACGACAAAGGGCGACAGCATCACTGACCTTGACCCAAAAAGCGAGCTTGCCATGGTTCTCAAGAAGGCTTTCTCAGGTCAGACTGGAAGGGATGTCTTCTACGATGAGGCAGCCAAAATGAAGATGGTTGCAGGCTACAGGCCGGTTGATGAAACAAGCGACTGGTGCGTATTCTGTGCAGCTCCATACAATTACTATTTTGGTGCCATTGATGTTCTTAACAGGGCACTTGTCATTATCCTCGTGATTTCCATCTTGGCAGGATGCGTCGTAGGCATTGCATGTATTTCAGGCCTCATCAGGCCATTGTATTACGTTAAGAATTCCATCTCTGAAATTGCATCAGGTCATGCAGACCTTACAAGCCGCATCAGCCAGTCGTCAAACGATGAAGTTGGCGAGGTTGTTGACGGATTCAACACTTTTGTTGAAAAGCTGCAGAAAATCATGACCCAGCTTAAGGATTCTAAGGTTGAACTTTCCAACTCTGGTGACGAGCTTATTTCAAGTTCAGAGGAAACCTCAAGTTCCATCACGGAAATCATTGCAAACATTGAATCAATCCACCAGCAGATAACAAGCCAGGGAAGCAGCGTTTCTGAAACTGCAGGTGCCGTAAATGAAATTGCTTCCAACATCGAGTCCCTTGAGCGCATGATTGAAACCCAGAGCTCGGGAATTTCTGAGGCTTCTGCCGCTGTTGAACAGATGATCGGCAACATCCGCTCCGTAAACGTTTCCGTTGAAAAGATGGCCGAATCCTTTGATTCACTTTCACAGAGCGCACAAAGCGGTGCAAGCCTGCAGGTTGACGTTAATGAAAGGATTGAACAGATCAAGAACCAGAGCGAAACGCTTCAGGAGGCAAACATCGCCATCAGTGCCATTGCGGCCCAGACAAACCTTCTTGCCATGAATGCGGCCATTGAAGCTGCCCATGCAGGTGATGCAGGAAAGGGATTCTCTGTTGTTGCTGACGAAATCAGGAAGCTTTCTGAAACTTCTTCTGCCCAGTCAAAGACCATCGGTGACGAGCTTACAAGCATTCGTGAATCCATCGAAAGTGTTGTTCATGCATCCCAGGAATCAAGCAGTGCATTTCAGAATGTTGCATCAAAGATCCGTGACACTGATGAACTTGTCCGCCAGATCAAGGCTGCCATGGAAGAACAGACCCAGGGATCACAGCAGATCAACGAGGCACTCCACAGCATGAATGACAGTACGTCTGAGGTTAAGAATGCTTCGAGGGAAATGTCGGAAGGAAACAAGCAGATCCTTGATGAAGTCAAGAACCTGCAGGATGCTACGGAACTCATGAAAAGCAGCATGGAAGTCATGGAAGGTGGCGTAAGGCGAATCAACGAGACTGGCGATAAGCTTACTGAAATTTCCGGAAGCATGAGAAGTTCCATTGAAAAGATCGGTTCGGAGATTGACCAGTTTAAGGTATAAAAATGCTTGAAAAAAACGTCCTGTTTTTTTCAAGCGAGAGTTTCTTCTAACTAATGTCGCGCCATCCATGGCGCGTGGGAAGCACAGGCCGTGTCATTTATGGCGCGGCTCTTTTGCATTTTTACGGGTCATGGGATATAATGATATCCTATGGTTACAATTTTATCTGAGACTACAAAGAATCCCATTACAAAGATCGGCATGATGGCCGGTGTATGCTGGAATGGGGATGTTACTGACCCTGAAAAAAACTACAGGCGCGGCATGGACTGCATTCTTTCAGAGCATGGCCGTACCCTTGAATTTCCTGATGTTGAACTTGTCCTTGACGGATATTCTGCACGGTGCATCCGCGAATGGTATACCCATATTGGCGGAGCCCCAACACGCCTCCAGTCTTCAACAAGATATGTAAAATGGGAAGGTGATGGATTCATGGACAATTTTGTCCTTCCCCCTTCCGTCAGCACGGCATGTCAGTCTGATGAATCTGCCGCTGCCCTCAAGAACTTTGAGGAATCCTTCATGGCCCTTTTAAGTTCCCTTGAGAAAAATGGGGCTGCAAAGGAAGACATCGCCATGTTCTATCCGCTTGGAATGAAGACGAAAATCGTTGACAAGCGCAACATGAGGAATCTTGTGGAAATGTCTCATCAGCGCCTGTGTACCCGAGCCTATTGGGAATACCGCCGCCTGATGCAGGATGTGTGCGATGCCCTGTCCGGATATTCCGAAGAATGGAAATGGATTGTTGAAAATCTTATGAAGCCTAAATGTGAGGTCAAGGGATGGTGTCCCGAGAAAAAGTCCTGCGGCCGCAAGAAGGGAAGGTGAGGTGAACATGAAGCGTTTGATGCTGGGTAATGCGGCTTTGGCCAGGGGGTTTTACGAAGCCGGATGCAGTTTCTTTTCAAGCTACCCTGGAACTCCAAGTACGGAAATCACGGAAGAAGCTGCAAAGTTTAAGGAAATATATTGTGAATGGGCGCCCAATGAAAAGGTTGCCGTTGAATCAGCCCACGGTGCAAGTCTTGGCGGGGTCCGCTCGGCAAGTGCCATGAAGCATGTTGGATTGAATGTTGCTGCAGATCCAGTCTTTACCATTTCATACCAGGGACTTAATTCAGGGCTGGTCATTGTAGTGGCAGACGACCCTGCATTCCATTCATCGCAGAATGAACAGGACAGCCGTCATTATGCCGTGGCCGCAAAAATTCCAATGCTTGAACCGTCAGACAGCCAGGAATGCCTTGACTTTGTAAAGACTGCCTATGAAATCAGCGACAGGTTCAATACTCCTGTTTTCATCAGGACATGCACCAGGGTTGCCCACAGCCAGAGCCTGGTTGAGACTGGTGACAGGGTGGAAGTTGCAAGGGTTCCTTACGTAAAGGACCAGAAGAAGGTCATGATGTCCGCTGCCGTAAGGCTTGCCCATGAAAGGGTTGAACAGCGTACCATCGATCTTGCCAAATGGGCATGCACCAGCGGAATAAACCGCATTGAATATGGCGGAAAAAAAATCGGAATCATTGCCGACAGCACAAGCTACCAGTATGCAAGGGAAGTTTTTGGTGATGATGTTTCCGTCCTTAAGATCGGAATGGTGTATCCGCTTCCGGAGCAGCTGATTCGGGATTTTGCTTCCAATGTTGAAGAACTCTATGTTCTTGAGGAACTTGATCCGGTCATCGAGGGATATGTAAAATCCCTTGGCATAAGGTGTCACGGAAAGGACATGTTCCCAATATGTGGTGAATTCAGTCCAAACCTCATTCGCAGGGCTTTTGGAAAACAGGTTCCAGAGGGAGCAGTTCTTGGTAATGGTGAAGACATTTCCATTCCTCCAAGACCTCCCGTAATGTGTGCCGGATGTCCCCACCGTGGAATTTTCCATGAACTTAAAAAGCTTAAGTGCAATGTTTACGGTGACATCGGATGCTACACCCTTGGTGCCGTTGCTCCTTTAAATGCCATGGACCTTAATGTGTGCATGGGTGCCAGCTGTTCAGGACTTCATGGATTCAACAGGGCCATGGGAAGTGAAGGTGAAAAGCATTCGGTTGCCGTAATCGGAGATTCCACCTTCATCCATTCTGGAATCACCGGACTTACAACCATTGCATATAATGGAACCAATTCAACCGTAATCATTCTTGACAATTCCATAACCGGAATGACCGGCCACCAGCAAAATCCATCTACGGGAAAAAATCTTTATGGCGACCCGGCCCTTAAGGTTGACCTTGAAGCCTTGTGCCATGCAGTGGGAATAAACAGGGTAAGGGTTGTCGATCCATACGACCTTGATTCAGTTGAAAAAACGCTTAGGGAAGAACTTGAGGCGGAAGAACCGTCGGTAATCATAAGCCGCCGTCCATGCGTAATGATAAAGGGCATGAAGCACAATCCTCCGATTAAGATTTTAAGCGACAAGTGCCGCGGATGCAAAAGCTGCATGAAGATTGGATGTCCTGCAATTTCATTCAGCACGGAGTCAAGGAAGGCTTCCATCGATTCCACGCAGTGTGTTGGATGCAGCGTGTGCAAGCAGCTTTGTGCCTTTGATGCAATTGTTGACTGAGCTTTGGAAAAGGCTGTTTTTACGGGAGAAGAATTATGAACATTATGATAGTTGGTGTTGGCGGCCAGGGATCCCTGCTTGCCTCAAAATTGCTTGGGCACGTTCTTACCCAGGAAGGATTTGATGTCAAGGTTTCCGAAGTCCATGGCATGAGTCAGCGTGGAGGAAGTGTAGTAACGTATGTCCGCTATGGAAAAAAGGTGTATTCGCCTGTCATAGACAGGGGAGAGGCAGACATCATCCTTTCCTTTGAACAGCTGGAAGCGGCAAGGTGGTTTGATTACCTTAGGAAGGGGGGGCTTGTAATTACAAATACGCAGCGCATTATGCCGATGCCTGTAATTGCAGGAGATGCATCCTATCCTGAAGGCCTTGTTGAAAAAATGAAGGCTTCCGGTGCAGAAGTCATTGCCGAAGATTTTCTTTCAAGGGCACAGGAAGCAGGAAGTTCCAAGGCAGTGAACATTGCCCTCCTTGGATGTCTTTCAAGGCATTTTGCAGAAGTTCCAAAGGAAAAATGGGATGCGGCCATTGACGCCATAGTTCCCCAGAAATTCCTTGAACTTAACCACAAGGCCTTTGACCTGGGAAGAAGCATTTAATCTGAAAGAATTCCGGCTGGAGTGTCTGGTGGCATTTTCCGCCGGATTTT
Source organism: Treponema sp. (assembly GCA_045616325.1). Classification (GTDB taxonomy): domain Bacteria; phylum Spirochaetota; class Spirochaetia; order Treponematales; family Treponemataceae; genus Treponema_D. The sequence goes on from JAZLGN010000057.1 coordinate 19,694, forward strand.
TTTTGGTAAAGAAAATAAGTTTTATTTAGACAGACTTGACGGTATTCCTAAAAATGCATTATAGGAATGCCATCAATTTTACAGTCCGAAGGTCCTGATTACTTCTTCCTTTGGCATGTAGCCAATGGAATGGGACTGCATTTTTCCGTCCTTGAAGTATACAAGCATCGGAATGCTTACAACGCCAAACTGCTGTGCAAGTTCCGGCTCTTCGTCGACATTCACTTTTCCGACAACAAGGCTGCCTTCCTTTTCTGCAGCAATTTCCTGCAGGACGGGTCCGAGCATCTGGCATGGTCCGCACCAGGTTGCCCAGAAATCCAGGAGAACCGGTTTGCCTGACTTCAGGACTTCCGATTCAAAATTTGATTTTGTGATCTTTACTTCGCTCATGGTTTCTCTCCTTGTCAGTCTTTCGACTTGTAATACAGCCTGCAGTGGCAGAATCCCTCAAATTCAGGATCTGCTATCTGGTCCCTAAATTCCTTGCACATGCACTTGAACTCGGGAAGCCTTGGAATCCTGCACGGGCAGTATCCATCCTTGTTCCTGAGTCCTTCCTTTACGGCATCTGCAATCTTTTTGTCAGGATTTTCAGTAATTTTCATATTATAAAAATAATAAAATTCGTGCTATAATTCAACTTATGGAAAAAAAATACTGTGCCCTGTCCTTTGATGATGGGCCGAATACAACTGTCACCGTCCGCATGCTTGATGTCCTTGAAAGACATGGGGTTACCGCTTCCTTTTTTATTCTTGGCAAGAACATTGGCCCCCAGACTGAGGGAATCATCGGCCGCATGGTAAGGATGGGCTGCACGGTGGAAAACCATTCCTACAGCCACAGTCACATGACGCGGGTGGATGCAGCGTCCATTGCAGGCGAGATTGCGGAAACTTCAAGGCTCATTCATGGATGCACGGGACGCATGCCGGAATTTTTCAGGCCCCCCTTCATCGATGTGGATGAAAAGGTCTTTGCTTCCGTTGACCTGCCTTTCATCGAGGGAAAGAATTGCCTTGACTGGGATGGGTCTGTCAGTGCGGAACGCCGTCATGAAATGATCATGGACTTTATCACTGACGGCACTATTTTCCTTCTGCATGATTTTGAGGAAAATGATGCTACGGTGGAAGTTGTTGACAGGATCATTCCTGAGCTGAAGAACATGGGATATGTTTTTGTTACGGTGCCAGAACTTTTTGCCATAAAGAAGGTTGACCCGAATGTACGGGGAAAGCTTTGGTCACAGGTGTAGGTTGAATTATATAAAGGGCATTTAAATATAAAAAAAAAGGTGGATGAAAAATGAAAAAGATTCTTACGGCTTCAACAAATCCGGTGGTAATATCAACAGTGGAAAATGCATGCAAAACCTATGCGGCCTATTTTACTGCAGAAGTTTTTGGTGCAACGGAACCGGTTATTGCCTACATTAATTACGAAATACCGGAAATCAAGGTCTTGGACTATACGTCACAGGAAATCAGGTGTGATGAAATTCTCGACGTGATTAAGGGTGATGCTTGGCTTCACTACGGCGGCATCATTGCAGTGTGTTCCAATTCCCGCCAGGTGGAAACCCTGGAAGAACTTAAGGACAACAACATGATTGCCATAGTAACTGTCCAGAATTTCAGGACCCATTTTTCAAGAATCTTAAGGATCCTGTGGCAGAACCAGCAGTTTCTGTTTAACCGTGGAATGCAGGACATTATCGGCGGCCAGGAGACTGGAAGCTTTACCTGTGGCAATGACCCCATGGACATCCGCTTTTACGTTAACTTTCTTGTAAGCTATCTTTATAACACCAACAGGATTTCCGGTGACGACCGCTTTAAGCTCCAGATGACCCTCATGGAATTCCTGACCAATGCCCTGGAACACGGGAACCTTGGAATCACCTATGAGGACAAGACTCGCTGGCTTTCTTCCGGCCGTGACATCCTGAACCTTATTGCAAGCCGCAATGCAGACCCGAAATACCGGGGAAGGAGGATTCATATTTCCTATTCAATCGGAAAGTCAAAGTCCTACTTTAAGATCAGGGATGACGGCGATGGGTTTGACTGGAGAAAGTTCATTGAAAAAAATGCAGCGGAAGACGAAGGTGAAAAATTCCACGGCCGAGGCATTTCCCTTGGGCTGGATCTTGTTCAGCGTGTCTCGTATAACGAGAAGGGCAATGAAGTTTCCTTTGAGCTTCCAACCATAAGGAACAAGGTAAACACCGTTCCTGGAATCATGGAACCTTTTGCCACCATCGACTATAAGAACAAGGATGTCATCTGCCGTGAAAACGAAATGTCCAATGACCTTTTCTTCATCGTTTCCGGAAGGTACGCAGTTTATGCAGGAAAAAAGCTTGCTGCAGTATTGACGCCTAACGACATGTTCATCGGTGAGATGGCATTCCTTCTTAATGACCGCCGCACTGCAACGGTTCTTGCCGTAGGGGACTGCAGGCTGATTAAGATTCCAAAGACGGCATTCCTTACCCTCATCAGGAAAAACCCCCATTACGGAATCTTCCTCAGCAAGATGCTTGCATTAAGATTGCAGCGGCAGACAAAGGCCCTTGTGGAAGCCCAGAAAAAGCTTGCGGAATTTGAAAACCTGGATGGCGAGATAATCTAGCTTTTCGGTTTTACTACATCCTGTATTCGTAGTATGTGTTCTTCAAGTCTTCTGAAACTCTTGAAAAACCGATGCGCTCAAGGGCCATGGAATTTTCAGTACCAGAAGGAACCGTCATCTTAAGCAGGTGGATTCGGAGCTTTTCCGCTTCCTTCCTGATGAAGAAGATCATCTGACGTGAATAGTTCCTTGCGCGGAATTCCTTTTCAACATGAAAATCACTGATGACAATCCAGTCTTCCTTCTTATAGAAGGAAAATCTTCCGGCACTTTGTGGCTCTCCGGAATTTGGGGAATTTGTATCTGCGACGGACATGTTCCAGATGCTGTGGCCGTATTCAATTTGCCGTGCAATTGCGGGATCGTCACTTTCAGTTACCTGGGAAAAAAGTGCAGGAATGTAATTCCTGATCCTGCAGCTGGAAGAAACACCGTCGCCCTTGTCATAGAATGTGGTTCTGAATTCCGGGTTGGATTTTAAATAGGAAACGTATTTCCTGATTTTCCTGACAAGCTTAATGGTGCTGTAGTTATGGGTCAGGCTCAGGTCGTCAACCATGCCGTGGAAAAACAGGTTGTCGCTGATGATTACTCCGTCTTCCTTAAGGTTCCCGGAAAATTTTTCAAAGAACCTGGTGTACTGGGCTTTTGCTGCGTCAATGAAAACAAGGTCAAACTTTTTGTCCGTTGAAAAATCAAGGGCATCCATGTTGTGGATTTCAATTTGTCTTGAAAGCCCATGGTCCATGATGTTCTGCACTGCGCGTATGTAGCGGTCAATGTCGATTTCTACGGTTGTAACGTGAATGTCTTGTGCAAGTGAGGCAAAGCGAATTGCCGAATAGCCAATGGCAGATCCTATTTCAAGAATTTCCCTGGCTTTCCTATCCTTTATGAGGGAACAGATGAATTCAATTCCCTCATCTTTCATTATGGGAACGGCGTTTCTTGCTGCGTATTCTTTTATCTCTTCAATGTTTTCCATCAGTCTGCTGTTATTCCGTCCTTTGTAATGCTTCCGGGGGTTTTTATCAGTTCTTCATAATTGCTGACCGGAAGAGGACGGTAATAATAGTAGCCTTGAACGTATTTTATGCCAATACCCTTTAGCATGGAAATCTGCTGGTCGGATTCTACGCCTTCTGCAATTACGGGAAGGTTCATGTTTTTTGACATGTCGAATACGCTTCTTATGATGTTGATGCCCTTGTCGTAGTTCTGGTTGTTAAGGTCAAAGAACTTTATGTCCATCTTAAGGACGTCTGCCTGCACGTCCTTGAGCATGTTGAGGGAAGAGTAGCCGCTGCCAAAGTCGTCGATGAGTACAGGGAATCCAAGATCCTTGAGTTCCTGAATGACTGTCTTAAGTATCTTTATGTCGTCAACGAATGCGCTTTCCGTGATTTCTATTTCGATGAGCCTTGGCTCCAGGTTGTATCTTCTGATGAGGTCCTGGAAGAACTGGGGAACGTTCAGGGTGAATATGTCAATGCGCGAAACGTTTACGCTGATGGGAAGAACTTCAAGTCCAAGGTCCAGCCATTTCCTCTGCTGGCGGCAAACTGATTCCCAGATGTATGCATCGACTTTTGAGACAAGGCCGTTTTTTTCCAGTACTGGAATGAAGTCTCCGGGTGAAACAAAGCCACGGATGCGGCTGTTCCATCTGACGAGGGCTTCGGCTCCAGTGATTTTTCCGTCACTGTTCCTGCACTTTGGCTGAAGGTAGAAGATGAATTCCCCGTCCTGGATTCCGCGTTCAATGTCCGGAACAATCTGCAGCTCGTGTTCTATGTCCTTGACCATGTTGTCGTCAAACCAGCACAGGCGCTGGCTGTAGTTGTCCATTACTCGGTTTGATGCAATTGTTGCGCGGTCAATGCAGTCAAGAAGGTCTTCTTCCATGTTCTTAAGAACATATCCACCAAATGCCATCTTGAATCCTTCGATGCCGTCAAAGGATTCCACAATCTTGGAAACTCCATTTACAACGTAGTCGATGACAGAGTCATGGTAAGGAAGGAAGATCAGGAAGTTGTCGCTTCCGCAGTAGCCTGAGACTGATTCAAAGAGCCTGTCTGTTTCAAGAAGGAATGAAGAGATTGCCTTGAGCAGCCTGTCTCCCTGCCACCTGGAATACCACTTGTTAAAGAAGCGGAAATGCTCTATGTCCATGGAAATTATGCAGTGCTCGCCGGTTGAATTCTTAAGCGAATCCCGTGCCTTTGCAATGAAGGTGTTCCTGACGTAGAGGCCCGTAAGCTTGTCGTGTTCCTCCAGGTTCGGGGTGATGGTTTCCCTTTCCATTTTAAGGATGGTAAAGAAAATCATGATCTGCCGTTCATTGTACTGGTTGTTTTCTTCGGGAACAAAATTCAGTGTAACTTCATCCCAGTTGCCGTGGGAATTCTTTTCGCGGAAGCTTGCCTTGTAGGTCTTCTTAGTGTCGTTGAATATGTGTTCAAGGTTGTCCAGGGACAGAATCTTGTCAAACCTTTCCCTGTCGTCCGGGTGGACTATTGTGTTTCTGGTTCTCCTGAAGAAGGAATCAACGCTTTCTGTCGAATAGTTTATTTCTTCCCTTGCTGCAAGATTCGTGAATACCCTGTAGCGGTTTAAGGTCAGGTTTACTTCCATAAATAGGCTGAACTCCGGGAAGAAGCGAAGCCTGTTCATTATGCCTTTTACCGGATTTGAAAGAAGGCAGCCGTTTATGACGGTACACAGGCCGTATCCGGGAAGTTCAATTCTTGATGGAATGAAGCTCATCCACCTGTGAACCTTGTGGTCGTATACGGTGATGGGGCTGTCGGTGTTCCGCTTGAGGGGGCATTGCTCGCATGGGGAATCATGTCCCATTATTGCCTTGTAGCAGAAGTCACCTTTCTTGATGTCAGGATGCAGGGATTCCATTATAAAATTGAAGGAGATAAGCTTGTGAGATTCATCGATTATGTAAGTGAAATTATCCTGATCTACCATGAATTTTTCTTCTATTCTAATATTATACCATACTTCCCCGGGAATACAATGGTTAAAATTGGAAGGCAGTTTTATCCAGGAAGGGAAGGCCTAAAAGCCGTGGCAGTTGAAATACATTTTGCTTTTGTTTAAAATCCGACTATATGTTAAGCAGAAGCAGCCTCATTGGCGACAGGAAATTCTATTCTTCAGTCTTTAAGATCACTCTTCCCATAATAATACAAAGCACGATTTCAAATTTTGTCGGACTTCTTGACAACATCATGGTTGGTCGCTGCGGAACTGACAGCATGAACGGAGTCAGCATTTTCTCCCAGCTTTTCTTTGTCTTTACCCTGTGCGTCTGGGGTTCTTCCTGTGGTGCTGGAATTTTTACGGCCCAGTATTATGGAGCCGGTGACCATAAGGGCGTCAGGGATACATTCAGGATAAAGCTTTATCTTGCTGCCGGGGCTACGGTTCTTGGTGCAGTGATTCTTGCATTTGGCGGAGATTTTTTTCTCCTGAAATTCATTCATGAAACGGATGCCATCGGGGATCCATCTGCAACCCTGGCCTATGCAAAAAGCTACATGAACATAATGATCGTTGGCATGATACCCACAGCCCTGGGAATGGTTTACGCCGGGACACTGCGCGACATAGGTGAAACTTCAGTTCCAATGAAGGCCGGTTTTGCCGCAGTGTTTGTTAACCTTACGTTGAACTACGTGCTTATCTTTGGTCACCTTGGTTTTCCTGCCTTGGGTGTTGAAGGTGCCGCCATTGCCACTGTCATTTCCAGGTTTGTTGAGCTTTCCATAGAAATCGTCTGGACCCACACCCACAAGGAAAGGTGCAGGTTCATCGAGGGAGCCTTTTCTTCCTTCAAGGTTCCACTTCCTCTTGTAAGGAAAATTGTCCTCAAGGGAATTCCTCTTGCTGCAAACGAAACCCTCTGGTCCCTTGGCCTTACAATGCTGAACCAGAGCTTTTCCCTGAGGGGACTTGCAGTTGTGGCTGCCATAAATATTGCCAACACCATCGCAAACCTTTTCAACGTCTTCCTTTTTGCCATTGGGGAATCAATCTCGATTCTTGCAGGACAGCTTCTGGGTGCCGGAAAGGATGATGAAGCAAGGCAGACTGCCAACAGGATGATTGTCCTGTCCGCTGCCGTAAGTGCGGTTGTTGGCGGCGTTCTCATTTTGTTCAGGAATATTTTCCCGGCCTTTTACAATACGGAAACGGAAGTCATGGACCTTGCCGCAAATTTCATCATGCAGACGGGAATCTTTCTTCCGGTTCTTGCCGTCGTGCACGGATGCTATTTTACGCTTCGTTCAGGTGGAAAGACATTCATCACCTTCCTTTTTGACAGCGTATTCATCTGGGTTTTCATTGTGCCAGTTGCATTTTCATTGACAAGATATACCGCCATGGGAATCATCATGATTTATCTTGTTGTAAAGTCACTGGACCTGATAAAGTGCGCCATCGGAATTGTACTCATCAAAAAGGGAGTCTGGGTGAACAAGATTGTTTCCGACTAGTCCTTTCATTCCGACAGCAGGATTTTTGTGTCCCGCCTTATGACGGTATTCCTTGCATATTCAACAAGATCCCTGGTGGATACAATGCAGGTAGTTCCCTTTGTCCTGGTAATGGCAGTGTAAAGGATCTGGCGGTTTAACAATGGGTGTCCTTCCTTTTCCGGAAGAAAGACCATGATGTTCTTGTAGCCGGAACCCTGGGACTTGTGGATGGTGATGGCATAGGCAGTTTCGACAGAATCCCTTGGGAACAGGTAGACCGGGTAAAACAGGAAGTCGCCAATCCTGAATATTTCCTCAGAATTGTTTTCTGAAGCTGCCTGGCTGTTTCCAAAGACTTTTTTTTCAACCATGAAATATAAAATGCTGCTGTCATTAAAGCTTACCAGTATGCCACAGTCGCCGTTATACAGGCTGAACATGCCCTGGTTTTTTGTGATCATCAGAAGCTGGCCGGCATAGTAGTCCCCTGGAGTGTGCCGCGGTTTTACATATCCTGACATGAGGCCGTTAAGTTCCTCGACTCCAATTGATCCCTGGCGCTCGGCACATAAAATCTTGGCTTCGTTTGATGCATTCCATAAATCGGCAAGCTGCCGGTTTGTGACATTCTGGCGGTTCAGGCCGGATGCAAGCTTTACCAGGTTTCTTTCTTCCGATGTAAAGAATTCATCAGCCCATTTTCCGATGAGCTTTTTTACCTGATCGCCTTTATTGTCTGGTGAAAGGCTGAGGTTCAGCACGGGATTGGAATCCTGCGTTGTTTTTTTGCCCTTCTTGATTCTCGAAAAACTTTCTGATTGTGAAAGCCATTCGCTGCATGGCTTAAAGTCAACCATGGATTCGGGGACGGGAGATTCTGCCTGCAGTGCTTCTGACAATAGTCCAACCTGGGAATTTGAATTGAAGCGCATGGATTCCCTGAGTTCTGCAATGCTGTCTTTTTTTTCCTTCAGCAGTTCACCAAGGATTGCTCCAGCCTGGACGGACGGAAGCTGATGTTCATCTCCAAGAATAAAGACTCTAGCACCTGTAGGGATGGCTTCAAGCAGGGACTTGAAGATTTCAATATCTATCATGCTGGCTTCATCGATTATGAAAATCGAGTTCACATTAAACTGGTTGTTCTTGTTATAGCTAAAGCTGCTGGTGCCGGGGTTAAAGCTAAGCAGGCGGTGGATCGTATAGGATTCCTGGGATTTTAATCGTGTCCTTAATTCTTCCAGACCGGAAGTGAGGCTTTCGTCAATCCTTGACAGTTCATCGGCAATGCTTTCCTTCATTCTGTCTGCCGCCTTTCCGCTGGGGGCTGCAAGATATATTGCTGACCTTGCATAGGCAGGATCCTGCAGAAGTTTCCAGAGCAGAAAGCAGATCACTGTGGTCTTTCCAGTTCCAGGTTTTCCGGTTACGATCAGGTTTTCATAAAATCCACGGACGATTATGTCAGCCTGTTCTTCCTTCAGCCTGAAGCCTCCCGTAATTTCCTTGAATTCTTCAATTATGGCAGCTGATTTTTCCTTAAGGTTAATTCTTTCATCGGATTTCCTGAATATGCGCCTGATGCTTTTTTCAATGCTGTTTTTTGCAGTGAAGAATTTTGTCGTAAAAAGCCAGCTGCAGCCGTCGATGGTGCAGGTAACAAAAGGCACGGGAATTCCTGCAAGTAAGTCATCTGTTGCATCGGAAAGATTTACATGGGCAACAAGGGCTGGAATTGTGGAAGAGGAAATTTCATTAATCCCATCCCTGATTACCTGGGTAAAGTCCCAGTCGGAATAGTCCTGCGTATTTTCGTGTCCGGAAACAAGAAGCAGACCCTTCCACTTTGCTTCCCATTTTTCTGCAAGAAGCTTTTCATCCAGGGCAATGCAGGTGTTTCCGTCGTCCAAGAGTGAAAAATAAATGCAGAACAGCTTAAGTGCTGCATCACTGACCGATGGTTCAAGATCCCTGAGCATGTTAAGGATTTTAAGCCAGAGATTTCCCATTCCCCTTTCGCCCCTTATGATTTCAAAAAGTTCCCTGTATGTCTTATTCATCTGCATCTTCCCTTACCATAAAACTGTTTTTGATTCCTTCAAAGGCATCCTCTAGTTCTTTCCAGCTTTTCCAGGTGCGTGCATAAATGCCGTTGCTGTTTCCTGCCTTGCAGCCCCTGACAAGAATGTAGTATATTCCGCCAAAACTGTTTTCAAAGATGTACTGTTCGTCCTTATCGGGAGAGAATTGCCTGAGCCATTTTATGAGGGCATAGGAATACAGTACCCTCTGAATCGAATAGTTTTTTGAAACTGCATTTTCCATTTCATCATGGTCTGCATAAGATTCAGGATTGGCAAAGGTGTCCGTCTTCCAGTCTGCAATGGCATAGATTTTCTTGCCGTTGATTTCCCTGGAAAAAATCAAGTCGATTGAACCGTTAAAATAGTTTCGCAAGGCTGAAGATCCAAGATCGGCATTCATGTTAAAGTCAACTTCAGCCTTCCTGTTTTTTTCTTCAATTTCCCTAAGGCTAAAGGTTTTTCCCGTAAGACTGTTGCCGATGATTTCTGGCAGAAGGGCATTAAGGGAATTCCATACAATTTTTGCCGTGTTTCTTTTTCTGCAGTTTGAATCATCTTCGTCAACCTTTAGGCCAAATTCCTTGAGGCAGTCTGATATGAGGGAAGAAAGCCTTCCGTCTTCAATTGCCGCAGCCTCATCCTCAAGTTTTCCTGTCCTTGAAAAATTTGCCCGTTCAAAAATACGGTGCACGGCCTTACCTAAATTTGCCCCCTTGGGATAGTTGGTCATGGGTTCTGCAAGGTTGTTCCCTGCATAGGAAACGCAGGCAGGATTTTCGCTTGAATCAAAGGAAGAAACGTCAACCTTTTCGTACGGCTGTTCTTCGGACATCAGCAGTGTCCTGCTTTCAATGAGCTCTTCTTTTGCAGTATCTGCCTTATCTTTCCTGCTGTGGGTGAGTGAAGAGTAGGAATGCTGGCTTGCTGCCATTGGTGGAATTAGCTTTCTGAGTCTGCCTATCCTGTCCAGCTGGGATTTTTCGGAAGAATCTTCAGTGCCAGCCACATTTGAATTCCGGTTGAATTCCCTTGCAAGAATCTGCCTTACCTTTTTCTGCAGGTAGCCTGAGGAATAGGTGCTGGTGTCAAATGGAAGTTCCCTGCAGAATTCCTTTTTGTATAGGAAACCGTCAAAGACATTGTTCAGTGGCTCAAAGTTGCCGGAAACAGTCCATGGAAGTATCATGAGGGAAGCTGCCCTTGTGTATGCAACATAGAACAGCCGCTGGTATTCCTGGAAGCTTTCTTTCTTGAATTCCTCCTTGCCGTAGTCGGAAAAGGAAAGCAGTGCTTTTTTTGAACCTGCATCATGGTAAATGTATGAGCGTGGAATCCTGTTGTTCCTTTCCCTGAAACCTGCTGAAGAAATTACAATGGGGAATTCAAGCCCCTTTGATGCATGTACGGTCATGAGCTGAACGCAGTTATAGTCGGTACCTTTAGCGACAATGCTTCCATTTTCTGAATCTGATTTTTCACTTACATTCATAAGCCGTGTCAGGTGGTTTATCAATTCTTCCAGGGAACAGTTGTTTTTGTACAGGTAGTTTATGGCATAGTCGCTGACCTGGCGGAATTTAATAAGGCCCTGCAGCCTGTCCAGCGTTGAAAGCCGTTCTTCAATCTTTGTGTCTGAATATATTGAATCAAAAAGTTTTGCCCAGCTTCTTTTTTTTGCCAGCTGCTGCCACCATAGAATGAGGCTGCGTTCCGGTGCCGTGATCAGGCTGTATTTTGGGTCGCTGACCGATTCCAGCGGAACGGAAAAGAATTTAGTGTACAGGGCTTCGTTTAAGATCCTTCGCCTGTATCCTGAGTAGTCATCGGTGCTAATGGCTTTCAGCAGGGAAATCCAGCTGGCGCATTCAATGCCTGCAAAAAGGTTGTCTTCCTTGTAGTGGGAAAATGGAATGCCGCAGTTTTTCAGTTCATTCTTCAATGATTCCATTTCTGACTTCTTGAATGCAAGAACTGCAAAGTCACTGAAGGAAACGTTTCTCAAGGCCTTGGTTTTCCTGTCAAATACCTGGAGCTTTGTTTTGTCCGAATTTTCAGCAGGGGAACAGCATTCCACTATCTGGGAAACTGCAAATTTTGCAAAGCTGAATTCATCTGCCATGGTATCAGCTCCGTTTATCTTCATGGCTGGAATCCATAGGGGCCTTGTTTTTTCCCAGGTTCCTTCTGCCTGGTTGTAGAATTCTGCAGGAATCTTATACTGTGGGTCCCCCTGGCCTGGAAACCTGGATTCCTCAAATTCAATGTCCCCATTCAGGCTGAAGAAATTGTAGGCGTCTTCCTTCCTGAACAGTGCATTGCAGGCCCTTATGATTTCTTCCGTGGAGCGATAGTTCGTACTTAGGGAATAGCCTTTTCCGACCTTAATGGGATTGTTTAGGATATCCTGCAGTGCCTTGGTGTATACATTTACGTCAGCACCCTGGAACGCATAAATGGACTGCTTGGGGTCACCTACAACGTAAATGCTGTGGCCATCATCTTCCAGAAAGATTCCCTTGAATATGTCCCACTGCTTTTGGTTTGTATCCTGGAATTCATCGATGATTGCATACCGGTATTTTTTCTTAAGTTCATCCTTAAGCCTTGAATCCTTTTTGCACAGGGCTTCGCGGACATTCCTTATCATGTCATTGTAGGACTGCTGCTTGTTCCCTTCCTTTTGGTTCTGCCAGCTGGAATAAAGTCTGCCCAGGTGATCCCTGACAAGGCTTGACTGGTAAAAGAGTGCAGTCTTGTCTGCATTGGATGCCGTTCCCGGGCGAGAAAAAAGGCTGTTGTACAGCTGCTGGTTGGAAGAAGGATCTTGGATCAATTTCCTGCATGAAGAATAGGAATGACTGGTGCCATTTTTTTCAATGTATGTTTCATCCATTCCAATGACTGATTCTTCAACTTTATCTTCGGAATTTAAGTAAAACTTGCCTATGGAGGCAGAAAATGATTCCACCAGGCTGTCCATGCATGAACCCTTTGTCATTTCGTAGAGGGTCATAAAGTCCGGATCCTTTGACAGTGAGTCCCTTATCCATTTTTCAATGAAACTTTCAACGGAGCTTTCATCGACAAGTTTCAGGCTGGAAGGTTTTTGGGCGACAAAAGAGAATTCTTCCAGGGTTTTTTGGCAGAAGGAATGAATCGTATAAATTGGGGCAACATCCACCAATTCGAACTGGGTGCAGAATATGTCCATCTCTTCAACGGTAAGGAGGTCTCCGTCCGGGTGAAGCTTTCCGCAGGAAATCACTTCCTGAAGTTTCTCGCGGATTCTGTCACGCAGTTCGCCGGCGGCCTTTTCGGTGTAGGTTACGATGAGAAGTTCGTCAAGGGAAACATTTTTCTGCACGAGTTTTGCCACAATCTGCTGGATGGTATAGGTTTTTCCGGTTCCGGCAGAAGCTGCTATAAACATGTTTTCATTATCTTCTGGAGTAAATTTCCTGTAATCAAAATCAGCCATGGTTTTTTCCTGTGGTTTCCTATTTAATATACAAAATCAATTTCTTCTGATGGTTCACGGCCTGCTGCCATTCATTAGGATTTTCTGCATCAGAAAAACTGCCATAAGTAAAGCCGACGTCATGGAGTACGTCAAAGAGTTTTGCCTTGGCAAAATATTTCCATTCTCCATTTTCTCCGGTAATGGTGCCCTTATACTTGTATATGTTTTCAAAATCTTTTGTAAGCAGGTTTATTGGAGTGCACTTGGAAAACTTTTCAACATAGGCTGCCTTGTAAATGTCATTCAGGATTTCTGCTGCAGATTCCCTGTTCAGTGTAATGGTCTTTGAAGAGCAGGTAAATTTTCCGGCGGAGTTCTTATGGTAAAGTCTCATGTCCACGTTTACGCTTTCCTGCCCTGTGTTTCCTGAGGCTGCCAGGATTAATGCGGAAACATACATTGATAGATAGTGTTTGTCATCCTTGCTTTTTCCAAGGGTCATGTCGATAACCTTGAGGGATCCATTGGTCCATGCATAGCCGCAAAGGCTACCGGTCAAAGTCCATTTACTGCATTTTCCTGCATGGACTTTAGCGCCATCCCAGGCAGCTTCCATGTCAAGGTTTGCCTGCTCATCAAAAACAATCTGGTCACCATCCAGGTCCTGCCTTATTAAATTTACAAGGCTGCAGGCATCAGACTGAAATGCATTTAATTCAACCCTTCCAAAGACTCCCTCTGGAAGTGCATGGGTGTTTTTCAGGTACTGTTCCATGGTGGTGGTCTTGGCATCCGTCCCTGCATTAAGGGAATTTCTTACATAATCCTTTAGAAGGGCTGCCTTTTCCAGGGATGAAATTCTTATTGGTTCGAATTCGATTTTTTCTTCTTCGGAATCGTCGTCATTTGCATCAAGCAGCTGCCTGACGGAAAAAACAAAGGGGTCTTGCAGGAAGCTTTTTATGCTTGAAACTGTAACACGTTCCGGAAGGACTACCATGTTTTTTTCGGTGATGTCATGGCTTTCTGCAATGTGAATGGATGGCGAGTGTTCCTGCAGCCTTTCATAGTTTCTTTTGTTGCTGAATGATCTCTGCGTAAAAAGTTCCGGCCAGTCCCGTGTTTCATCTATGGTGACAAACCTTTCCACGTCCTTGATCCTGCTTACGCCAATGGCTTCAAACAGGTCATTGACAACTGAAGAGCGGTAGAAATCCTCGTCCTTCTGCAGGTCCTTGTTTACATAGCTGACAAAAAGTTTTTCTCCGGTGGCCATTAGCTGGCACCAGAAACTGTTCTTGTTTTTTCCTGGAACAGAGTCGTCGTCTGGCAACCTGCAGCTTCCGGAACGCAAGTCCAGGACATTTTCGCTGTCGACTCCGGGAAAGGATTTTGAGTCAAAGCCAATAAGGAATACATACTTTGCCTGAATGGCACGGTTTGGGGCAAAGGTTGCAAAGGTGATTCCGCCTGTGAAAATCCTGTTGCTGCTGCCCTGTGCTGACTGTGCGGCCTCTAGTAGTGAAAAGCCAAGTGCCCTGGCATTCACGCTTTCGTATTTCCCTGAATCCAACAGGTTCCTGTAATTTTTGATTTCTCCCAGGATGCCTGCATAGACTGTCTTTTCGTTCTTCAATTCTTCCGGCAGGCTTTCATCGGCCTTGATCCAGCTGTTCAGGTGCTCAACAAAACTGTCAACCTGGGCAGAAGAATATGATGTGACATTTGAAAAATTTTTCTTCCAGCTTTCAAGGCTGTCAATGCATTCGATAAACCTGTCCAGGGACTCATTATTTTGGGAAGCCATGTTTCCATAGGGCAGATAGTTTTCTGGGGACGAAGGGTCTGCCCGGTTTATTACGAGGTTGTCCGTAAGCCTTGCAAGCATAAGTCTTCTTGCGGCCACAACCCATTCTTTTGGCGAAGTTTCCCTGTCCCTGTATGCATTAAGGGAAGAAACCCATTCCGCCCAGGAAGAGATTTCTTCTGGCGGCAGGTTTCGGACAGACTGAACGACAGGGTTCCTGAGCAATTCAAAAAAATCATTTCTGTGCAGGGCATTTTTGTTCAGCACATCAAGAAGAATTCGCATGGCATCTGCCAGAAGGGAATTTTCAGATGAATAGTCAGCTATGACATAGGGCAAGTATGGGAACTTCCTGTCATTGTTTCTTGCCTGTTCAAAAACCTGCATGATGGGAACACGATAATCCTGAATGCTTGATGCCAGGACCAGGAAATCCGAGTGGGATAGGTTCTTGTTTTCTTCTATTAATTTGCAGATTTCAGAATGAACAACTTCAATTTCCCTAAGCCTTGATGGAACTGCCGTTAAGGAAATTCCAAAGTCTGATGCCATGGGAAAATTTTCCGGACGGGCCGTATCAGTAAAAATCTCATCCTGCAGGATGTGAAGCCTGGAATCAAGGGCCTGTTGGTTTCCTGAATCTGCTACATCTAGAGGCCTCAGGTGAGAAACTTCAACGGCGTCACCGGACTTGGACAGGGAAATGAAATTTTCCTTACCATGGCGTGCCCATTTTCTTGTAAGGGGATGGTTTTCACTGTCATCATTTTGCATGAAGAAGTATACGTCATTGGTTTTTGCATATTCCTGGATCAGTTTTTTGTAAAGCTGCCCCATACCGACAAAACCGTAAATGAATACCTGGACATCCTTCCTGAAAAATTTTATCCGGCCGCCGTTGGCATTCCTGTTTTTTTCTGCCAGTCGTGCCAAGGTTGTGTAATGAGTCCTGTCTACAGCAAGGTCTTCATTAAAGAGGGCGCAGTACAATTTTCGCTGCCAGTCTTCGATTTTTTTTCTGTCATCTTCCTGATGGTTAAAGTAATTCCGGCCTGAAGTCCATATTGGGATGAATCCATCAGGACGGGTGGTTTCATAGCCGTTAAAAACTGCAGCCATTGTTTCAGCAAAATCAAAAAGGTGAACTTCATTTATTATGTTCCCATCCTTTATGTAATCTGTTACTTCCGGTGCATTCAAGGTTTCAAGAAAATATTTTCCCTCGTCATCCTTCTCAATCAGCTTCGCCACAATCAAGTCGCGGATAAGTTCAGTGCTTGAATTTTTATGGAAGAAAAAATTTTCATTTTCGCGGGGAATTGCAGCACCTACTTCTTCAAACAAGAAGCTTTCCAGCTGCCTTGACTGTAAATTCATCAGGACAGGACTTTTGCCGGAGGAATTCTTCATCCAGTACATCTTGAACCATTGTTCAATCTTGGCGTCAGAAAAAACAGCAATTGGCGACTCAAAGGGATTCTTCCATATTTCTGGATCCTGAATTAATTCCAATAGCCTTTGATTTAACTGGCTTAGGCGGCTGGATGTATAGATGTGTAGCAATTGTATCTCCTGCTTACATTATAAATAAGAAAAGCAATCTTTTGAAGTTTTTTTTACGGTTGCATTATTTTTCTGGAAAGTAATGCTGCTGGACCAATGGAAAAGTTCGCCCATTGCATTTTTTTGAAAATTGTAATTTTTCATCAATATCAGTATAATCTCTCCCATGGCTTTTTATGATTCATTTGACGTTGCGGTTTGCGGCGGTGGCCATGCTGGAATCGAGGCATCCCTTGCCTGCGCCCGCATGGGGTTGAAAACAGTTCTCATTACTCAGACCATAGATTCAGTGGGAAGAATGTCCTGCAATCCAAGCATCGGTGGAATTGCCAAGGGAAACATCGTCCGTGAGATTGACGCCCTGGGTGGTGAGATGGGAAAGCTCATCGACAAGTCAATGATTCAGTTCAGGATGCTTAACAAGAGCCGTGGCCCTGCAGTTCAGTCTCCGAGAAGCCAGGCTGACAAGATCACATATTCACAGCTTGCAAGAAAAACCCTTGAGACGACGCCAAACCTCTGCACCCTCATGGACACCGTAGTTGATGTCCTGACAGTTGCATCGGACACGCCTCTTCCTGAAAACACGGACAGCTCTGCAGAACTGAATTCCATTCCCGGAGAAAAGCGTGGAAGCGTAAACTATGAGCACGCAACGGAAGCTGCAAAAAGCGGAATGCGCCAGAAGGTCATCGGAGTTGTCACGGAGCGTGGAAGGATCATCACCTGCCGTTCCGTAGTCCTTACAACGGGAACTTTCCTGGGAGGAAGGATTTTCATCGGCGAATATGATGCCCCTTGCGGCCGTATAGGAGAGACGGGAGCCTTTGGTCTTACGGAAAGCCTTAACCGACTTGGCTTTACCACAGGCCGCCTTAAGACTGGAACACCACCGCGCATTCTCAGGCATTCAATTGATTTTTCCAAGCTAGAACTGAATGAGGGCGATGCAGAAATCATTCCATTCAGCTTTGACAACGAAAAGGTGGAACGCCCCATGGTGCCCTGCCATCTTGTATACACAAATCCCGAAACCCACAGGATCATCCGTGAGAACATCGGGCGCTCTCCACTGTACTCCGGCAAGATCAGCGGAATCGGTCCTCGCTATTGTCCTTCCATTGAAGACAAGGTAATGCGTTTTGCAGAGCGCGAACGCCACCAGCTTTTTGTTGAACCCGAGGGAATTGAAACGGATGAAATATACCTTAACGGCTTGAGCTCATCGCTTCCGGAA
>JAZLGN010000058.1:0-63498 GCA_045616325.1 Treponema sp.
CAGAACAGTGCACACGCTCAGCTGACGGCGTTCTTACACCTCCACCACTCGCTTTCGACGTTCTCAAGGCAATCGAAGAAAAAATCCCTGGATTCCCAATCGTTCTCCACGGATCTTCTTCAGTTCCAATGAACTACGTTCGCCAGATTGAAGAATTCGGCGGAAAGATCCCAGACTCAGTTGGTATCCCTGAAGACCAGCTCCGCAAGGCTGCAAAGTCTGCAGTTTGCAAGATCAACATCGACTCTGACGGACGCCTTGCAATGACAGCTGCAATCCGCAAGCACCTTGTTGAAAACCCAGGCGACTTCGACCCACGCCAGTACCTTACACCAGCTCGCGACGAACTTGTTAAGATGTACTCACGCAAGAACATCGAAGTTCTTGGATCAGCTGGTCACCTGGACGACTAATCGGCAGGCGTTGGCTACGGCACTAACTTGCGGCAGTAGCTGACAATCAATGGGGCTGCACTACAATGTAGCCCCTTTTTCTTTTTTCAGCAAAAAAAATTAGCAACAAAGCGAGAAGACATTCAAAATGTATTCATTTTTATTCCTGCTGATTCCTGCCATTACCCTGGTGGGAATTATAGAAGACAAGAAACACGGAACCGGCAGCCTGATCCTGCCTGCAGCAGCCGGAATCATTGCAGCAATTGCAGTCGTCATGGCAAGAGAATTCTTCATTTTTTCAGACTCAAGGCAGACGGCATCATTCCTGGAAATGACACTGAACCTTTCAAGGATAACCCTGATTCCCGCAGTTCTTCTTGCATTCCTTTTTGTACTGCTCCAGAGGGACAAAGGTTCCTACAGGGTCCAGGCTTTTTTTGCAGCCTGCGGATTTTTCTATTCAGGCCTCATACCATACAGCGCCTTTTCCTCATCGGAATTAACGGCCACCTTCTTCATTCTCTTTGTAAACCCCGTCATTTTTGCAACCCTCCTCTTCATTCTTAAGTTCATCCTTGCAAACATACTGAAATATATAGAAGAAAAGAACATACGGAATGCCTGCATCTGGACAGGAGCATTCATACTGTCATGTATTCTTCCTCCAGTCATCCAGTCCCTGTGGTCCCTTAAAATCTGCGGAATCCTGTGGCAGCTGCTTGCACTAGCCTTTGTCTGCAGCCCGGTGATTCTTACAAAATTCCTGAGAAATGCTGAATTCTAGGTTTTACTCTAGACACGATAGAAAGAAATTTGATAAAATGATTTGTGCTATTTGAGTATCTTTATACTCTAGGAGGATAATTGGCAGACAATAAAGGTATGCGCGTAAATGAACAGATACGCGTTCGTGAGGTCAGATTAATTGACGATGCAGGTGAGCAGAAGGGAATCGTTCCTACTATCGAAGCTCTCAGAATGGCAAGAGACCTTGATCTCGACCTGGTAGAAGTTTCGCCAAACGCAAATCCACCGGTTTGTAAGATACTGAATTTCGGAAAGTACAAGTTCGAACAGGAGAAAAAACTCCGTGACTCCAAGAAGAACCAGAAAGTACTTAAGTTGAAGGAAATTCGCATGCAGCCAAAAATCGGCTCAGGCGACCTTGACACGAAAGCAAAGCATGTTCAGGAATTCTTGAACGAAGGCAGCAAGGTAAAGGTTACGATTCGTTTCCGCGGACGTGAGCTTGCCCATACTGAACTCGGTTTTGACGTCCTGAAAGAGGTTGAAAAGAGGCTTGAGGAAGGATCCTATGCCATTGAAAAGCCGGCTGCAATGGAAGGCCGCTTCATGTCAATGACACTTGGTTCAAAAGTTTCAAAGGCCAAACAGAAACCGGCTTCTAAGGAAGCAGCTGCGGAAGCTGAGGCTGCAGCAAAAGACAACGATCAGCAAGACTAATTAAGAGGTAAGACAATGCCTAAGATGAAAACAAAGAAGGCTGCTGCAAAGCGCTTTCATTTGACAGGTACTGGTAAGGTAAAGTACAAGAAAATGAATCTTCGTCATATTTTGACAAAGAGATCACCAAAGAGAAAGATGAACCTCCGCCACGCAGGTATCCTTTCTGAAGATTCAGCTGCAAAGGTACGCAAGCAGCTTCTTCCATACGGTTGATTTTAGGAGTTAGAAAATGAGAGCAGTAGACGGAGCAAAGAGAAAGAACCGCCGTGTTAAGATCCTCAAGCTTGCAAAGGGATTCAAGGGCGACAGAAAGTCAAACTATAAGCCAGCCAAAGATGCTGTTGTAAAGGCACTCGATCATGCATATTCTGGACGTAAGCTCAAGAAGCGTGATTACCGCTCACTTTGGATTGCTCGTATCAACGCAGCAGTTCGTGCAGATGGCATGACATACAGCACATTCATCAATGGTCTTTCAAAGGCTAACATCACACTCAACAGAAAGGCATTGAGCAACATGGCTATCGAAGATCCAGTTGCATTCAAGGCAGTTGTTGAAGCAGCCAAGAACGCATTGAAGGCATAAGTATGGTTACACTCGATCAAGTTCTTGTACTTCAGGAAAAGGTGGAATCTGCTGTTGAAATGATTTCTTCACTGAAGAACCGTATTTCTCAGCTTGAGTCAGACAATGATGCTTTAAGTAGCAAATGCTTAGAGCTTACAAAAGCACTGGATGACAAAACGGAGTTGATTTCCAAGTTTGAAGAAGCACAGAACCAGATCGAGCAGAGCATTCTTAGCACGATTCACCGCCTTGATTCTGTAGAAGATGCAATTCTCTCGGAACAGGGCGATGATGCTGTTGTCCCAGAACAGGCAGCAGAAGAAAACACAGGAAGTCCATCACAGGACGTTCCTCAGGAAGAATTTTCCCAGCCTCAGGCAGAAAATTCTCAATCCATCCCACAGGATGAACCAGTTCAGGCTAAGGCAGCGGAACCTGCTTCCATGGATTCACCTGCACAATCAGTGCAGTACCAGCAGCAGGAACTTGCAGAAAGCAGCGAAAGTCCTGCAGCACCGGAACAGGATTCCTTTGGCTTTGACAGCCAGAACAACTCCCCTTCACAGACAACTGTAGACAATCAGTTTGACATTTTCTAGAAATTAGACTCAGGTTTTTAAAGTGGGTAAGCTTCAGATTGATTTTTTAGGAACATCCTTTTCTGCTCAGACAGATGAGGACGACAGATACCTTGAACAGCTTTCTGCATACTACAAGGCCATCATCGATTCAATACAGAAGTCTTCCGGAACAAAAGACCCACTGAAAATCAGCATTCTCGCAGGAATAACACTGACAGACAAGCTATTCAAGGAAAAACAGAAATCTGCCCTGCTTTCCTTGGACTCCCCTACTGAAGAGGATTCAAGGGCGGAAGAAATCACACTCCGCATGATTGACAAGATCAGCAGCATCCTGGAAGACGAGTGAACACCAAGGTCAATCAATGGCAAAAATCATAGTTGATGCAGACAATTGCTCAAGGGCAGTGAAACTCCTGCTCGAAAAAATTTCAGCAGAAAATAAAATCGGCCTGGTTTATGCGGCCAACAGGAACATTCCCTTTTCTTCGGAAAATCAATTATACCGGATGCAGGTATGCCCGGAATCAAAGGATGCAGCTGACGACTGGATTGTGGAAAATGCAGGCCATGATGACATCGTAGTTACAAGGGACATCCTACTTGCAAAAAGGCTTGTGGACAAAGACATCAGTGCCCTAAACGACATGGGACGGGCCTTTACAAAAGAAAACATAGACTACCTTGTTGAAGAAAGGAACCTGAGCCTCCAGATGCACCAGCTGGGCATTTCTACCGGTGGAAAGTGGAAAAGCAAGACAAGGAACGACACAAGGCCCTTTGAAGAAGAATTCCGGAAAATCCTGGAACAGAAGAAAATCAGCTGATGGCGTTGTTAATGTCTTCCAGACGGTCCTTTATCTGCATGAAGGCATCGACAAGATCCGGGTCAAACTGCTTGCCCCTTTGGTTCATTATTTCGGCAAAGGTATCCTCCATAGTCCATTCACTCTTGTAGCACCTCTTGTGGCGCAGGGCATCATAGACATCTGCAAGGGCAACGATTCTTGCTGCAAGGGGGATTTCATCGCCAACAAGGGCCTGGTCAAGTTCATGGGGCATCTTTGTTGCAGGTATGTAATCCATGTAATTGAAGTTTCCGGGATATCCCTTGTTGCCGCCATCATACCTGTCATGGTGATGCAGGCATACGTCACGAGCCATTATGTCAAGGTCATTTTCAACTGGAGAAAATATCTGGGCACCGACACAGGTATGCCCTTTCATTACATCACGTTCATCATCATCAAGAATTCCCTCTTTCTTGAGAATCTTGTCAGGCACAGCAACCTTTCCAACATCATGGCAGCGGGATGCAAGCCTCAGGTTATCGCGGAAACGCTCACGTTCCTTTTCCGGGATTTTCTTGTTGGTAGCATAGCGGTCATAGATTTCCAGGGAAAATGAAGATACGCGCTCTACATGGGCACCAGTTTCCTTAGGGTCACGGAAACCGGCAGTCTTTACAAGACGGTCTATGTTCTGTCTTGTAAGGTATGCATATTCATAGATGGAACCAACTTTTGCTGCAAACTGGGAAATATAGAATTCAGAATCCAAATCAAAGGGAACTACGTTTCCATCATCGTCCTGGGCATTGATGATCTGAAGGACACCAAGAACCCTTCCATTGGTCATGATGAGGGGAATGGTAAGCATTGACTGGGTATGGTAATTGTTCCGTACGTCATTTCCTGAGTTGAATTCGTAAGGCCTGCGTTCCTTTTTTTCTTCATCAACATATTCCGGCATGTTGTATACGTCGGCTATGTTAATCATCTTTTTTGAAAGGACACAGTAACCGGAAATGGACTGCTGGGTTGGAATAAGATAGAAAGACGTATAGGCAAGCTTTTCTCCAGGGGCAAGTTCCTTCTGTTTTGTATCATTCTGGCTGTAACGAATCCAAAGCTTGTTTTCCTTATGGTCGTATTCATAAATCGACCCTGCATCTGCATTGACAAGCTTGCGCGCCCCACTGAGGATGTTTTCAAGAAGAATATCAACGTCCCTGATTCCCTTAAGCTGGTCTTCAATCTGAGTAATCAACAGTTTTTTGTCGTCAATATTGCCATATTCCATCTGGTAGAAATTATAAATCAGTTATTCCTTTTTTACAAGACAGAAATACAAGGGACCGGCCCCCATGGAAACATCGGGAATGACATGAAGCCCAAATTCCGTATCCTCTGCACATGAAAAAATCCGTTCAAAATCCATCCCCTCTGGAGAAGAAAGAGTCGCCCTAAAGGATGCAAGGTTTGCCCGAAAGGACTTTTCCATATCTTCCCTGGGCACAATCTTTGCCTCGGGAAATTTCTGGAGAAGCTTTTTTATGTTGCCGTCATTTTCCCTTGGAGCCAGGGCGCATGTTGCATACAAAAGCCAGCCCCCTTTCTTAAGGAGCCTGAAGGCACAGGAAAGCAATGCCCATTCCTCCATGGAGACGGTCTTTATGCGCGAAGGAGTCCAGTCATCAAGGTACCTTGGATCGTTCAGCACGTGACGCTCGCTGGAACACGGTGCATCAAGCAATATGGAATCGTAGCATTCACTTTCCCTCCTGCACCATGTTGAACCGTCCGAGCAGCTGCACCTTACCCTTTCAGCAATGTGACCAGGCAGGCTTTCTTCCACGACCCTTGCAAGCCTTCCCTTTCGCTGGGGGGAACGCTCGTTGGAAAAAAGAATACAGTCATCAGGAAGATTGCCGGCCAGCATCAGAGTTTTTCCACCGGGAGCTGCACACAGGTCCAGGACCTTTTCTGCTCCATCAAGGGGAAGGCACAATGCACACACGACGCTTGCCGGATCCAGGAAATAGGGTTCCATTCCATCATAGGAAATGGATGCGTGTTTGACTTCGGGAACAAGGGATGCCTTTATGGACGGCCACCGCTGAGCGTAGACTTCCCCATAATACAGGTCAAACTGCTGTTCTCCCCTGAGCTTTTCTTTCTTCAATCTGAACCTCCAAACCGGCTTGCATTGAATTCTTCCAGGCGCCGCTCCAATGGAATACGGGAAGCACTTTTTCCACTCGTAACGGAAAGAGTTCCATCCGGCAATTCTTCCATGGCCAGTATACCCTTCCTTATCTTGAACCATATAACTGCAACCTGTGCATCAAGAAGCCTGCGTGAAAATTCAGGATCTTCCTGTCCAAGCTTCATGAGGACAAGTGCATAATCAAGGAACCTTTTTTCACTGAGCATGATGACCTGGACACCGGCATCTATGGCCCTTACTGCAGCCTTTTCCGGAGGGAATCCGTTGGCATCAAGGGCATCCATGAATATGTCGTCACTTATTACAAGGCCTTCAAACCCAAGCTTTTCGCGCAGCATGTCCCTTACCCAGAAGGAACTCAGGCAAGCCGGCGTTTCCTCATCAAAGCCACGAACGCGTGCATGGCTCATCAAGACACAGGAAGGTTCCGCGGCAAGGGCAAAGGCAAAGGGAATGAGCATGTCCCGGACCACTTCATATTCACCAAGGGAAATTTCAGGAAGACCCGTGTGTGGGTCAGTGTTGGTGTTTCCTGGAAAATGCTTTACGGTGCACCCAATGCCCTGGCTTTCGTATGCCCTCGTGGAAAGAATTGAATAGGCGGCTGCCACAGGAAAAGGCCCAAAGGTTCTCTTACCAAGGAATTCCCCATTGGAAGGTACGGCGCATTCCACCACAGGCCCCAGGTTCATGGTGATTCCAAGAAGCTTCATCTGCCTTGCCTGGCACGAATAAAGCCTGGCAGCCCTTTCATGATCCATGGCAGAAGCAACGGTCATGTTGGATGGCAGGGAACCTGTAATTCCCCTCAGGCGATTTACAAGCCCACCTTCCTGATCAACGGCAACGTAGGCTCCTGGAATTGAATT
The DNA here is from genome assembly GCA_045616325.1 of Treponema sp. Taxonomy (GTDB): domain Bacteria; phylum Spirochaetota; class Spirochaetia; order Treponematales; family Treponemataceae; genus Treponema_D. Next base: position 6,890 of record JAZLGN010000058.1, read on the forward strand.
CTCAGCACAGAAGGACGAAATGGAATCCGTAAACCCCATGATTTTTTCCGGAGTCTCTCCAATATTGAATGAAAACAGGAGAACGCCCCCCGGGACAACAGGCCTGGAATTGTAATATTCAACAGGAGAAAAATTTTCACGGCCTTCAACATTTACAAGAAAAAGCTGGGAAATGCGGTCTATGGAATCAAGTGAATTTATGTATCGTTCAATCGCCAGTCGTTCCCTGGAATTCTGGGAAAATCCAAGGACTGTGAGTGCAGAAAAAATGATGGCTGCCAACTTTTTTTTCATGGCAGGAATTATAGCAGACAGACAAAAAAAATGATATACTGGAAGAATGAAGAAAATCACGGTTGTTACAGGCGCATCAAGCGGAATGGGAGAATGGTTTGCCCTGTTCCTTGCAAGGGAATGCAAAAGCGACGAAATCTGGATCATTGCAAGAAGGGCCGACAGGCTCCAGAAGCTTAGGGAAAGAATAGAAAGTGAAAAACCGGAATCAAGGCTGGCAGTCAGGTGCATGGAAATGGACCTAGGGGGAAAAGCCGGTGCATTTGCCTTCAGGAAAGCCCTGGAAGATGCAGGTGAAATTTTCATCGATGTACTTGTGAACAATGCAGGATTTGGAACCTACGGTGAATTTTCAGCAACGGACACGGAAAGGGAAATGGACATGATTGAACTGAACTGCACTTCCCTCACTGGAATCACGGGCTATGCAATTCCATACATGGGCAGGGGTTCAAGAATCATCAATGTTGCAAGCCTTGCAGCATACGGACCCCTGGGGAATTTTGCAGTTTACGGGGCAACAAAGGCATACGTCCTGAGCTTTACAACAGCCATCAGAGCGGAACTTGCACCAAGGGGAATAAAAGTTACGGCACTGTGCCCTGGTTCCGTCAGCACTGAATTTGCAGATGTTGCTTCAAGAGGCGCAAGAAAGGAAGTTCTCCATGGAAAGAGTGCAGAAAAAACGGTGCGCCATGCACTGGCAAAATCACGACGCGGCGCCCCTGTTGCAATGTGGGCCGTAAAATGGAAGGTAAACGCCTTTCTGTGCATCGTGATGCCATCCACCCTCATTGCCTGGGCCACATATAAATTCGGCAAGCGGCCAAGCAACTGAAATTCGGGCAACAGGTTCGAATCCCGGTATCATGACAACATTGCCTCAAAAAACAAAAAAGCCGTCTTGTATAAGACAGCTTCAATTTCATTCGGGCAAGGGGGATTCGCCCCGAAGGCCCGGCTGCGCTCACTTTTTCCTCGCACCTGCTCGGCGTTCGCTCCGCTTCGAATCCCGGATCAGGATTTCTTTAATTCTAATTTAAACAAAAAAAACTATCTGACCTACAGATAGTTTTCAGCTATCGGGCAACCGGGATTCGAACCCGGGACCTCCACGTCCCGAACGTGGCGCGCTACCAACTGCGCTATTGCCCGTAAAAAATTAAGCCCGCTCCAAAGAGAGGGCTTATGAAGATATTCGGGATGTACGGGACTCGAACCCGTGGTCTCCGGCGTGACAGGCCAGCGCGATAACCAGCTTCGCTAACACCCCTTATGTTTCTAGACTATAGCATATTTCCAGCATTGATGTCAACAGCAATTTTCATTCTTCCATATTTTTTAAGACATTGAACCTACAGTTCTTTTCTTATATAATGGGTTGCAATTCTAGAATACAAACAGAGGTGCCCTTATCCTGATGGGCATGATTCAGCTATGAAAAAACTGCGCATACACCCTGCCTGCTACCTTCTTGCCCTGCTGCTGGCTGCCATTCTTTGCGGCTCGGCACTGGGACTTGGACTTGCAGGCACAATGAACATAATAAACACGGAAAACTTCACGGACTTTAAAACGGCCCTTCCTACGAAACTCCTTGACATAAACGGGGAACTGATTACGGAATTTGCCAGTGAGGAACGCCGGGAAATCATTGCACTCCGCGACCTTCCACAGCACATGAAGGACGCACTCCTAACCCGTGAAGACCGCATCTTCTACAGCCACCATGGATTCAGCATCAAGGCCTTCTCCCGTGCAGTCATGGGTGTCGTTACAAACAAATCCCTGGGTGGAGGTTCCACACTGACACAGCAGATTGCCGGAACCCTTTACGCAGACCGCAAGGACTATTCCGTAACCCGCAAGCTGACTGAACTCTGGTACGCAATACAGATGGAGCGCCACTATTCAAAGGATGAAATACTGGAGCTTTACCTGAACAAGATTTTCTTTGGCGGTGGTACCTACGGTGTAAATGCCGCAAGCAAATACTACTTTGGCCACGGGGCAACAGAAATCACTCCGGCAGAAGCTGCAATCCTTGTAATTCAGCTTTCAAACCCTTCTTTCTACAATCCATTTGAACACCCCAACCGCGCCATGGCAAGGCAGAAGGACGTACTGGATGCCATGGTAACTTCGGAGTACATTACAAAAGAGGAAGCAGATGACAGCTTTGACGCATACTGGGCTTCCTTTGACTACACGAGAACCAATTCTTCTGCCCATGACCTTCAGCATGACGAAGCTCCATGGTTTTCAGAATATGTACGACGCGAACTCAGCGACATGATTTACGGAACGGAAGACATTTACACAAGCGGATTTACAGTAAACACGTCCCTGAACCTGAACCACCAGAAAGCAGCTGATGACATAATGAAGGATTACATCAAGGCTGCAAACAGGCTCTACCAGAGGACGATGAATTCCCATGAAAAATCGGCATTCAGCAAGTACATTCCCCTCACGGACCTCATAAGCCTTACATTCAACCTGCCGGGCCTTAAGCTCAGCGACCAGAGAAACAAGACCAACGCATTCAAGCAGTACAGGGAAGAAATAAACCCGATGGTTGACGTTCTTTCCATGATGTTTGGAATTGAAACCCTCAAGACTGGAATTGTCAACAAGGGCAACTCCATGATAAAGCAGAACGCAGAGAAGACCACCATCGAGGGAACCATGATTGCCCTTGAGAATTCAACAGGCTACATCGATGCCATGGTGGGCGGCTCCAAGTACGACCAGGAAAACCAGTTCATCCGCGCCATCCAGGCAAAGATTCAGCCGGGTTCCACATTCAAGCCCCTGTACTATTCTGAAGCAATTGAAAACCACCAGATGATTGAGGGTCACCCTGCTTCCATGACGGCCATCATCAGCGACACTCCGGTCGTTTTCCACAAGGAAGACGGAACTCCATACATTCCTCAGGACTTCAAGGGGCAGTGGGAAGGCGATGTTGAACTTTGGTATGCCCTTGCCCACTCCATGAACGTTCCTTCAATCAAGGTTCTTGACGCCATTGGATTTGACGCAGCAATAAAAAGAACTTCATCCCTTCTTGGAATTCCTTCCAGCGAGCTTGAGTCTCGCCACTTTGACAGGGTTTATCCTCTTGGACTTGGTGTATGCTCAGTCCGTCCAGTTGAAGTTGCAAAGGCTTATGCCACCATTGCAAACCATGGTCAGGAAGTAACACCCATTGCAATTCTTTCAGTGGAAGACAAGAACGGAAACACCATCATCAATCCGGAAAAGGAACTTCGCGCACAGCAGAAATCAAGGAAGGGCGGAAAGCAGATTCTTAAGCCTGAGACTTCATTCATCATGACGGAAATAATGAAGCAGACCGTTCAAAGCGGAACCCTGAGGTACGGTGCCGACTGGGATTCAACATATTACGTGACGGGAAAAAGAAAGGGCAAGGGAAGCAAGTTCAAGTTTGACAATTCCAACGGAAAGAAATTCGACATGCCCATTGCCGGAAAAACAGGTACAACACAAAACTGGGCGGATGCATGGGCTGCAGGCTTTACTCCTTATTATACAAGCGTATTCTGGTTTGGATTTGACAAGCCGGGTCAGTCACTTGGTCTTTCCATCACGGGTTCAACCCTTGCCGGTGTTGCATGGGGTGACTACATGAATGCTGCAAACCAGGGTAAGGCATACAGGCCTTTCTTTGACGAAAAGCCTTCAGAGCTTATACAGCTTGATGTATGTGCAAAAAGCGGAGGTCTTTTGACTCCTGAATGCGAAGGGTACAAGATGACTGCATTCTACTACCCTGGCACGGAACCGACGGAAAGCTGCAAGAAGCACACTGAAAATACGGGCAGAATCCTGGCACTTGGAAGGCTCCACAAGGCAAAGCTCCGTTCAGGATACAGTTTTACAGACGCCAAGGATTTTGAACCCCTTTCCGTTGACCTCTCATTCCTCAAGAGCGGAAAACTTTCTTCCGAGCTTAACCTGGAGATTATGGAAGACGATGACATGGGAACCGCCTCTTCCAGCAGGGATCCAGACGACTTTAGCAACTGGCTTTTGGACTAGAAGCAGGAAAAAGGGACTGCACATCAGGAGGAACAGATGAACGTAAGGATTTCAGACATTAAGGTTAATAAAAGAATCAGAAAGGATCTTGGTGACATTGACGACTTAAAGCAGAGCCTCAAGATTTACGGCCTCCTTAATCCCATAACAGTCAATTCAAAAATGGAACTGGTTGCCGGGGAACGCAGGCTTGAAGCAGCAAAGGCCCTGGGCTGGGAAAGAATCAACGCCAACGTCCTTGACAGCAAGACCACCAGGCTAAAGGAACTTGAAATCGAACTTGAAGAAAACAACCAGCGCAAGGAATTCACGGACGAAGAGCTTCTTGAAGGGTACAAGCGGTTGGAAAAGATGAGGAACCCATCACTGATAATCAGGATCCTTCAGTTCATCGCATCCTTCTTCATCATGATTGCGAAGAAAATCAGGGGCATCTTCAATTCAACAAAAAAATAATTCTCTTTAAAACTGGAAATTCATGGGTTATAATTTTAAATGCTGATGGGGGCCTGAAATCACGGTGTATTGAGGCCGCCTTGCATCATGTATCATCTGGAGGAAGCCCATGAAGAAAATCAAGATTTCATTTACAGACGGAACATTCCTTGAAGCTGACAAAGACATAAGGCCAGCCATATTCCTTAACCGCTTTGCACAGGACGACAGAAAGATCATTGCCATCAAGGCAAACAACGAAATCTGTTCCCTTGAATCATCAGTAAACATATCGTGTACGGTGGAACCAGTCTATGCAGACACTAAGGAAGGTGCCGCCATTTACAGAAGGTCATTATGCTTTGTACTGGCAGCAGCAGCCGCGAAGATTTTTCCCGGAAAACGGCTTCTTGTAGGACACAGCCTTGGTCACGGCTACTATTATACAATAGAAACGGGGACTGCGTTTACGGAAGAAGACTGCAGGAACCTCAAGAAGGAGATGACTTCGCTCATCGAAAGGGACCTGGTGATAGAAAATTCATTCATCTCCTACGCCGAAGCCTGCGAGATGCTTGAAAAAAATTCAATGAGCGAAACCAGGAAAAAGCTCAACTACATCTGCCCTTCAAGGCTTCAGGTAAACACCCTGGACGGCTTTTCCGATCTGGCATTTGAACCCCTTGCAGGTTCAACCGGAATCCTCAACGTATTCGACATAATTCCATACCAGGACGGATTCCTGCTAAGGTTCCCTTCCAGCGACGACAGTACAAAGCTTCCGGAATTCAATGACATGCCAAAGCTCTTTGCCATCTACAAGCGCTACAAGGAATGGGGAAAGCAGATGGGAGTAACTTCTGCTGCAGGATTAAACCAAATCATCCACGACAGGAAGGTAAACGAGTTCATCGACATTACCGAAACCCTGCAGAACAAGTGCATTTCTGAAATTGCAGACAAAATCAGCGAGAAAAAAACGGCGCGCGTCGTCCTCATTGCAGGGCCTTCTTCTTCCGGAAAAACAACCACAAGCAAGAAGCTCTCGCTCCAGCTCAAGGCCCTCGGCTACAATCCAAAGGTAATCAGCCTAGACAGCTACTACGTTGGAAGGTCAGAAACTCCAAAAGACGAATTCGGAAACTACGACTACGAATGTCTTGAAGCCCTGAACGTAAAGATGCTTAATGAAAACCTGGTGGACCTTTTTGCAGGAAAGGAAATCAAGCTTCCTTCATACGACTTCCATCAGGGCGTAAGCTACTTTAAGGGTGACACCATGCATCTTGAAGAAAACGACATTCTTGTAATGGAAGGAATCCACGGGCTAAACGACAGGCTGACTCCCCTTGTTCCTGCAGACAAGAAATTCAAGATCTATCTTTCTGCCCTTACCCAGCTTAACCTTGACGACCATAACCGCATTCCCACCAGCGACAACCGCCTTATACGCCGAATTGTCCGTGATTACAACTACCGTGGAAAAAGCGCAGCAGACACCATTGCAATGTGGGACAACGTGCAGAAGGGGGAACGGCTGCACATCTTCCCGTTCCAGAACAATGCCGATGCCATGCTGAACACAGCCCTTGACTACGAACTTGCAGTCCTCAGGGTTTATGCAGCTCCGCTCCTCAGATGCGTTTCTCCACTCCAGAAGGAATTTGCAGAGGCAAACAGGCTTCTTAACTTCCTGAACAACTTCCAGACAATCCCGGCAACTGCCGTTCCAAACCAGTCCATCATAAGGGAATTCATCGGAGGCAGTGCCTTCAAGTACTAGTCAAAAAAAGCACAACTTTTCATTCCCCTGAACTTCCTGGGATGCAGGTCATTTTAGGAGCGTTTCAGGGGATTTTTTTAGAAGTCAGGAGATGCCCATGGCCACCAAGGCATGCCTGTCACAATATGCCGTGACCTGATTCCAATGTTTCAAGACGGGTGCCGCAGGATCGTTCCATAAGGTGATACAGGAGGATCTTGAGGGCATAAGCTGATTCCGTCGGAAGCAGAAGCTCACGGACTTTTCCCGGGCTAAGCTCATTGATGGCGGCAAGATAGGTAAGGCCATGGATGTCTGTCCTGAACAGTGAAGCTTCCTGGCGTATCCTGTCGCTGGAAAAGGGAATGCAATCCCTGCACATGAATCCATTATGGCTTTCTATATAGGAGGCAGACATTTCCGAGGACAGCAGGGATGCACCGCAGGAAACACATTGCCTTGATTCAGGCTGAACTCCAAGAAGCCCAAGATACCGCCACAAGAACCTTAGCATTCCAAGGCGGGCTTCCCGTTCATCAACTGCATCAATTCCATCCAGGAGAGCAGACAGTAGCACAAAGGCATTTTCACTGTCACCTGCACATTTTGTCTTGAGGACAATTTCGCATGCAAGGGATGCAGCCCAGGACTTGTAGAGGTTTTCCCTTATGGATGGATGGCTTGACTTAAGGTCAAAATCCGACAGCTTTATGGTCTTGCGCACGGAATCCGTGTAAAGGTAGGCTTCCCCAGAATTAAAGGTCTGGACAAAGGACCGTAGCCTGCTCTTTGGCCCTCCATAAAGCAGGCAGTTAAAGATGCCAAGGTCTGGGGATATGGCCGTCACAAGCCTGTTGTTCTCGCCTGATTCCCTCAGGGAAAGAATTATGGCCCCTGTCCTGGAATTACGTTCACCCATGGAAATTGCACCTAGTCCTTTTTCCCGGAATGGGGAAAAGCCTGGCTGTATACAGCCTTAAGACGCTCGACAGTAACATGGGTATAGCGTTGGGTGGTACTGATGCTTGCATGGCCAAGAAGTTCCTGGACGGAACGAATGTCTGCCCCGTTGTTCAGCATTGCAGTTGCAAAGGTATGGCGAAATGCATGGGGGCTAATCTGCCTGTTGGTGCCTGCAGGTCCACTATACCTGCTGACTATGAACCAGACACCATGGGCGGAAAGTGGAGTTCCCTTCTGGTTTATGAACACATGGTCCACGGGAAATGCCCCATCCTTTTCATGCTGGGGAAAACGCCGTCTTCTGTCCTCAAGGTATGCTTCAAGGGCTTTTTTTGCATCAGCTTCAAAATAAACCCTTCTATCCTTGCTGCCCTTTCCGGTTACAACTGCACTACCCCTGTCCAGCGACATGTCACTAAACTTAAGGGAAGCAATCTCGCTTACACGGCATCCGGAAGAATAGAGCATTTCAAAAAGTGCCTTGTCCCTCTGGGCCCAAAGAAGGTTCTTCTTATCAGGCAGGGCACACATGGTGTCGATTTCAGAGGAAGTCATAAAGGCCGGAAGGTTTTTTGGAGCCTTTACAGTCTTAAGGTTTACGGCCGGATTTACTGAAATGTAATTGAATTTCCTGCAGTAGGCAAACAGTCCCCTTACCGCAGCAATGAACCGGTTTACGGATGTAGCGCAGTGATTGGTTTTTGTCAGATGGCCAAGGCAGAACCTCAGGTCAGAGAGGGACACCTGCTCCACTCCAGTGTCGGCCCCAAGAATCTGCTCAAGATGAACAAAATCCATGCGGTATCCCCTGACGGAATTAGGAGAAAGGCCCCTCACATTTTCAAGATAGACCAGGAATTCTTCATAGCATTCTTTTATGGTTCTGCTCAACTTTTCAGACTATTTCCCAGAAGATGAATTCTTCTTATCTTCTTCATTTGCCTTTGCAAATTCACCGGCAGCCTCGGCTTCAATGGCTTCGTCAGCGGAATGCAGGTAATCGCAATCAGGGTTTATGCAGCTCTTGTAGGCACCGTTTTTCTTATCAAACTTTTCAACAAGGAACCAGTGACACTTGGGGCAGTAAACGTCAATCGGCTTAAAATGGGAAATGAAATTGCATTCCGGATAGTTGGTGCATCCGTAGAATTCCTTTCCGCGGCCCTTTGTCTTTCTTGCAACAATTTCACCGTCACAACCTTCACGTGGACACTTTGCAAGGGGAACAGACTTGGTATTGTGGCACTCAGGGAATCCGGAACATGCAAGAAAGTATCCAAAACGGCCAAGCTTCTTGACCATTGGCTTTCCGCACTTTTCGCAAATCTTGTCAGTGGATTCATCCAGGGTCCCCTTAAGGCTTTCCTGGGTTTCCATGACTTCCCCAACGCGCTTTATGAACGGATCATAGAAGCCGCCGATCATGCTGTTCCATACAAGCTCGTTCTGGGCAACCTTGTCCAGGTCAGTCTCAACTTCGGAAGTAAACTGAACGTTGATGACTTCAGGAAAGGATTCAACGAGAATGTTGCAGATGATTTTTCCAAGCATGGTGGGAACAAGCTGCTTGTTGTTCCTTGTAACATAATAGCGGTCTACGAGAACGCCGATGATTGATGCATAGGTAGAAGGACGCCCGATACCCTTTTCTTCAAGAACCTTGACCATCGAAGCATCATTATATCTTGCAGGTCCCTGGGTAAAATGCTGCTCAGGATAGAATTTTCCGCTGGCAAACGTCTCTCCCATCTTAAGGGAAGGAAGGTTTCCTGTAACGTCTTCCTTGGAAGAAAGGGTCTTGATTACGTTGTAGAATCCCTTTACGGAAAGACGGCTGGCACTTACGCGGAACAGGGCATCGCCTGCCTTTATGTCTACGCTTGTTGTCTTGGTCTTTGCATTATTCATCTGGCTGGAAACAAAACGCTCCCAGATAATGGAATAAAGCTTGTATTCATCCCTCGTTAGGTATTCCTTAATGCTTTCAGGAGTATACTTTACATATGTGGGACGAATGGCTTCATGGGCATCCTGGGCACTCTTTCCAACGGTATATTCAATCTGTTCTTCAGGAAGGTCTTCAGGATAGTTATCCCCAATCCACTTACGGACATCATCAATGGCAGTCTGGGAAATGCGAACAGAGTCAGTACGCATGTAGGTAATGAGACCGACCTTAGAAGTTCCAATCTGAACACCCTCATACAGGTGCTGAGCAATCTGCATTGTCTTTCTTGATACAAACCCAAGCCTGTTGGCTGCAGCCTGCTGAAGCTTTGAAGTTGTAAACGGTGGCTTTGGGCGCACTGTCTTTTCCGTTTCCTTTATGTCTGAAACAACACAGTCACTTGCCTTTATTTCGTCGATGATCCGATTAACTTCCTTTTCATTCTTAAGTTCAGGCTTTTCTCCCTTATACTGAACCAGCTGGGCAGTGAACTTGGTCTTGCCCTTTGTAAATTCAGCATCAAGGCTCCAGTATTCTTCCGGAATGAAATCCTCAACTTCCTTCTCGCGTTCACAGATGAGCCTCAGGGCAACAGACTGAACTCGTCCGGCGCTGAGACCGTTCTTTACCTTCTTCCACAAGAGAGGACTCAGGTTATATCCTACAAGCCTGTCAAGAACACGGCGTGCCTTCTGGGCATTGACCATGGCTTCGTCAATTTCACGGGGATTCTTGAGGGCTTCCTTGATTACATTTGGAGTGATTTCAGGAAAAACCACACGCTTGATTTCTGCATCGGTCTTATCCTTGAGGGCACGGTTAAGATGCCATGCAATAGCCTCACCTTCACGGTCAGGATCGGATGCAAGAAGTACAAGTGAAGAATTCTTTGCTTCCTTCTGGAGTTCCTTCAAAAGCTTGGCTTTTCCACGCACGGTAATGTATTCCGGCTGAAAGCCATTGTTCACGTCAATGGCAATGCGGCTTTTTGGAAGATCGATGACATGTCCGACAGAAGACTTGACTGTATAGCCCGTCCCAAGGAACTGCTTGATTGTATCTGCCTTATGGGGAGACTCAACGATAACAAGAGTCTGCTTTGCTTTTTTTGATCCTTTCCTAGACGCAGTCTTTTTTTCTGTTTTTTCCGCCATCATTAACCTCACTTATTCCGGGTGCAAAGATTCACCCGGCGCCTTTACAAGAGCCAGCTCAAACTCAGCAAAACTCCCGATAACACTGGCACCTTCATCAACATAAGTGCGCACGGTCTGTCCAGTCCTTTTTGCGGAAGGAAGGAAACCAGCACTATGAAACAAAAGTTCTCGGTTTTCGGACAATGCAAAGTCAGCAGTAATCAATGCACCGCTGCCTGCAGGGGCATGAACCACAACTGCAGCCGGAGACAGGGCAGCCACAATCCTGTTGCGCTGGACAAAGCGCCAAGGTTCCGCCGGCGTCCCCGGAATGTATTCACTGAGCAAAAGCCCGTCATTTTTCAATATCTGAAGCGCAAGAGCCCTGTTGCCATACGGAACAACAGTATCGGCTCCGCAGGGAAGAACTGCACACGTACAGGCCTTCCTGCCCGAAGCAAGGGCTCCCTTATGCGCAAAAGTATCTATCCCGTATGCCAGTCCGCTTACAACACTAAAACCTGCAGTACAGGCATCCCTGGAAAAATCATGGGCAGCCCTGGCCGTATCCTGGCATACCCGACGTGTACCCACAACGGAAACGCACTGTCTTTCCAGAACCCCAAGATTTCCAAGAAAATACAGGGCATAGGGCGGATCCTTCATGGTCCTGCACAGGGCAGGAAATTTCCCGGAATCATACAGCACTCCCCCAATGCCCTTTGCAGACATTATGGAAGCACTGTTCAAGGCCTCCCTTACCCATAGGGGTCCGTTCCAGGCTGCCCTGGACAGGGGACGATGCACAATTGCACAAATCTCTTCTATAGACAGTAACGCAAGAGTATCAATACTGTCAATATTTTTCCTTAAAAGAATTTTTTCTCCCAAAGACAGGAAGTACATGGCCGAAATTGCAATATCTACTGGATTCACGCTTAAAATATAGGAAAATAATGTAAAAATGTCAATTTGGAGAATAAAATTTACATCTATCTAGATAAAACACACAATTCATCCATAAAAAAAAGAGGAGCCGAAAAAAACTCCCCCTTCTATTTTTATCTTATTTCTGGGAATACTGGACGTCCAGAACGGTCTTTTTGTTTGCCTGGGCTTCCCGAACCTTTTCCTCATTGGGCTTAAGTTCAATTATCCTGTCATAAAGGGCAACTGCCTTGTCAAACTGATAATCCATGTAATATGCACGGGCAAGAACGAACATTCCATTTATGTCCTTTGTCTGGGTTGCAAGGAACCTTTCAAGATGCGGGATTGCCTTTTCCGGCTCGTTAAGTTCAAAGGCATAAAGGACGCCTATGGCATACATGGAACGGTAATACTTTGGATTTATGCTCAATGCCTGGAGATATGAATTTTCAGCAAGGCGCAGATAGTTCTGCTTTTTTTGGAAGCTTTCTGAAGCACTTCCCTTGGCTTCAAAATCGAGGGATGCATTGGCAAGATAGCCTGCACAGATTCCCACGTAGTAATATAGGTTGGCATTGTCAGGATAGTATGCCAGTGCCTTCTGGAAATTTTCAAAGGCCTTTCCGTAAAGCTGCTGGTCAAGATATCGGGTTGCAAGAATCTTGTACCATACGCCAACCTGTCCGTCCGTCAGGGCAAGGTCCATGGCACGGGCGTCAAATTTCTTGATGGCATCCTCAAGTTCTTCCTTTGTAGTCGGATTGGAAACGCCTTCCTCGATTTTCTGCATTCTCTTGATTGAATTATATGAAGGCGAGCAGGAAACACTCGACAGTGCCGCCAAGACAACTAAAGCACATGCAGCAGCAATAAAACTTTTTCTTTTCATTCTAAATCCTCCGTATCAGCCTCTGAAAAACCGCAGTCCCCGTCTCCCTGGCTCATGTGGCCCGGAAAAAAGTCCCTGTGATAATCCCTCAGCTGTCCGTCATCAATATGCGTATAGATCTGGGTCGTTGAAAGGTCTGCATGCCCCAAGAGTTCCTGCACGGAACGCAAGTCGGCGCCACCTGCAAGAAGATGGGTTGCAAAGGAATGCCTTAAGGTATGAACCTTCGCATCAACCCCGGACTTTACGCCCAAAGCCTTGAAATTCTTCCATATTCCCTTGCGGGACAGAACCTCGCCTTTTGAATTAACAAAGACCTCTGGAACAATCCTGCTGCCCACGATACCAGGCCTGACTTCTTCCAGCCATTTCCTAAGCCAGAATTCCGCATCGGCACCAAAGGGAACAATACGCTCCTTGCTTCCCTTGCCCCTGACGACAAGAACCTTTTCTTCAAAATGAATGTTTGAAATCAAAAGCCCGGAAGCTTCGCTTATGCGCAGTCCACAGCTGTAAATAACCTCGTATAGTGCCCTGTCGCGGACACCGAGAGGCTTAGTTGTATCAATGGCAGAAAGAAGGGAATCAACCTGCTCCACTTCCAGAACCTTGGGCAAAGACCTGTATGACTTTGGCCGGTCCAGTTCGAGGGCCACGTTTTCATTCCAAATCTTCCTGTCAGCCAGAAAATTGCCAAAGGTTCTCAATGCCGTAAGATCCTTGGCAACCGTAAGCTCCGAAATTCCAGAAGTTTTCCTTGAAGCCGTAAAATACACCAGGTCCTGCGCCGTCACTTCTTCAAGCTTTATTCCGCAGGAATCCAGGTACCCAAGGAATTCCTTAACTGAAACAAAATAGGTTTCTGCAGTTAAACGGGAATCGTTTTCAATGTACAAGAGTTCATTGTAGAATTCCCTAAGCAGCTCACTTGGCTCCATTATTCATTAAATCTGCGTAAGATCAATGGACCTTGGAAGGGAACTCATCTTCTTCTTCCAGTATGGAGGCGTGTCTTCATCATCAAGGTTAATTCCAGCCGGAGGCTCCCTTCCCGTAAAATAAGGAGACTGGGCCTGGCTCTGTACCGGTGCTTCCTGGTAGGAATTTTCCATGGCTCCAGGAATTTCACGGGCTGCAGGTTCTGCACTTTCCGCCATGGCTGAAGCTTCGCTCCTGATGTCCTTAAGGCTTGCAAAATATCCTGAATTTGCAGCAGCAGAAGAAACAGGATCAACTGAAGGAGCCTGGGTGCGTACCGGTACGCTTTCTGCAACGGCAGCAACCGGTTCTGAAACCGCAGGACGACCGGCAGAAAGACCGCGGCCCCCGGAAAGAACCGTCTTGAACCCGTCAAGGTCAAAGACAGTGTCATCCTTTTCAGAAGTTTCCTCGATAATATTGCTTGCAGAAGATGGGGCAAAATCCATTTCCGTGTTGAAATCAGTAGCAACAACGGTAACCTGTACATCGTCATCTTCAAGGGCCTCGTCAACTGCAAGTCCAAGATAGATGCTTGCGTCCTTGTCTGCCGACTGCCTGATGGCATTGGAAATTTCCCTTGTATCCTCAAGGCTGATGTTTCCGTTGGAAGTAACGTTAATAAGGATTCTCTTTGCACCGTCAATCTGGCGGTTTTCAAGGAGGGGATTTGCAATGGCGCCTTCAACGGCATCGATAATGCGGTTTTCACCCTTTCCCGTTCCAAGGCCGATGATTGAATCGCCGGAATTTGAAAGGACAGTCCTAAGGTCGGCAAAGTCAAGGTTGATGTCGCCAGGACGTGTTATAAGTTCCGTAAGGCCCCTTGCACCTGCACAAAGGATTGAATCTGCCAGCTTGAACTGTTCCTTGAAGGTAAGCTTGCGGTCAGATGCAATCTTTACTGCCTTGAAAATCAGGTCGTTTGGCAGAACGATAAGGCTGTCAACATGTTCCTTAAGCTTCTTGAGTCCTTCCTCGGCATATCTCATGCGGACAGTTCCTTCAAAGTCAAAGGGAGTCGTAACTACGCCAATGGTAAGGATTCCAGCCTCGTGGGCAAGTTCTGCAACAACAGGTGCAGAACCTGTTCCAGTTCCACCGCCCATGCCTGCAGTAATGATAACCATGTTGGCACCATTAAGAATCATCTTGATTCTTTCAATGTCTTCCTTTGCAGCACTTTCGCCTACTGCAGGATTTCCGCCAGCACCAAGTCCGCCAGTAATTTTCTGACCGATGGGAACCCTTATTTCTGCAGGAGACTGGTGAAGCGCCTGCTTGTCCGTATTGAGAACAACAAACTGTACATCCTTTACACCGTCTTCAATCATGCGCTTTACTGCACTTGATCCGCCGCCACCGCAACCGATGATCTTGATCACCGTTGGGTTGTTAGAACCAAGTTCGTCATCAAAGTTAAGCGCCTGTGCCGATGCTGCCTGAGATGCTTCCGGAGCAGCCTGAACATTAACCTGCTGGGCTGTATCCTGTACGTCTGTAAATTCCATTTTTTCCTCCCGACCCGCTGCCTGCCGCTCCATGATGATTCCGAGTATCCCCCCTCAAAAAAATCACGGCAGACAACCTTATGCCATAGACAACCAAACCTTCAGCCGGTTGCCATCAATTTATTTTCTTCATAAAACCGCTGAACCATGTTCCAAATCCGGAACGCTTTGGTTCACCGGCAGTTTTTTTCTCGCTGCTGCGGAATGCAGACTTTGTCTCGGAAGAACCCTTTGTAACCACAAGTCCGACTGCAGTCGCATAATCAGGATTCCTGTAGTCCATGTTCTGTCCGCCAAAATCACGGCAGGTGCCAAGCCCAACGGAAGATGAATTCCATACGGACTGTGCCAGGGTTACAACACCAGGCATCAGGGCACCACCACCTGTAAGAACGATTGTTCCATTGAGCTTTGTAAGGCCCGAATGGCGCACGACTTCCCTCTTGGCCGCCATGAGTATGTCTTCCATTCGTGCCGAAATAATTTCTGCAAGAATGCCCTTTGTCGTTACTACCGGAGCAAGGTTTCCGTTTCCAGGAATGATGACCTCTTCCTTGGCTTCATCTGCATCAAGCCAGCACGATCCCGATTCAAGCTTGATTTTTTCTGCAACGGAAAACGGAACGCCCATGACAGTTGCAATGTCGTTGGTAATCCTGTTACCCCCCGAAGGAATTGTTGCAGTATATACGGCAGCTCCCTTGTTCAGGACGATGACGTCAGTTGATCCACCGCCCAAGTCTATGAGTATGGAACCAAGTTCCATGTCTTCCTTCCTGATTGTCGCATTGGCTGCGGCAAGTGTCTTAAGGGTAATGCCGCCAATGGAATATCCTGCCCGTGTAAGGCACTCCCTTATGTTGCTTGAAGTGGTGCGCGAAATCTTTATCAGCAGGGCCTTAACCTTAAGCTGTACGCCCAGAACCCCTACAGGATCCGGATATTCAATGTCATCAACAAGATACTGCTGTGGAAGAATGTGCAGAAGGTCTTCATCGTATGGAAGGAGAATTGTCTTTGCAGATTCAAGGACACGATTCTTTGCAGACATGCGGATTTCCGTACGCCTGTTGTTGTTCTTTCCCTTTTCATCTACGGCAACGCTGCCTTCATTATTTATGCTTGAAACCGTATTTCCACCGACAGAGACAACAATGTCTGCAACACTGTCCACATCAATGCCTGCATAGTTTTCTGCAGTTTCAATGGCAAGGCAAACCGCATTCTTTGTATCGTCAATATTTACGATTATCCCGTTGCGCACACCCTGTGACGGGCATTTTGCAAATCCAAGGATTTCGATATTGTTTTCCGAGTCAACTTCTGCTATCACGGTCCTGATGAAACACGTACCAATGTCAAGACCAACTATTCTGCGGCTCAAACCAAAACCATCCTTTATCGGCGCCTGTAGGAAACGGATCCATACCTAAGGTCAATTTCCTGGGCGTCTGGTTCAATTGAATTTACTACATCCAGAACAACCATCATGTACTTAAGGGCATCCTCGTTAAGGGAACGGTCTGTCAAAACCCTGGCCCTGGTGGAAACAGGATAAATGGCAAGCTCAAAATTGCCGTATTCCTTTGGAAGAACCTGAATCTCGGAAATCGCTGCAAAGTATTTCTGCGGCAGTTTCCTGATTCCGGCTATCTGGTCCATCAAGGGCCTGTACTTTGCCGGCAGCCTCATTCCATCCTTAAGGTTTTCAAGGGGAATTCCCGAAACAAGGGGAACGGAGCTGTCTCCAAGATATGCGTCGGATTGTAGCGAGAATAATACACCATTTTCATCGATTTGAATAGACTTTGAGGCCCCATCTATGGAAACAATGGACCTGGCAACAGGAGTGCGTTCCTTTATCTTTATGTAAATCTTGTCAGGAAACTGCTTGTCGATGCTCACGCTTTCAACGCAGGAAATTTCGCTTACAAGGGTCACTGCCTTCTCAATGTTGAATGAAGACCATGTTGAAGAAGAAAGGGGACTCAACTTCTGGGCAAGCTGTTCCTTGGTAACGCTGCTTAATCCTGAATAGATTACGGCCGGCCTGTTGAAAAGGGGAAGAACGAAGGTATATATGATTCCCTCAAGAAGAAGGGCCGAAGCCAGGAGAATTACAAGAACCTTAAGGAGCACGAATTTCCTGTCTTCGCTTTTTTCCTCTTTCTTTACTTCCCCGGAAGCACGCTGCTCAAAATCAAGGAAGAAATCGTTGTAATCTGTTGTCGTTATATCACTCATAATTCAACCACCGTTTCAGTAAAACTCTCTGACTCAAGATCAATCACATTTGATGCAGGAACATATTCCTCCATACTATCATCGGCATCACAATGGGACGCATTTATCACAAATCCGCACATGCACATGGTGACAATCAGGGACGATCCTCCGGAAGAAAAGAAAGGCAATGGAATGCCTGTGGTAGGAGCCGCCCCAGAAACAACCGCACAGTTGAACACTGCCTGAAGCACCATGGAAAGGACGCAACCATAGGAAGCAAAGGATGCAAACCTGGAACGGCCCGTCATGGCAATTCTGAACCCCCTGTAGGCAAAAAAGCACAGCAGTAAGAAGAACATGGTAACGCCCACAAGCCCCATGGAAGTTGCCCATCCGGCAAAAATGTAGTCCGTCTGGATTTCCGGTATTCCGTTTATGGCATCAAGGCCGCTTCCAGTACCTACACCCCAAAGCCCCCCTGCATTTATGGCCCTGGCAGAAGCAAGGCTCTGGTAACCTGCCGTAGTCGTAAACTTTTCAGGGCAGATGAATGCAAGGACACGCATGAGTCGGTAAGGCTCCATCAGTATCATTAGGGCACCTGTCACGGCAACAAGAAGCCCCATTGGAATCATCCACAGAACCGGTGCACCGCTAACGAGGAACAGTGCAATTCCAACGATAAAGACAAGGACGCAGGTGGAAAGGTCCTTCTGAAGGGCTATGACCCCGGAAAAAAGAACAAGGGCACATACAGGATACTTGAATTCGGTGCTGTTTTCCTCATATTCAGCAGAATGCCTGTCAAAAAGATTTGCAAGGTAAAGGCACATGGTAAACTTTACCAGTTCCGACGGCTGGAATGTAAACAGGTGCGGAATTGAAATCCACCTGGCAGCCCCGTTTCTGGAACTTCCAATTCCTGGAAGAAGAGCCATGAGGCACAGAACTATTGATACAAAGGCAAACATGAGGATCATCTTCCTGATTGCCTTCATTGGGGTAACTGCAAAAAAGACAAAGCCTGCAAATGCCGGCACTGAATAGAACAGCTGCCTGTAGAGAAAGTAATACCTGTTGTTGAAGAACCTTTCGCCGACGCTCTGGGTGCATACGAATACTGTGAATATTCCAAGTCCCCATAAAAGCAGTACGCAAATCAGGAAGAGGCTGTCACTTTTTCTGTATGAACCCATGGGTCTGTCGGATTTCAGGCTATAGCCGGCCATGGTCAATTCCTTCAAGCATTTGTGTTATCCTTTCAAGTCCCATTCCACGGGAACCCTTTATCAAGACTATACTTTTTTCAGGCCAAGATGAACCTATCTCGCCTGCAATCTTTTCCATGGCTTCGTCAGCCTTTCCTTCAACAAAAAGGATTTTCTTTTCTCCGGCAGAAGGCAAGGCCACGTCATAGGCAGCTTTCATCTCCGTGCCCACAAAAATCACTTCATCAGCAGAAGAGGATGCTGCAAGGGCACCTATCTTTTCATGTTCCCTCTTGGAATCTTCTCCCAGCTCAAGCATGTCGCCAAGGACAAAGACCTTCTTTTCTTCACCAGTGACGGAAGAAACAAACTCCACGGCCTTTTCCATGGAGTCTGGATTTGCATTGTAGCAGTCCTGAACGATTGTATATTTTCCGCAAAGAACCTGGCTTCGGCCAAACATGGGCTTTAAGCCGTTGATTCCAGCTGCTATCTGGGCATCGGAAAGGCCCAGTTCCCTTGCAAGGGTCACAGCCCCAAGGGCATTCCTGTAATTGTATTTTCCAGGCAGGGAAAGGGTGCATTCACTTGAACCGACGGAAAACCTTGTTCCCAAAAGTCCGAGAGAAGACACGTTCCCTACCCATTCAGTGTCCTGTCCGTATCTAAGGCATTTTCCCCTGATCCTGGATTCAAGGAATTCACTGTAGTCATCATCATTGGGAATTACGCCAACACTATTCGGGCCAAAATGGTCAAATACCTTTGCCTTTTCCCTGGCAATATTGTCACGGCTTCCAAGAATTCCAATATGGGCAGACCCAATGTTTGTCACCACTGCATAGGGAGCCTTAAGCACTTCAGAGATTTCACCGATTTCGTTTTCACGGTTCATTCCCATCTCAAAGATTCCGCACTGGTGTTCCTTTCTGATTTCAAAAACTGAAAGGGGAAGTCCTGTTTCGCTGTTAAGGTTGCCCTTGTTGCATACCACACTGTATTTCTGGGACATGATGGAAACAAGGATTTCCTTTGTGGTGGTTTTTCCACTGGAACCCGTCACCGCAATCTTTATGAGGTCAGGAAATTGCTCCACATAGCATCCGGCAGCTTTCTGGAGGGCAGTCATGGTGTTTTCAACTGCAATCATCACAAGTTCCGGAAAATCCTTATGTATGCCGACAAAATATTCGCTGTCAGCCTCATAGTTCTTCATGGAAATAAAGACTACGGAAGCCCCCTTTTCTGCCGCCTGGGGAACATATTTGTGGCCGTCCTGGAATTCGCCGATAAGGGGAACAAACAGGGTTCCCGGCACAACCTGCCTGCTGTCTGTTGCAACGCTGGAAAATTCGCCGCCGCCCGTACCAAGGACGTGAACTCCGCCTGTAGAATGGAGAAGCTGTTCCAATGCAAGAAGTGATCCGCTCATTTGTTTTCTCCCCTGTTCCTGTTCTTCATTTCAACGCGAACGATTTCTTCCGATTCAGCCTTGCGCATTCCAAGATCGTCTTCCGCTATCTTTTCAATCCTGTCCGAGCTGGACAGAATGCTTATGTCCGTTATGAGCCTCTTGTTTTCCTCAATAAGCTGTTCCTGCCTGCGTTCAAGGTCAAGGACTTCCTTCCGCAATGTCCTGTACTTGCTGGACTGGATTCCATTGACTATCAAAAGCCCCGGAATTCCCAGCGCAATGAGGCAAATGAAAACCGTATGCAATAATCCGCCAAGCCTTCTGCCCATCACATGGCCTCCACGCCGTAAAGACGCCTTTCATCAGCATCACGGATTTTCCTGACCACACGAAGCTTTGCACTTCTTGAAGGGGAATTCATCCTGATTTCCTCTTCCGTAGGTTCAATGGGCTTTCTTGTAAGGATTTCGGCACAGGCAGTTCCGCCGCAGACGCACCTTGGCACTTCCGGTGGACACACGCACTGCTTTCCCAGATTCCTGAAGTAATTCTTAACGATCCTGTCTTCAAGGGAATGAAAGGTGATTACGCCAAGCTTTCCCCCGGGAGCCAGAACATTATATGCATCGTGAATTGCCTGGGGCAGCCTCTTGAGCTCGCTGTTGACCTGAATGCGAAGGGCCTGGAATGTCCTTGTTGCAGGATGAATGTTTCCGTGCCTGTACTTTGCAGGAACGGCATTATAGATTATGTCAGCCAGGTGCCTTGTAGAAACGATTTTCTCCGAGGCCCTGACCCTGCAGATTTCCGACGCAATTCGCCTTGAATATTTCTCGTCTGAATAAAGGAATATCATGTTTGCCAGCTGTTCTTCCGGCATCCTGTTTACAATGTCCGCAGCACTTTCTTCCGTTGCCGCATTAAGGCGCATGTCCAGCTCCTCGTCATACCTGAAGGAAAAACCGCGTCCGCTGCGCTCGTAATGGAAAACGCTTATGCCAAGGTCAAAAAGAATCAGGTCAGGTCTTCGTTCCTGTGGATCATCAAGGGGAAACTGTGAATAAAAATCATTGAACCAGCCGTTATAAAACTGCATCCTGTCGCCAAAGGGTGCAAGACGTTCCCTGGCCTTGGCCTGAATCACGGAATCCGCATCAAGACCCCTTATCCTGAGGCCCGGATATCTTGAAAGGAAATTAAAGGAATGTCCGCCTTCCCCCAATGTGGAATCAATCATGAAAGCATCGTGCTCAAATTTCTCCCCTACTGGAGAAAGCATGGTGAGGCATTCATTTAAAAGAACAGGAGTGTGAACGATTTCCAATTTATATTCCCTTTTTTTCTTGTATGGAATTCCAGAAGCAATAGCCCGTGAAATTCCCGTGCGTCATAAAATAATGTCACCCATCGATTCGCTTGCAGCCTGAATAAATGAGTCTTCTGTTTCTTCAAGATACCTGCCGTAGGTTTCGGAATCCCACAATTCCATGTACTTGTTCATACCAAGAATCGTGCATTCCCCCTTTAAGCCGGCGTAATCCCTCAGACTTTGGGGAATAGAAAGGCGGCCTGACTTGTCAAAGGCAACTTCCTGACCTGGAGACAGAAAGCGCCTCAAAACCATGCGCTTGTTGGAGTCAAAAAGAGAAGCAGACCCCATTATCTTTTCAGTTAATGAGGTCCATTCATCCATAGTAAAAAGCATAAGACAGCGGTCCAGCCCGCGGGTTACAACAAGTCCATCCTGCTGCAAAACAGATCTGAGTTTTGCCGGGAACTGGATACGACCCTTTTCGTCAAGAGTATTGTTGTATTCTCCGCAAAGCATATTCATGCCACTATCTACCACTTTTCCCCACTATTTCCCACTTATCACCCATTTTATCAAAAAAAACACTATTGTCAATCGAAAAAAGTGCCGATAATGATATTTTCTCAAAAAACCAGGCGGGGAACCATGATAAACACCTATAACGAGACAAAACTCCACAAAACCCTCAAGACCATGTACTCGTCAGTCAATGAGGGAGCCCTTACAGAACAGAAAACCGGGGATTACATTGCCGACATCCTTCTTCCCGATGGGGGAATAATAGAAATACAGACAGCTTCCCTTGCAAACCTCAGGAAAAAAATCGGAACACTCATAAAGGAAAATAGGAAAATCACCGTGGTTCATCCTGTAGCCGCCATAAAGTACATAGAAACCACAGACATGAGCACCGGAAAGACCACCAGGCGCAAAAGCCCCGTAAAAAAATCCCTTGTTTCTGCATTCAGGGAGCTTACATCCCTTACGGCATTCCTTGCAGACAGAAACTTTACCCTACAGGTGCTGGAAACTGTCATTACGGAAGAACGCACAAGGCACAAGGAAGCCATCCAGTCACGAAACGGAAGGCGCAGGTTCCCAAAAGACTGGGAAAAGACAAACAAGAGGCTTGAAGAAATACTTGCAACCCATACCTTCCACGGAAAGGCATCCTGGAAAAACCTGGTTCCCAAAAGACTTCGCACCAGGGAATTTACATCTGCTGAATTCTTTGAGGAATTGAAGGAGGAATTTCCCGCCGTAAAAAGGCAGGACACGGACATAATGCTGTGGGTTTACACAAAGGCAGGATTCACGGAACGCATCGGAAAAACCGGAAAAGCCTGGATTTACAGGATGCTGTGACAGTGGGTTATGGCCCCGGCCAGGGCATCGGCAGCATGGTCAGGCTTTGGGGGATTCTTAAGGTTCAACAGGATTTGGACGCAGTGCTCTACAGTCTCCTTGTCGGCCGTCTTTGTGCCGGAAACCGCATACTTTATCTGGTTTGGAGTATACATGTACACGGGAATGGCATTCTGGGCAAGGCACAACGTTATGACCCCCTTAGCCTCGGCAACTGCCATGGCACTGGTGGTATTGCGCGCAAAAAAAAGGGTTTCCATTTCCGCATGGTCCGGCCTGAATTCATCGATGACTGCAAGGAGACGGTTGTAGATGGCAAGAAGCCTTACTTCATGACTGTCTTCACTGGAAGTTTCAATGACTCCATAACCTACGAGAGAAAGCCTGTTGTTTTCAAAATCAACTATTCCAAAGCCTGTATGGGCAAGACCCGGATCAATTCCAAGAACGCGCATTAAAAAAAAAGAGCCACGGATTCCATGGGAAGGCGTGGCTTTTATTTCATGAATTGAAATTCAAATTATGCTTCTGGATCGAAGTCATCCGGATATTCAACTGTTGAATAAACGTTCTGAACATCGTCATCTTCTTCCAGCTTGTCAAGAAGCTTCTGAACCTTCTTTGCTGTTTCTGCATCAACTGCAGTGTACTGGAATGGAACCATCGATACAGATGCAGAAAGTGTTGCCCACTTTTCTGATTCCGGTGTTTCTTCCTGCTTTGGAGAAAGACCTGCATCGTGCTTTGCTGTAATTGCTTCTACAACACCTTCAAATGCAGAAGGATCTGTTGTGATTGTGATAACGCCATCTTCATTTGTAACGTCATCTGCACCTGCTCCAACAGCAACTTCCATTACTTCTTCTTCAGATGCCTTTTCTGCATCCATTTCGATAACACCCTTGCGTTCGAACATGCGGCTTGTTGAACCTGTTGTACCAAGGTTACCACCATTCTTTGAAAGAATGTTGCGTACGTTTGCAGCAGCACGGTTCTTGTTGTCTGTAAGAACTTCGATAAGAACAGCTACTCCACCTGGAGCGTATCCTTCATATACCAATTCTTCGTATGTTCCGCCACCGAGTTCACCAGTACCCTTCTTGATGGCACGTTCAATGTTGTCCTTAGGCATTGAAGCAGCCTTAGCTTTAACAATAGCAGCACGAAGACGTGGGTTTGAGCTAGCATCTCCACCGCCCATGCTTGCAGCGATAGAAATTTCCTTAATCAACTTTGTGAAAAGTGCACCACGCTTTGCATCAGCTGCGCCCTTTGCGTGCTTAATTGTCGACCATTTACTGTGTCCTGACATGGAATATCTCCTGTAAAAATAGATACGAAATTGTAGTATATTTTATCATAAAAAAACCTTTGACGTCAATAATAATGGGGTTATAATAGGAAGAACAGGAACCTTTAAAACCCAATGAGTTGCACAAGGGCCTGTTGCTTTCCCATAAAACACTACAGGAGGAGAGATTATGAAAATCGGTATTTTGGGAGCCGGAAGAATAGCCGTCATCATGGCGCAGACAATTGCAGCCATTCCAGACCATGCAGAACTTTATGCCATAGCTTCCCGCAGCCTTGACAGGGCAAGGGAATTCGCACAGAAGCATTCAATTCCAAAGGCATACGGGTCTTATGAAGAAATGCTTGCAGACCCACAGGTGGATCTTGTATACATTGCAACACCCCATTCCGAGCATTATGCCAACATGAAGATGTGCATCAGCCACAAGAAGCCAGTTCTCTGCGAAAAGGCCTTTACAAAAAACGCAAATGAAGCCCGCGAGATAATCGAACTTGCAAAGCAGGAAAAGGTGTTTGTGACGGAAGCCATTTGGACCCGCTACATGCCAAGCCGCGCAAAGATCAAGGAAATAATAGACAGCGGCATAATCGGAACCCCTGACACCCTCAGCGCAAACCTCCACTACTCCATTGCCGACAAGGAACGCATGGTTTGCCCGGAACTTGCAGGAGGCGCACTCCTTGACCTGGGCGTCTACAGCCTTAACTTTGCCATGATGGTGTTTGGAACGGACATAAAGGAAATCAGGTCCAATGCAGTCCTGACGGATACTGGTGTTGACAGGTTCAACAGCATGACTGTCGTATACAATGACGGAAAGATTGCAAACCTTTCTTCAGGATTCACAAGCCGTTCTGACCGCCAGGGGGTAATCTACGGAACCAAGGGATATGCCATCGTTGAAAACATCAACAATCCCCA
This sequence comes from Treponema sp., assembly GCA_045616325.1. GTDB lineage: Bacteria > Spirochaetota > Spirochaetia > Treponematales > Treponemataceae > Treponema_D. The sequence continues at coordinate 31,562 of JAZLGN010000058.1, forward strand.
GTCCATTTCCGTATTCAATGCAGAAGACCAGCTCCTGCAGAAGGTCCAGTTTCCTGAGATTGCAACAGGCTACGAATACGAAGTCCTTGAAAGCGAACTGTGCCTTGAGGAAGGAAAGCTCCAGAGTCCTTCAATGCCACACGAAGAAACCCTCCGCGTAATGAAGATAATGGACAGCCTCAGGAAGGAATGGGGAGTCATCTACCCGGGGGAAAACCTGGACTAGGCAAATACGGTCCTAGGCTTCTGCTGCCCGCAGTTTCATGACGGCTTTTGCATTTTTTTGCAATCCCATGAAAAAGGCAGGACAGGAAAACCAACAAAATAGCGTTGCATTCCATGACCTGCCTTGGCCACCACCGTCACTCGGACATCTGTCAGTCATCATCCCAGGGACATGGTCTTTTCCATGTGCTCCGGGAGTGGTATTTCAAAGACCTGCTTTCTGCCGTCAATTTCAAGGGTCAATCGTGAGGAAGCAAGGTGCAGTTTTTTTACACCTATTTTACGGGCCAACTTGTTGAGCCTGAAGTTTCCGTGCCTGTCATCAGCAAGAAGCGGTGCCCCGGCTCCAGCCATCTGGATCCTTATCTGATGCATGCGGCCGGTTCCGAGGGTAATCTTCAGGACCGAAATCCGCAGCTTTTCCGTATTTGCAGCTCCCCCGCCACATTCCTGACTGCCTCCTTGACCACCAGCATCAACTTCCACCTCAAAGGTCTTAAGGATCTCAAAGAAAGTCTCCGCGCTCTGGGTTCGTCCGTGGGCTTCCACAGTTCCTTCAAGGCGCCCCTTCAGTGCTTCCTTTCCCCTTATCATTGGAACACCAAAGCAAAGGGCCGTATATTCCTTTGTCACCCTGTCAGTCTGAATCAGCTTTGTCCACTTTGCCGCAGCCACAGGATTCTTTGCAACTACAAGAATGCCGCTGGTTTCCCTGTCAAGGCGATGCACAAGATGAACCTTATAGCCGACCTGCAGGGGCAGGTCCTGGTCAAGGGAATGCCTTATTCCGGCCCCACCCTGGACTGCCACGCCACATTCCTTGTTCACAAGGAGTATTTCGTCATTTTCAAAAATTATAGAAAATTCTTTCATCTGCCGATTATTTTAATAAAGGAAACAGAATATGACAACATTCATCAGAAAATTAATGCTGGTTCTTGCATTCTGCGCTGCATCCCTTTCCTTTGCAGAAAGAACCAATTTCACAGGCTACCCAAATTACGTAAGCTTTGACCTGCCGGAAGAATTCAAGCTGGAAGAAAGCAACGGCAACTCCATCTACAGGCTCTTTAACCCGGTTCAGAAGGTTTCCGGCCTAATCACATTCTACCCTCATGACCGCTATGGATCACCGGAAGCTGCCATGGATGACATAATGAAAAAGCTTGGACTGCAGTTTGACATGTCATCCTTCACATGGAACAAGGAGACGGCGGCAGTATCCATGTACACGGGAATCATTGCAGGCGAAAAAATTTCAGGTTATGGGACTGCAGTACCTGTTCCTTCAAGAAAAACCATGGCACTGATCCTTGCCTATAGCCCGGAAGAACTTGCCGCAAAAAACAACAGCATGATGGTTAGCTTCGTTGACTCATTCTTCAACGACATGGACAGCTATTTCATTCCGGGGCCGATGACAAGCTTCACACTTCCGGACAGCGGAAAAAAGCTTCCGGTAAAACTTAACATTGCCGGAAAAACCATAGAAACGACGGTGGACTCAAATGCAGGGGAAGGAGCCCAGTACCTCATCGACCGTGAATACAGCGTGCTTCTCCTTTATCAAAGCAGCGACCTGTGGCAGAAGGCATGGCAGCGTTACTACAGGATGATTTTCCGCGACTCCTACGGCAGAATCAGCAATGCAGCCTATGACATTACGGAAGCCCTGGCACCAGAATGCGCAGACTACACGGAACTTGCCCAGAAACTGCTGGACTGGACCACAGGAATGAAGTATTCCCAGGAAGCAAAAACGGGGGGATTTTCACCGCTGCCATCAATTCTCCTGGGCCAGCATTCAGACTGCGACAGCCGGTCCATGCTCATCGCAGTAATCATGCAGAGCGTAAACCAGGACGCAATCATCTTTGTCTCGGCAGAACATCACCACGCCATAGCGGGACTTGTATCGGACCACCCGGGTTTTGCATTCACGGTGGAAGACAGGAAATACCTTACAGGAGACTCCACAAAAACGGGAATCACCTGGGGCAAAATCAGCGCAGACCAGGCTGACCAGAGCAAGTGGATACCGGTACTGCTGCCTTAGGTTTCTCTTCTCCCCCTGGGGAATCGCACAACCGCGTAACTGTCCTATTCCATCAGGAATAAAAAATCCCCTCTGTCACCATTCAGTAAAAATGGAGCAAAGGGGTTTGGCAATGGATTCCATCTGCTAAAAAACTTTACTAAAAAGCCACAAACAAGGACTACTGAATCAGCAGGTTATATACATCCATCTGCGTCTCTGCCTCAAGAAGCCTCTTGTACAGGTCCGGCTCACGGAGCTTTGTGCTGAAGAAGGAAAGCGTCTTAAGGTAGTAGCTGTGCTGGTTAAAGGCGGCACCAATCATGAACAGAACCTTGACCGGTGTTTCATCCACAGGCTGAAAGTCGATGATGTCGCACTTGGAAATTCCAACGGACATTACAAGGTCAGTGATGCTTGAAAGCCTTACATGTGGAATGGCCAGACCACGGCCAATGGATGTTGACATAAGTTCCTCGCGCTTGAGGATTTCAACTTCAAGTTCGTGGGCATCCTTAACCTGTGGCGCAGTTGCAAGGTTCTGTGCCAGCTGAACAAGGGCATCATGCTTTGTCTGGTGATTGAGGAACACGATGCGTTCAGGGGAAAGAATGTTCTTAACCTGGACAACAATGTCAGAAGAAGCCTTCTGTGGCGAAGAAAGCCTCTCGTTAACCCATTTTTCTATTTCCGACTTCTTGAAGCGCCATACTGTACCAATCTTTCCGCTTGGAATTTCACCCTTCTGGGCCCAATCATAAACGGTGCGTTCGCTTACACGAAGGTATTTTGCAACTTCTTCTATAGTAAGGATATCTTCATCCATCTTTAACCCCTAACAATTTTAACTAATCAGTGCGTTATTTTGCAAACTTTACGTTATTTTGTCAAGGCTTGCCAGTAAAATGAAGAAAAAAGTGCCAGAAATCAAACAAATCCAGATTTCCGCCTATTTTTCGCGCCATGGAAACAGGTAAGACTTAAGGGTTCTAGGCCCAAGGGTCTTCTTATCCTTGGCAAGTAGGGCTTCCCACGGAACATTGCGCCGTTCCTCCAGTGTAAGGTCGGGATTCACCTCAATCCAGTCATACTTGTACATCCTGAGCTTAAGGGCATTCATGTTTGTAACCGTGATTCCAGCAAGGCCCGGAAAAAGCCCGAAGGTAACCACCGTAAGCAGGACGTTGAGAATATTCACGCCAAAAAGCCCCATGGTAAAGCCAATATTGTCAAAAAAGAGGATGTAGCTTTTCTTAAGGCACTTGAAGAATCCGTTTTTCATCATGATCCTTACCGGCATGAACCACTGCATTGCTATTGCAGTCGTAACAATGAACCAGAAAATCATGACCATGATTATGAACCAGACCAGGCTTCCCCTTGAACCGTCGGAAGGCCTCCACATGTGAAAGTAGAAAGGCATGCTCACGCCGGCAACAAGAGCCACTGCAGAAATAAAGAGGGCGCAGAAAAGACCTTCCCTAAGGGAACATGGTATGCGGGCAAAAAAGTGGCCATACCTTGGAGTATTGAAGTTTACGCTGCTCATGGCATTCTCCCCCCCTGCAAAGTAAAGGGTGGAAAGAACAAAAACAGCCAGAAATATGGAAGCGGCAAAAACCAGGTGGCTTTCAAAGCCCTCGCTTTCAAACAGGGTTGCATACCTGATTACAAATCCAAGGCCAACAGAAACAACAAGGACAAAGAAGTTTACGATAATGGCGTAAAAAAGGTTATCCCACACATCACACATATTCTTTTTGAAAAAAAATCCGAACATGCAACAATATTACACCTAAAAAAGGGATTGTTCAAATGCAATTAAAAGATGCCCTTCAAAAAAAAGGTAAAGTCCGTTACAATGATGTAAATGGAATACAACATCGGCTCAGTTCTGTCCCTGATTTCCAGGATCCATTCAGAAGCCCAGGACTTTACAAATCAGTTTCTTGCATCCAAGGATATTTCCAAGGGAACCATAGTCTCTTCCCACGGCTACATACTCTTTCTGCTTTCATCAAGGGGTCCCATGACCATGGGCGAACTTTCCGAGCACATAAACCGCAACAAGTCAACAACTACGGTACTCATAAAGAAGCTGTGCCAGAAAAACCTGGTGCAGATAAACCAGAAAGCCGAAGACAGCCGCATAAAACTGATTTCACTGACAGAAGAAGGAAAAAAAATCAGCACCGCAACATCAGAAATATCCCTGGCACTGCAAAACTTATGCTTGAAGAATTTCTCACAGGAAGAAAAAAACGAGCTTCTGAAGCTTCTTCTAAAGATGAAAGAAAATCTTGAAAATGGAAAGTAAATCCAATAAAAGCAAAAAAATCTTCACAAGAACCATGAAACAAAGGCGGTAATAAAAAAACGCCGCATCCAAAAAAACAGGAAAACATGCAGCGGTTGACAGGTATTTTAAAACACAAATAAGGCCCTGCAGCTTCCTGCAGAACCTTTTTCATGGCCAATTCCAGTGAACCGGCCAAGGGTATAAGACTATTTCAATGCAGCACTGATGCGTTCAAGAACCTTCTTGCGGTCAAGAGGCTTAACGATGTAGTTCTTTGCACCTGCAAGGAGAGACTTCTTGACAAGTTCTTCCTTACCAAGGGCAGAAACCATTACAACGCGAGCATTCTTGTCAAATGCAATGATCTGCTCAAGAGCCGTAATACCATCCATGCGAGGCATTGTGATATCCATTGTAACCAGGTCAACATTAGGACAAAGTTCCTTATACTTGTCTACACCATCTTTTCCATCAGTAGCTGTAGCTACAATTTCATAACCATCACTGGTAAGAATCTGAGTCAGCTGCTTTGCTACGAACATGGAATCGTCTACAACAAGAACACGGTATTTTGTGCCATCAAGTCTTTCACCCTCTGGCGGACGTGCGTTAATTGATGGGAAATCCTCTTTTGTTTTCATTCTATGCTCCTCTTTAAGTTATGCTCTTTCGCGGATAGCGACGTTAATTTCAACCTTACCACATTCAGTGATAAGTGGGACGATGAGTGCTTCTACACTTTCAGTAGTGCCGCCGAGAGCTGCGATTTCCATCTTTTCTCCGGCAAACAGTGTTGGTGGAGTAAGATCAAACTTGAAACCAAGCTCATGAAGCTTAGTTACAGCCTGTCCCGTAATGATGTTTGCAAGTTCGTTGATTGTAGCCTTTGCCATATCATCGAAAGCAGTCATCTTTTCGCCATTCATTTTAGAAGCGATGTTAAGAGCTGTTTCAAAAGACATGTCAAAAAGAACACGACCTTCAACATCACCTGCCAGACCAACCAAGGCAGCTACACCCATAACAGGCATTGCCGTTGACTTTAAGTATAACTCACCTCTAGTAACATCGGCACCTCCGAGCACTTCCTTTAGCACTCCGAACGAAGTTTCTACAAATGGCTTAATGTACTCAACTCTCATTATAATCCCCCTGGAAAATTTTACTTTATTAACACCGGAAAACTGCTAGCCGATGTACTAGTTGCTATTTTGCGTACACTGAGATGCCGGCTTCGTCTTTTTTATTCCAGCCAGGAACCGCAATGTTTTCATTGTCTCCAACAATTATAACACCATTTCCCTTAATTTTCTCGCTGAATTCAGACAAAAGTGTTTTTTGTGATGATTCAGGAAGGAATGAAACAAGGTCACGTGTAAATACAATATCTACCGGTGGAAGATTGTTTGTATTTACGCAGTCATGGTACTCAAACATGCAGGAATCCTTGATTTCCTTTGAGAAGGTGTAATCTCCACCTGCCGTCCTTACAGAGAAAGGCTGATACCAGCTGTTGCTTGCCTCATCAGAAAGATTCATCAAGGGAGCATTTGATACGGCAAGAAGGTCAACATCCTGTCCATATACCCTGATTTTTGCAGTCGGATAGCGCTTAGAAAGAACACAGGCAAGGGAATAGGTTTCGTATCCCCTTCCGCAGCCTGGATTCCATACAACGATGTTCTTTGCGTTGTTGTCAGGCAGCATCTTCATGACCTTGTCTGCATAATCCTCTGTCCACCATGTGGAAGTGCACTTTGAATAGAACGGAGCAAGGAATTTTTCTGCATCTGATTCAGACTGAAGCTGTGTATTATCACTGCCCCTTTCTGCAGCCCAATCCTTATAGCGGTTCTTAACCCATTCTTCCGTCATTTCGTTTACGGAGAATTTCTTAAAGTTTCTCAGGGAATCAGAAATGAACTTAAGGTCTTCCTGTTCCTTCTTTGCAGCCTGGGCAGCACCGTCTGCCTTCTCGGCAATCTCTGCTTCCGCATGGGCTTCTGCCCTCATCTGCATCTGTGCCTTGGCCGTTTCGGCCAGTTCACGCTCTTCTTCCGGAGTCCTCTGTCCAAAGATTCTGTCAATGTCCAGGAGAACATAGAGGCTGTTTTCTGCCTCTACAACGCCGTAGATGTACTTGATGTTAATGTCACCAAAAAGAGGATGAGGAGGCTGAATGGAACTCTTCTGAATTCCAACAACCTTGTCAATTGCATCGACAATTACACCAAAAGTCTGCTCGCCAACTGTAACGATGAGCATGTTTTCCAGGTAATTCTCGTCCTTTTCTTCCACATCGCTGTTAAAGAACAGCCTCAGGTCAATTATAGGGATGATGTCACCGCGAAGGTTGTAGACACCCCTTACAAAAGGAAGTGCATTAGGCACGTATGTAAAATGACCCGCCTTTGCAATTTCCTTTACCTTCATAATGTCAATGGCATAATCCTTCCCAGAAAGAGAAAAAGTAACCATTTTGTAGTCTACAACAGAAAGCTTCTTCTTTTCATCTTCAAGCTGCTCGTTTGTAAGGTCGTCAGCCCTTTCCATTGTACTAGCAAGTACGCTTAATTTTTCCTGAATAGTTGCCATAATTACCCTCTTGCCGCAGTCTTGATAGCTTCTGCTTCCCTAACCTGTTGTGCGTCAAGTTCCTGTTTAACGCCAAGTTCAAGAAGCTGGTTAACATCGATGATGAGAGAAACAGAACCATCACCAAGAACCGTAGCACCAGCGATACCAGGAGATGCAGTAAACTGGTCCTGAAGAGGCTTGATAACCACATCTTCTTCACCAATCAAGGCATCTACCATGACACCGATCTTCTTTTCTGCCGAACCGACGATTACTATGAAGCAGTATTCGCCGTCATCAGTTTTCCTGATGTTAAACAGCCGTCCAAGACGAAGAATTGAAATTACTTCGTTGCGGACATTAAGAACCTCATAATTATCGATGGTGTTAATTGTCTCTTTCTTTACGCGCTGGCTTTCAATAACGTTTGCAATCGGAATAGAGTAAACTTCCTTTCCAACGCGAACGAGAAGACCCTGGATGATGGCAAGAGTAAGTGGAAGCCTGATGGAGAACTTTGAGCCCTTGCCCAATTCACTTGTTACGGAGATGGTTCCCTTAAGCTTTTCAACCATTGTCTTAACAACATCAAGGCCTACACCACGACCAGAAACATTGCTGATCTTGTCGCTTGTCGAGAATCCCGGCAAGAAAATAAGGTTGTATGCATCCTGATTTGTAAGAATCTTGTTAGGGCTGATGAGTCCCTTCTTGATTGCCTTTTCACGAACCTTTTCAACTTCAATTCCGCCACCATCATCAATGATGTCAATGACAATCATGTTGCCTTCATTTGAAGCCTTAAGTATGAGTGTACCGGTTTCGTCCTTACCTGCTGCCTTGCGAACATCAGGAGTTTCAATACCATGGTCAACAGAATTGCGGACACAGTGCATGATTGGATCGAGAAGATCATCAACAACAGTCTTGTCCAATTCCGTCTCTTCACCTTCAATGACAAGGTTTACCTTTCTGTTAAGGTCACGGCTAAGGTCGCGCACAACACGTGGGAAGCGGTTAAAGATGGTTCCAATAGGAACCATTCGGATCTTCATGACGCCTTCCTGAAGCTCACTGGAAATGCGGCCCAGGTTCTGCGTTGTAGAACGGTACTTTGTGGAAGAAACCTTAAAGTCATTTTCAAAGGAATCAAACCATGTAGACATTGAGCCGTATTCTTCATTTATCTTCTGGCGAATGTCCTTCATTGAGGCACCACTTGAAAGTTCTTCCAGGTACTTTGGAATGGATTCCATGAAACGGTGCTGCTTTTCCTTGAATGTTGCATTAAGGGCCTGCAGCTTAACCTGAAGGTCTGCCATGTGGAGTCCATTCTGGTTGAAGGCAGCCTTTGTAATAACCGTTTCGGAAACGAGATTCATGAGGGTGTCAACACGCTTTGAATCTACGCGGAGGATTGAAGCCTGCTGGACTGCATGACCTGTACCTGCGGCCTTCTTTGGTGCGTCCGACTTAGGTGCATCTGACTTTGGAGCTTCTGCAGCAGCTGGAGCCGATTCCACAGGAGCCGGAGCTGGTTCTGCAACAACAGGAGCCGGAGCTGGAGCAACCTCTGCAACAGGAGCAGGAGCCGCTGCCTGAACTTGAGCTGCAGCCTGTGCTGGAGCTCCACCACCTGCATTGGTAAATGGCTGGGCATCAACGGCAATGGTAACATCATCAAGATATGCTGCATCCTCAATTACGCCGCCCTCGTTGGAAGAAGCAACAAAGTATACAACCTGAGGATGGAATTCATCTTCATAAAGAGCTTCAAAATCAGGAACGGTTTTGAGAACTGTACCTGCATTCTTGAGGGAAGCAAAAACCTGAATTCCACCTACACTGTTCATCGGATTTGACTCGTCGAAGGTAACGTTTACCGACCACAGCTTGCATCCTTCAGGAACAGCATCCTTAAGTTCCGAATATTCATCTTCTGACAAAGTAGGAACCGGAGGCATTCCGTTTGATGCCTGGGCTGGAGCAGCCACCGGTGCAGGCTCTGGAGCTGCCGGTTTTGCACCGACCATGCCAGCAGGAAGCTTGACTCCGCTTCCACCGCTGCTCTTCTTAGACTGTTTTTCAGGAATATAGGAATTAATTTTCTGAACAAGAGGAGTAACATCTTCCTGATATACAGAACCACTGCTTCTGGCTTCAAGCATAAGCTTAATAGTATCAATAGAAGTCAGGAGAACATCGACAATTGGCTCAGATACTTCTACAAGACCGCCTCTGAGGGCATCAAGCAGATCTTCAACATCATGGCAGAATGCTGCAAGCTCAGTCATTTCAACTGTGGCCGAACCACCCTTCAACGTATGAGCCGCACGGAAAATTTCGTCAATGGCATCATGATTGGAAGGATCATTCTCAATTACGAGAATGTTGCTTTCAAGAGTTTCCACCTGCTGTTCTGCTTCCGCAAAAAAATCTTTGAGAAGTTCTTCATTATTGGCGTCAAGATAATCACTCATACTATATATTCTAATCGGAAATTTGCAGAAGTCAAGTTTACCCGTTTTTTTTTTAAGAATTCTTTTAGAATTCCGATAATCATAGGGAGATATGGGGCACTTTCAGAAAAAACTATTGATTTTAGCCGTGTCCCGGAGGAAATAGTGAAACGCATTCTTACAAAATCAGCCCTGGCAGTCCTTCTTGCATCTGCATTGTCGGCAAGTCCGTTTTTCAGCGGTTATACAGGATTCCTGGCAGAAGTCCAGAACAAGCAGACCTCAAAAACCTGGAACCCGGAACTTGGAGCCGAGGCATTTTTCTCGGGCCAGCTGGAATTTGACGGAAATTTCTTCATCCGGGGGGAATTCTACGTTAATGCCCACGACATCTTCCGGGAAGACGTTTTCAGCGTTACGGAAGACAATTCCAACGCAAAGTTCAGGATAGAAGAAATCTCCGCTACATATGTATTGCCCCTTTCGTCGGCAACCCACTATCTTTCGGCATACAGGGGAAATTTTGAACCTGCGGGATCCGACATATTCCTCCAGAGGCAGTTTGGAATCGCGCCGATCAACTCAAAGCTGACGGAAAGCTTCCATGGAATAGGAGGAAATTCAGTTTACCCGTCTTATGTATGGGGAACAGCATATACAATCCACTCCCTGGATGATAATGTCTTCAAGTTTTCCCTTTTCAAGGATTCCGTAGACCAGGAAAATTCAGGACATAGTTTTGACACGGCAAACCTGGATGTCAGGTTTGCAAGTCTCTTTTCACAGGCAGTCATCGATGTAATGGGAGGATTTTCAGTTCCCCTTGAAGACCGCACCCTGGATGGAGAAGAAATTGACAAGACAATGACAGCCCTTAACGGACATGGAGCCGCATCTTTGCTTTTGGGAAACACAAATAGTTTTTCTTTCTTTTTCCAGACCGGGCTTGAAAAGGTTGTGTTCATCAAGGGACACACATCGGAATCAAGGAGCTTGAGTTGGAACGACGTTTACCTTCTTGCGGAACCACGAATCAACTCCCAATACTTTACCACGGCCCTTACCGTGTTCAACTTTCCAACTGAAAGCGCCCAGAACATGGTCTACCTGGCGGCTCTTCCAAAATATGCTCCTGAAACGGAAAGCGTATACGGATTTGACCTTGACGTCTTCTCTGACCACCTGTACGTCAAGACCACAAAGCTTACGGCTGGAGCCCACGTAATAGGTGCCTTTGTAAATGCAACGCCTGGATACATAGAAGATGCCGACATGAAGGTGATCCTGGCACCATACACAAAGATAATGGTTTCAGGGGGAGAACTCATTGCTTCTGCAACGGTAAATTTCTCAGAACTTGAAAAGCATGCTGAAAGGTTCTACGGGGTCAACTTCGGATTCAAGACAAGATTCTAGGCCAGAAGCCAAAACCAGGGCCGAAAGCCCTAGACTGATTCTTCAAGGGAGTAGCCTATGCCGCGTGCAGTCCTTATTCTTGCATGCACGCCAAGCTGCTCCATTTTTTTTCTTATGAAGGAAATGTAGACTTCAACATTATTGTATTCAGCATCGCTGTTTCCTCCCCAGATTTTTTCAATGATGGTTTCCTTCTTTATTATCTTGGCAGGAGACTCAAACAGCAGGGTTAGAATCAGGAGTTCCTTGAGGGAAATCTTTATCCGCTGCCCTTCCATGTTTCGCACCTCGCAGCTCGTCTTATCCAGGCAGAAGTCACCAACAGTCATGGTATCATCCTTAAAGTCAGACTTTCTGCGGGAAAGGGCATTTATTCTTGCACTGAATTCGGAAGAATCAAAGGGCATGACGCAGCAGTCATCAGCACCTTCATTGAGAAGAACTGCAAACCGGCTCTTGTCATCCACTTCCGAGACCACCATGACGGGCACAAAATTTCCATTTCCCCGAAGACGGCGTACAAAGTCAAGGGCATCGGTATCCGGGAGAACGGCACCAAGGACAACAACGTCGTAAATTCCATCCTGGGCGTATTTTATTCCCTCTGCACCTGTGAAAACAGTATCCACACCATACAGATGACGTGTCAATACCTGACTTATGGTCTGAGACTTGTGTACATCTTCTTCAATGAGCAAAACCCTCATGCAATAAATTATAAGTCAAAAAATGGAAAAAAAACGAAATTCAAAAAAAATTATTGAAAAGAATCAGGTGCCGGAAATCCAATAAAAAAGGGGCCTTGGTAGCCCCTGCATCTAGTTTCCCTGCCTCTTCTTGAGTGATTTCATTACAAAAACGTTGTCGCGCTCACGCTCTTCCAGAACGCTTTCAATGTACTTGACTGTTTCCGTATCCTGTGGAATCACCATCTTGTCCAGGGCATTTACACGGCGCTGTGTCTTCTTTACCTCAAGGGCAAGACGCCATGCAATGGTCCTGATGCCAGCCATCCTTGTAAGGAGGGAAAGAAGCTCAAAAAACCGGGACATGACCTGATCTGTCTGCGGAGAAGAATCCAGGAAAGACGTAAAAAGCTGCCTTTTTGGGAGAACCACGTCAAGGGAAGTAAAGGACATGCCTGCCACGGAAACAGGCTTTCCCGTAATGCTAAAGTCATAGTCGATTCCACGGGCAATGCGTTCAACCTTTTCGCCGCCGGTTTCCATGAGCATTTCCATAAGGGCCGGATATGCCTTTGCCACGCAGGCATCGATTTCTTCTTCTAGCTTCTTGACCTTTTCAACAATGCGCATGAGTTCCATGACAAGGATTTCACGCTTCTGTTCAAGCAGGTCATAGCCTTCAGTTGAAATTGCAAGCTGTTCCTTTATGGCGAGGAGATTGGACTTTGTAGGTGCAATATTCAGTTTAGCCATTTACTTCCTTCGGCAGATACTTGTCAATGAATTCATCCTTAATGCGGTAAAGTTCCTCCCTTGGAAGGATGGAAAGAAGCTTCCAGCCGATATCAAGAGTTTCTTCTATACTACGGTCTTCGTATTCACCCTGGGTAAAGAATTTTGCTTCCATCTCGGCACCAAACTTAAGGTACTTCTGGTCAAGCTCACCCAGTTCATCCTCACCAATGATGGATGCCAGGTTTCTGATGGCCTTGACCTTGCTGTAGGCTGCAAAAAGCTGGCTTGAAACAGGAGCATGGTCTTCACGTGTCATGCCGTCACCAATACCGTCCTTCATGAGGCGCGAAAGTGAAGGAAGTCCTGCAACTGGAGGATACATACCCTTCTGGCTCATCTCGCGGTCAAGAACAATCTGCCCTTCCGTAATGTACCCCGTAAGATCTGGAATAGGATGGGAAATGTCATCGTTTGGCATGGAAAGAATCGGAATCTGGGTGATTGAACCCGTTGACCCCTGGATTTTTCCTGCACGCTCATAAAGCTCTGCAAGGTTGGAATAAAGGTATCCAGGATATCCCTTGCGGCCTGGAACTTCACCGCGGGTCGTGGAAATTTCACGGAGGGCCTCGCAGTAGTTGGTCATGTCCGTCATTACGACAAGAACATGCATGTTGCATTCATAGGCAAGGTATTCAGCAGCCGTAAGGGCACAGCGCGGGGTGATAATGCGTTCAATGGAAGGAGCATCTGCCAGTGACTGGAACATTACTACCTTTGAAAGAACACCGGATTCCTCAAAGGTATGCTTGAAGAACTGGGAAACGTCATACTTGATGCCCATGCCTGCAAAAACCATTACGAAGTTTTCATCGCTGCCCTTAAGCTTTGCCTGGCGGATGATCTGGGCTGCAAGCTTGTTGTGTGGAAGACCGTTGCCGCTGAAAATCGGAAGCTTCTGGCCGCGGATAAGGGTGTTCATTCCATCAATGGAAGAGATTCCAGTCTGGATAAAGTCCCTTGGATAAACACGGGCATAAGGATTCAATGGATATCCGTTTACATTTATCTTTTTGTCGCTGATGATTTCAGGATATCCGTCTACCGGCTTTCCAAGGCCATTGAAGATGCGTCCCAAAAGCCCCTTTCCAACACGGAGTTCCATAGGTTCCTCAAGGAATTCCACCGTGGTGCTTTCAAGGTCAAGGCCTGTGGTGGTACCAAAAATCTGGACGACGGCAAATTCCTCGCTAAGGTCAATGATTCGGCCGGTGCGCTTTTCACCATTCTTGTCGCGTACGTATACAACTTCATCAAAAGACGAATTTTCACTGCGCTTTACGACTACAATCGGTCCGTCTACAGAAGCAAGTCCTGAATATTCAATTCCTTTCATCAGATACCTTCCTTGCGGTACATAAGTTCGAGTTCCTTCATCTGGTCATCAAGATGGGTCCTGATGGCCTTAAGCTGTTCCAGCCTGTCGTTTGCAACAGTGAGCTTTGCACGGATGATTTCACTTCGTACAGGAAGCTCGGAAATCTTTGAAAGAGGACATCCCTGCTTTACCACAACAAGAGCCTTTGCATAAAAATCCATGATAAGCAGGAGAATGTCCAGCTGCTTTTCCGGAACGGAATATGCGTCGATTGTATCAAAGGCATTCTGCTGAAGGAATCCGTTCTTTATCATTTCACACACAATAAGAACAAGCCTGTCGCTTTCCGGCAGGGCATCGGCACCGATAAGGCGCACAATCTGCTGAAGCCTCTGTTCCTTCTTTAAGAGATCCAGGGCATTAATGCGCACGGAAGCCCACATCGGGTCAAATTTATCCCACCACTCCTTGATTTCAGAAGCATATTCGGAATACGAATCAATCCAGCCGATGGCAGGATAGTGGCGCGCATTGGCAAGCTCACGGTCAAGGGCCCAGAAACAGCGGATGAATCGCTTTGTATGCTGTGTAACAGGCTCAGAAAAGTCACCGCCAGCAGGACTTACGGCACCAATGACGGAAACAGAACCTTCCTTGCCGCAAAGGGCATTTACGCGTCCCGCACGTTCATAGAATTCGGCAAGCCTTGTTGGAAGATATGCAGGATAACCTTCTTCTGCAGGCATTTCTTCCATGCGGCCGGAAAGTTCACGGAGGGCTTCTGCCCATCGGGATGTACTGTCAGCCATGATGGCAACGTGCATTCCCATGTCGCGGTAATATTCAGCAAGGGTAATTCCCGAATAGAGGGAAACTTCGCGGGCTGCAACCGGCATGTTGGACGTGTTTGCAATAAGGATTGTACGCTCCATGAGGGAACGTCCAGTGCGCGGGTCAATAAGGGTCGGGAATTCCGTAAGAACATCCGTCATCTCGTTTCCGCGCTCACCGCAACCAATGTATACGATAAGGTCCGCATCACACCATTTTGCAACGGCATGCTGTGTCATTGTCTTTCCAGTTCCAAAGCCACCAGGAATTGCAGCCGTACCTCCCTTTGAAAGGGGGAAAAATACGTCGATTACGCGCTGTCCCGTCACGAGAGGCTGGTTTACCTCAAGCTTCTGGGCAAAGGGACGTGGATTTCTGAGGGGCCAGTAGTGGCTGAGCTTAAGTTCTTCGCCCAATTCAGTGGTACCGATGACTTCATCGACCGTATAGTCACCGCTACCCTTGAATGTCTTGAGGGTCTTTCCCTTAATATATGGCGGAACCATTATCTTGTGGAGGATGGACCCTGTTTCCTGAACCGTACCGAGGACTGCACCAGGGGCTATTGCCTCCCCTTCAGTTGCAGTGGCATTAAAGGCCCACTTTTTTTCTGAATCAATTGGCGAAGTTCTCTGGCCAGGATACAGGAATGCACCCTTATCCTCGAACATTTCCTTAAGGGGACGCTGGATTCCATCGTAAATTGTACCTACAAGACCAGGCCCAAGCTTTACGGAAAGTGGACGTTCGCTGGACACAACTTTTTCACCAATGTGCATTCCGCTTACGTCTTCATAAACCTGAATTGTAGCTTTTCCTTCATTCTGACGGATGATTTCGCCAATAAGGCAGCTGTCACCAACATCTACAACATCATAAAGACCGCATTTTTCAAGACCTTCTGCATAAACGATAGGTCCGGAGATACGTGTTATCCTACCTGTAATCATTCAGGCAACCTCCCGCCAAAAAGAGAAAGAGCAAGCATCTCGCGCTTTTGGCCGAGCAATTCATTTATTTTTTCTTCCAGGGTAAGACGGCACATGACCTTGCCATCTTCCGTCCTGAGGATGATTCCATAATCAAGAGGGCTGCCAGAACCGGCACCGAGGGATTTTCCTTCCTCAACCCCGGTAAAATCACTGCCAAAGGCTGACTTAAGAATCTTTTCCGCCCCGGATTTTCCCATGGTTCCCACTGTTGCAGCACTGACCTTTCTTGAGCCGGTTACATTCCTTGCACCAAGAACAAGTTTTTCTATCACTGCATTCTTCCTTGATTCATCAAGGGACCCAATGTAAGACCCAAGGGCTTCAACAATGGAATCATTGATGAATGAAACAAGGAAACGCTGCTTTTCAAGTGGAAGAGCTGCCTCAACATTCTTTTTGAACAAAGCAATTCTCGAATCGGAAGCAGCCTGTGCTTCTTTTTCTGCGGCATCTATCCTCGACTCAACTTCAGACAGGATTGCTTTTGCACTTTCTTCTGCCTTTGCAAGAATTTTTTCTGCGCGTCTGATGCTGTCATCATGAATTTCTTTATCAAGAACTTCTGTTGAACGTAATTCTTCCATATTATAATCCTAAATACTAAACATTGATTCCCACTGCTTCGCGAATGGAATCAGTAAGAGTCTTTCTGCCTTTAATATGACCGCCAAGGCCAGGAACTTCCACGATAAGGGGAGCCTTTCCCTTCATCTGCCAGTCCATGACTTCCCTGGAAATCATGTCCGACACGTCTTCCGTCAATATGAGAACCTTTGGCCTGTCAGTTTCAACACTTGAGCGCAAACCGGAGGTCTGCCCGGTCTGAACCATAAATGCTTCAAGTGCATCTCTTCTGCTGGAAACCGCCTGACCCTTTACCCCGGCAAGGGAAAAGCCCAGGACAATTTCACGTTCCGCAATTACGTAATAATCCATAAGAGGACGTCTAGAGGATTTTTTACATGATGATGATGAAAAGAGCTACAAGGAAGCCCCAGAGACAGATACCTTCTGCAAGACCTACGAATGGAAGGGCCTTACCTGAAAGTTCTGCATTTTCTGCCATGGCACCCATTGCAGCAGAACCAATCTTGCCAACGGCAGATCCACCACCAATACATGCGATACCTACGGCAAGGGCAGCTGCAATATATTTGATTGCGCCGGAACTGGCAGCTGCCTGAGCTGCCTGAGCTTCTTCTGCAAAAAGACATGCTGCACCGCAGAACAAAAGTGCTGTCAAGGCAACGAAAAATTTCTTGTTCATAATTATACTCCTTATATTTACCGGATGATTCAACAGCAGAATAATCCGAAAAATCTACAAATTAAACGGTTTCCAAGACCAATCAGGCTTTCTTGGAACCTTCCTTATATTCAAACCTGAAAGGCTTGAACTCGCGGCCGGTTTCAGTAAAGAACTTTGAGAAGAACTCGTAATACTGAAGCCTTACAACCTGAATTGCAACAATCATTCCTTCAAGAACAACAACAATGGCGTTTCCCACAATGGCAACAAGGATGCCACCAGGGCCAGGCGTAATCTCCACAAGGGAATTGATGATGTAACCGAGAACTGCGTGGGCAAGGGCAAAAGCACCTACACGGACAAAGCTGACGGTATTTGAAAGGTATGACGAAACAATTTCGATTATCTCTACAACTGCACCGATGATGCAGGAAAGAAGTCCGTTTTCCATAACAGGGCGATGGCCTTCCACAAGACGCTCCAGAGGTTCCCCAAAGGCGGTTACAAGCAGTGTTCCAAGGATGATGACATAGTCAATGACTGAAGGAACATGGCCAAGGAAGGCGACGCTCAGGCCAAAGTACACCACATACCAGAAGAACAGGGCACCGGTAACTCCCGTCTTGCCAAAAATGGCCTTTCCCGGGCGGTGGAGGGAAAACTGGTTTATCATGTTGATGAAAATTCCGCATGTATTGATTACAAATCCAACGGCAATGGTAAAGCCGAAGAACTTGAACATGTTCATGATTGAATGGGGGTCGCTGGAAGGCATCATGTGGAGGATGACAGGACGGCTTTCGCCAAAAAGACCCGTAATCCACATGGCAAGAGGTTCCAAAACCTTTTCATTTGCAAAGAATTCACCCGTAAGGATGCCCATTATGGTGGAACTTACGCCGATGCAGCAGAAGACCGGGCCGAATTTTTCCCAGCCTGAAATCTTGATTTTCCTGAGGCAGCACAGGATTCCAACAATCAGGAAGCACAGTCCCTGGCCGGCATCACCAAACATGATTCCAAAAAGAATGGTGAAGAAAACGGCAACGAAGGGAGTCGGATCGATGGTGCCGTACAGTGGCGAACCATAGCTGAAGATCATGCGCTCAAAATTCTGGACTACCTTGCCGTGCCTAACGTGAACCGGAACCTTTTCCTGGCCCGACACTACGGAAGGAACTTCGCTCGGCAGGTATTCGCGCAGGCTTGTCCTCTTTTCCGTCATGGCATCAACAGACTTAAGCATTTCACGGGAAAGATATGCCGGAATCCAGCCCGTAATGCGGTATACATATTCAGTGGATTCAAGGGATGCCTTTATGTGGCTTATGCTTGAGGCAACGGAATACTTCTGCAAGAGACCGTAAATCATGTCCCTGTGGGTCTGGGCATATCCAAGGCGGGATTTCTTTGCATCTTCCTGGAGGACATTCTGCTTTTCCAGGTTATCCTTGAGGGCTGCAAGATAGTCGTCAGGAATTCCCATGAAATCCTTTGGAATCTCGATTTCCACAAAGCCTGAATCCTTGAGGACTGAATCCATCTGGAAACGGCCCTTCTTTGATGAGGCAGCAAGAATCCTTGAGCCGTCCTCACCAAGCTTTACGATGGTTACGCTGCTTCCTGCGGCTGCCTTCAGGGAATCGAATTTGGACGGGTCAATCTTTCCGACTCTAATCGTCATGAAGGAAAGGGATTCAAGTTCAGAATAGGAAACCTTGAGGTTTGTAAAAGCTACAGCCTCATTATATTCAGCAAGGGCATGCTTTGCATTTTCGCCGCACTGAATCTCAGTATTGTGGAGTTCCTCGGCAGTCTCAATGATCTTTACGGCCGTATCGTAATCCCCTTCTTCTGGCAGCTGGAGCTCCCCCTTAAGGCCATCCAGTTCCGGAAGTTCAAGGGAAACACGTGCCTTTTCAAGGCGGTCAAAGAGTGACTGCTCGGGAGTCTGGGCCTTTTCCCCTTCCTCTGCCCTGGTCTGAAACTGAAATGCCCCAAGGCTTCCGATGTATTTCAATACTGAATCAATGTCTTCCTTGAGAACCATAAGTTCCACAAGGCGCATGGCAGCAGTTCTAGCCATTCCTTACCTCCGAAATTCCGGATATCCTTTCTACAGCAGCACTGTCGGCACCAAGCCTGAGACTTTCTGCTGCAGTAATGATGTTTTCATACTCATTGCGCTTAATTATGAACCAGCAAAGCAGGCTGCAGACGCTTCCCGGATACATGTGGAAAAGCCTGAATGCATTACGCACGTAAACCGGCTTATAGGCATTGGCAATCCAGCCCGGATCGGCTGTCCACTGGTTCCCTTCTTCATAGGGATTAAGCAGGCTGCTGTGCTTCCAGTTCTTCCACTTGCCGTAGTCGTTAACATCCCAGTCAAGGGTCTTGACAGCTTCTGAAACAAGAACATCGTTTACCGACCTGGTCTCGCTGTCACTGTAAGCAAGAAGGTCCAGGATCTGATCCCTTGTCATGTTGTAGTAGACACGGAGCCTCAAGGCCCAGACCACATTGTCCAGGGAAAGCTTCTGCCCCACCAGACGGCGGATGGATGATCTGCAAACCGACGGAGATGCCATCACTGCATTCCACAGTTCCTGAGTATACTGGCAATCCAGCCTGTAGTTCTTGTCAAACTGTTCGGCAAGACTGT
This sequence comes from Treponema sp., assembly GCA_045616325.1. GTDB lineage: Bacteria > Spirochaetota > Spirochaetia > Treponematales > Treponemataceae > Treponema_D. The sequence continues at coordinate 51,109 of JAZLGN010000058.1, forward strand.
CCATACTATTATACCACGATAATGGAGAATTTTCAGTTATTTGTTTAATAATTGGCCATTTTGAATAGTCAAGGAGGTTGAAGGGGGTGATTTTCTTTATGGAAGGAGGATCTTTCTCTCCCATGACGGCTGCAGCCCCAAAAGCCTTAAGATTTTCATAGTCATACTTGTGAAGAAGGGCACTTACCAGGGGATCAGGCTTTGCATAGTTTGCACAAAGTTCCCTAAACTGGCTGATAAAGGCGTCAAAAGCCTCTTCCTCAAGTTTCTTTGCAAAGAGGGTTTCAGGAACAACGGGCAGCTCCTTCTTAAAGACAAAGGACCACAGTTCCTGGAGTGAATTAAAGGAAAAGAGCTGGCGTGCACGCTGGCCTACATAAGAGGAAGCCAGAATACCGCTTGCCCGGGCATAAACATACGAATCTGCAGCAGATTTATCCATTGCCATGGCAGACTCCTATGCAAACAGCAGTTTTTCTACAAGGGAATTGAATTCTTCCGGATTTTTCCGGGCGGAAGAAAGATTGCTCTTGAAATTCTCCATGTCCCGTACGCTGGATGAAAGGATTTCTTCCTTAAGGGATTTTTCCTTTCCATCAATCTGTGAAACTTTCTGTGAATATGCATTGCGGAACCTGAGATCAGCCTCAGTTCTGGCATCGGATACGATTCCGTCTGCCTTTTTCTGCGCATCAAGAAGGGTTTCTGATGCTTCCTTCTCAACGTCTAAAAGATGCCTGATGATATCAAATTCTTCGCTTGCCATAAAGTTTCCTTACGATTCAGCCTCACATAGAAGGTCGTAGATCTCCTTCGGCGAGGTTTTGGACATCAATTCCTGCACAAAGTCCCTATGCTGGAGAACCAGGGCCAGGGATTTAAGAACCTCAAGGTGAAGTTCCGTTTCCCCTTTGCCGCATAGCAGCATAAAGACTACATGAACAGGAGCTCCATCAAGAGAATCATAGTCTATTCCACTGCGGCTTATTCCCACTGCACCGATACTTCCTTCCAGGGATCCGATGCTTCCGTGGGGAACCGCAATTGAATGCATGATTCCCGTAGACATCATTGACTCACGTTCGCGCAATGAAGCAAGTGCTTCTGAACGGTCAAAATCTGGTCTTGCAGCATGGAGGGCGCCAACCATTTCCTCAAAGAGCCGATCCTTGGCCCTGCTTTCAAGATCAAGAATTATACTTTCCGGAGAAAAAACTTTGGAAAAAACCATAGCATGCCCCGGATAGGATTACTGTGCCGAAACTTCAGCCTGAACGGATTCTGCTGATCCGTTAACTTCTTCTTCAAGCCAGTTGCCTGAATCTGCCCTTTCTTCCACTACAGTACCCTGTACTGCTTCAACTGCCTTTGAAAGGTCTTCCTTTGCAGGAGCCTTGTTGAGGACACCGATTACAATTGTGATTGCAAAAAAGAGGAATACAAGAACGCCAGTTGTCTTCTTGAGAACACTACCCGAACGTGCACCGAAAGCAGTACTCTGACCGCCAAAAGCGCTTCCCATTCCGTTTCCTTCGTCGTTCTGAACAAGTACAAGAAGAACAGCAAGAACACAAACGATCACAAATGCAACAAGAAGAATTGTCTTAACAACACCCATTTTATTCTCCAAATTAATTATTTAAAAATACTCTTCTTATAATAAAGAATAAAGTGAGATTAGTCAAAGGGAAAAATGTCATGCCTCAAAATTTCTGTCATGCTGAACCCATCCCCCCCCCGGCAGCTGAAATAAATGCACCATACGGATTCCAAACCCACTTCGGAAATGACGCCTGAGGGCAATAAAAAAGAGCCGCCTGCAAGCAGACAGCCCTTGTAATTCAGCAGGTAAAAAAACTAAACCTTAGCATTCGCAGATTGGAACGAATGTAGCAGCCTTGAGGGAAGCACCACCGATGAGACCACCGTCAATGTCTTCCTGTGCAAGAAGGTCCTTTGCATTTTCTGCCTTCATTGATCCGCCGTACTGGATGATTACTTCGTCAGCAACCTTCTGGTCGTAAAGCTTTGCAATGTATGAGCGGATGAACTTGTGGATAGCCTGTGCATCTGCTGGAGTTGCTGTCTTTCCTGTTCCGATTGCCCAAACTGGTTCATAAGCGATTGTTACGTTCTTCATCTGTTCAGCCGTTACGCCTGCAAGACCTGCAGAAAGCTGGAATGCACAAACCTGTTCTGCCTCTCCTGCTTCGCGTTCTGCAAGAAGTTCACCGATGCAGAGGTCTACTTCGAGTCCTGAAGCGAGGGCCTTGCGTACCTTCTTGTTGATGAGCTCGTCAGATTCACCGATTTCGTGGCGGCGTTCTGAATGACCGAGGATTACGCACTGGCATCCGATGTCCTTGAGCATTGCGCATGAAACTTCACCTGTGTGTGCACCGTTGTCTGTTGCTGCACAGTCCTGGGCTGCGAGAATGATGTTTGAACCCTTTACAACCTGTGCAACTGCATCAAGATATACAAATGGAACACCGATCATGAACTTGTTTGTCTTTCCCTTGAGGGCTGCAACAAGGTCTGTAGCAAGAGCAACAGCTTCTGCCTTTGATGTGTTCATCTTCCAGTTTCCGGCAATATAATGTGTACGTGCCATATTAATTCTCCTATGAAAAAAAGTAAAAATATTATAATGCTATTACAGCATCGTTGCAATGTCCGCCCTGTGCCAGCGCAAGGCAACATCCCTTGCAGTCTCGCCCGACACATTCTTCAGGTTCCTGTCAACGCCCGACTTCAATATCTTCTTGACGGCAGCCACATCGCCAAACCTTGCGGCATAGTGAAGCACGCTGTCTCCGCGCAGGTCAATCCTTTCCTTTCCGGAAGTGAGGATAGCTTCAATAAGGCCCTCCCGGGAATTCCTCAAGGCATAGGACAGGGCACATTCACCATCAGGTGTGGTCTTGTAGAAATCTGCACCGGCAAAAATCAGGAGAAGTTCTAGCTTTTCGTCACCCTTTTCAACAGCCATGGACAAAGGAGTTTTTCCGGAAGAATTCAGGGTGTTGATTGGAAAGCCCATCTTGATGAGTTCTGCAACCAGTTCCATGGAAGCACCCTTTTCAACGGCAATGTGAAGGGGCGTGTTTCCGTCCGTATCTGCACAATCAGTCCCTGGGCCAAGAACTTCAAGTGCCAGTTCCTTGTCTTCATGAATCACCGAGCTGAATGGAGATTCACCGCCATTGTCACGGGACAGGGGATCAGCCCCGTAATCCCTGATGAGTGCTATGTTCCTTCTGTTACCGTTTTTTGCGGCCACATGATATGAGTTCTTTCCGTCCTCTTCCCTTATGGAAGGATCTGCCCCGTTCTTGAGAAGAAGTTGGATGATATTCCTGTTTCCGATGATGACGCTTTCCGTAAGGACTGACCTTCCAGCAGAATCTGTGGAATTAACGTCCGCATTATGGAGCAGGAGCATCTCGCATGACTGGTAATCCTGGCTCTGGCATGCAGAACTTAAGGCCGACTTGCCGATCATGTTCCTTGCCTCGATGGAAATTCCAAGGCTGCACAGCTTGTCGATGGAAGAAAGTGCCCTGTTCTGGACGCTGCAGTGAAGGGGCGTATTTCCAAAGGAATCCCTTGATGCAGGATTGTTGGCATCGATGGTAGTACCACCCTTTACGAGGATTTCTATGGTTTGCGGAGAATCAGCCCTTACGGCAGAAAAAAGTGCCGTCTCACCGTTAAGGTTCCTTGCATTCATTGAAACGCCACGCTTAATCAGGCGCTGCAGTGCTTCGTCCATCTTCCAGAGGGCTGCATAATGTATTGGCCTGTTGCCCATTCCATCCTGGCTTTCAAGGCGTTCCTTGGAAAGAATCCACGATTCAGTCTGAACATCCATGAATGCAAGGCGCAGCGGAGATTCATCCTTTTTGTTTACGGTAAAAATGTCAGCCCCAGACTTAAGGAGAAGAAGGCCTGCATCCTTGTAGCCTTTTCTTGTGGCAATCAGCAGTGCCGTGTCGCCATCCTTGTTCCTGGCATTTACATCCGGGTCTGCCCTTATTATGAATTCAAGGACGGGAATGGACGCACCCAGCTGTACGGCCACATGAAGTGCATTATTTCCCTGGGAATCTGTCGAGAGGACATTCCTTGAAGTAATGAGTACGGCAAGAAGATCAAGTACCCCCTGTGTGTCGGCAGGCGTTTTTTCCTGAGCGAGGACAAGGGTAAATGGAGTGCAGCCATCCTGGTTCTGGGCATGAAGCTGAGCTCCGGCTCCGGCATAGAATTCTATGTGGCGCCTGTTTCTGTTGGCAACTGCAATGGAAAGGGGAATGTCCCCGTCCCTGTTGCGTTCATTTACAAAGGCACCCTGTTCCACAAGATAAGAAAGGATGTCAACTGAAGAATTCTGCCGTGTCACACCATGAAGAACCGTATCACCCTTAAGGTCCTTGTGGTTTATGGATGCCCTGTTTGCAACAAGAAGCTGGTACATTCTGCGCTGGGATGCGGAAGGCATGGCCATAAGCAAGGGTGTCTTCCCCTCCTTGTCTACGGCATCCACCTGGGCTCCGCTTGCAAGAAGAAAGGATGCAACCTGCTGGCTTCCGCCGGTACATGCATCATGAAGAGGAGTCCTTCCTTCGTAATCCTGGGACTGAACCACATTCTGCTTTCCATAGACAGAACTTTCCCCGACAATATACATGGCGATTCCAATCTGGTTATAGAGGGCCGCAAAATGCAACGGTGTCTTCCCTTCAGGGGAACGGAACATGAGGTTCCTGAGCTTTACAGATTTTTCAAAGAAGGCATACTTTCCGCCAGCAAGCTGGGAACCGCCCTCTATGAGCTTTACGGCAATGGTTATGGATGCAACATCTTCCGCAGTGTCAAAGGCCATCTGGAGTGCAGTCTTGCCCTGTGAGTTTCTTAAGGAAAGGGGAAGGGATGCTTGGATTACATAATCGATGCAGGGAAGGAACCTGTTCTTTACAAGGAAGTGAAGCAGGGTGTCACCCTCCTCGTCCACCTTATCCATGGTTCCTTCATTTATGACAGCCGGATACCATTCAGGACCGACCATAACGGCAGAAAGAAGAGCCGGTTCTTCAAGCTCATTTCTTGCATAGATGTCATTGCCGACTGATGCAAGGTAACGGGTGCTTGCCATGGCGCGAGACTTTATGGCGCCGTGCAATGGAGTGTCGCCATCGGAATTCCTTATGGAAGTATCGGCACCCTTCTTAACAAGGAATTCACAGAGTTCTGCATCATTTACCTGGGCTGCAACGTGAAGCGGTGTGTTCCCAAATTCATCCAGCGTGTTTATGTTTGTCTTAAGGTCAAAGCAGGATTTTGCCTCTTCTATGCGTCCCTCGCGAATGAGCTGGTGGACGGAAACCGAAGCAGGAGCCGAAGTCTGGCACGCCACAAACATGAATATGATGGCAAATATAGATAATGTCTTGATAATCTTTAGCACAGGATTCCCCCGAAAAATTTCCAGGAGTTATTGCACGGTGAATAATGAGTCCCCTGCTGAACAACAAACCTTCAGTCCCACCCGAGATCTGCCCAAAAAAGACACTGCAAGTAACTCTACCTGAATGATACCATGTTTACAATTCGTTTGCAACAAAGGAAGAGCCCAGGGTTGTCCATTCCATGTCCCTGCTGATGAAGACAAAGCCTATGTCCATGGCAAATTCCCTGCTGAATTCCGGTGCCAGGCTGCGTGTCTTTTCCTGGCCTAGAACAAATGCTGCAGTTGAGAGGGCGTCGCACACAAGGCTCGAGGGGGCAATTACTGTAACGGATGCAAGGTCTGACTGTGCCGGCCGTCCTTTCCACACGTCGAGGATATGGTGGTACCGGATTCCATCCTTTACGACATAGCGCTCATAGCCACCGCTTGTAACCACGGAATTCTGATTCAAGGTAAGCTTAAGGAAAGGAAGACCGTCAGGATTTTGAGGATCCTTTATTCCCACAGTCCATGGTGAACCGTCTGACTTTCTTCCATATACATACACATTTCCGCCAAGGTCGATGACAGCCCTTCTTACGTTGTTTTCCTTTAGGACCTCAACAACGCAGTCGCATACCCAGCCCTTTGCTATGGCACCAAGGTTTATCTTCATTCCTTTATATGGAAGAAAAACCGTATCACCATCAACCTGCATTTTACGCCAGTCACTCAGGCCATGCATTCCGGCCCTTTCCGCCTCACTTTCTTCCGGAAGCACAAATTTTTCGCTGCCGCCGTTTATGTTCCACAAGTCAATCAGGGCACCGGCACAGGGATTGAATGCGCTGTCAGTAAGGGAAGCAACAGTCATTCCAACCTTAAGCACGTGAAGGAATTCCCGGCTGACTTTTTCCGGCCTTATCCCGGCACTTGCATTTACGCGGGAAGTATCAGACTGGGGATTTGAAATGCTGAACAGGGCGTCGTTGTACTTAATGCATTCCGTAACTTTTTCGTATAGTTCCGGCCGTCCATCTTCAAAAAGGTTTATGGTACAGACTGTATCCATGGCCTCAAGCACAAGGCTTTCCCTTGGCCTTGGGGTGCAGCCGGATAAATTCAGCATGAAAAAAATTGCCAGCACAGAGAAAACCTGCTGCCGAAAAATGCGCATCATCAAACCATGCTCCATTTTCATTCAACAGAAGATATTTCATTGAACAGGGCTTCATACAAGACAGCCTTGTCCCTGTTTACGCTTCTTATGGTTCCCGACATGCGGGCAGCAAGAACTTTCAAAACCTTGTAGCCAAATACAGGCTCTCCCTCGCAGATTTCATCAAAGCTGCTTTTCTTAAGGACAATGAGGCGGCAGTCAGTAAGGGCTGTAACTGTGGCAGTACGCTGGTCGTTGCTAATCAATGCAGTCTCTCCAAAGAACACGTTCATGTCAGCGTCAAGATCCGCCAGGGCAAGGTTGTCTCCAGACAGGGTGCTTTTTGAAATGTGCACCCTTCCAGTGCTCAGAATGTAGAATTCATCACCAACATCCCCTTCCCTTATTATGACTTCCCCGGCCTTGTAATACTTTATGGAAACGTGGTCATAGACTACCTTCAGTATGCGGCGGTCGTTTTCATTTTCCGGGTTAAAGCTCTTGAAGAGGGCTATGCTTGCAAGCCTTGGAAGGACTTCCTCAAAATTAGATTTTTCCATTTACTTTCCTCTGACAAAAATTGCCTTTGAATGGGGCGGAATTACAAAATCAGGCCCGGGAGCAAGGATCGGCTCATTGCTTTTAAGCAGTTTTACCTTGCGCAGGTTTGTGATCACCGTATTCATGTCGGGGTTCTTCTGGGCTTCACGAAGGGCTTCCTGCCGCCTCTTGTGGAAATTCCCTGAATTCTGCAGTATGCCGATGAGAATTCCATGGTCCCTGTGTTTTTCATTCTCGTATTTTTTCAGGTCGCCAAATGTCTTTCCGGAAAAATCCCTTTCAATGTCGTAGATTAGGATTCCGCTGTCAGCATCGTCGCTTATGAAGCTTGATATTACGCCGGAGTATCCTACGCCACTTGATGCCGTTGCAAGAAGACTGCGCTCGTAGTCACGGGTAAGAATGATTTCGTCGCAGTGGGCCATGCGCAGGTGCTTTTCAAATTTGCTGCTTAAAAGTTCAGCAACAACATATATTCCACGGCACATGTTTTCCATGGTAAGGACGGCAAGAACAGTTCGGCTGTCGATTTCAAGATTTGAATATTTTTTCGACCTGTCGCAGATGACAAGGGCACGGGATGCTTCTTCAATATGGGCACGCCTTAATGTTGATTCGTCCGTGAAATCCCCTGCAACATAGTTTATTTCCTTGAACCTGTCATCGCTCTTCAATGCCTCAATATGTTCCACAGCCTCGTTTACAAGAACAATCATGTCAGGCGTGATGTCCGGATTTGATGCCATTACCGTTTCAAGAATCTGCTCAAAGCCATTTCTCCAGCCGCAGATGATAAAATGTCCCTTAATCTTCTTCAATTTGCTCAATCCCTTGTTTTTTTTCTCTGCCAAATCAACAAACATGGAGGCAACCTGTCCCCTTATGTAGCCAAAAACCATCGTTCCAACAATCAGGAGGCAGATGGCAGCCGTCCGTCCCGGTATGGATTCACATACAAATTCAAAATATCCTGCACATACGGCAACGCACATGAACCAGAAAGTATCCATCTTAGTTTCGATGCCACTGCCCGTCTGGGTTTCAAACCTATATACAACAGCAAGGGCAAGATATATGAATACAACAAGTCCCACATAGCCTGCCACAACCGGATTGCGCAGGATGGAACGCAGTGCCCTGGAAATTCTTGACGGCCTCTTCTTCCTTTTTTTTATCATTGATCTTCTTCCGTGACTTTTGGCCTTATGATGACTGCCCTTGACTTTTCAGGAACAGCAAAATCGTCCCTTGGATCAAGGACCGGTTCTCCGCCTGGAACCACAACCCCGACAAGAATATCCTGCGTGCCACTTGGATTCCCGAAATTTTCTGCAAGAAGCTTCCATGGCTTTCCGTAAAATTTTGACGGAATGTCTTCTATAATCATGCCGGAATCCGAGTCGTCGCTTATGAGGGCCTTGATGACATTGCTGTACCCCTGGCCGCTAGATGCAGTGGCAAGAAGGCTGTGCTCATATTCAGTCGTGAGGATTATTTCGTCACAGTGGGCCATCTTAAGCTGTTCCTGGAATTTTTCATTTATCAGCTCGGCGGCAATATAGACCCTTGGGTTCAGGTTCTTCATGGTCAATACGGACAGAACGGTGCGGCTGTCGATTTCCATTTCTGAAGTACCCCCCGTATGGTCGGAGATTACCAGTACACGAGCCGCAGTTGATATGAAGGCACGCTTAAGCACTTCTCCATCAGAAAAATCGCCTGAAACGTATTTTATTCCCTTGAACCTGGAATCTGACCTGAGCCTCTCCATGTATTCATTTGCACCGCTGTTCACAAGGACAATTTCATCGTTGGAAATTTCTGCATTTGATTTTATCACCGAATCAAGGATGTTTTCGAGATCTTCTCTCCATCCGCAAAGAATGAAATGATTTTTCATACGCCTAAGTTTTTTTAACCCCTTGTTGTTTTTATCCTGAACGGACATTATGCTTTCCGTAATCTTACCCATGACGATTGTCCAGAAAGCCATGCCGAGAAGCAAAAGTCCCAGGGATGCAAGCCGCCCGGGAACTGTCTTCATGTAATAGTCATAGTAGGCTGCAACAACAGCCACAATTGAATGCCAGATTGCATCACGCCAGTTGGTGACCTCACCTTCAGGATGATGGGGTTCACTTCCATGAACTATGAATGTGGCAACTACAAGCAGAACAACTATGAGAAGAAACAGGTATGTAAAAGGATTTTTAAGTGCAAATGCTGTTCTTTTTTTAATCTTCCTTATGAAACTCAAAAGCCTTTTTTTCATCAGGTCTATTCTAATTCATGATTTTGAAAGTATCAATAAAACAGCACAGCTTTGGTGGAAATCGGCGCACTTTGTAGAAATCGGCGCAGCGGAGCTGCTGTCACCAATTCTTACGAATTGGTGCAAATCTACTCCATATAGTATGTCTTTATCGGCGGAAATCCATTGAATTCTACCGATGCATAAGTTGAGGTGTAGGCACCGGTGGACAGCCAGTAGAGCCTGTCACCGATTTTAAGATCAACGGGAAGCTTGTACTTGATGTTTTCGTACATGATGTCCATGCTGTCACAGGTTGGACCTGCGAGGATCACTTCCGTCTCCTTGCCGCCATCCTTGCTTGTAATGATTGGGTACTTGATTGCCTCGTCCAGGGTCTCAATGAGACCGTTGAATTTTCCTGCATCCTGGTAAACCCATCTTGCTAGGGCCGTGTTGTTCTTGCGGCTTATGAGCACGACTTCGGAAGTAAGGATTCCGCTGTCACCGACAAGAGAACGTCCCGGTTCAAGAATGATTTCCGGCATGTCCTCGCCAAAGTCTTCCTCAAGGTAGCGCGTGATTTCTTCCGCATATTCCCGGAGGGTATTTGTCGGCTCAATGTAGCTTGCAGGAAAACCGCCGCCCATGTCGATCATCTTAAGCTTAATGTCCTCGTCTTCTTCAAGGCATGCAAAAAGATACTTTGTCTTTGCAATGGCATCGTTCCATACGCCGATGTCACGCTGCTGGCTGCCGACATGAAAGCTGATTCCATAAGGCTCAAGGCCAAGTTCCTTAGCCATGACGATAAGGTCGTAGGCCATGTCAGGATGGCATCCAAACTTTCGGCTCAGGGGCCAGTCGGCAGTGGCAGAAGTTTCTATGAGGATGCGGACATATACGCGGCTGCCCGGTGCATATTTTGCAATGTTCTTAAGGTCTTCCTTGCTGTCCGTTGCAAACATGCGCACTCCCTTCTGGTAAAAATATTCCACATCCCTTGCCTTCTTGATGGTATTGCCGTAGGAAAGTCGGTCGGGAGAAACATTATAGGAAAGAATCTTGTCAAGTTCGTAGCGGCTTGCAATGTCAAAGCAGCTTCCAAGTTCCGCAAGCATCTTCAGGACAGGTTCACCGGGATTTGCCTTGATGGCATAATAAATTTTTGCATAGGAAAAGGAATCCCTCAGGCGCAGGAAATTCTGCCTGATTACATCCAGGTTGATTACAATGTTTGGAGTTTCAAGGTCCTTGGAAAAGGAAAGAAATTTATGCCAGTCTTTTTCTGACACGTAATCTTGACGGTTGAACATATGCGACACCACCAAAGTAGAATGCAGCTTTCATACAAAAACTGCCCACGCAGCGACGTCGTGCCGATTGACCGGCCTGGTTCTTACACGGTGATTCTTTATAGAACATATCACGGTTTATGTAAATATATTTTCGGGATTTTTTTAATGTTTTTTTGGAACAAGCTTTATCAGTAAGCCCGTGTTGCAGGGTTCACTAACGCTCATCCTCCTCGCTGCGCTGCGGTGGACTTACGCCCTTACACCCGGGGTTAGGTTGGTTAATGGCCGGTGGAAAGCTCTTCAAGTTCTTCAAGAGACAGACCAGTAAAGTCACAAATATCATCAAAAGGCATGTTTTTTTCCATCATCTTTCTTGCAGTTTCCACTGCCTTGTCATGGGAACCTTGAGAAAATCCATCATCATAGGCGTAGCTTGCCTGGATCTTAATTTCCTGCTCTACGGTCATGTGTTCCTTCCTCCATTCCCTAAGGTTTCGGGTGATGTGCACCTGCTCTTCTATCGCCCTGGTAAGGTCGTCCTCGGCCTTGCTGTCGTGAAAATACTTGAGCAATGTGCGGCGTGCCGTGTTGGTTTCCTTTTCCCAAGCATTGACATTATAGAACACTTTACAGCTTTTGTCATTTAAGTGAATGCCGCCGTCCTCAAGGCATACATTCCTGAACGTATACACAGGCAGGGATTGGTCAAACAGGTCAAAGAGACACACAAAAAGAATGTAGGACTCGGGAAGATTCATGTACAAGTTTCCCTTGTCCAGGAACGAAATGTCCTGAAGTCCCTGGTAGTATCTGGTTCTTAAGGGCAGGTCCTTTCTGTCAAGGCATTGCATCTCAAGAGTAAAGACACGGCTTGAGTCCCTTACAAAAACGTCAAGGCGGATTCCCTTAGAAAATGGATCTGTCCGCAGGTCTTTTTCCCGCTCCAGGTAAACTATTTTTTCGATGCTGATCCCAAGCATGCACTCAATAAAGGGTCTGCAGATATTTTCATTCTGCATGACGGTGGCAAACATGAAGTTGTCGGTAATCCTGATTTCTTCCGGCATTGAACACTCCGGTCAAGTAATATACGGAGAAAAAAATCTCCATATATTATATATGCGGAAAAAATCAAAAAATGACGTTTTATGGGGATTTTTTTTGAAAAATTTCTGTGGCACGGTGAATCCAAGGTCATTGTCGGGTTTGACCCGACAATCTCTTCTTACAGAGTGTGCTGTTCATGAAGAACAGAGACCTCCGGCTCGAGGCCGAAGGTGACATGGATTCCCGAATCAAGTACGGGTCTGTACGGGTATAACGTGGGCTGGCAGATTCCTTATTCCGCGAGTATTTCAGAAATAAAACAATCATCCAAACAAGTCTGAATGCGTACCAGTCGCTGTTGCAGATAGAATCAGTTCATTTTCAAATATCTGATACATCAACAGCCAATCTATTATACAATCATTCCTCCAGCATTGAAGCTACGGCATCTTCAGCTGAAGAAAAGGGACCATGTAAATTTGTCCGGGTTCTTGAATCATGAACTGCCTTTTCAAGTGAATATGGATCCCGCGTAATTTCAAACGGTATACGGTTTTCACGAACCGCCTGACGCATAAAAATATTAAAAGCTGTTGTCATGTTCATTCCCAGATCAGAAAATAAT
>JAZLGN010000059.1:0-36761 GCA_045616325.1 Treponema sp.
ACCCAGACTTCAGACTGGTTTGAAAACCTGGGATTCGTTTCTGCCGACATATCAATTCTACCTGAAGAACGAAAGGCAAAATGGACTCCATCCCGCGGATCAAAAGTTCTGATTGCAAAAAACATATAATAAGGCAGAAAATCTTGCTTCTTAATAACAACAGCACTCTACGGTGCTGTTTCCAGCAAAAGTGACAATGCAAACCTTAATTCAAACCTATTCTCACAAAAGTCACAACTATCCATTCTAATTTAACCAGCTTACCCCAGTGTTTCACGTGAAACCCCTAAAAAAAGAAGATTTCAACAAGTTATCCACAAAGCATAAGGGCCTGGAAATCCCTGTTTAAGCCAGTTCCAGCCCTTCTCCCCATAAACCAACGCAGTTATCCACATTATTCATAATTTTCATTGGAAATCCAAAAATCCCGATAACCGGCACCGAATTAGTAATTTCCAGACAATTCATTCGTTACTTAAAGTGACAGAAATCAAAAAGGATCTTAAACATATATAAAACTCAGAGCTTATATACAAGTCTCAGCTTCAGAAGCTGCGTGAGGTGATGTTTCACGTGAAACGTTTATGTACATAAAACATTGCCCTTTTTCAGCCTAAGGAAATATTACGCAATAAACTATAATTACACTTAAGACAGGTTCTGAAAAGAAGAATCACAAAAATAAGACAGCCACGACAATCGATAATTTTTTTCATAACACTGTTTCACGTGAAACGCTGACTTGCATGAGATAACGACATGTATTTCAGAATGATAAGCAAAAAAATAATCCTGCTAAGATTTTATAAATCTAAACTGACAGAAAAATTGAAATCATAAATAACACTGATGCAAATGCGGTTTTTACCTTAAAAACTGTTTCACGTGAAACAAAATAAAAAAAGCACTTCCGGAAATTCCCCCGAAAGTGCCAAATACAATCTGTCCTCTATATTTAAATTCAGTAAATTTAAATTTGGTGGCAGAAAATATCTGCCCCTAAAAAAGATTCATTACATCCTTCAATGACTGACAAAGATAGTCTGTCACCTTGGCTGTATCCTCACTGGCCGGAGCCCTGTCTGGAACCATGACAGTTACAAGACCTGCACCGTGGGCACTTCTAAGTCCATTCAAGCTGTCCTCAATACCGACACATTCTTCCGGCTTTAACCCCAAGAGATTCACGGCAGAAAGATAAATCTCTGGATCCGGCTTACTGTTCTTAACCATGTCCCCGGTCATCATGTGTTCAAAATATCCAATCAATCCGGCCTTGGTAAGCTGGTTTTCAACAACAACTTTTCTGGTGGACGAAGCCAAAGCCAGACGATAGCCTTTCCTGGAAAGATATTCCAGGCATTCCTTAGCATAAGGCATCAATGCAATCCCTTCAGACTCGGAAATAACCTTAAAATAATCTGAAGTTTTTTTCATATAAGAATCCACATCAAAATCCTGCCCCAACTCCCGCAGAATTATTTCCCGGGAAGTCTTTTTATTTGTTCCACGGCACAAGGCAATAATCCTCATTGCATCTTCCCTTTCAACACCAAAATCCCTTGCAGCCAGTTCCCAGGTACGGTCGCAGATGCTCTCCGTATCAAGGAGAACTCCATCCATGTCAAAAACAAATCCAATAATGTTATCTTTTTTCATAAGACCATCAGAATATCAAATTTAATTTTCTTTTACCACAAAATATCGGTACTTGACATTTTAATTTAACAGTGTTAATTTAACTTTGTTATGAGACCACAGAATAAAGAACTTGAACACCAGATTTTAAATGCAGCCCTGGATCTTCTTACGGAAAAAGAACCAGTAGAAATTGGAATGCGTGACGTGGCAAAAAAATGCGGCATAAGTGCAACAGCAATCTATCACTACTACAAGGACAAGAACCAGCTGTTCATGAAAATTTCCATATCATGCCTTTCGGAACTTTCAGAAAGAATGAAAGAAAAACTTTCAGAAATTTCAGACTGCAGGCAAAAGATAAGAACAGCCCTGGAAGTTTACAGGGACTGGTGTTTTGAAAAACCAAAGATTGCGATTCTTCTTTTTTCAAAACTTGAAGAAGACATCGGTGATGAAGACATAATGAATTTCTATGTATGCAACAGGCTTGGAGAAATGCTTATTGCTGAATGCCAGGACCAGGGATGCTACAACGGAACCGACATCCATCTTGATACGGGAATAATAATCTCCGGCATGTGGGGATGCATTGAATCCATCATCACCAAAAGAGCCGACCCAACCTATTGGAATGAGGGAGTTCTTTTTACAAACCGATTCATAGACCTGGTCATGAATTCAATACTTGGAGAAAAAAATGAAAGTACTAGCTCTTAACGGAAGCCCAAGAAAAAACGGATCCATTGAAAAAATTCTAAGGGAAATTACGATCGGAACTGACTGTGACTTCGTAGATGTTCACCAGCTTAATTTTGACGGATGCCATGGATGCATGTCATGCAGATCAAAAGGAAGCTGCATCCTAAAAGAAGACGATGCCCACATCATTGCGGAAAAAGTAAAAGCAGCTGATGTTGTAGTCATCGGATCTCCATGCTACTGGGCAAACATGAACGGAAAACTGAAAATGCTTTTTGACAGAATTGTCTACGTCATGATGTCGGAAACCAAAAGCGGAATTCCTGTTTCTCTTAACAAGGGAAAAAAATGCATCATAGCAAGCGCATGTACAACACCCTACCCTTTCAATCTTCTTGCAGGACAAAGTTCAGGAACAATAAGGGCGATAAAGGAAATCACAAAATATTCAGGATTCAACTGCATTGGTATCATCCAGAAAGCCGGAACAAAAGAATCAAGGGACCTCACAAAAGGTGAACTTGAAAAATGCAGAAAACTAAACTTAAAGTTAAAAAAAATAATTAAAAACGGAATATGAAATGAAAAAAATAAAATTGATTTCCGCCCTGCTTGGCGCAGTAATCACATTCACTGTACCAGCAGAAAACGCAGTTGACTTCTATTCTGTAACGGATTTTGCTTACTATCCAAAATCGGATGTAGTATCAGGAGGAACCCATTTTGCACCACTTGCAGGCCCTTATGATGGAGTTGAACTTCAGGAAACACTCAAGGCAGTCTATACAATTCCAACCCCGGGGAAAAATTTTCTTACGGAAGGAAACAGGATTTCCCTTGAAGGTGCACTTTCACTTACACCGGTATCAATAACCCCAAAGCTCAAGGTATCTTACACACCGGCTGCATTCCTTAACCTTTCTGCAGGTGCAGAAGTCGGAACAGGATGGGAACTGCTCGGAATAAAAAGCATGTCCTGCTACGATCCAGAAGATGCTGAATACAAGCAGCAGGATGCCTTTAAAACATGTTTCTACAGCGTATGGGCATGTCCAACAATCATGTTCGACCTTGCAGCCCTTTGGCCCGGAGAATGGCATCATATAGTTGCAGTAGCTTCATGTGAATTCAACTATTCCTCACTTGCAGGAGCTGATGATGATGACGAAATTTTCCAGTGGCAGACAACAGCAGGAAAAAAATCAGGTGCAGGAATTTCACAGAATTACATTATTGGATATCAGATGCCATATAAGCTGAACCTCGTGGGACTAAAATTCAATGTAGATGGATACCTCAACAGCAACATTGATGACCAGTACAAAAAATATAAAATCGACTACAAGACCTATTCACTTGCAGGAGTTTTCAGCATCCAGTTCACGGAAAATGATTCCCTTTTTGGACTTGTTGAATTCCGCACGAGAAGAAGCTATGAAGAATTTTCAAAATATCATGACGATGGAAAAAACAGTTACGAACCTCTCATGAACTATAGAGGACACGAATGGCATTTCCAGAGAATAGGTTTCAGCTATACACATAAATTCTAGAATCTTGAAAGGGAGAATAAAAATGAAAAAAATAATTGCATCAATCTTACTATGTACCACCATTGCCTTAACCTGGGCAGAAAAAATTTCAGTTGCAGTAAATCCAGGAAAATCCTATTCCAACCGGGCACCACAGCTTGCAGTATGGATTGAAGAATCCGACGGAACATACATTGACACCCTCTTCGTTACAAAAAAGGCATCGGAAAACAAATGGATTGGTTCACCAAAAGACGGAAGACCTGAGTCCCTGCCTGACTGGTACAAGTCAAAGGGACAAAATCCTGCAGCAAAAATTTCCCAGGACCAGCTTGATGCCACAACCAGCGCAACACCAAAGAAAGGAATCGTAATAGAAAAAGAACTGCCCCTTGAAAAAGGAAAGGCATATACATTCAAATGCCAGGCAAACCAGAGTTTTGACTACAATGAATATTATACAAAAAAGAATTCCGGTGTAGACGGACAGCCTGCAGTTCTTTATGTTGGAAAATTAATTCCAGATGGAAATGAAAAGGAAATTCAGCTTGAATTGAAAAGCAATAAAAGCTTTATTACAACAGCTGATGAAATAATTGAAAACATTTATGTTGTTGTAAGATAGAAATCCTAAAAACACCCTTAGAAAGGGGCTGTCCCAAAAGTTCTGTCATGCTGAACTTGATTCAGCATCTGCACTGCATATAGCGTAGGGATTCCGAAACAAGTTCGGAATGACACTATGAATTATATTTATTGGACAACCCCTTTTTTTGATAGAATTAAAGATCAATGTATTCCTTAGGCTTGAAGTTATCAGCCATGGACCAGGTGTGAGCCTTTCCATTTTTAAGTTTGAAAATCTTGAGGAAGTTTTTTACCTCATCCTTTGTCTTTCCCCACTGTCTGATGAATGCACGGGACGGATGATTGTAAATTTCCTCAAAGATTTCTTCGCTTTCATCAAGTTCAAGCTTTCCAGAAACACGAACCTGGGTTCCCTTGCACTGGAAGCAAAGTTCCACATTTGGATTTGCCGTAACCTGCCTGTAAAGATCCTTGAAAGTTCCCGTGTGAAAAATAATTCCTTCTTCACATGCCTTGAACATGAGAATTCCACGAACTCGAGGCAAACCATTTTCATCAACTGTGGCAAGATGCATCACAGGATTTTCATTCATCATCTTGAACAATTCTTCCTTTGTCATAAAAGACCTCCTGATCATAAAAATATGAATATATAATATCCATATTCAAAATAGAGGCTTTTAAAAATCGCTCAAGAATTTGCTATTTTTGATACTTTTCCCTGTAATCGCTGGGACTCATGTCATAGACTTTCTTAAAAGCTGCGGAAAAATGTGAGAGGGACGAAAAACCGCATTGAACAGCAATCTCGGAAACAGAAAAATCATTTCTCCTAAGTAACTTCAGGGATTTGTTCAGTCGCACGGAATTAAGATAATTCTTTGGTGAAGTCCCAACTTCCTTTGTAAAAAGTCTGGTGAAATTTGATACGGACATGTTTGCATTTTTTGCAAGATGGGCAACGGTAAGTTCTTCCCCACAATGAAGCTCAATAAAGGTTTGAATCCTTCCAATCCTTTCATTTGTGGAAACTGAGCGCATGTCATAATTCTCCCCAAGAAGACTGCGTATAATCCAGTGTGTCAGAAGCTTTGTCTGGCAATCAAGGGTAACATGGGAATTCATCATGTGCTTGGAAGATTCAAAGGCAAAAAGATGAAGAATCTTTAAAACGTCATGGCATATTAGAAACTGTTCTCCAACATACTTGGGAATTTCTTTCTGGTACAGGCAAAACTGGCTTTCAAAATATTCCCTGTCTATCATGATGGTATAGTAATTTGGAAAATTAGTTCCCTTGTCTTCATGTGGGATTTCCGGAGAAAGAATGGATGCAAGATAGTAGTTTTTCTTAAGTTCAATTCTTGGGAGAATTAGAAAATCGTCGGTACCGAATTCAATTATAATCATGTAGGAAGGATGCGTGTGATTCTTCTTTATGGCAAATTCACAAAAGCCTGCAGCCTGAATAAAAAGAGCAAATTTATCATAGACATAGCAGTCTACATTTTTTAAATTGGATTCCGTAATTGTCTCTCCAACAAGTTTTTTTATCTGTTCCATGTTGTTTATGCTTTCCATGAAATTCCCCTACCCCTTCATGCCAATTAGAATTCCTGCAATTATTATTACGGCACATATAGTCTTATGGAGAATGTTTTTCTCCTTGAATATGAATTTTCCTGACAGTATTGAAATTATTACACTGAACTGCTTTATCATTGTCATAACCGTAACCTGACTTTCCGGATATCCATTGGCAATAAAGAGGGCCTTATCCATGACAATGAGTCCAACGGCAAGAAGCCAGACCCAGACATTTTTCCAGACGCTCCCATGAATTCTGATTCTCCGTGCAAGTGCATAAATGGAATAATAGACAACCAGAAAAAATGTATACCAAAACTGAAGCTGGCTTGAATTCATTTCCTTCATGAGAATTTTATCAAGAAGCCCAGAAACAGCATTCAATATGCACGAAAGAAAAGCAAGAAAAATGAAAAAAACTATTGATGACCTGCTGTCTTCTCCTGGGGCAGCAGGTGATTGTAATTCAACAGGTAATGTTTCTTTTCTTGCAAATGGATTAAATCTTAAAAACAAAAGTCCGGCGCTTACAAATATAAGACCTATTCCCTTGAACAAAGTAATTCTTTCTCCAAGAACAACAACGCCAAGAAGACTTGCAAAAAGAACCCTGGAAAGATCAAGAACTCCACAAAGACTTATTGGAAGCTTTTTTATGGCCTTGAATCCAGCTATCCACGCAATGAAAATGACAAAAGATTTCAATGCGATCCATAGATATTGATTTACGGCAAGTCCCCCTGCATTTGGAATCTGGGGAGTGCAAATAATAAGAGAAAGGAAAGTGTATATAAGAAGGACTTCCGTTACGGAATTATTTTCAAGAGCCTTTTTCTTGCAGATTTCCCTCAAGCCCTTGATGATTCCATAAACCAAAACTAAAAGCATCCACATGACACTTAGAATATAAAAAAACCGCCTGCATTTGAAGTGCACGAGAATACACATTTCTACAGGCGGTTGCAAATCAGCTTGGATTATTTTTCATCTTCATTGGCAATACGATCAATTCCAACAACATAATCAGGATCAGTAATGGAAACAACCTTGATTCCACTGGCGCTTCTTCCCTGAACCGTAATGTCCTTAGCTTCAACACGTACAGAAGTTCCCTGGCTTGTAATGCACATGATGCTGTCAGATTCACGGACACAAAGGGCACCAATGATTTCTCCCTTGTCATCAACATTGCCAAAAATCTTCTGTCCTCCAGTTCCACGTCCATGTGAATTAAACTCGGCAGGATCAACCCTCTTTCCAATTCCTTTTTCCGTAACAACAAGAATGCGTGAGTCTTCTTCCTTTTCAATCCTGATGGCAGAAGTAAGTTCATCCCCTTCAGAAAGCTTAAGTCCTGCAACACCACGGCTTGTCTTGCCCATCGGGCGAACATCTTCCTCTTCAATGCGAAGGGCCTGTCCCCGGCGGCTTACGAGAAGAAGCTCGTCATTGCCCGAAGAAAGAATTGAACTTACAAGCATATCACCATCATCAAGGCGAACCGCCGTAGTTCCACGTACCTTTGCATTCTTAAATTCACTTGTAGGGGTCTTCTTTACCACACCATTTGCCGTTGCCATAAAGAGGAATTCATCATCCTTGAAATCCTTAAGTGCAACAGTAGTCGTAATGTCTTCGTTGGCAGTTACCATAAGAAGGCTCTTTATATGCGATCCACGGCTTGTCTTGCCTGCCTCTGGAATTTCATGAACCTTGACCCAGTAAGCCTTTCCTGCTGTCGTAATGAACATAAGATAGTCATGGGTCGAGGCAACAAACATCTGGTTTATGTAATCTTCCTCAACAAGCTTTGCAGAGATTACTCCCTTTCCTCCCCTACCCTGGCTCTTGTACTGGGAAACAGGAACACGCTTTATGTAGCCAAGCTTTGAAATAAGGACAACCATGTCCTCTTCCTTGATCATGTCTTCAACATTGATTGTCTCAACTTCACCTGCAACAATGTCAGTCTTTCTGTCATCGCCAAATTTTTCCACAATGGCATTAGTTTCTTCCTTGATGAGGTTAAGGATTTTTTCATGATGGGCAAGAAGATCTTCAAGGCGTGCAATCTCAGCCTTAAGCTGTTCCAATTCAATCTTAAGTTCATCAATGCGCAATGATGTAAGAACACCAAGGCGAAGGTCAACGATGGCCTGTGACTGTTCTTCATCAAATCCAAACCTGGATTCCAACCTCTTCTTGGCTTCCGGTTCATCCTTGCTGGAACGGATAATCTGAATTACTTCATCTACACAGTCAACGGCTGTAATCTTTGCTTCAAGTATGTGTTCCTTTTTCTTTGCAACTGCAAGTTCAAACTTAGTGCGACGGGTGATAACCTGATCGCGATGATCCACAAAATGCTTGACTATCTGCTTAAGGTTTAATACCTGTGGGGCAAGGCCATTTCCGCTGGGAACCAAGGCAAGATTTATGATTCCATAAGAAGACTGAAGGGCTGTCTTTGCAAAAAGCTGGTTTAAGACAACCTTTGCAATAGCTCCACGCTTAATGTCAACTTCAATGCGAACTTCATCACCATGGCTACCATCGTTTACACGGTCGATTCCTTCAATGACCTTATCACGGGCAAGCTCACCGATTTTTGTAACAAGATCTGTTGTACGGGTCTGGTAAGGAATTTCCGTAAACACAATCTTTTCCTTACCCTTGGTATCAACTTCAATTGTAAAACGTGCACGAAGCAGAATCTTGCCACGCCCAGTCTTATAGGCATCAGCAATTCCCTTCTTTCCAAAAATTATTCCACCTGTAGGGAAATCAGGACCCTTCAAATGACGCATAAGGTCATCAATGGTAGAATCCGGATTGTCTATGTAGGAACAGATTGCAGAACCGACTTCCCTAAGATTGTGCGGAGGCATGTTTGTAGCCATACCGACGGCAATACCTGTCGAGCCGTTACATAAAAGGAATGGAAATGCTGCTGGAAGAACCTTAGGTTCCTGTCTTGTATCGTCAAAGTTAGGGTTAAAGTCAACCGTATCCTTCTTGATGTCATCAACCATGACCTCTGCAACCCTGGACATCTTTGCCTCAGTGTATCGGTATGCGGCTGCAGGAGAGCCATCAATTCCTCCAAAGTTTCCCTGCTTTGTAACAGGCATATAGCGCATTGAGAAAGCCTGCCCAAGACGAACCATTGCATCATAAACGGAAGCATCACCATGAGGATGGTAACGACCAAGAACATCACCTACTACGGTTGCACATTTCTTTGTCTTACCGCCACTGGTCAAATTCTCTTCGGCCATGGCATAAAGAATGCGGCGGTGAACAGGCTTAAGTCCGTCACGAACATCAGGCAGGGCACGTTCAACAATAACCGACATGGAATAGTCGATGAATGAACGCTGCATTTCATGCTCAATTGGAGCAGTTAGAATATATCCACCTTCAGGAGTCTGTTTTTCTTCGTATTTTATCTTTTCAATCATTTGTGTTATCCCGTCATTCTGAACTTGTTTCAGAATCTATTTATGTAAGAGATCCCGAATCAAGTTCGGGATGACTTAATAGCATCTTTAAAAATATTATTAAGGATGACATATTCATCAAACATCCAAAGTTGCGTATTCTGCGTTCTCTTCGATGAATTTGCGGCGAGGATCAACATCATCACCCATGAGAATAGAGAATACCTGGTCTGCCATCTGGGCATCGGTAATCTTAACCTGCTTCATCTTGCGGTTTTCAGGAGCCATGGTAGTTTCCTTAAGTTCCTGCCATTCCATTTCACCAAGACCCTTGTAACGCTGAACTTCTGCCTTGTCGCGGTTTTCACCAAGTTCTTCCAGGGCGCGGTCACGTTCTTCATCACTAAATACAAACTTCTTGAACTTCTGCTTCTTGTATTCAACACGATAAAGAGGAGGCATGGCAATGTAAACATAACCCTTTTCAATAAGTTCCGGCATGAAACGGAAAAAGAATGTCATAAGCAAAGTTGAAATATGTGCACCGTCCACATCGGCATCAGCCATGATTATGATTTTATGATAGCGAAGCTTTTCAATGTTAAAGCTCTTTCCGATTCCAGTTCCAAGTGAAGCAATAACAGGCTGCAGCTTGTCATTGTTAATTACCTTGTCAGCAGCAACCTTTTCAACATTAAGCATCTTACCCCAGAGAGGAAGGATGGCCTGGGTTTTAGGATTTCTTCCCTGCTTTGCAGAACCGCCGGCAGAATCTCCTTCGACAATGTAAACCTCACATTCTTCAGGCTTGTTGGAAGAACAGTCTGCAAGCTTTCCAGGAAGTCCAAAACTGTCCATTCCGTTCTTTCTGTTGGCCTCAATGGTCTTCCTTGCCTTAATGCGTCCCAGAGCCTCGTTAACGGCCTTTTCAAGGATTGAATTGCAGATCTGCGGATTCTGCTCGAACCACTGGGTAAGTTTTTCTGAAACAAGTGAATAAACGATGGAACGAACTTCCGTATTTCCAAGCTTCTGCTTAGTCTGCCCTTCAAACTGTGGTTCAGGAACCTTTACGGAAATAACGGCAGCAATACCGGTACGAACATCATCACCAGTAAGGCGTTCAACCTTTATTTCCTTGGCAGCCTTTTCCTTCTGTTCCTTTGTAGCCTTAGGATTCCACTTTGGATTAAGCTTCTTGAACAGTTTTTCATTGCCATCAAGGGCCTTGTTCATTACAAAAGTAAGGGCATTCTTGAAGCCGTCAAGATGGGTACCACCTTCACGGGTATTAATGTCGTTGACATAGGAATAAATCTTGTCTTCGTAACCGTCATTGTACTGCATGGAAATCTCGGCAATGACGTCATTCTGTTCACCACTAATGAAAATAGGATCATCCGGAACAACCTTCCTATCCTCATTGAGGAATTTAGTGTACTCGTTAATACCACCCTCAAACTTAAGAACAAGCTCCTTAGGGGTTGCAAGGCGTTCATCACGGAATGTAATTTGAATTCCAGGATTAAGAAATGCAAGTTCACGGAGACGGGCAAGAAGAACATCAAAGTCATACTGAATGGTTTCAGTAAAAATGGTTGCATCGCTCTTCCAGCGGATTGTAGTACCTGTACGGTCAGTTGTACCTATTTCCTGTACACCTTCCTTGCTAGGAATGCCACGCTTGAATTTTTCAGAATAAATCTTTCCGTTACGGTAAACTGTAGCCTCAAGCCAGTCAGAAAGGGCATTTACGCAGGAAACACCTACACCATGGAGACCGCCGGAAACCTTATAGTTTGACTTATCGAATTTACCACCGGCATGAAGACGGGTCAAAACAAGTTCAAGAGCAGAAATACCCTGCGTAGGGTGAATATCGACAGGAATACCGCGCCCATCGTCTTCTACGCGGCAAATATCATCAAGTTCGAGGGCAACCGTTATGTTGTGACAGAAACCTGCCATGGCCTCGTCTATACAGTTATCAACAACTTCATAAACAAGATGGTGAAGTCCGTTAGGTCCCGTAGAACCAATATACATGCCAGGGCGTTTTCTTACCGGCTCAAGTCCCTGCAATACCTGAATATTACCGGCACCATAATCGTTATTTTCTGCCATTTTTTTCTCACTTTTCTTCAATAATAAAGTGCTTTATTATAGTAAAAAAAACAACAAATTTCAATTAAAGGTTAAAAAATTGCACTTTTTTAGGGGGAACTTTAAAAACCCAAGACCTAAGGAGATGTTGTAATTGAGAAAAACAGGTGAATTCTTTATAATCGGTAGAATATGAGCGAGAACAATTACAAGGTATTTTGGGACGAAGCCCTTAAACAGATAAAGCAGGAACTCACTACATCCGGACAAAAGGATGAATTTGTGTTCTGGTATGACATTGAATATGTAGAAGACACACTTAACACCATAACTGCATCCGTACAGTCAGACTTTATGTGGTTACAGATGAAATCCCGCAACGTGATTTCTACAATAGAAAACAAGATATCTGAACTCTGTGGAAAATCTGTCACCATTACATACATAGTAAAAAAACGCAACTCTCAAACTGTCACCGTAACAGAAAATTCTTCCATTGTAACTGACACCATTCAATCTGAACCTGTAAAAACAATTAATAAAGCAGAAACTGCACCCGTACAGAATTCTGTATCTATATCTGTACCTACATCTGCACCCATTACACAAAAAGAAATCCGCAAGCATCCACAGATGAACGAGAATTTCACTTTTGGCAATTTTGTAAAGGGTGAAAATTCCGTGTACCCATACAGTGTGGCCCTCGCAGCTGCAAAAGCACCTGGTGAAAACTACAATCCCCTTATTCTCTATGGAGGAGTCGGACTTGGAAAAACCCACCTTATGCAGGCCATAGGAAACTACATTTACAACAATCCTCCTGCAGACAACCCGGACATTAACATCTGCTTCATATCTGCGGAAAACTTTACGAACGAATTTACATACAACATCCGCCAGAATACTCCTGAAAAATTCAAGTCAAAATTCAGAAAGTACGATGTTCTCCTCATAGATGACATCCACTTTCTCCTGGGAAAAGACGACACCCAGGAAGAGCTGTTCCACACCTTTGAAGCCCTTACCCAAAGAAAATCCCAGATTGTATTCACATGCGACAGACCCCTTAGCGAACTTAAGGGATTCCACGAAAGGCTTCTTTCAAGATGCAAGTCAGGAGGAATAGCAAACCTTCAGCCTCCAAGCTTTGAAACAAGAAAGGCAATTCTTCAGAAAAAAATGGAATCAAAGAATTTTTCCATCAGCGATGAAGTACTGGACCTCATAGCAAATAACGTTCACTCTTCAGTAAGGGACCTTGAAGGATGCCTCAAGACCCTCAACGGATATGCAGAAATAACCAGGCAGCCCATTACGGTGGAACTGGCAAAAAAAGCCCTCAGCGACATGTTCACTGCAGATGCACCAACCATGGTAACAATCGACACCATACAAAAGGTTATATCAAACTATTTTGAAATAACCCTTGCAGACCTTAAGGGAAAAAAGAAAAATTCCAACGTAGTAAATGCAAGGCAAATTGCAGTATACCTTTCCAGAAACCTTACGGAATATTCCCTCCAGGACATAGGCAAGGAATTCGGGGGACGTGACCATACTACGGTAATGCACAGCATCGGCAAGATAGAAGGTCTTCTCAAGACAGACCCAATGTTCAACTCAACAATAGAAACCCTTATAAAGGAGATAAAGGAATACAAGAAACCATAAATTTGATGTGGAAATCCACATGGCATTATGCTAATATTATGTGGATAAACTGTTGATAAAATCATCAACAGTACAATTGTGAATTTAAAGTGCATATGAATTTACACTTTTTCCACAGGCTAAGTTCTTTTAATGCAATAAATTAAATCACTTATCCATAAATTCACAGCCCTTATTATTACTATTATTAAAATTTATAAATTTATAAATTTAATATAAGGTGTGCATAAATATTCATTTTCAAAAGAACATGCATATTTATACACTAAATTGCATATTTTATTTAAGGAATTCCATTTGCCCATTCAGGCTTTTTGAATTGCCACTCATAAGGAGATAGAAAAAATGAAATTTACTTTTGACAGAAACACCCTTCTCAATGAAATTTCCGTTGCCAGGGAAATCATCAGTACAAGAGAAGCCAAGGCCATTACATCAAACATCCTGATAATAGCCAAGGAAAACAGGCTTTCCATAAAGGCAACTGACCTCAAGGTAAATTTCTATACTCAGGTTCCTGTTCAGGTACAGGAAGAAGGAAGCACAACGGTTTACTGCGACACTTTCCTTGGAATCCTTAACTGTCTTCCTGATGGAGAAGTGGAATTCAGCCAGGAAGTAAATGATGACAATTCAAATTCAATAAAAGTAAAGATTACAACCCCTGACAAGAAGAACAAGTTTGAAATGAGGAGTCTTTCTGAAGAAGATTTCCCAGAAATCTATACAGCTCAGAATGTTCCATATTTTGAAGTTTCATCAAAAGAAATAAAGATGATGATCAACCAGACAGCGTTTGCCGTAAGCAAGAAAAAGTCAAATGTGAGCTTCAATGGTGTTCTTTTTGAAAAGGATGGTGACAGCCTTACACTTGTAGGTACGGATGGAAGACGCATGAGCCTTTGCTCTAAGAAAATCCTTGCAGGAGTAAGCGATTTTCCACCGGCAATTGTTGATACAAAGATTCTTAATATAATCTTAAAACATGCACCGGAAGAAGGAAACATTTTCATTTCAGTTGTAGACAAGATGATTTTCTTCAAGTTTGGAAACTATGAATTCGGTTCGGTTCTTATTGGTGGAACATATCCAGACTATAAGAGCGTAATTCCACGCAACCAGTCTAAGTCTTTCCAGGTGGAAAAGAGCGAGCTTGCAGAAGCCCTCAAGAGGGTTTCTCTCATGGTTGAAAAAGATGTATGCAAGGTTATATTCAATATTTCAGACGGTAGGCTTAAGGTATATTCTCAGCAGCAGTCAGGTAGTGCAAATTCTGAAATTCCATGCATGTATGCAGGTGAAGACGTAATAATTGCACTTAATGTAAACTATGTTGATGAACCTCTCAGGGTTATTGATACAGAAAGGATTGCCTTTGACTTCTCTGACGGAAACGGCGCCGTTACAATGAGGTCAGAGCCTCAGTCTGACTACATTCACATCATTATGCCGATGGATGCAGACTAAGGTTGCCATTCATTTCCCTGACACCATATAATTTCAGGAACCTCTCAAATTGTCCCATTGACCTTTCTTCCCGTGAAGTTTTCTTTATCGGGAAAAATGGTCAGGGAAAAAGTAATCTTCTTGAATCCCTTTATTATTCAGCCTATGGATCTTCCTTCAGGACTCATCTTGAAAATGAAATAATCTACAAGGGTCAGACTGAGATGAGCGTCCATTCCATGTTTAGGGAAGATAACGGCATAACCCACACTACCCTTGTTTCTCTCAGGGGTAAGAACAAGAAAATAGAGAAAGACGGAAAAATGGTTCATGACAGGAAGGAACTGGTTAATACCATGCCTTGCGTCCTTTATAGTCATGATGACCTTGATTTTGCTGCAGGAAGTCCGGAAAGGCGTCGTTTTTTCATCGATCAGTCTCTTTCAATGTATGATGTGATGTACATTGACCTTATCAGAAAATACAAGAGGATTCTAAAAAGCAGAAACATTTGCCTTAAGGATAACAAGGTTGAACTTCTGGATGCATACGACATTCAGCTCATACAGACGGGACTTGAGATACAGAAAAAGAGAAAGGATGCAGTCTTTAAGTTTAACCAGATTTTTGGAAACCTTTATTACAAGGTTACTGACATTGACGGCCTGAATATAAAATACAATCCATCGTGGAAAAAGCGTGATGAAAACCATATTGAATCAAATCCTTTTGCCGATTCAAACATTCCTTCCGTTGAGAACATACTGGAACATGTAAGAAGGATGAGGCAGCAGGAACTGATAATGGGAACCACCATGAGCGGCCCCCACAGGGACAGAATTGAATTTGAGGTACATGGAAATCCTTTTATTCCCACGGCATCTACTGGACAAAGGAGAATGGTTGTCCTTGTTCTGAGGACGGCTCAGGCAGTCTATTACAGGGATGCCACTGGCAAGAATCCAGTGCTGCTGATGGACGATGTAATGCTTGAAGTTGATCCTGAAAAGAGAAGGAAGATAACGGCCCTTTTGCCAAAATACGATCAGCTTTTCTGCACTTTTCTTCCCGGGGAACCCTATGAAAACTATGTGAGGGAAAATACTTTTGTCTACGAAATAAAAAGCGGGACTTGGACCAGAAAACAATGAATTCAGAAAAAGACATATCATCGATTGGAAACATAATAAACAGGGTATTTTCAAACATGGATTCAGGGGCTACGGAAAATGCCCTCAGGATTTACAGTGCATGGGAAAAAATTCTCCTGAGGATAAAGCCTCCTGCAGGTTCTACGGGAAATCCAAATACGGGAAGAAACATGGCGGACCATTCAAGGGTTGTAGATTTGAAGAATGGCATGCTTTTGGTGGAAACGGACCATCCTGGATGGACGGAGCTGATTCAGTTCCATAAGAACTACATACTCAAGGGATTCCAGATGGAATTTCCAGAACTTAAGATTCATTCCATGGCATTCCGTCTTGCGGGTTCCAATGCATCTCTTGGAAGAAACGTGGTGCAGGAAGAAAGGAATGCAAGGCAGAATTCCATGAGGATCATAGAAATGCAGGAAAAACTGGACAAAAATGCTGGAATTCAGCTTGAAAATACCGATAAGAAATCAGGATCCAAGGAAATTCCCCCGGAATTAAGGGGAATTTTTGAAGATTTGGGTAAAAATATGGGAATTTATTGAAGTTCCGACATTTTAGGTTGACCAACTGCAATAAATAATGATAGTATCTGCCCTACAAAATTGAAATTATTTTAAACTAATAGAGGAGTCGCATATGTTACGTACATATCAGCCAAGTAAAGTAAAGCGCAACAGAAAATTCGGTTTCCGCGCACGCATGAAGACACGCGGAGGACGTCTTGTTCTCGCTAGAAGAAGAGCTAAGGGTCGTCATAAGCTTTCTATTTCAGACGAAAAGAAGCCTTACTGATTGATTTAAAATAAAGGATGGAAGCGGACTTGTTAAAAACAGGATGTTTTAGGAAACTTGAACATATAAAACATCCTGCTGACATCCAGAGACTTTTTAAACAGGGGAAGAAAGTCAGTGTGAACGGTGCAAAACTGTTTTTCATGCTGAATGATAAAAATATCAACCGCATAGGTTTTCCCCTTCCCCGTGGCTATGGCAACGCTGTGGAAAGAAATAAATCCAGACGCTATAGCCGTGAAACATATCGTTTTTTTAAATCACGCCTGAACACCGGTTATGACATGCTTTTGCTGGTTTTTCCCGGAAATGACTCGTTCCTCTCGCGGTGTGAACAATTTAAGACATTATGCAAAAAAGCTGGCTTATTAAATCAGTAGGAAAAGCGGTTTCTAAATTTCTTATTGCTTTTGTAAGATTTTACCAAGGTTTTATTTCTCCTTTATTTCCCGCATGCTGCAGGTATACTCCTACATGTTCGAAGTATGCCATTGACGCATTGAAAAAGTACGGACCTGTTAAAGGCAGTTATCTTTCTGTCAGGAGAATAGCAAGGTGCCATCCATTCCATAAAGGTGGATTTGATCCTGTTCCCTGACTACCATTCAGGAAATCAATATGGATAAAAACAGTATTATAGCAATTGTTTTGTCTACACTTGTTCTCGTTGGATCTTTCTTTGTACAGACAAAGTTCATCCAGCCCAAGCAGGTGGAAAAAGCTCAGCAGCAGGCTGTTGAACTTGAGACAAAGCAGAAGATTCAGGAAGAAAAAATCAAGGCAGACAGCGAAATGGTTTCTGCCTCGGAAGATGATGCAGATGAGGTTGTTGAAGCTGCCGAATACAAGATTGTTACAGGTAAGGCAGAAATTACCTTTACAAACCGCGGTGGTGACATTGTAAGTTACAAGCTTATCGGTCACAAGGATAAGGAAACAGATGAAGGTGTTGAAATGGCACTGGATGTTTCTTCCTCAAACCGCGCCTTTGCCCTTTCCCTCGGTGAATTTGGAAGTCCAATTCTTAATGAATATTTCAAGGCTTCCGTTAAGGATCCATATACAATTCTGTTCCACAAGGATTATGAGGTTAAGGATGAAAACGGAAATGTAAGCAGGTATACCATCGGAAAGAGGTACACATTCTCTCCGGATGACTATGCATTCAAGCTTGATGTTTCCATCGTTTGCCGTGACGGAACTGATAGCCTTAACAGGAACGGTTCTTCATATACATTGAGGACTTCTCCAAACATCGGTCCAAGATACGACAAGAAAAACCGCTACGAAGTAAGGCAGTATCTTGCCCTTAACGGTGCAAAGAGAATCAGAAGAAATGTCCAGGAAAAGACTTTTGACATTAACCAGATGAAGTGGGCAGGTGTCGGCGGAAAATACTTTACTGTTCTTATAAAGCCTGAAAATCCGGAAACAATGAATCCCTATGTGAAGAATGTCGTAAAGGGTGATAATTCGGAACTTTGTCAGGTCGTTCTTTCAAGAAAGAATTTTGAAGGCAAGAGCATCAACGATACCTATTATGTTTATGTTGGACCTCGCCAGGAATCGGAACTCATTAAGTACAATGACCAGACAAGAAACGCATGGGGACTTGTAAATGCAAAATTCAATGAAGCCCTCCAGACAAGCGGATTCCTTTCTCCAATTGAAAAAATCCTTAAGTGGGGTCTTGATAAGATAAACATCATCGCCCATAACTGGGGTGTATCGATCATCATTCTTACCTTGATTCTCAAGATCATTCTTTTCCCTCTTAACAAGAACACTGCCATCGGTTCCCTCAAGATGCAGAAACTTCAGCCAAAAATGCAGGAAATCCAGGAAAAGTACAAGGGTGACCAGCAGAAAATCGGTATGGAAATGCAGAAACTCTACAAGGCCAACGGATACAATCCAATGTCCGGATGTCTTCCAATGGTGTTCCAGATGGTAATTCTTTTTGCAATGTACAACGTATTCAACAATTACTTTGAATTCCGCGGTGCAAGCTTTGTAAAGGGATGGATTGACGACCTTTCCGTAGGTGACAAGATCCTTACATGGAATACAAACATTCCTTTCGTGACTGGATTTACAATGAATACACTGAGACTTCTTCCGTTCATCTATACGGCTTCTCAGCTCTTGAACGGAAAGATAACTCAGTACGGAAATGCAGGTGCAGGCGGTGCAAGCCAGGGACAGATGAAATTCATGATGTACGGTATGCCTCTCATGTTCTTCTTCCTGTTCTACAATGTACCGAGCGGACTTCTTCTTTACTGGACTTCAAGCAATATTCTTCAGATTGGACAGCAGCTTATCATCAATGCCTACATGAAGAAGCAGAGGGCAACCATGAATATCAAGCCTGCAAAGAAGACTGCAAACAACAAGAAAAAATAAGGGGTTTTATTATGACATACGAATTTGAAGGAAAAACAGAAAAAGACGCTATTGAAAAGGCAGCTGCAGAACTCGGTCTTGAAAAGGATCAGTTTGATGTTGAAATTCTTGAATCTCAGAAAAAGGGATTGTTTAAGAATGGCTATGTAAAGATTCGTGTTCACACAGTGGATTCTCAGAACCAGATGTCTTCTGAATTTGACGGAAAGGTTCCAGCTCAGGCAACTTCAACCGTAGTGGCAAATCCAATGCCACAGGATGAATTTGAGCAGAAGCTCTGTGACTTTACACGTGAAATGATTGAAAAGATGGGATATGAAACTGCCGTTGAAATCATGTTCCGCGAAGACAAGAAAATCGGCATTAAGCTTACAAGTTCTTCTTCTTCAATCCTCATTGGACGCAAG
Source organism: Treponema sp. (assembly GCA_045616325.1). Lineage (GTDB taxonomy): Bacteria > Spirochaetota > Spirochaetia > Treponematales > Treponemataceae > Treponema_D. The sequence continues at coordinate 19,470 of JAZLGN010000059.1, forward strand.
GGAAAGAACCTGGATGCACTTCAGCTCATCGTAAATGTCTATGCAGGTCACCTTGGACGTGAAGATGTACGCGTAATCCTTGATACTGAAAACTACAGGATTCGCCGCGAAGAAAGCCTTGTTCGCCTTGCTTATGTTACGGCAGACAAGGTTAGGCAGAGAAAGTCTTCGATTCTTCTTGAATCAATGAATCCTTTTGAACGCCGCCTTATCCACACAACACTTAACGACATTGCGGACATTGAGACAAAGTCTGAAGGTGAAGGACTTTACAAGCAGGTTCGCGTTATTTACAAAGGTGTAAGATGAAAAAACTAGTGGCACTTGTTTTTGCAGCCGCTGCATGCACCTTGGGCTTTTCATATTCGGCAAGGGAAATACTTGGAAACGAAACTTATGAAAGGCTTAAGGCTGAAGGCGTCATACAGACCAACAGGTTTAAGCCTGAGTCTGTTGAATTCAAGCTGGTTCCAAAAACAGAAGTTGCTGAAAGAAATTTTGGGAAATGGACTAAGGGTACAGAATTGCCTGCCATGATTGGTGAGAATCTGTACCTCCTTCCAAAAAAGGGAAGCTCAATCGGGGATGTTTCGGTTATCTTAAGGGCCATAAGCAACCTTGAGGGTTCAACCTACTATTCCAACAGAAGGAAGAAGTGGGAAGTTCTTTACAAGGAAGCTTACTGCATAAAGGGGCCAGAAGATTCCCAAAAGGTGCCAGATTGTACAGAAGGAAGTGCAGACGGACAGGTACAGTTTTGCATGCTTAACGACAATTCCCTGGGAAAGACAAATTACCGGATTTCATACATGCAGTCGGAAAACGAAATTGCTGCAGACTTCATGAATACAACATCTGTATCCATAGGCCCTGTAAAGGCGGTTTCCCCGGAAAAGCTTAAGATAGGGGTTGTTTTCATCGACTGTGGTGACGAATATGTGGTTTACATGGCATTGAAGGCAAAATTCTTCAACCTTGGAGTTCTTGAGGACAGAATGATGAAGTCCCTTGGGGCCAGGCTTGATGCCATTTATAATTGCTTCATGAAGCAGATTGAGGGGGATAAAGATAAATGAAAAAGTTTATTCCGATGATTCTTATGGGCTTGTGTTTCATTTCCTTTGGAGGATGCAAGCCAAACAATAAACAGGTTAAAACAGAAACAAGAAAGGAGGCTGCTGCAACTATGAGCGGAGTTAAATCGATTGAAGGAAAGGAAGGTCTTTTTGCCGTCATCAGCACAAAGAAGGGTGACATTGCCCTTGAACTGTTCTACAAGGATACGCCTTTGACAGTAATCAACTTTGTTGGTCTTGCTGAAGGTACACTTGATGCCGCAAAGGGAAAGCCATTCTATGACGGACTTAAGTTCCATCGTGTTATCGCTGACTTTATGATTCAGGGTGGTGATCCACAGGGTACAGGTGCAGGCGGTCCTGGATACAGGTTTGCTGACGAATGCATGGATAAGTACAAGTTTACGGGTGCAGGTATTCTTGCCATGGCAAATGCAGGTCCTGGAACAAACGGCAGCCAGTTCTTCATTACACATGTAGAAACACCATGGCTTAACGGAAAGCATACAATTTTCGGTAAGGTAGTAAACGAAGAAAGCCAGAATGCTGTAAATGCAATCGCCCAGGGTGATGTAATGGACAGCATCAAGATCTACCGCCAGGGTGCAGAAGCAGAAAAGTTTACTGCAACTCAGGCTGACTGGGATGCAGCTGCCAAGAAGGCAAAGGAAGCTGCTGCAGAAGCAAAGAAGAAGGCTAATGCAGAGAAAATCGCTGCAGTGGAAAAGGCTTTCCCTGGTTTTGCTACTGATGAAAACGGAATCTACTGGAAGACGACAACAGAAGGAACCGGGGACAAGTGCGGTTCAAGAAAGTCTGTTACTGTTGAATACAAGGGATATCTTGTTGACGGAACTGTATTCGACGGTTCTGCAAAGCTCCTGAAAGGCGGCCACGAACCTCTTGACTTTATGACAGACGGCGGACAGATGATTCCTGGATTTGACATCATGGTTCAGGACATGAAGCTTAATGAAGTAAGGACAATTGTTGTTCCAAGCGATTTGGCTTATGGCGACCGCGGATATCCTGGAGTTATTCCTGGTGGAGCATACATTGCATTTGACATTGAGCTTGTAAAGATAAAGTAAGTTATCCACAATCAGTTTAAGCCTTCGGCATGTCCGGAGGCTTTTTTTTATGTTGAATTCAATGAATTTGGAGGAATTAACGCTATATATGGTGTGTGTTAAACAGTGAAAATTGTGGATAAGTAAGAAGCCTGGTTAAATTTTTGAACAGAATGTGGATAAATTCACAAGTTATCCACATAATCTATCAACTTATCCACATAAATTTGGGGATAAATTCACTTTAAAGGCCTTGAATTCCACAAGTTATCCACATAATGTGGAAAATTCAGCAAATTTGCGTATAGTAAATTTGTGTAAAAAAAAAGCCATTCCGGTCTGGAATGGCAAAATCTTGTTTTTAAGAATTTAGCAGGTTAAATCTGTTCAATGCTTGTAAGGTATTTTATAAGCTTGTCCTTAAGCAGAAAGTCTACAAGTCCGCACTGCTCAAGCATGGAAACAGGACAGTCAAAATCACTGTATTTTTCCTTGTAAGTCTGAATTAAAGGGTTTGGAATTGCAGAAAATGCAGTCGAAATTGACTTTGAAATCAGGTTGCTGAAGGAATTCAGGTAAATGACCTGCTTTGAATCAATGGACTTGTATTTTTCCGTATAGTCAGATTTTTCCGAAGAATTGTCAAATACGATTATGTAGCGGTAAAGGGCGTCGTTAAGCCACTTGACGATGGAAGACTGGCGCTCAATATATTCAGGAGAAGTCTTTATGTCTGAGGTCTTGCGGAACAGCACCGTAACCTGGGATTTTTCCATATCTTCCGGCTTTACACCCAATTCATCGCATTCAAAGTCCACTATTTCAAATCCTGCACAGATGAATGCCTTGCGGATGGAAACGTCTACAGGCCCTTCAAATCCGACCCGTGGAATGATTCTTGATGTGGAAATGCTTTTTTCTGCCAGCTGAAGAAGGCCGCGAAGGTATTTTTCCGGGTGCTGGAACTGGTCAAGGCTAAGTATGTCCAGAATGAGAAAAGCCAGATTTGAACCTACAATCAAGTTTGCAGGATTTACGTCAAAGTTATGGAATTTATACAGGAAAGAGGCAATGGCAATGCGAAGTGGTGCTTCCCCAGTAATGTCGTGCTGCCTGTCCTTTTCAAGGCGGAATTTATGCTCTTCAAGGGCATTGATGCATGACTTGATGAAGGCCTCAAGGGGTGAATCAAAGGTATCGTCTTCTGAAACCCTGGAATCAACGACGTCGCCTGAGTTCATCATGATGAGGCTTGACTTGTCTTCAACGCCGTCTGGAGCCTGGATGTTTACCCTAGTAACATGCTCGCTGTCTATGGATTCTGTGGAGAAGTTGTCCTTAAGGATGAATGTATTAGGCGTTTCTTCCGGCTGGGGAATGCTGATCTCCGGTTCCCCTGCCCTTTCCCTGATAATGGATTCTACGGTAGGGATTCCTGCATCTTCTGATTCTTCCGGGTTTGCAAAGGATGGAATTTCTTCTGGAATTAATTCCCCAGGTTTTTTTACAAAGAATCCGCTCTTTGAAAGGGAGTAAATGTAACCGTCACGTTCAAGCTCGTCATAGGCCTTTGTAACTGTGTTTCGGCTTATGGCAAAATCCTCTGAAAGAGTCCTGATGGACGGGAGCTTTGTGTTTGGAACCAAGTCTCCATTGTCAATCATTTCCTTGATATTCTGATAAAGCTGGCAATATAGTTTTACCTTGCTGGATTTGTCGAGTTTGAATTCCAGGTTGTTCACAGAAAATCCTCCAATCTGTACCCATAAAATTAGCAACTAACATTATAAAATGGGATTGGAGAAAATGCAAGTGTTATCTGTACCCATTCATGGGTTGATTATGGGAGGACTAAAGGGAAAAACTTTCCGGCAGCAGCTGTTCAAGGGTAAATACCTTTATTTCCCCAGACTTGTTTGAAAGGATGATTTTAAAGTCCCTGTCGCAGAATTCAGCAAGAACCTGGCGGCATACACCGCATGGAGTGCAGAAGTCCTGGATTATTCCATCCGGCCCACCAACAACTGCAATGGCATCGAATTCCCTGCAGCCTTCACTAACAGCCTTGAATACGGCAGTGCGTTCTGCGCAGTTTGTAGGGCCGTAGGCTGCGTTTTCTATGTTGCAGCCTGTGTAGATGGTTCCATTTTTTGCAAGGAGAGCGGCCCCCACGTGAAAATGAGAATATGGGACGTATGAAAATTCAAGCATCTTTGTTGCTTTTTCAACGAGTTCTTTAACTGGAAGTTCATTTTCATTCATGGGTGGCTCCTTTAGCTGCTTTATGCTTTTATCCTGATCCTTCTTTTTTCCGGATCATCGTTTTCCTTGTAGAATATTGCAATGTTTCCGATGATGCGTACAAGGGTTGAATTGGTGCGCGTGGCAATGTCTTCTGAATATTCGAATTTGTCATCCTTGTATTCGTTGAACTTTACCTTGATGAGTTCGTGGGCTTCAAGGGAATCTGACACCATTCTTATGAGGGAATCTGTCACTCCGTTCTGTCCGATGATTACCACTGGGTTAAGGTCGTGGGCAAGCTTTTCCAGCTGCTTTCTTGTTTTACTGGTTAATTCTGTCATGGTAAAAAGATTATCAGTTACTTTGTGAATTGTCTACACCAAGTCCAAAAAGGGCATAGTCTGCGCGCACGGGATCTCCGGGAAAAACTGTACCCATGATTTGAGTCAGTTCCATGCATGTCTTTATGGTGGCAGATTTTGGTTTTCCGGAACTGGACGGGGCCAGAATTCCCAGGTTTGTAGACTGCTGCATTACATGGGTATCAAGAGGCATTAGAAGATCCTTCTTGCTATACCAGCTGGACCACAGCCCAAGGTCCACGGGAGAATTGTCCCTGATCATCCATCGGAGAAACATGTTGAGTTTTTTAGCTGCGGTGGTGTCAGAATGAGGAATGAGGCCACATTCCTTTGGAAAACAGGAACAGATTAACTGGGATAGGTGCAGTTTTTCCTTCTGAATGGTGGCAGTGTAAGGAGAAAGATTGACTGTATCCAGGCCAGTTTCTTGTCTCTGTTGTCCTGACTGTACCGACTGCATAGGTACAGTATTTTGCTTTAGGTACAGACTTCTGAAATATTCTCCAAGGGAAGCATTGTTTCTTAAAATATTCTTAATCACATCAAAGAACAGGATAAAATCTGTATGGGTGTACATTCTGTAAAATGAACTGCCCCCTTTAGTAAAGAATTTCCTGTATCCTTCATTCTGTACCCATACAGACGGCTCTGTACCCATGGCAGACAAGATTTCCTGAACGTGGGACAGGATCTGTGCCCTTTGCCCAAAGGCCATGTTGGCGGCCAGGAATGCAACAAGCTCCTGCTGCACGGGATCCGAGTACCTGTGCATGAATTGGGAAGGGTCCTTTTTAAGGAATTCGGGTTTTTCGTATTTTTCTGCAAGGGAAATGAGCTTATGCTTTAAATCGGCTGAAATCATTACATGAAGTTTATACCAGTGGCGGCCCTTTGTCAGCATAAAATCAGAAACATATATATTGAAGAAAACGGATATTTCGATTAAAATTACTTCAAAATATTCATATTATAAAGAGAGGTTTATTTATGAAAAAAATGCTTACAGTTGCAGCCGCAGTTCTTGCAGCACTTCTGGTAACATCTTGCGCCCCTGCAAAAAAGAACTACATCATTGCTACAGGTGGCACGTCAGGAACTTACTATCCTTTTGGTGGAGCCCTTGCAAACATCTGGAACACAAAGATTGAAAACATGAACGTAACTGCACAGTCAACTGGTGCCTCTGCAGAAAACCTTCGCCTTATTTCCAACGGGGATGCTGAATTTGCAACAGTCCAGAATGACGTAATGGATTATGCCTACAAGGGAACAGACATGTTTGCAGGCAAGCCACTTCCAAACCTTAGCGTAATGGGAACAATGTACGAGGAAGTAATCCAGATTGCAGCCCGCAAGGATTCTGGAATCAAGACAATTGAAGACCTTAGGGGAAAGCGCGTTTCAATTGGAGACGCAGGTTCTGGTGTTGAATTCAATGCAAAGCAGATTCTCGAAGGATATGGAATCACATTCGACGACATCAAGAAGAACAACCTTTCATTCAAGGAATCAGGTGAAGGCCTCCAGAACGGCACACTGGATGCATGCTTTGTAACGGCAGGCGTTCCAAACGCAGCCCTCCAGGAACTTGCATTTACAAACGGACTTATCCTCATCCCTGTTGATGAAGACCATGCCTATGACATCTGCAAGAAGTATGGATTCTACACACAGACAGTCATTCCAGGTGGCACATACAAGGGAACAGATACGGACACACCTGCCCTTGCAATCAAGTGTACAATTGCTGTAAATGCACAGCTTGATGAAGCAACAGTTTACGAAATGACAAAGGCTGTCTTTGAAAACCTTGAGGAACTTGGAAATGCACATGCAAAGGGAAAGGAAGTTTCTGTTGAAAAGGCAGTTACGGGCGTAAGCGTTCCATTCCACCCTGGTGCTGCAAAGTACTTTAAGGAAGTTGGTGCAATCAAATAAAAGACGGGTCAGGTTTAGGGACAGTTATGAATGGTAAAGTCAGACGAACCTTAAGCCTGATTTTTATGCTGGCAGTTCTGGCCGGGGGAATATTGCTGTTTCCCTGTGCCAGGGTTTTGGTTTTTGAAAAGGTAAAGAATCCTTCAGAAAGAATTTTTAGCCGTGATGGACTCAATGGATTTTGCATTGGGTACACCCATTCGGTTAACAAGGGACGGGTCCACGACTACTACATAGTTGAGGGAAGAAGCATTGTCTTGATTCGGACTGAATTTGTAAGTTACGGTGCGGGGATGCCGGAGCCGGAGGATGCAGAGGGAGCCGTCTTTGTCGTAGGTGATGGAAGTTATTCCATGAATCATGTACGTAACCTTGGGCGGGAATTTTTTCTTGCAGTGGGAGCCATAGCCGATCATAGCCTTGCGTTTGCAGGGAACGACGGAACTTATGGTGGAGACGCCTCAGAATTTTTTCTGAAAGATTTTTTTGAACCAAGGACAAGGCTTAGGGTTCATGTTGGAAAAATGAATCTTATTCAGTATTGGTTCGGTAAAAAAACGCTGGATTAGACTTGCGGATTTTTTATAGGAGATACAGACAAATAATGAAGGACGTTAAGGACGACAGAACGGAAGAATTTGTTGAGGAAACAATGGAGCCTTTTACTCCGACTACCAATGAAGCGGAGATGAAGGAACTTATGGGTGAGCTGGACAAGGAACATGCTTACCGCCAGCACAACTGCTGGAGGCAGTACATAACTGTCGTGGTTTCCATTTTCTTTGTTGCATTCCAGCTGTATGCATCTTTGTCTGGAAGGGTGACAGCACAGATTCTTCGTGCAACCCATTTGGCATTTGTTCAGCTGCTTGCATTCCTCTTATTCCCTCCGACAAAAAAATCAAGAAAAGACCACCTGCCCTGGTATGACGTCCTCCTTGGTGTCATTGGGGCTGCATGCTGGATGTACATTGTAATGAATTTTCAGGAGCTTGCTCGCAGAACCGGTGCATACAAGACACTGGACATTGCAGTTGCCATCGTTGGAATCCTTGTCCTCATGGAAAGCTGCAGGAGAATCGTAGGACTTCCAATTCTGTGCATTGCAACGGGATTCATTCTCTATGCTTTCTTTGGCCGCTACCTTCCTGGATTCTTCAATCACCGCGGATATAAAATCTCTCGCATTGCAGCTCACCTGTTCTACAATACTGAAGGAATCATGGGAGTTCCCCTTGGTGCATGTTCAACATTCATCTTCCTCTTCATCCTTTTTGGTGCACTTCTTGAAAAGACAGGCATCGGTCAGTTCTTCATTGACATCTGTAACGCCATTGCCGGCAGTGCATCCGGTGGTCCTGCAAAGGTTGCCGTCCTGACATCTGCCCTCCTGGGAACGGTAAGCGGTTCTTCCGTTTCAAACACGGTTGGTTCCGGTTCATTTACAATTCCAATGATGAAGCGCCTTGGCTACAAGAGTGAATTTGCAGGTGCCGTTGAAGCTGCCGCTTCCACAGGTGGCCAGCTTATGCCTCCAATCATGGGAGCCGCCGCATTCCTCATGGCAGAAAGCCTGGGACTTTCATACATCACCATCGTAAAGGCAAGCATCATTCCTGCCCTTTTGTACTTTGCAGGAATTTTCATAACGGTTCACCTTGAGGCACACAAGCTGGGGCTAAAGGGACTTCCACGGGAACAGCTTCCAAAATTCCTTCCCCTCCTATTGAAGAAGGGCTACATGATTTTGCCGCTTGTAATAATCGTCGTTTTCCTATGCATGGGACGCACTGCAGTTTATGCCGCCTTCATGGGAATCTTAAGCTGCCTTATCATTGGTTTTGTAACATCTGTCGTAGATGTTCTTATTGGAAGGAAACCTTCCTTTGGCGTAAAGGACATCATTGAAGTTGCAACGTCGGCTGCAAGAAACATTATCAGTGTTGCAATTGCATGCGCCATGGCCGGCATCATCATCGGTATCGTTACCCTTACTGGAATCGGACTTAAGTTTGGTGCAGGACTCATCAGCATCAGCCACGGAATTGCAATCATCACGCTGCTGCTTACAATGGTTTCGTCAATCATTCTTGGAATGGGTGCTCCTACAACTGCCAACTACCTTATTACTTCCACCATTACTGCAGGTGCAATCATCGGCCTTGGATTCAAGCCATTGGCTGCCCACATGTTTGCATTCTACTTTGGAATCATTGCCGACATCACTCCTCCTGTTGCACTTGCCGCCATTGCCGGTGCTGCCATTGCAAAGGGTAAGCCCATTAAGACGGCGTTCAATGCAACCAAACTTGCCATCGGTGCGTTTATCATTCCGTATGTGTTCGTGTTCAATCCTGAAATGCTCATGATAGACACCACATTTATTGGAGCCCTTCCAATTGCACTTACGGCATTGATTGGAATGTTCGGCCTGAGTGCAGCCCTTGAGGGATATGCCTTTAAGAATTCTTCCATTGCAGAAAGAGTTCTTTTTGGAGCAGCAGGTCTCATGTGCATTCATCCAAATATGGTTACGGATATTGTGGGAATTTCTGTTCTCGCACTTCTTGTAGTTGTTCAGATTTTCATGAAGAAGAAGGCAAAGGCAAATGCTTAACATTAACAACAATACGGCAAACGTAAAAAGGGAAATTCTTGTTCGCATTGCACAGCTTCAGCTTGAAGGAAAGCTTGAGGAAGGAGTTCACTTTATTCCGAGGGAAATGGTTCCCCGAGACAAGCCTCCCCTACGCTGCTGCATTTTCCACGACCGTGAAATAATCCGCATGCGCACCATTGCACGCCTTGGAATTTCTGTTGAAGACATTGATGAAGAACGAACCCTAGCTTCCTTTGCAAAGGAGGCCCTTGAGCGTGAAAAGCCGACATGGCCCATGCTCACTGTTTTGCATGAGGCATGTAACGCATGTGTTAAGGCACACTACATGGTAACAAATGCATGCCAGGGTTGCGATGCCCGTCCATGCAAGATGAACTGTCCAAAGCAGGCCATTTCCGTTGAGCATCATGCCCACATTAACGAAGACCTTTGCATCAACTGCGGCAAGTGCCTTGAAAACTGTCCCTATCATGCAATCATCAAGATTCCGGTTCCGTGTGAGGAAGCCTGTCCTGTAGGAGCCATCAGCAAGGATGCCAACGGTCATGAACACATTGACTACCACAAGTGCATTTTCTGCGGAAACTGCATGCGCGAGTGTCCTTTTGGCGCCATGATGAGCAAGAGCCAGCTTGTGGATGTAATCAAGAGGATCATGGATCCGGAAAAGAAGGTTGTTGCCCTTTATGCTCCGGCTATTGCAGCCCAGTATAAGGCTACTCCGGGTCAGCTTAAGGGAGCCTTTATTGAAGCCGGATTTGACAAGGTTCTTGAAGTTGCAATTGGGGCAGACATTTGTGCAGACAATGAAGCCCGTGAATTTGAAGAAAGAATGAAGCGCGGGGACAAGATGATGACAACTTCCTGCTGTCCGGCTTATGTACGTGCAGTAAAGAAGCATGTTCCTGCCCTTGCGGAATGCATTTCGGAAACGAGAAGCCCGATGCACTACACGGCAGAAATTGCAAGGAAGGAATTCCCTGGCTGTGTCACAGTCTTCATAGGACCATGTCTTGCAAAGCGTCGTGAAGCCTTTGATGATGCAGATGTGGATTATGCATTGAGTACGGCTGATATTGAAGCCCTGTTCCTTGCAAAGAACATAGATGTTTCTGCGGTGGAAGCAATTGAAGAGACAAGAATTCCAACGGCAAGCGGAAGAAATTTTGCCAAGTCCGGCGGTGTTCTTGATGCGGTTGCCATGAGGCTTACGGACAAGACCATTCTGCGCCCTGCAAGAATCAACGGCCTTACAAAAAGCGGCATGAAAATGCTTAACGCCTATGGCCTTATAAACAGCGGAAAGATTCCTGCAAAACCGGACACTCCAAACCTGATTGAGGTCATGGCTTGTGAAGGCGGATGCATTGGCGGCCCGAGCATAAGGCAGAACGTTAAGCAGGCAGAAGCATTGCTTGACCAGTATGTAAAGTCAGGTTCCACCGATAAGGGTACAGCATAACCCAGTAATGGGTACAGATTAGGATACAAATAAGGGTACAGTTTCCTGCCTGGGGGCACGCTATGAAGGGAATGAAGGACAAATTAAAAGCTTTTTTTAATACCTTAAATGATCGTGAATTGGTAATTGATTCGGTTACTTTTAACAGGTCAAAGAAAACCCTTGTTTCCACAAGCATTACCCTTTCGATAATTTGTCTTATTCTTGAGGTTGCCTTAACTCCTGCCCTCATGATGGCAGACAAGACCCTAGGATTTAAGTGGCTCTTTAGGTGGGTAATCCTTTCAAATATTCTTAATGGACTGATTCTTCTTACCCAGGGAATTCTTCTCAAGGTCTTTACGGAAGATACCTATAAGCAGGCTATTGTAATTGCATCGAGCCTTTGGGGAATCTGTACCGTTATTGCATGCCAGCATTACTATTTTGTACCCAGCCAGTTGATCTTTTTCATTCCAATACTACTGTCAATTCCCGTCATGAAAAGACGCCTCATAATCCTTGTGGAAGGACAGTGTTTTTTTGGAATGATTATGTCATTTGTCATAAGGTGTGGCGATGCAACTGCGGAAAGAAACTTCTGGCAGGACCTGATAATAAGTATTGTTTATCTGGTGTTTTTTTCGACAATAGCTTATCGACTTGTCTGTTACCTTATAAGAACAAATGAAAAGACCCTTGAGGCTAAACGGCAGGCAGAAATTGCAAATTCGGCAAAAAGCGACTTTCTTTCCAACATGAGCCACGAAATCCGGACTCCAATCAACAGCGTTCTTGGAATGAACGAAATGATCCTGCGAGAATCCAATGAGGAAAAAATCAGGAAGTATGCAGAAAACATCGACAATTCTGGAAAAATCCTCCTGAGCCTGATAAATGACATTCTTGACCTTTCAAGGATCGAGTCTGGCAAGGTTGATATTGTTGAGGACAGATACAGACTGGAATCCCTAGTAAGCGACTGTGTATCCATGGTTGGGGACAGAATGGCAAAAAAGAACCTGAAATTTACAGTTGACTGTGACCCTGAACTGCCTGCAAATCTGTATGGTGACAGTTTTAGGGTAAGGCAGATATTAATCAACCTGCTGACAAATGCCGCCAAGTACACAAAGGAAGGTTCTGTAACCTATTCAATAAAGGGAACACTGGATGGTGACAGAATGAAGCTGGTTTTTTCCGTAAAGGATACAGGTTCCGGAATCAGGGAAGAAGACCTTAGGAAAATGTATGGCCGCTTTGAAAGGTTTGACCTTAGGGAAAACAGAAACATTGAAGGAACAGGACTGGGACTTAGGCTTTCCAGGAATCTTGCACAGCTTATGGACGGAATCCTAGAGGTACAGTCTGAATATGGAAAGGGGTCAGAATTCAGCCTGATAATAAAACAAAAAATTCTGGACAGAAACGGTTGTATTTATACGGGCGAAAAGGGTACAGATGAGAGTGCCGGCACGGGTACAGTTGGCTATGAAAAAATAGGTACAGTTGACTTCCTTAAGGATAGGGCCAGCGGAAACCAGAACAAGTATCAGGTGCTCTTTAGAGCGCCAAATGCAAGGGTTCTTGTAGTGGACGATGTGGACATGAACCTTTTTGTCATTGAAAACCTGCTTAAGCAGACAGAAATGCAGGTGACTCTGGCTGACTGTGGAGACGAATGCGTGCATAAGGCATGTGAGGAAGAATTTGACCTTATATTGATTGACCACATGATGCCCGGAAAAGACGGGATGCAGACCTTTAGGGAAATCAGGACAAAGGAAGAAAGCAGGAATAAGACCACACCATGCGTAATGCTTACGGCCAATGCATTTAATGGGGCCAGGGAACAGTATGAGGGTGCAGGTTTTGCAGGATATATAACAAAGCCAATTGAATGCGAGAAACTTGAACGTATTGTAAGCGGCTTGCTGCCTGCAGAAAAGGTACAGTTTAGCGTGGGCTGACTGACAGAAGGAGAGTATATGAAAAAAAGACTTGGATTAAAGGCTGTCATGGTGACAGTTCTATCTGCAGTAATGGTAATTTTGGCCGCATCGTGCAGCCTGATCTTTAGCGATGGCGACAGGGCCAGCAGCAGCGACTTTGGTGCAATCCGTGTTGATTTTGGAGAGAATTCAAGGGTTATTACCCAGCTTAACAGCAGTACAGTTTCAAAATTTGCGGTGACAGTCAGCAACGGTGTGGATACTCCAAAAAACCAGGATGTCACCTGGGGTGGCAGTGCAGAATTTGCAGATCTGGCCCCTGGAACATACACGGTGACAGCTGTGGCATACGTGGGTACAGCAGTTGTGCAGAGTGCATCGGTGGCTGTAACTGTGGAAGCTGGAAAAACGGCAAATGCAGTCTTGAGCTTTGTAAAAAAGTCTTTCATTGATGAAAAGATTGTTGTGCCAAGGAATATTTGTTCTTCAGGAGAAAACTATGCTAAAATTTACGACAATTACTCTGACGTGGACGGTTTTAAGGTAACAGAAACAGATATAAATACCAACAAGCTGGGTAATATCGTGCAGGATGTAAACGGTAACTGTTATTACCTGGATCCAAAGGATTCATATAAGCTTAAGAAAGTTGGGGATCCGACTTTTGAAATTTCTTCTGTGTTCCAGTCGCAAAACTTGGGGTCTTCAGGATTCCTAAGTTATGATTATACGACAAACTCTTTATATATTTGTGGATATGCTTCTGCCGGAGGTCTTCAATGTATTGCTAAATATGATCTTAATAATTCAGGATTAATACAAGTTGGCTATCTGTCAGGTGATTTAAGTGCTGATTTATCGAAATCTGGTAACATGAGTGGATTTGCTGTTGAGGGAGATAAAGTAATTGTTGTTGGCATCAATGAAAACAAAGATAAGGCATTGATTTTTTATGGCAAGATAAAAGGGACTTCACTTGTCAAAATTTCTGAAAAATCAATTTCTGATTATTATCCTGATTTTGGAGAAAATGCGAGAATATCTGACGTAAGGATTTATGATGATGGTAAGGCTGCAATTCTTGTCTATGAAAACGGAGCAAGTGATAGTTTTGGACGGTATGATATTAGTGACGGCAAAACATATTCAAGTCGTGGATCAGTTGCTCTATTTAGCCTTGATAGTGAATTAAAGTTTGAAAAGCAGATCGGCTGGTATAATAAGAGCAGGCATCTTACCCAAAAGGGAACTTTTGTTGCCACAGAAGATGATGAAAGCCACAATGATGCAAATACACCTTTTTATTCGGCTTCTGGAGTGGTAAAAAACATTTCCCTTTGTGGGCCTACTATAAGCGAATCAGGCTACTATTTTTACGGGCCGAAGAAAATTGTCTGCATAAAGCCAAAGGAATTATATATAGTTGATGAAGGCGTGGACATTAAGCTTGCAGACTGGACAAAAATAGATGGTACACCGGGATTAAAAAATTACACTGGAAAACAGAAGGGACTTACGGGCAACATCTTTGTATACAGCAGGGTGGTAAAGGTTAGTCTTCATGACTTTGCAATCAAGGGCAGCATGACAACAGCTACACCGTATTATAACCTGAAATATAGCGAAAGTAATGAATGGTATGAGATAGGATATGATACTGGCACCGTCATGTTTGAAGGATTTGATATTTCTGGAAATGGAAATTTTAAATTTGCAGGAACACCATCAGTAAGCTGGTATCTTGGAGTGCATCCAACCCCACTTGAATACAGGGAAGATGAATAGCCTTTGAGGGCGTCCCTGATGAGTCTGGGTTTGACGATTTTAGAAAGGGTGCAGGAGGTACATGATGTTTGGAAAGAAGAAAACTGTACCCTTAATTAGTGTTTGCATTCCTGTTTTTGGCACGGAAAAGGTTTTAAGACGCTGCCTGGAATCTGTTACCATCCAGAATTTTGAAGCCCTGGAAGTGATTGTCGTGGATGATGCTTCCATGGGTACAGATGAAAAAGGGTGCAGCTGCCAGAAGATAGTAAAATCTGTGCTTAAAAAAGCAGGGGTACAGTTTACTTACATCAGCCATAATGTAAACATTGGAATCGCAGAGACGCGCCGGGATTGCATTACATGGTCCCGGGGAAAATACATTTTATTTCTTGACAGTGATGATTTTCTTGGAAATCCTGATTACCTGGCGCTTCTTTATGAAACAGCTGAACGAGAAAATGTGGAAATAGTAAACAGCCGTGCCTTATGTTACAGTGACAGGCCTGACGCAATGGGTACAGTTTTACAAATGAAACAGGCGCAGATGGATCAAACAGTAACTGGTCCCATAAATGGTGACAAGGCCGTATTTGACAGTTTTCTTGTTGAAAAAAAGCACCTGGGGTATCTTTGGGCAAAGCTTATCAGGCGCGATTTGTATGTCAGGGCTTTTGAACAGATTCCATGCACATTCTGCACCATGGGTGAAGACCTGCTGATCTACTTTTTTGTTTCCCTTTTTGCAAAAAGCTATTATGGCATTGAGGAAAAGTGCTATCGCTATAGTGTAGATGGCGGAATTTCCAGTGAGCAGATGATTGACAGTCTGGATCGGTGGCATAAGGTGTGTACGGCAAGCGGAGTGTTTACCGTAATCTTTGGCTATATCCAGGACCATTATGATGAATTTACGGTGACAGAACGCAATACCATCAGGCGTGTGGCCAATGGATATCTTCTTAATAACCTTAGGCAGCTAAACATGGCAGTGGTGCCGGAAATGCGGAAAGAGGCATACGACCTGCTTTGTGAGATGTGGGGTCCAGATTACGTTTCTGCGGTTGAAAAGGCCATGGACTCGGGCGAATATAATTCAGCATGGAAAATGACAAAAAATTAAAATATGTCAGAACATTTTATTGAAAAAAAGAGCAATATATAGTAAACTATGCTATTCACACACACTTTTTGGAATGTGGAAAGGGGTTATATGAACAAGATTATCGAAATGAAACACCTTTCAGAGGCTGTTTACTACATGAAATTTGAAGCTCCGGATATTGCAAAGAACCGCAAGGCCGGACAGTTTTTGATTGTAATGGTTGATCAGGATTTGACAGAACGCATTCCTCTTACAATCGCAGATGCAAATGCAGAAGAAGGTTGGGTTGCCATTGCTTTCCAGCCAATCGGTGCTTCTACAATGAAGCTTGCCCAGCTTAAGGCAGGAGACTATCTTGGTGGCGTTCTTGGCCCTCTTGGAACTCCTTCAGTAATTGAAAAATATGACCGCCCTGTAGTCTGTGTTGGCGGTGGTTTTGGTACGGCTCCACTCTACCCTATCGTTCAGGCTTTGAAGGCTGCAGGAAACAAGGTTATCCTTATTGAAGGTGCACGCACAAAGGATCTTCTTATTTTTGTTGATGAGATGAAGGCAGTCTGTGATGAAGTTATCATCTGTACGGATGACGGTTCGGAAGGACGCAAGTGCCTGGTTACAGAAGTTCTTGATGAACTTTGCCAGAGCCAGACAGCTCCTGCAGAAGTAATTGCAATCGGACCTCCAATCATGATGAAGTTCTGCGCAGCTACAACAAAGAAGTACAACATCAAGACAACAGTTTCATTGAACACAATCATGATCGATGGAACGGGCATGTGCGGTGGCTGTCGTGTAAGCGTTGGCGGAAAGACAAAGTTTGTTTGTGTTGACGGACCGGACTTTGATGCCCACCAGGTTGACTGGGACAACATGATGATGCGCATGAAGAGCTTTGCAAAGGAAGAACAGGAAGCAAAGCACAAGTGCAACATTGGCTTGAAGAACTAATTGTCATGCTGAATTGATTTCAGCATCTTCAACCGCTTAAAAGTCATGGATCCTGAATCAAGTTCAGGATGACATAATATTCCTTAACGGAGAATAAGAAATGAGTCACAAGACAATAGATGAACTTAATAAAATCGCCCTTGAAGAAAAGGCAAAGATTGAAGGAAAGGAACTTAAGAATCCTGACCGCATGAAGATTCCTCAGATGGAAATGCCTTCCGGAGAACCACTTGTCCGCGCACGCCAGATGACAGAAGTTGCCCTCGGTTATACTGCTGAACAGGCTGTTGTTGAAGCACAGAGATGTCTCCAGTGCAAGAACGCTCCTTGTGTTTCTGGATGTCCTGTAAACGTTCAGATTCCTTCCTTCATTGAACAGGTTGCCAAGGGAGAATTCAAGGCTGCCGTTGACATCATCAAGGGAACAAACCTTCTTCCTGCAATCTGTGGCCGCGTTTGTCCACAGGAAAAGCAGTGCCAGGGTCAGTGTACAGTCGGCAAGGTTTACAAGAACGCAGAAAAGTCTGTTTCCATCGGACGCCTTGAACGCTTTGTTGCAGACTATGAAAGAAACAACAACCTTACTACAGCACCGGCAGTTGCAGCTTCAACAGGAAAGAAGGTTGCAGTTGTTGGTTCAGGTCCTGCAGGTTTGACTGTAGCAGCCGACTGCCGCCGCGCAGGTCATGACGTTACAGTATTTGAAGCTTTCCACAAGGCCGGTGGTGTTATGGTTTACGGTATTCCAGAATTCCGTCTTCCAAAGGCTATC
>JAZLGN010000060.1:0-4911 GCA_045616325.1 Treponema sp.
TAAATCTTCTTTGTTAAGATTATAAAGTTTGGTTCTAAAGTTATCTTCAAGAGTCTCTTTGTCTTCAAGCTGTTTATAGTATGAGTAATTAAATTGTTGCTGTAATTCTTTGATGAGCCATTTTTCTAATTCAGCTTCAGACTGTGAACTCAAAACTTTTTCTTCCATATCATAAAGATTATAACATGAAAAGATTATATTTTATAGTTAACTATATCTCTACTATTTTAATAAATGACATTTAACCCCAAAAGAAAATCTCCTTAAAGGGTTAAATTTATATTTCTCTTGGTATCCAAATTCAAAATCTACTTTGTCTCAGGGTCAAACTTCGAGCTTAAATAAGACAGGAAGAAGCCACCCACAATGCAAAGGATGCATGCAAGTGCAAAAAACACTCCACTTATTTCCCCAAGACCAGGAAAAATCACAACTGCCGATCCGCAAAGCAGGCCAAAGATTACGGCATAGGTATGATTTGGAATCTTTCTTAGCAAAAAGCTTATGAGCTTTGCACCACCGAGCAGCCCGATGAGAACGCCGACACCGTTTGGCAGCAGAAGCATGAGGGCATGAACCGTATGGGCCGGATTGAAAAGTTCCGGGATGCTTGAAAAGACGATGGTGTAGACTCCCATGATGAGCATGATGAGGGATCCAGAAATTCCTGGAACGATCATTACCACGGCACCCAGAATTCCTGCAATGAAAATCTTGATTGCAAGGGGAATCGTTGGCTGAGGCATGATGCTTGCTTCCACCGACTTGTCAACGGTTCCTTCGAGAATTGAAAAATACATGATGAGTGCAAAACCTGCCAGGATGCAGACTGCAACGGAAATCACAAAGGCCGGAGTCAGCTTGCGCCTTGCCTTTCCCTCTGTATTATAGTCCTTTACTGAATTGCGGAAAATCAGCGGCATGCTTCCAATGATGAGGCCGCAGAATGCAAAATTTGTCTGCACCGGAAAATTCGAATAGAGCACCTGGATCAGCTTGCTGAATATCAGGACGCCCATTGCCATTCCACCAAAAAGGGGAAGAATGAATTTCCTGCTTGCCCAAAGTTTTTTTACATTGACCGTAATCACGTTCACAAACCTGTCATAAAGGTTGAACACAACGACCATGGTTCCACCGGAAACACCCGGAATGACGTTTGCAATTCCTACAACGATTCCCACAAGAAAAAGCCTTAAAAGTTCCATGTTAATTCCTTAAATTAATTTCTTTATATAGTTTGATCCTATCTGGTTCCCCATGACATCCAGAGCATGGCCCCGGAAACCACGGTTCCAGTCAAGGCAAAAATAATTCCAGCCCTGGCCCACTGCCCCATGGAAGAAGGTGTTCCATGTTCCTTCAAGATGGCGCAAGAACTAATGCAGTTATGGGAACTCCACGGAAAAACGAAAGAACCAAGACCAGAACCCAATGCCACAGCCGACATGAAAAGGAAGGAATTGCACCCGCATTTTTCCGCAAGAACCGTTGCAATGCACAGGAATGGAACGATAAGGCAAAGCCCGTCCATTACGGAACAAAGTACAAGGGAAGCCACAAGAAGAAAAATGAAATTCATGGTTACACCTGTTCCCACCAGGCCTGAAAAAAGTTCCGCGAGCCAATAAAGCACGCCTGTTTCCCGAAGGGCTGCAGTAACCACAAGCACACCCGGAATCTGAACCAGTGTACGCCAGTCAAAAGCCTTAAAAAGCCTGCCCAAGTCTTCCCTGAATTTTATCAAGCAGCCGGCAATTCCAACAAGGGCACAGGAACATGCAAAGATTCCGTAACCGGGAACAAAGCGCATCCTGAAGCACGAAAGAACTGCAAGGCCTACCATAAAAATAACAAAGACTGCACATGGAAAAACCCTGACTCGGGGACTGTCTTCCATCTGTGCCATGCGGTCCCTATGGCTCCTGAAGAAAAGGGAATAAACAAGGCTTGCTGCAACAAGGCCAAACTGTCCGCAGGCAAACACCGAAAGCCTTCCGCCATGAACAAAGAAATCCCCAAAGTCCAGGAGGGCAAAGTCACCAAATGCCATGGCAGGAGCACCTGCCGTAAGGCACAATGCAGATTCAAGGTTTGCAGCCATCACCACCCCGGAAACCATTAGGGCAGGGTTAAGTCCAAGACTGGTGCAAAGATTTACGGCAACTGGAACCATGACAGTAACGGCAGCTCCGCATCCGGCAAAGGCCGAAAATAATCCGGTAAGCACCATTACCGCAGGAACCACCACAGTCATGCGCCTTGTACTGTTTATGAGTGCACAGGCAAGTTTTTCCGGCATCCTTGAAAGGACAAGCATAAGTCCAACAAGGGAAGAACCGACATAAAACAGCATGAAATTCCAGCTTATCAGGTCTGAAAAAAGATGAACCAGCGGAAAAAGATGCTCGGGCGTCGTGCTGTCCAGGGCCTTTACGTCTTCCGGCAGCATGAAGATTCTGTCTGGAAAAATCACTGAAAGCAGGATCAGCAGGGCAGCGGCAGCCACACAGAAAAGATTCCGCCTGTAATGGAATGCAGATGAGGAAATGTACATTACGACTGCAATGCAGGTGACAACAGCATTAAAACTCACTGGCTACTCCGGTATGAATGGAACCATCTTTCCGTCCCCAATTTCATAGAATACCGCATCATGGAATCCCCGTTCCCTTGAAATGCCGACCACGGCAAAGCTTGGATTCTGGCCGCCTCTTGGACGAGCACAGCTCCCGGGATTAAGGATAAACACGCCGCCACCATTTTCTTCCACGGAAGAAGGAACAAAGACCGAAGCTGCATAATGAGTATGGCCAAAAAACACAGTGTCGCACCCTGAATTTTCAGCAACCCTTACAAGCTCACCTGGTCCGTCATAAAGGGAAAACCTGTGGCCGTGGGTAAAGAAGATTCCGTGTCCGCAGACATTCATGGAGCATGACAGGGGAACCTGCACCGACACAAAATAGGGATTGTCGCAGCCAACGTTCTTGAACATCTGGCGGTCCTGGTCACAGTTTCCTTCCACAAAACCAATTACGGCCGGAACCAAATCCTGAAGTTCAGCCTGGGCATCAACATCTTCTGCAAGCCGGGCAAGCTCGGAAATGCCGTCACCGCAGAAAATCATGGCATCGCACCTTCTTCCAAAGGCTTCAAGAATTGCCATGAACTGGGAATAATTTCCGTGGGAATCTGACACCACCAGGACCGAAGCACTATCCTTCTGAGAAAGGGCCCTGATGTCTTCCGGAGATGCAAATAGATTTGTTACTGAATCCTGAATGAATCTGTTCAAGTTTACTCCCCTACTCCACCTGGTCTATAACAAAATGATTCTTGGACTGAATGCCGGTTTCCGCATCCACATAGCGCCTGACCTTCCTGTCACCGATTACTGCCTGTACATGGGCATGAAGGTCATTGTCTGCAGGAAAGGACGATGGCGCAAGGGCACAATATTCCACCGCAGAACATATCAGCTTTTCCATGTCACGGTCCATGACCTGCTTTTCTTCTCCAAGGGAAATCGTTGATGAAACGGCGTGGTCAAGGACAAAGTTGCATGTTCCCTCCTGACCCAGAATGTCGTCCTGTGGAAAAAAGGAGAACACGTTGAACGTCGGCCTGTAGTCCCACTGCTCAAGAAGGGAAGCTATGGCATAGTGGGTTCCGTCAGGGGCACCGGCAAAAATGATTCCCTTAAGGTCCGGGGACGTAACATATTCCCTTAGGTTTGAAATCCTGTTATGAAAGTCCTCCGGAAACCTTAATGTCCTTACGAAGGAATACCTGGATTCAAGCTTTGCCGAAAGTTCCTCATAGAAATCTTCATCGTTGTAGCCATAGCCAAAAATCACCCAAACCGTCCCGTTATCAGGTACATGCCTTGTCTTGAGGGCTGATTCATCAATTTTCTGTTCGGATTCTTCTATTATAAGTGCTGCTGAATCTGCGCCAGTCAGGTTAACCACTGCAGGTTCCTTTTCGTTCCCGCAGGAAGAAAAAAAGGCGCAAAATGCCAGGATGCATGCACCGGTAGACAGTCCAGCCATGAATTTAAAGTTTTTCCCACCAAAATACATGGAAAAAAGCATAACATATAGAAGATTTTATGTCAAAAATCGACTATTCTGTACTGTTCTGTTCTTGACAAATTGAATATACGGGTTTACTCTTATGATATAAAACCACCTGAAAAAATAATTTTGTGTTTTTTCAGTTTGTGATTTATAATTTCTTCTGTATTTATTTATAAAGGAGCAAACACACTATGGCAAAGTTTGAAAACATCCCTGATGTAAAACTCGGTATCATCGCAGTAAGCCGCGACTGTTTCGTTATCTCTCTCTCAGAAAAGAGAAGGGCAGCAATCGTAAAGGCTTTTGCTGGAAAAGGCGAACTCTATGAAGCAAAGACAACAGTAGAGAACGAAAAGGACATGCTCAAGGCTGTTGATGAAGTAAAGAACGCAGGATGTAACGCTCTTGTTGTATTCCTCGGAAACTTCGGTCCAGAAACACCAGAAACACAGATCGCTCAGAAGTTTGACGGTCCATGCATGTTCGTAGCTGCTGCAGAAGAAACACAGAACGACCTTATCAACGGACGCGGTGATGCATACTGTGGTATGCTCAACTGCTCATACAACCTTAACCTCCGCAAGATCCCTGGAATCATTCCAGAATATCCAGTTGGAACAGCTGATGACATCGTAAAGATGATCGAAGAATTCATCCCTGTTGCACGTGCAATCATCGGTCTTGCAAACCTCAAGATCATCACATTCGGACCACGTCCACAGGACTTCTTTGCATGTAACGCACCAATCAAGGGTCTTTATGACATCGGTGTTGAAATCCAGGAAAACTCGGAACTTGACCTTCTCGTTGCATACCGCGCACACAAGGA
>JAZLGN010000061.1:0-66293 GCA_045616325.1 Treponema sp.
TTTTATAGGCAGCATTCATAGTGATAGAGCAAAAATTCTTAATCAATTAAAAGAATATTTTGAAGAAAATGGACTATCATATTATTTTTATATCTTTGTTCCTGGAAAGTTAATGTATTTTGTAAGGAGTTTTATGAATAAAGATTTTAGAAATCTAAAAAGATTTATTCATTTTGATTCTCTTGATAAAACAACAGTTGCAAATATTTTAACTGATACAAATTATGTTATTGATATTAATCATCCTAAACAGGTTGGATTAACAATGCGAACTATAGAAATGCTTGGATTAAAAAGAAAATTACTTACAACCAACGAATATATAAAGAATTATGATTTTTATAATGAGGCTAATCAGTTGATATTCTCTAGAAATCAAAGAAATTTTACTTTAGATAACATCTCAAATGATTTTATTGAAATTGATGAGAGTATAATTAATAGATATAAATTATCAACTTGGATAACTGATATTTTTGAGTAATGTTGAAAATTAAAATAAATGAGTTGATTTTATCTAAAAAAAAATGAAGTAGAATTTGAATTATTTTTTTATAGGAGAATACGATGGGAAGTCTTGCTGTAACTGGTATAACTGGAAAGAGTGGAAGGTATTTTTGGGATTTTGTTCTTGAAAATGAAGTACTTATAAAATCCAAATGGGATGGAATACATCTTATTTCAAGAAATATAGAAACTCTTAATAAAATTGAAAAAAAAAGTTTGTGTTTGGAATATTTTGAAGGTGATTTAGCAAATAATGAAGTCGTATTGGATTGCTTTACAAAAGATTGTGACACATTACTTCATATAGCTGGAATTCATTGGAGTTTGCAGTTAGTAAATGCAGCTATAAAGAATGGAATTAAGCGTTTAATTCTTGTTCATACTACTGGTATATATTCAAAATATAAGGCTGCTGGTGAGGAATATAGGCAGATAGATGCAAAAATCTATCAGTTATGTAAAGAAAGCAATGTTGCTCTTACAATTCTTAGACCAACTATGATTTATGGCGATGTTTCTGATAGGAATGTTATAGTTTTTATAAAAATGGTTGATAAATTTAAGTTTATGCCTACAGTAAATGGTGCTCATTATGAGTTGCAACCCGTTCATTGCGGAGATTTAGGAAAAGCATACTTTGATGTATTGATGAATCCTGATATTTGTAATAATAAAGATTATGTACTTTCTGGAGGAGCTCCGATTGAACTTCGTGATATGTTTAATGAAATTGCAAAAAATCTTGGGGTAAATAGAAAGTATATAAGTTGTCCATATTGGATTGCATACGCTGGAGCTTGGTTGATATATCTTTTGTCATTTACAAGAATTGATTATCGAGAAAAAGTTCAGCGTTTAGTTGAACCAAGAGTTTATGGATATGAGGATGCTGCAAAAGATTTTGGCTATACACCAAGAACTTTTCAAGAAGGTATAGTAGATGAAGTAAAACAGTACCTTGAGATGAAAAATAACTAGAGAGGAAATCTATGACACGTTTTTTTGACATTTTATTTAGTGGAATTGCAATAATAATTCTTTTGCCTTTTATGATTCCAATTATGATTGGTCTTAAACTTACTGGGGAACATGATATTTTTTATGGTCAAATTCGAATTGGTAAAGGACGTAAGGAATTTAAGCTTCTTAAGTTTGCAACTATGCTGAGAAATTCTCCGAACATGCAGGGAGGTCTTTATACAAGTACAAATGATCCTCGTATGCTTCCAATGGGAAAATTTTTAAGAAAGACAAAAATTAATGAACTTCCTCAGCTTGTTAATATTTTTATCGGTCAGATGTCAGTAATTGGTTATAGACCGACAGTTAAGCAGCATTTTGAAGGGTATCCAGAGGAATGCAAGGTTTTTCTTGAAAAGTCTGTTCCTGGACTTTCAGGAATTGGTTCGATTGTATTCAGAAATGAAGAGGAAATATTGCAGCAGTTTGAAGATAAAAAAGCTTTCCATCAGAATGTTATCGCACCTTACAAGGCAGCTCTTGAAGTTTGGTATGTACAACATAAGTCTTTGTGGCTTTACTTTAAGCTTGTTTTCATGACAGCAGAAGCTGTTTTACATCCGGATTCAAAAAAATGGAGAACAGCATTTAAGGATCTGCCTCCTGTTCCAGCAGAATTGGAGAAGTATATTTAATTTTTTTTCGTTATTGCTTCCTAATAAGAGCAATAATAATTTTTAGTGAGGAAATAATATGATTGATAATATCTTACCATTAATCGGACGTACAGCTCCTTTACTGGAATCTGACGTTAAGGCAAATGAAAAGATTCTTTCAGAAATTGTTAGAAATTCTAGATTTCTTGTAATCGGTGGAGCGGGAACAATCGGTTCTGCAATCTGTAAGGAAATTTTTAATCGTAATCCAAAAGTTCTTCATGTTGTTGATATTTCTGAAAACAATATGGTTGAACTTGTTCGTGATATTCGTTCTTCAGTAGGTTATGGAGACGGTGAATTTGCAACATTTGCGCTGGACTGCGGCACTGATATTTTTAAAGCTTTCATGAAGCAGCAGACTGCCAGAATTGGCGGTTATGACTATGTATTTAATACTTCTGCATTGAAGCATGTACGTTCTGAGAAAGACCCATATACTTTGATGCGTATGATTGATACAAACATCTTTAATACAGATGAGACTATGAAGATGGCTAAGGAAGCAGGGGCTAGGAAATATTTCTGTGTATCAACAGACAAGGCTGCAAACCCTGTAAACATGATGGGTGCTTCTAAACGTATCATGGAATTCTATTTGAACCGTCGTTCCATTGAAATGCCTGTTTCTACAGCCCGTTTTGCAAATGTTGCTTTTAGTGATGGGAGTTTGCTTTATGGTTTTAATCGTCGTATTGATAAAGGTCAGCCTCTTTCAGCACCAAATGATGTTCGCCGTTATTTTGTAACACCAAAGGAAGCTGGAGAACTCTGTATGATGAGTTGTCTTCTCGGAGAAAACAGAGATCTGTTTTTCCCAAAACTTGATCATGACTTGAATCTTATCACATTCTCAAGTATTGCAGAAAAATATCTTATGAATCTTGGATATGAACCAGTTCAGTGTGCAACTGAAGACGAAGCTCGTGCAAGAGTTGGAGAACTTAAAGCTCAGCACAAATATCCAGTTTATTTCTTTAAGAGTGATACAACAGGAGAAAAGGATTTTGAAGAATTCTTTACTGCAAATGAAACAATAGATATGAATCGTTTTGAGACTCTTGGAGTAATTAAGAACGAAGTGTCTTATGATGAAAAGTTACTGCAGCATTTTACAAATACAATTGATGCAATGAAGAAGAAGGGGGAATGGACTCGAGGCGAATTGATTGATTTGTTCAATGAGATGATTCCAAACTTCAACCATAAGGAAACTGGAAAGTTTCTTGATGGAAGAATGTAGAAATTGATTTTATTGTAAAATAAACTATTATGTTATTAAATCCCTTGCAAAATGTTTTGCAAGGGATTTTCTGTTTAATTAATTCAAATCACTGATATCTTGTTTTAGATTTTTTATTATTCGGGACGTTCAGTATTTTGTGTTCCTGAGGGATGTCTAAGTAAATATCCTGATTCTTCATTTATCTTCTCTCTTCATGAATTTTACAGAGGTACCGGTTGTTAGTCATCTGTCATTGCCGGAACTTTATTATCGACGATAACAAATATTGAAATTGATAATATTCTGCCTTTGATAATCTTTACTTCATAAGTTTTTTCAGTTTAACATTTTTATGTAAATGTGTATAATAATTATTATTTACTCAATTTGTCACTTTATGGCATTCCGTGCACAGGGTGGCTTTGTTAGAATTTTTGGAGAATCATTATGAAAGGCATTATTCTCGCCGGAGGTTCCGGTACACGTTTATATCCAATAACAAAGGCTGTTTCAAAGCAGATCCTGCCGATTTATGACAAGCCCATGATTTATTATCCATTGAGCTGCCTTATGCTTGCAGGCATCCGTGAGGTCTTGATTATTTCAACTCCCCGTGACATCAGCTGCTTTAAGGAACTTTTTGGTGACGGCAGCTGGCTTGGAATGCATTTTGAATATGCAGTCCAGGATAAGCCGCGGGGGTTGGCCGATGCATTCATCGTTGGAAAGGACTTTATCGGTAATGATGATGTTGCCCTTGTCCTTGGTGACAATATTTTCTACGGCCAGAGCTTTACTTCAACCCTTAAGTCTGCAGCAAAAAAGATTGCCGAGCAGAAAGGGGCCGTGATTTTTGGTTACTATGTTGCAGACCCTACTGCATACGGTGTCGTTGAATTTGACAGGGATGGCAATGCCCTTGGAATTGAAGAAAAGCCTGCAAATCCAAAGTCAAATTATGCCGTTCCGGGCCTGTATTTTTATGATAATTCTGTTGTGGAAATTGCCGCCAACGTTAAGCCTAGTGCCCGTGGAGAAATTGAGATTACTGCCGTAAACAATGAATACCTTGCCCGTAAGCAGCTTAAGGTTGAACTTTTGGGCCGCGGTATGGCATGGCTTGATACGGGAACATACGAAGGCCTCCAGGAAGCCGGAAACTTTGTCGCTACGATCCAGAAACGCCAGGGGTTCTATGTAGCATGTCTTGAAGAAATTGCTTACACCAATGGATGGATTACAAGGGACCAGCTTTTGGAAATGGCAAAGGGGTATAAGACCGAATACGGCCGGTATCTTGAATTCATTGCGAACATGTAGATGAGATCCTGAAACAAGTTCAGGATGACATTGTTTATAAAATGAATGACATAGAGGTATAGTGTATGGCTTTTGAATTCAAGAAATGTAATATAGAAGGATTGTACGAAATCCAGCCAAAAATTTTTGGTGACAACCGTGGTTATTTTTTGGAGACCTATTCCGAGAAGGATTTTTTTGAAGCAGGTCTTCAAATGAAATTCGTTCAGGATAACCAGTCCAAGTCTACAAAGAATGTCCTTCGTGGGCTGCATTTTCAGACCAGGCATCCCCAGGGCAAGCTTGTACGCGCCCTTGAAGGAAAGGTTTATGACGTTGCAGTTGACCTTCGTGCCGGCAGTGCAACTTTTGGCAAATACTACGGTGTTGTCCTTGACAGCGAAAAGCAGAACATGTTCTATATTCCGGAAGGTTTTGCCCATGGTTTTTGCGTGCTGACTGGGACTGCAACTTTTGCATATAAGTGCACGGACTTCTATCATCCGGAAGATGAGGGTGGCTTGATGTGGAACGATCCTGCAATCGGAATTGATTGGGAATCCATTCTCCCGGGAATTACAGAGAATGCAAACCTTAGCGAGAAGGACAAGAAGCACGCCCCATTCAGCATGGATAAAAAATACTTTGACATGAATGCTAAGTGGATAGGTGAATAGATCCTGAAACAAGTTCAGGATGACATGAGGAGAATAATTATGGCAAACAGAAAACTTAAGAATATTTTGATTACCGGCGGTGCAGGTTTTATTGGCTGCAATTTCATTCACTACCTTTTTGGGC
Organism: Treponema sp.; assembly: GCA_045616325.1. Lineage (GTDB taxonomy): Bacteria > Spirochaetota > Spirochaetia > Treponematales > Treponemataceae > Treponema_D. The sequence continues at coordinate 5,509 of JAZLGN010000061.1, forward strand.
TTTCTAACAGCGGCACGGATCTTTTTGGCGATGCAAACTTTACCGGTAATGTTGTAAACGTTGACTGCCTGACTTATGCGGGAAACCTTGAATCATTGAAGGATGTTGAGGAAAAATTTGGTGCTTCCGCATGTCATTCCGAACTTGATTCGGAATCCACTTCTTCACAGAACCTGAACCAAGTTCAGGGTGACAGTTGCACTAAGCAGCGTTATTTCTTCGAAAAAGTTGACATCACTGACCGTGCAGAAATCGAGCGCATCTTTAAGCAGTATGACATTGATACTGTAATTCACTTTGCAGCAGAAAGCCATGTTGACCGTTCGATTCTTGGCCCGGAAGCATTCATGAAGACAAATGTCATGGGTACATACACTTTGCTGGATGTAGCACGCAAATACTGGAACGTGTCCCTGGATAATCCCCGTGATGACGTTCTTTTCCATCACATTTCTACTGACGAAGTTTACGGTAGCTTGGGTGATACAGGCTACTTCCTTGAAACAACACCTTACGACCCACGCTCTCCATATTCTTCATCAAAGGCTTCTAGTGACCACATTGTTATGGCTTATTATCACACTTATGGTCTGCCTATTACTTTGTCTAACTGCACTAACAACTACGGCCCTTTCCAGTTCCCAGAAAAGCTTCTTCCATTGATGATTTCTAACATCAAGAATGGCAAGAATCTTCCTGTTTATGGCAAGGGTGACAACATTCGTGACTGGATTTATGTAGAAGACCACAACCGTGGTGTGTGGGAAATCGTAAACAAGTCTCCAGCCGGTGAAAAGTGGAACCTTGGCGGTGAGAATGAATGGCAGAACATCAAGCTCTTGAATGAGGTCATTGACTTGACTTCAAAAGAAATAGGCAAGAGTGCAGAAGATGTTCGTAATACAATTACCTATGTAAAGGACCGTCCGGGACACGACAAGCGCTATGCCATCGACTGCACCAAGGCAAAGACAAAGCTTGGCTGGGTGCGCAAGATGACCTTTGAGCAGGGCCTGCTTGCAACCATCCGCTGGTACCTGGGGCATGAAGAATGGATGAACCATATTCTTTCCGGTGAATACAAGGATTGGGTAAACAGGAATTATGACAAGAGATAGTGGAAGAAAGGCTTGAGGTTCCTGTGCTTGTCGAAGGGGCAAAACCGCCATATATACTGTGCCTGTCATTCCGAACTGGATTCGGAATCTCCTTACGCCGTACTTGACCAAGGTCGTTCTTTTCTATATTATAGACATACAATTTAGACTATTTAAAAATGAGCCCGAACCAAGGCTCATTTTTTTTTGCAGAAAGGTAAGAAGAGGTAAAATTGGAATACAAATCTTTGGACAGTAATTCTTGTTATGGGGAATGTGCCAGTCTGGTTGCTTCCCTGGGACTTAAGCTTGTCGAGCTTGAAATTGTTCCGGCTAAGACTGTTACTAAAATCAGCGCGGTTGTGGCATCCAGTGATCCAGCCGTTGACATTGGGGTGACCGACGTTGCCAAGGCACACAGGGCGCTTGCACCAAAACTTATGGCTCTTCTTAACAAGACCGAAGATGACATTTCCATGGAAGTATGTTCCCCGGGAATCGAGCGCAACATTCGTAACGCTGCAGAGTTCAGCATTTTTGAAGGACGGCAGGTGCGCGTGTGGGACAGGAACGTCAGCGACTGGACTACGGGTGTAATCAAGGCCTCGACCCAGAGCCAAGTCACCCTGACCCTGGAAGACGGTTCCGACAGGACCTTTGCCTACGATGACATTGCAAAAGCAAAATTCATTCATATATAAAGTTTAGACAGGAGAATAAAAATGGCTGCTACCAGAAAAGCAAAATCAAAGTCAAATGAAGAATCAATGGAGAGCATCGTTGCACGCCTTGCAGAAGAAAAGGGTGTTGACAAGTCTTCCATCAGGATTACTGTAGAAAAGACAATTCTTGCCGCATACCAGAAGTCTTTTGGCAAGGGATATACAAACTGTATCGTTCAGATTGCAGATGATTTTTCAGAAATCAACGTTTATGCACGCAAGACTGTTGTTGACGGTGTTTACGATCCTGTTGAAGAAATCGAGCTTGAAGAAGCACGTAAGCTTGCCCCGGATGCAGCAGTAAATGACACCCTGGACATTCCACTTGATCCTCGCACGGACTTCCATCGCGGTGCAGTTTCTGTTGGCCGCCAGGAAGCACACAGGGACCTTAACGAAAATTCTTCAAAGATCATCATTGATGAATACAAACGCAAGATTGGTGAGACGATCATCGGTTACTTCCAGCGTTCCTACAGGGATAATATTTTTGTTGACCTTGGCGGTAAGGTTGAAGGTGTTCTTCCAAAGAAGTACCAGAGCCCTCGCGAAATTTACGAAAAGAACGACAAGATCAAGGCCCTCATTAAGGATGTCAAGAAGGGTGGAAACGGCGTTCAGGTTGTTCTGAGCCGTGTTGACGAAGACCTTGTTCGCAACATCCTCGAAAGCGAAGTTACGGAAATCCAGGAAGGAATCGTCGTAATCAACAGCATTGCACGTGAAGCCGGATACAGGACAAAGATTGCAGTTTCTTCCACAAAGTCTGATGTTGATCCTGTTGGAGCATGTGTCGGTCTCAAGGGTGTGCGCATCCAGAACGTTATCCGCGAGCTTGAAGGAGAAAAAATTGACGTTCTCCGCTATGACGAAGATCCTCATGTATTCATTGCAAACGCACTTTCTCCTGCAGAAGTAATTCAGGTTGTAATCAAGGATATGGAAAAGCGCGAGGCCCTTGCAATTGTAAGTGACGAAAACTTCTCCATTGCCATCGGTAAGCAGGGACAGAACGTTCGCCTTGCAAACAAGCTTTGTGACTGGACTGTTGACGTCAAGACGGAAAGCCAGGCTGCAGAACTTGACCTTACGGATTACAGTGCAAAGCAGGCTGCAGAACAGCTTTTTGCAGATACTCCGGACGAGGAAATCACATCGGTTACACAGCTGCCTGAAGTTGATCCTGCAGTTGCAGAAGTCCTCAAGAATGCAGGTTACGATGACATTGCTGAATTCGTTGCCGCTTACGATGACGGAAAGCTTGAATCGGTTGAAGGTCTTTCTAAGGAACAGATCGATCAGGTTAACGAAATCATCAGCAAGTACGTTGAGTTTGAAGATGAAGAAGAGGAAGCTGCAGAAGAACAGCCGGCTGCTGATTCAGAAGAAGAGGAAGAAGAATATTTCTGTCCTGAATGTGGTGCAAAGATCACCCTCGATATGACAAAGTGTCCAAAGTGTGGCGTTGAGTTCTCATTTGAAGAAGAGTAATAGCTGGAAGTAAGAAGAGGTAAATTGTAGAGTATGGCAGAAGAAGAGAAAAAGCCAAGCGTAATTTTGAACAAGCATGTTAAGGACGATTCTGCTTCAGCATCGGATTCAGGTGCAAAGAAGAAGATCGTCATCAAGAGAAAAAATCCGGCAGCGGGAGCCTCATCATCGGCATCTGATGCCAAGGGTTCCGGCGACAAGCCTGAACAGAAAAAGCGTGTCCTCGTAAAAAAGCCTGCAGAAAGTGCAGCTCCAGCAAGTGGATCTACTTCATCGGCAGCTCCTGCTGCTCCAGTTCCAGCTGCAGCACCTGCTTCAACGGACGCTCCAAAGGCATCACCGGCAGCTTCAGCTGCAAGCCTATCACCTGCAGCAGCCGCAGCTCCCAAGACAGAGGGTACTGCTTCTGGTGCACCACAGTCTCGCGGCCCACAGAGCTATGAATACACATCGGCCCGTCCAAATGTAAAGGCCGGAAACCTTTCCGGTGGTGCAGGACGCGGACGTTACGGTCAGGGCGGCGGCTATGGCAACAGGCGCGAGGGTGGCTTTACCGGTGCACAGGCACGTGAAGGCTACCAGAACCGCGAGCGTCAGGGCGGCTATAATAACGGCGGCCAGGGATATGGCAGCGGAAACGGCGGATATAACCGCGGTGGATACAGTAACGGTAACGGCCAGGGCGGCTACGGCAACCGTGGCGGATACAATAACGGTCAGGGCGGATATAACCGCGGACCAAACGGCCAGGGTGGCTACGGCAACCGTGGCGGATACAATAACGGTCAGGGCGGATATGGCCGCGGACCAAACGGTCAGGGTGGCCAGGGCTACGGCCGTGGACCTAACGGTGCAGGCGGACAGGGCGGATATAATCGCGGTCCAAATGGCCAGGGTGGTCAGGGCGGATTTAACCGTGGACCAGGCTTTGGTGGCGGTCGTCCAGGATTTGGCGGCGGAGCAAGACCCGGTTTTGGCGGCCCACGCCCAGGCTTTGGTGGCGGAGCAACCCCAGTTCCTGCAGTTGACCCAAGAAGTGCCGGCAAGAAGCAGTTCAAGGGCAAGAAGCAGGTTTACAACAAGAAGGATAAGGAAGATTTCTTTGACGAGGAAGAACTCTACCAGAACAAGAAGCATGACGTTACTCCTGCAAGCGTAGTTCCAGAAACAATCGACATCATGGAAACTGTTTCCGTTTCTGACCTTGCAAAGAAGATGAACCTTAAGGCTTCTGAAATCATCGGCAAGCTTTTCTCAATGGGCATGATGGTTACAATCAACCAGTCCATCGACAGCGATACGGCTACAATTATTGCAGCTGAATACAACTGTAAGGTTCACCTTATCAGCCTTTACGACGAAACAGTCATTGAAAGTGAAGAGGGAAGTGCAGAAGGTCTTTTGCCACGTCCTCCAATCGTTACAGTCATGGGTCACGTTGACCATGGTAAGACAAAGACACTGGATGCCATCCGCAATTCTGATGTTGCTGCCGGTGAAGCAGGCGGTATCACCCAGAAGATCGGTGCATATCAGGTTCATACAGACAGGGGAGACATTACATTCCTCGATACTCCGGGTCACGAGGCATTTACAATGATGCGCGCCCGCGGTGCACAGATTACGGATATCGTTGTCCTTGTTGTTGCAGCAGACGACGGCGTAATGCCACAGACAATGGAAGCCATTAACCACGCAAAGGATGCAAAGGTTCCTATCATCGTAGCAGTAAACAAGATTGATAAGCCGGAAGCAAATCCTGACAAGGTTATGACACAGCTTTCTGAATACGGCCTCACTCCGGAAGCATGGGGTGGAGACACACAGTATGTAAACATTTCTGCCCTTAAGAGGCAGGGGATTGATGATCTTCTTGATGCAATTCTGATTCAGGCTGAAGTCCTTGAACTAAAGGCACAGTACGACTGCCGTGCAGAAGGTAAGGTTGTTGAATCTCGCACTGACCAGGGTCGTGGTGTCGTTGCATCCGTTGTAATCGAGCGCGGTACCCTTAAGATTGGTGACCCTCTTGTTGCAGGAATCTATTCCGGCCGTGTACGCGCCATGTTTGACGATCACGGAAAGAAGATTACGGAGGCAACCCCTTCCATGCCTGTTGAAGTTCTCGGACTTGAATCAATGCCTAATGCAGGTGATCCTATCCAGGTTACTGAGACGGAAAAGGATGCCCGTGCATTTGCAGCCAAGCGCCAGGAACTCAAGAGGTTTGAGGCGGCCAAGGCAGTTAAGAAGATTACACTGGACAACATGTTTGATGAATTGGATAGCCGTGAAGTCAAGGAACTCAAGATCATCATCAAGGCAGACCTTCAGGGATCGGCCGAAGCCCTCAAGACTTCACTGGAAAAGCTTTCTACAAAGGAAATCCGTGTAAACGTAATCCATTCAAGTGCAGGTGCAATCAACGAAAGCGACGTAACCCTTGCAGCAGCTGACCAGAACGCAATTATTATCGGATTCAACGTTCGCCCGACCCCTAAGGCAAAGTCCCTTGCAGAAACGGAAAAGGTTGAAATTCGCAAGTACAGCATCATCTACAAGTGTGTTGAAGAAATTCAGCAGGCTATGGAAGGCATGCTTCAGCCTGATACAAAGGAAGAGACCACAGGTACAGCAGAAGTACGCGATACATTCAAGGTTCCAAAGGTTGGTGTCATTGCAGGTTGTTACGTTACGGACGGTTTCATCAAGAGGACTTGCAGCGTAAACCTTATCCGCGATGGCGTTGTAATCTTCACTGGCAAGATTTCTTCCCTCAAGAGGTTTAAGGATGATGCCAAGGAAGTTAAGGACGGATTTGAATGTGGTATCGGTCTTGAAAACTGGCAGGACATCCAGGTTGGCGACCAGATTGAGGCATTTGAAATTGTTGAGATCAAGCGTACCCTTGGAAAGACCCTTGCAGAAGAACAGGCAGAAGCCGAAAAGAAGAAGGCTCAGTCTGGAGAAGAGGCATAATCGGACATGGGACAGTTTAGAATGCAGCGCCTTGGCGAACAGCTGAGGCAGGAAATAGCAACAATGATTTTACGCCACGAAGTTAAGGATCCCCGTGTAAACGAATTCCTTTCCATCAACCGTGTGGAAGTTGCAAAGGACCTGGCTTATGCAAAGGTTTATGTTTCTTCCTTCATGGATGACCAGTCGGTTATCCGCGGTGTGGAAGGCCTTAACAGTGCGGCAGGATTCATTCAGTGCACCATTGCAAAAAAACTTTCAATCTACAAGTTTCCTAAGTTCACCTTTATTGCTGACTTTAGCATGAAGGATGGATTCAAGATGGTGCAGAAGCTTAATGCCATGGAAAAAGAACATCCCGATTCACAGTCGGACGAAACTCCGGACGATGAGGAATAGTTTTTGAGGCATCAGGGCGTCTGTGTTTTGCAGGCGCCTTATTTTTATGGGAGAGAAAAATGACAAATAAAATCAGGAAGGATCCGGGCACCATCAGCATGTTTGCCCTTACGCTTCCACTTGCACTGGAGCAGTTTTTTCGCGTGCTTGTATCCTCTGTCGATACGATCATGCTTTCTTCTTTTGACAATGCAGCCGTCGCTGCTGTTGGAATGACAAGCCAGTATGTTTTCTTCATAAACATTCTCTTTAACATCGTTTGCACTGGTTCCGTCATCGTCTTGAGCCAGTACATCGGTGCAAAAAAGTCCCGTGAGGAACTTAACGGAATCGTCAAGGCTTCCGTCACCTTGGTTACTCTTTTTGCAGTCATCATTTCCATGGCCGTCATTCTTGGTACGGGTGCACTTCTAAATTGCTACACCCTGGAAGATGCCGTGCGCAGTTATGCAAGGGAATATTTTACGATTTTCTGCGGCTTTGGTTCAGTCTTCATTGCATTCAACCTGATGCAGGGTGCCGTTGTCCGTGCCTATGGCTATTCCAAGGAAATCCTTTTTTCCACGATGATTGCAAATATCATAAACGTTTTTGGAAATGCCCTTTCCCTTTACGGCTGGTTTGGACTCCCCGTCTTTGGCCTGCCTGGTGTTGCCATTGCTTCCGTAACTGGAAATTTTGTCAGCTGCATTTACCTGCAGATCGTTATTCGCCGTCATGAAGAAATCGCATTTGACTTGAGAAGAATCTATAAGATTGACTTTACTTTCATCAAGAAAATTCTCAAGATTGGTGTTCCTACTGCCGGCGAGAACATGTCATACAATGTTGCCCAGATTGTAATCATGGCCATGATTACCACACTGGGAACTGCCGCCATGTCTGCCCAGGTTTACACCCAGACCATCGTTCGCTTTGTATTTGTCGTTGCCATTGGCATTGGCAGTGCAACCCAGATTAAGACCGGGTATTTTGTCGGGGCAAGGCAGGCTGACGTTGCATACAAAAAGCTGTGGCGTTATCAGCTGTGCGGAACCCTTACAAGCATGGTTTTGATCTGCATCATAAACCTTACCAAGGGAGCATTCATCCCGGTGTTTACGAAGGATCCCGTGACTGCAGGTTATGTCAGCACCCTCCTGCTTTTTTCCACCTACATTGAATTTGGGCGCAGCCTTAACCTTGTAGCCATAGGTGGCCTGAAGGGGGCTGGGGATGTTGGGTTCCCGGTGCTCTACGGAATTTTCAGCATGTGGTGCATCATGGTGCTCTTCAGCTACATCCTTGGACTCAAGTGCCATCTTGGGCTTGTTGGATTCTGGCTTGCCATTGGAACGGATGAGACAACACGTGGAATCGCCATGCTATTAAGGTGGAAGTCAAAGCGGTGGCAGACAAAGGCCCTGGTTTAACATGGTAAATAAAGTTTTATGCATAAGTGAAGGTTGTGTCGAGCGAAGACTGTGAGGCCGGCGAAGGAGCCTGCGACTGAGACCGATACCTTTTGGCCGAAGTGTCTGTAGCCGACGCGTTCTTCACTTGTGCATGTTATTTTTTTTACTTTACACGGAAAATATATTTTTATAGAATTACTCCATGAAATCTAAAACTGCACCGACCGGAATAATGCTCTATGCAAAGAATTCCGGCCTTACAAGTTTTTCTTCTCTCTGGAGCATAAAGCATGCCCTGGGCACGGAAAAGGTTGGCCACACGGGAACCCTTGACAGTTTTGCCGACGGCCTTCTGGTGGTACTTGCAGGAAACCTGACCCATCTTGTTCCCCATGTAACGGGATTTACAAAAACTTACGAGGCCATCGTATGCTTTGGCAGGGAAACTGATACCCTTGACCCTACGGGCAGGACCGTAAAAACCTGTGCTGCAGTTTCAAGAAAAGACCTGGAAGAAGCCATTCCAAAATTTACCGGTGCAATACTCCAGACTCCTCCAGCTTTCAGTGCCCTCCATGTGGACGGAAAGCGTGCCAGCGATCTTGTCCGCGAGGGAAAGGAAGTAAGGCTTGAAAGCCGCCAGATTTTCATATACTCAATAAGGGTTCACGATTTTCTTGACAATGTAAGTTTGGACGGGTGCACCTATGCAAAGCTTGAGATAACATGCTCAAAGGGAACTTACATTCGCGCCCTTGCCCGTGACATTGCCGCCTCTGCCGGAAGCTGTGCCCATCTATGTGCATTGCGCAGAACCAGGGTAGGACCATTTAACCTTGAGGACGCAGCATGCTATTCTTCCCTTGGGGAATTCAACATTCATTCTGGAATGGAAGTTGAGAAGAAAATTCAGCAGGAAGAAGGCAAGAGCCTTTTGGAAAAGGCCGAGGAAAAAATATTCAGCAGGAAGAAGGAAAAAACTCCACGGCAAAAGGACAGTGACAAAAAGATTGCAGACATCAAGAGCCGCTTTTTGAATTTTACACCGGACCTGGCTGCCCTTTGCGGCTTTGAATGCTTTACCCTAAAGAATGAATCCGAAAAAAAATACGCCAACGGAAAGCCACTTTCCGGCAGGATGTTTGACGCCATGGAAGGGCTTGAAGTTTCCAGGGATTTTTTTGTAAAGGATGAAGCTGCAGTCTATTATTCCGACGGGAAATTTGCCGGAATCATCAGGTGCAGTGACGGTCATCTGCGCTACGGTTTTGTAGTTCCCCGTGGAAAAAAGTCCATGCAGGTTTTTACCTGGAATGAACTTTGTGATGGTGCATTCCCGGTTCAATGGAAGAAAAAGGGAAGTGCCATTACGGTGGGCAGTTTTGAGGCGGTTCACAGGGGCCACCAGGAGCTTATTTCTGCAGTGACGGGTGCCGGCTCTCTTGTTTCCGGCGTAGTAACCTTTGCTTCAAGCATCAGCCGCCACAACCCGCGGAACATATTTACCCTTGGGCAGCGCCTTGAGTTTTTTGAAAGCCTTGGCCTTGATTTTGCCGTAGTCATCGATTTTAACGAGGATTTTTCAAGAATGGATGGAAAGTCTTTCATCGCTACACTGGTTGAAAAATGCGCCCTCAGGTTTCTTGCAGAAGGGCGGGACTTTAAGTGCGGTTACCAGGGAAGTTGCAGGATGGAGGATGTGCAATCCCTTGCCGGCGACATGGGCTTTGAACTTAAGACTGTGGATTACATAAGGCTTGCGGAAGAAAAGGTTGGTTCCAGCAGGATAAAGGGACTCATTGAGGAAGGTCAGCTTGAACAGGTGACAAGCATGCTTGGCCGGCCCTTTTCGTGCAGCCTCGAAGGCCTTAAATGGACGGAAAAAAGCCGGGGACAGGCCATGTCGGTTTTTGAATCTGCAGCAGGGCAAAATCAGGTTCTTCCCAAGAATGGAACTTATTCCGTCGTTGCCAGGTTTTCCGATGGAAGCAGATTGCATACGGAATTGTTTATAGAAGGAAATACGTTGAATCTGCAGCTTCCGACGAAAAAATACGCAAATATGGTGGTATCCGTGGAGTTTTAGCATGGTGAATTTCATGTTCCACTAGACAAAAGATAATATATCAGTAAAATTAAGGTGCTTCTTGGAAGCATTAACTTTTGCTGTCATGATTCCGCCTGGAATGCAAAGAGCCACTTTTATCCCAGGTCTTATCTTAGGCAAAAGAAAAAAATCATAGGAGTAAGTATTATGGCACTTACAAAAGAAACAGCTGCTTCAATCGTAGCAAAGTTTGGCGCAAACAGCGCAGACACAGGAAACACAAATGTTCAGATCGCTCTTCTTACAGAACGCATCAAGGAACTCACAGAACACTGTAAGGCATTCCCAAAGGATGCTTGTGCTTCCCGCGGTCTTCTCAAGGCTGTTGGTGCTCGCCGCCGCCTTTTGAAGTATCTCAAGCGCACAAATCTTGAAGGTTACCGTTCACTTATCAAGGAACTCGGAATCCGCAAGTAGTTGCATGGTTAAGGCAGGGGTTTTCTGGTTTTACCGGTTATCCTTGCCTTTATGTTTTTTACGGCACCCAGTCGGTGCAAGTGGGTGAAACGGCTGTTCAAACGGTTTATCCATTGCCTTTTTGGCAAAAAAGAAAAAGAACAAGGAAATAGTTATGGTACAGAGAGTAACTAAAAAGATCGGTGATTATGAACTGATCCTCGAAACCGGTAAGATCGGTAAGCAGGCTAACGGATGTGTTTACGCACAGATTGGCGGAACATCTGTTATTGCAACAGTATGCTGTTCAAGCGATGTAAGGGAAGGACTCGACTTTGTTCCTGTAACAGTTGAGTACAATGAAAAGTTTTATGCCGCTGGTAAGATTCCTGGCGGTTTTGTTAAGAGAGAAGGACGTCCAAAGGATAAGGAAATCCTCGTAAGCCGTCTTATTGACCGTCCTATGCGCCCGCTGTTTGAGACAGCTTTCGGCCGCGAAATTCAGATTGTTCCAACTTGTGTATCAATTGATGGTGTAAATCCACCTGACATTCTTGCAGTTCTCGCAGCTTCTGCTGCAGTTTCAATTTCTGACATTCCATTCCACGGACCAGTTGCAGCTGTTCGCGTTGGTTACCTTAACGGTGAATATGTCCTCAACCCGACATACGAGCAGATGGAAAAGATTCAGCTTGAAATCGTTGTTGCCGGTACAAAGGACGGCTTTACAATGGTAGAAGGCGGTGCCAATGAAGTTTCAGAAGAAGTGATGCTTGGCGCCCTCGAAAAGGCACAGGGATTCATCACGGACATGTGTCTCCTCCAGGAAGAACTCATTAAGCTTGCCGGAAAGGAAAAGCTCCCTCTTGCTCCTCTTAATGTTGAACTTGCAAACAAGGAAGCCATTAAGGCAGAAGCACTTCCACTCATGAAGGTTGCATGTTTCAAGGAAGGAAAGATGGCTCGCTCAGAAGCCGTTAAGGAAGTAAAGAAGCAGATTGCAGAAAAGTATGCAGACCAGCTTGCCGACGAAATGCAGGCAAAGCTCTTTGGTGCACTTTTCGATGACATTCAGTATGAACTTCTCCGTTCTTCAATCCTCGAGACAGGAATGCGCATTGACGGACGCGGTACAGACCAGATTCGCCCAATCACTTGCGAAATCAACGTTCTTCCACGTCCACACGGATCGGCACTCTTTACTCGTGGTGAAACACAGTCTCTTGCAGTTACGACACTTGGTACTGCAATGGATGAACAGGTATATGATGATATTGAAGGCGACAGAAGCGAAAACTTCATCCTTCACTACAACTTCCCTCCATATTCTGTAGGTGAAACAGGCAAGCTTACGACAGGCCGCCGCGAAATCGGTCACGGTAACCTTGCACGCCGCTCACTCGCTCCTATGATTCCTTCAAAGGCAGAATTCCCATACACAATCCGTGTTGTTTCTGAAATCATGGAGTCTAACGGTTCATCTTCTCAGGCTTCTACTTGTGGTGGATGTCTTTCACTTCTTGCAGCCGGCGTTCCAATGAAGAAGATGGTTGCAGGTATTGCAATGGGTCTCATCACAAGCGACGAAAAGTACACAAAGTACGCAATTCTTTCTGATATCCTCGGTGAAGAAGATCACCTTGGCGACATGGACTTTAAGGTAGCAGGTACTCGCGACGGTATCACAGGCTTCCAGATGGACATTAAGATTGCCGGCGTTTCTATGGAAATCATGAAGAAGGCTCTTGCCCAGGCAAAGGATGGACGCAACCATATCCTCGACATCATGGAGAAGTGCATCAGCAAGCCACAGCCAATCAGCCAGTATGCACCAAAAATTGACAGCCTCAAGATTCCTGTTGACAAGATTGGAGCCCTCATCGGACCAGGCGGAAAGAACGTTAAGGCTCTTTGTGCCCAGTACGGTGTTACAATCAACACTGACGATGACGGTACGGTTACAATCTACGGAAAGACTGGAACTGCAACTGATGCAGCAAAGGCAGCCGTTAAGGGAATCTGCGAAGATCCAAAGGCCGGCACAATCTACCAGGGTACTGTTAAGCGCATCATGGAATTCGGTGCATTCATCGAAATCCTTCCTGGAAAGGACGGCCTCTGCCACATTTCAAAGCTTGCACGCACTCGCGTAGAAAAGGTAACTGATGTCCTCAAGGAAGGACAGGTTGTTCCTGTTAAGCTTCTTGAAGTTGACAAGAGCGGTCACCTTAACCTTTCTTACATCGATGCAGTTGAAGAACTTGCAAAGAAATAAACCTTCAGGGATTTAAAATCCTTAAGCCGGGATGTCCAGCAGGTACTTTTATGGTGGCTTGGTGTTGCCGTAAATACTTTTTGGGCATCCCGTTCTTTTTTTTATTCATTTATGATATAATTCCCTCCGTCATGATCAAAAAGCAGATATTAAAAAACAATGTTGTTCTGATCACGCAGGACATGGATTCCACAAAGACCGCCAGTGTTGGCTTTTATTTTGCTACGGGAAGCCGCTTTGAATCTGTGGGCGAGAAGGGCATCAGCCATTTTACGGAACACATGCTCTTTAAGGGAACAAAAAGCCGCAGTAACCGTGACATTGCCGTCATCTTTGACAGGATGGGTGGCATGGTCAACGCCTGCACCGAGCGCGAAAACGTCAACGTCTTTTATTCCATTCCCCTTCTCCGTGAAGATGCCTTTGAACTTGCACTGGATGTAGTCTGCGACCTTAGCACCAACTGCACCTTTCCTGCCGACGAGTTTGAAAAGGAACGCAACGTTGTCATAAATGAAATCCTTTCAGTTGAAGACGACCCGGAAGATTCCAGCATGGACGAGCTTGCCCGAAGCATCTGGCCGGGGCAGAGCCTGTCTGACCTGATAACCGGTACCGTTGGCGACGTGGAAAAAATTACCAGGGAACAGATGATTGGCTGGTATGACAGGTATTTTGTCCATGGGGAACTTGTTGTTGTTGCCGCAGGCGTTCTTGATTATGACGTACTTATTTCACGGCTCGAAAGCCTTCCGGTAAAGAAGCCGGCTGTTGAATTCTTTAGGCATGCCCATTTTACTGACAGTCCTGCATGGAATTCCGTAACTTCCTTTTCTTCATCAAAGTTCAGCCAGGACCAGGTCTTTACGGCCTATCCCCTGGACTGCCACCTGTCATTCGGGGATTACCTGAGCCTGCTGGTTTTTGATTCAGCATCTGGTGACAGCATGAGCAGCCGTCTGTTTACGGAACTTCGAGAAAAGCTTGGCCTCTGCTATAACGTTGGCAGCTTTTTTACGATTTATGAGAATTCCGGGCTCTGGTGTGCCTTCCTTGTGTGCGACAGGAAGAATGCAGTCCTTGCAAGCCAGAAGCTTTGTTCCATTATAGAAGAATGTGCATCTTCCGGGCTTACCCAGGAAGAAATTGATGTTGCCATTGAGCGCATTGCCGGCAGCGAGCTGATGAATGACGGTTCGGCTTCCGTGGTGGTCCGCCGGCTGTGGAATTTCTATTCCATGGGTTACGAACTTATGGATACTGTTGCCTTCATAAAGTGTATACGTGAAGTGCGGAAAGATGATATAATGAACTTTGTGAAAAAACTTGTGGTTCCATCGGAGCGCACTGTTTTTGTTTACGGTTCCCGCCTTTCAGGAAGGGATAAGAAATCTATCAGAAAAATTTCTCAGGTGGAAAAATGAACAGGATAAAGATGAATATTGTTGCTTCTGAAGGAGCTGTGGTTCCTGAATATAAGACTTCCGGTGCTGCAGGTGCAGATGTTTGTGCATGCATCCCGGAAAAAATCACTATTGCTCCAGGCAAGCGTGCCCTCGTTGGTACGGGGCTTTTTTTTGAGATTCCCCAGGGCTATGAAATTCAGGTGCGTCCAAGAAGCGGACTTGCATTCAAGAATGGGGTGACTGTCCTTAACACTCCGGGTACAATTGACAGCGACTACCGTGGCGAACTTAAGGTTATCCTCATTAACCTTGGGGAAGAGGATTTTGAAATAAACAATGGGGACAGGATTGCACAGATTGTTGTTGCACCGGTCACAACCTCAGAGTTTATTCCTGTTGAATCTCTGTCTGACACCGAGCGTGGTGCAGGTGGCTTTGGAAGTACCGGCGTTTAGTTTCTGGCACCATGGGCTTTTTGAAATTCCTTGAAAAAATCTATCTTCTCCTTGATCTCCTGGGCGTAAGGATTTACAGGTGGCAGCGTGGTTTTTCCATCTGGCTGAGCCGAAAGATAAAGGTTCTAAAGCGCATCCAGTACAGGCGTTCCCTTTATGCTGCAGGATTTTGTTTTGGCAGGAAAATCGGCAGCAGGAAGATTACTCATTTTTTTGTTGTCAGGACATACAGGCTCAATGCCCTAAGGTCCAACATCCTCGCCACATACATTGCACGGGAACTGCTCCTGTATTTTCTGGTTTGCTTTGCCTTTTTCTTTGTGGTTTTTTTTGTAAACCAGATTCTCCTCCTTGCCGAGACAATCCTCAAGAAGAGGGTTCCTGTAGGTTCCGTGCTAAAGCTCATCGTCTATTGCCTTCCTGCAATCATTGCCCAGTCGGCTCCCTTTGCAACTCTCGTAGGATTCCTCATGTGCCTTGGACGCCTTGTTACTGATAACGAGGTCTTGATATTTCGTGCCAGCGGCCAGCGATACAGCCTGATTTTGAAGGCGGTTCTTGTCATGGGCATGGCCATCTCCATATTCAGCTTTATCATGAACGACTATTTTCTTCCCTTGGGAACCCTGCACTACAACAGGCTCTTTAAGCAGATAATCGTCTCCAATCCGGCCATCGAACTTGAATCCATGTCCATAAAGCGAATGAATGACAGCACCCTTGTAATCGGCATGGTAAACAAGAGCAATGTCTCTGACCTTCTTCTTTTTGACAAGGGAGCTGACGGTGACGAGCGTGTCATCATTGCAAAGGATTCCGTAGTAGAAAAGGCATCTGACCCTGGAGTCCTCATGCAGCTGGACATGCACGACAGCCTGGTGCTCATGATGGACAAGTCTTCTTCAAAGGATTATGAATCCATTTCCAGTGGAAAACTTATATTGAATATTTTTGAGAATTCCATCATTACATCCAATGGCGGAACTTCTCCACGTGAAATGACCAGCTGGGACCTTGCAAAGAAAATCAAGGTGATGAAAAATGACAGTACGATAACTCCCAAAAAACTTAACACCTTTAACCTTGAATTCAACAAGAAGTTTTCAATTCCCTTTGGATCAATTTTTTTTGCCATGCTTGCATTCCCCCTTTCCCTTGTCTTTGGGCGCAAGGACGGCCAGACCCTGGGACTTATTTTTGGAATCATCCTTTCGGTCTTGTATTGGGCTGCAACGATTTTGGGACAGATGTTCGGCATTCGCGGTGGATATAACGGCTTTTGGATGATGTGGACTCCAAACCTTGTCATAGGTCTTATCGGAATTCTCTTGTACTTAAGGTTGAAGACGAAATGAAAATCATTACATACATGCTTAAGAGCTTTTTCCCCATTCTCCTTGGTGCCATTACATTCTTTGTCCTGGTGCTGTGCCTTACGGATCTTTTCATAAACCTGTGGAGTTACATTTCAAAGGGTGTTTCTTCCAGGGAAGTCGGAACCATAATGCTGTACTACATTCCAAAGACAGTCTGGTATGCGGTTCCCATTGCCATGCTTTTTGCCACTGCATACATGCTTTCCGATTTTTATGCAAAGAATGAACTTCTTGCAGTCTTTGCGTCCGGCATTTCCCTCTTTAGGTTTACGGCTCCACTTTTGCTTGTCTCAATTATACTTAGCTTTGGCCTTTTTGTGTTTGAAGACAGGGTGGTGGTTCCGACATATGCAAAGAAAACCCACCTGCAGGAATTTGTGCTTCACAAGGAAAAATCCCTTAACAATGACAAGATTGTCATCATGGCGGAAGAGGGTAATGTTGTTTACAAGGCTGACTATTTTGATAACAGCCTGAGCCGCCTTTATGGCCTGAATGTGGTTTTCAGGAATCCTGACAAGTCTTTTGATGCGCTGATTAATGCAGACACTGCCATTTGGGATGATGAGATGCTGTGCTGGAATGTTGGTTCCGGCATAGAGTATAAGAGGGACGGTGAGGATATTCTTGTTTTTCCTGTTGAGGACAGGCTTAAGGAACGCCTTGTTGAACTTCCGGAAACCTTCAGGAACAATACCATCTCCATAGAGGCCGTAAATACCCGGGAGGCCAGGGAGTACATTGAACATCTTGAAAAGGCCGGTTTGCCCAGTGCAGAAGAAAAATCCATCTACTATAAGAAATATGCCTTTCCCTTTATCGTTTTCATCGTTGTTTTTCTTGCAGTTGGGCTTTCGGGCAAGACACGGAAAAATGTTCTCATCATCAGTCTTGCCCTTTCCATTACGGCTGTAGTTCTGTTCTATGTAATTCAGATGATCACCATGCTCATGGCAAAATTCCAGACAATTCCCCCATTGTTTGGAGCATGGTTTCCTGTCTTTCTTTTTATTATCATAAGCTCCGTGCTTTTAAAATTTGCAAAAACTTGAGGTAGACATATCATGATTCAAAAGCTTTTTGAAGTTAAACACGAAAACAAAGATTCCCTTGCGCGCACAGGTGTCCTTCATCTTCCCCATGGGGATGTCCGTACTCCGGTGTTCATGCCTGTCGGTACCAAGGGAACCGTAAAGGCCCTTTCCAAGGATGACCTTGAGGAAATCGGTTTTGAAATAATTCTTGCAAATACCTATCACATGTATCTTCGTCCTGGAACCCAGGTTGTGGAAGAAAACGGTGGCCTTCATGGCTTTACGAAATGGAACAGGAATTTTCTGACGGACTCGGGTGGATTTCAGGTCTGGTCTCTTTCAAAGCTGCGAAAGATAAAGAATGAAGGAATTGAATTCCGAAGCGACATCGATGGCAGCAAGCATTTCTTTACTCCGGAAAATGTCGTTCAGACCCAGGTAAAGCTTAACAGTGACATCCAGATGCAGCTTGACGTGTGTTCCGGTTATGGTGTCGAACGTCCTGAAGCCGAGAGGGCATTGCGTCTGTCAAGCCAGTGGGCTGAGCGTGCCATCCGTGAGTGGAATGTGCAGAAGGAAAAAGGCTACAGGGGATTTCTGTTTCCCATCGTTCAGGGAAATTTCTTTGATGACCTTAGGAAGGAAAGTGCGGAATTCGTAAACGCCCTTGATACGGAAGGACTTGCCATTGGTGGCCTTAGCGTTGGGGAACCTGCAGAAATCTTTGCAGAAAAGCTTCAGTATACGGTTCAGTTTCTTTCAAGGTCAAAGCCACGCTACGTCATGGGAATCGGTACCCCTGAGTACATACTGGAAGCTGTTTCTGACGGCATCGACATGTTTGACTGTGTAAACCCGACACGCATTGCACGCCATGGACTTTACTATCACCACAAGGGGACTGTGAGCATTAAGCAGGCCCGCTACGAGCATGACACTTCTCCCCTTGACGAGCAGTGCCAGTGCAAGGTGTGCCGCAACTATTCCAGGGCATACCTAAGGCACATTTTCCGCGAACAGGAAATTCTTTCATCAATGCTTGCAAGCTACCATAACCTTTATTTCCTCCACACCATGATGGAAGAAATCCGCAGTGCCATCGATGAAGACAGGTTTGAAGAATACAAGAAAAACTTTCTTGAACAGTTCCATTCAGGTGAGGTTTAATATGAAAAAGATAATTGCAATAGCAGGTGTTTCCCTTGCAGTCTCTGCAGGAATTTATGTTCAGGCCCAGGAATCTTCTGCCCCAAGTGAAAGCACTTCAAAGGAGATGGTTTTGGAAGATTCAAACCATGGTTCGGATCTTGATGAACTTGAACGCATAAAGAAGGAAATGGAAAACATGAAGGACGGGGAGGTGGAGGCTGCAGCCCAGGAAGAATCCGTCGATCTTGCCCCAAGAAAGGTTGAGCCGGTGGTTGAGGAAATTCCCCCTGCAAAGGATCCAATTGTGGAAGCCTTTAATTCCATGAATGAAGAACCGGAAGAAGAACCCCATTATGTTTACCCAAAGGAAAAAACAGTTCCTGCCAAGAGCCGGCCAAAAAAGTATGATTCTTCCAAGGTTTATCTTGACAAGTCGGAAAACTATGTAGAGGACACCCTGGCAACATTCAAGTACGGGCTTGAAGGCCAGATAAGCATTCTTCTTGAAGAGCTTACGAAAAATGAGGACATGCGTTTTGTAAATGAGATTTACGATCTTTTTGATGAAACAAAGGACCTTGTGGTAAAGGAAAAAATCCTGATCTATTTTACAAAGCTTAAGGATCCATGCCTTGGAAATTTTGCCGTTGAAGTAATCAACGACCCTTATGACTACAGGAAGGATATTGTTGACAGGTGCTTCAAGTATGTTTCTGACTGCGGAATTAAGGAAGCCAATGCAGGCCTTATTGACCTTGTTGACAAGGAAGAAGATGAGTATTTTACTGGTGCCCTTTCTGCTCTTGGTGAAATTGGGGAAAAGGAGGAAGCTCTTTATCTTGCAGATTTCCTTGACCGTGATGACCTTTCGGTTCCACAGCGCCAGAGCCTCATGCGTGTTCTCGGAAGAATCAAGGCCGTTGATACCTGGGAAAAGCTTTCACAGATTGTCCAGGATGAAGATGAAAATTCCTTTGTGCGCATGTATGCAGCCGAAGCCATTGGAGCCATGGAAAAGCCTGAATCAGAAGAAATCCTCATAAGGATGTTTGAATCTTCTGACGCCAACTTTCGTGCCTATGTCATCAAGGGAATCAGTCACTTTAATGACAAGAAGGCAGACAGCCTTATAATCCAGGCTCTCCGCGACAGCCAGTACAAGGTTCGCCTTGAGGCAGTTGAAGCCGTGGAAAAACGCGAGCTTAAGGAAGCCGTTCCATACCTGATTTACCGCTGCAAGGACAAGGATGAACTTAAGTCAGTAAAGGAAAAATGCTGGACCGTTCTTGCAAAGCTCAACACTTCTGAAGGAAACGATTATCTTGTGAGCGTCATTAACGACAAGAAGGCAGGAGATCCGACAAAGGCAAAGGTTGCTTCCGTTCTTCTTGAAAACAACAATGCAGGCGTAAAGGATGTAATTGAGCTTGCTCGCTTTACCCTTACAAGCGATGTCCACAAGAACCTGCGCTATTCCCTTGGAAAGGAATTTGCAAAGTATGACCGCCCGGAATTTGCCGACATCTGTTCTGAATACATTGCAAGTACTGATGTTGCAACCCAGGGTACTGGACTTGACATGTGGGCCAAGGGACGATATTCAAGCTGTAAGGCTGCCGTAGAGGAAATTGCCCAGGATGCAGAAGAGGAAGAAATTCCTGAGGAAGAAAAACCAAAGACCTATCAGTTTGGAAAGAAGAAAAAGAATGCCAACGCAAAGAAGGCCAAGAAGATTCTTGAAATGAGATAGGATTTTCAATAAAATAGAACAATGTACGATATAAAAGATTCAAAAGCTTTTGATACTGATGAAGAAGACTTTGACACTGTAATGGCTTCTGATATTACTTTTACTGGTAACATCAGGTTTGCAAAACCCTTCATGATTAAGGGCAAGATGAGTGGAAACATTGATGCAACTAGTGACCTTCTTATTGATACAAATGCAGAAATAAATGCAGACATTACGACGGACCGTGTCCTTGTACGCGGCAAGGTTACGGGCAATGTGAAGGGTAAGAAACTTGTCTACGTTACTTCCACCGGGTCCATCAAGGGAGACATTACGTCTGCACAGGTTGTTCTTGAGCCGGGAGCCATTTTTTCCGGTAAGTGTTCAATGATTGAATTATAGGATTTTAAAAATGAAGATTAAAAATACGATTCTTGCTGCAGTTCTTGCATTGGCTTCCATTCCTTCCTTTTCACAGAACGGAAAGCCGGATGCCTTAAAGCTCTACCGTGAAGGCAACTATAAGGATGCAATTGTAGTTTGCGAGCAGGAAATAAACAATAATCCAAACAACATGGATAGCCATGCGGTTTTGTGCTGGTCTTTGGTTGCCAACAAGCAGTATGCAGAAGCTGAGCAGCGTGCAACTGAAGCAAGAAAGGTCAACCAGTATGACGTGCGCCTTATGGAAGTTCTGGGCGAGGCAAAGTATTACCTTGGAAAGAACAACGAGGCCCTTTCCATGTTCCAGCGCTATATTGCATCTTCCACGGAAACTGCAGCTCGTATTGGTACTGCTTACTACTACATGGGGGAAATCTATATCCGCCAGTCAAGGTTTGAACATGCAGACATTTCCTTTACTGCAGCCGTTCGCTATGAGCCTGCCCACAGCGCCCACTGGTGGACAAGGCTTGGATATGCAAGGGAAATGAACAGCGACTGGCAGCATGCAATTGCCGCCTATGATAAGGCTCTTGCCCTTAATTCTTCCCATTATGATGCTATCCGCGGAAAGTCCCGCTGTCAGGCAAAGATTCAGTAATATCACAATAATATTCAATGGCTGGCATAATTCACTTTGAAACATTGGGATGCCGTCTCAATCAGGATGAAACTGAAGGGGCGGCTTATTCTTTTTCTCAGGCAGGATATTCCGTGGACCTGGATTCCATAAATGCCCGGTCTGAGGAAAATCCCCATGTAATCCTGAGCGTAATAAATACATGCACCGTTACAGGAAAGGCTGAGCAGAAGGCACGCCGACTGATGCGCCTGCTTCTTGAAAAATTTCCCAATGCACCGCTTATTGTAACTGGCTGCTATGCAGAGCTGGACAGTAACGCCATAAAATCCATTGGTCCTGACCGCATTGTGGTCCTTCCCGGCCGGAGGAAGTCTGACCTTGGCCGCATTGCTTCCAGGGGGCTAAGACGTTTTGACGTTCCACTGCTGGAACAGATAATTTTGGAAGGGGCATCTGCAGCTCCTGCCAAGGCTGGCTCTGCCGTTAATCCGTTTACACTGTTTGCCCCGGTTTTTGAAAGGCATTCCCGTTCTTCCATAAAGATTCAGGATGGATGCAACAACAGCTGTGCGTTCTGCCGAATTCATTTTGCCCGCGGTACATCTGTTTCCCTTGCGCCGGAAACTGTCCTTGATCGCGTCCAGACATTGTGTGCCAACGGTTCGAGCGAGATAGTCCTTACGGGTGTAAACTTGAGCCAGTATTCGGCACCTTTTACAGATGGAACCCAATGCACTTTTGCAGGCCTTCTAAGGCTTCTTCTTGAAAACACACGGCGGGTAAAATTCCGCATTTCAAGCTTTTACCCCCAGAGCGTAACGGAAGAGCTGTGCCAGGTCATTGCCCACGAACGGATTCAGCCTTTCTTCCATTTGAGCATACAGTCAGGCAGTGACACAATTCTTTCTGCCATGAACCGCCCATACAAGCGTGATGCCGTTTTACGTGCAGTTTCCATGATCAAGAAATACAAGAAGGGATGCTTCATAAGTTGCGACATAATTGCAGGCTTTCCCGGTGAAACTGAAGGAGACTTTCAGCAGACTGTGGATCTTTGCAGTGACTGCGGTTTTTCATGGATTCATGCCTTTCCTTTCAGTCCTCGTCCTGGAACTGCCGCAGAAAAAATGAAGCCCCAGATTCCTGAGCGCATAAAGGACCAGCGGGTCAAGGTTCTTACGCAGATTGCCCAGAAGGGTAAGATTGAATTCATCAGTTCCTGCATGGGAAGCACCTTTGATGCCGTTGTTGAAAACAGCCGCGCTTTTCTGAAGGGCCTTTCGGACTCCACAGTTTACCATGCCGTTACGGATAATTTCATTCATGTTGAATTCAGGAGTTCCAGTCCCCTGGTGCAGGGAACAGTCGTACGGGTAAAAATCGAGAAGCCCTTGGAAGAAAACATAATGACCGGAGTAGAGGTTGAAGCCACTGCCCGATTGGTATAAAAAAAATGACGTGGGCTGCGGCTTTGTAAAGGAAAATTCCCATGAGTTTAAATTTTCCGCTCCCTGGAATGGAGACTGACTGGAACCATTACTCCTTATCGATTTTTATTAGCCGCGGACTGCGGCTAATAAAAATCGACTGAATGAAGGATGACTGTCATTGACAGTCATCCTTCATTCATTTGTCCATAAGTGTTATTTCAACGCGGCGGTTCTTTGCCTTGCCTTCTTCCGTATTGTTAGGTGCTATGGGTCTTTCTGCCCCAAGTCCCTGGGTGAATACGTGGAACCTGTCCCGGACATTCAGGTTTATCAGGTATTCTGCCACCGTGTTTGCCCGGTCCATGCTCAGTTCCTTCCTCATCCTGGCATTGCCTGCAAGGGCAGTGTGTCCAGTAACCAGGATATCGTTTGTTGGCCACTGTGCAAGGATTTCTGCAATCTTCTGGATCTTGACCTTCTCGCTTTCCATCAGGATGGCGCTGTCGGGCTTAAACTTAATGTCTTCAAGACTGATGGTAAGACCCATGTCGCTTTGTGCAACCGTAACGTTTTCGAGTCCCATGTCGTTGATGATTTCCTGGACTGCAGCAAGGTTCTCTTCCGTGTTGGATCTCTTGAATTCCGTAACTTCTGCCTTTGCGCTTCCAGTGAATTCATAAAGGTTGCCCTGTGCAGTTTCAATCAGAATCCTGAATTTTTCATGGTAGTGGTCAATGGTACCCTTTTTGTTGTCCCAGTAAATAACCTCATCGCTGTAACCCTGGGTCATTTTTGGAAAGTCGTGCATTGCAGATGGATCCTTTGGGGCAGGATTCTCCGAGAACATGGAATACCTTGCGCGGATTACATGAAGTCCGGTCTTGGATTCAACGCCTACGTATGTATACTCTGCATTGAATGGAACCTTGAATGGTTTTTCTATTCCAAAGCCTTTCCTAAGGTCATGGGCTTCGTGCCCCTTTGCAGTCCATTTTTCCCCAGGCTTTACCTGATGGTCCGGGAATGTTGGAACATCACGCACTGTAGGCATGAAGTAAATGTCGGGAATTTTGTATACGCCGTTCTTGCCACGGGTGAACTTGCTTTCGTATTCCTCACCGTAGCTAAAGTGTGCATTGTTTCTTGCTCCGGTGTTTTCTTCCGTGGTCATGAAGTTGCATGAGTGGTCTGCGCTACCGTCGGGATTTACTTCCGTAATTTCAGAAGTTACGCGGTTGATGATGGTTGCATGGCTGTTCTTTAGCCTGTTTACGTAAACGTCTTCTTCCACCTGGGAAAGGATTCTGTAGTTGTCGCCCTTCTTGTACTTGAATTCAAAGGTAACGGGTGCCGTGTCCGTTGAAATCTGCTGTGCAAAGCAAAGTGTTCCTGTCGCTATGAAAGCAGCAGTTAGAAATGTTTTTCCTAATGACTTCATGTTTTTTCCTATTTGAAATTTGCCTTTATTGGTGTAATCTTAATGTATGGCTTCGTTTTTTTCAATGGATTTTATTGCAGGCAATATGCCCATGGTTCTTGTGGCAATGCTGCTGCTTTTTTTTGTCCTTGGTTTTTTCTCTGGAAAAATCATTCAGTCACTGCTTACAAAAAAAATTGTCCAAGAAGAACGTAAGAAGGCCGTAAAACAAAGCAGGGCCGTCATCGGGGGCCAGTTTGCCGAGCAGCTTGCTCCTTATCTTCCCGATTTTCCATGCAATCCCGGGGATGCAAAATTTCTTGGAAAGCCTGTGGATTTTGTTGCCTTTTGCGGAAGTGCAGAATCCTCGGACATATCTGAGGTTCTTTTCATCGAGGTAAAGACCGCTACAAGCAAGCTGTCCGGCCGCGAGCAGCAGATCAGGAAGGCCATTGAGGAAGGTCGGGTTCGCTACGTTGTCTACAAGCCTTTCTGAATTCCTTTGAATACGGCCAGAAATCAGTTCTTATGAATTGTGAATTGTGAGGATTGCCGAATCATCACCGGAAAGCATCCTTGAGCACAGGTCCTTTGGCATTGGCTTGCCGCGGAGGAATCCCTGGATGGTGTTGCAGTTGAATTTCTTGAGGAGTTCAAGCTGGTCTTCACGTTCAACACCTTCGGCAATGGTATCAAGGCCAAGCTTTGATACAAGGGAAAGGATTCCTTCTGCCATGCTTGATTCTGCGGAGATGTTGGAGATGAATGACTTGTCAATCTTCAATGTTGTCAGCGGAAGCATGTGCAGGTAGCGCAGTGAAGAGTATCCCGTTCCAAAGTCGTCGAGGGATATTCCGATGCCGGCGTCCTTGATTTTATGAAGCTTTGCAATGACTGCATCAACGTTTTCTATGAGCACTCCTTCAGTGACTTCTATTTCAAGATGCCTTGGATTGATCTTATGGTACTTTATCTTCATGAAGAACTTGTCAAGGAAGTCTTCCTGGCTGAACTGAATTGGCGATACGTTTACGGACATTATGCCGTCAAAGTTGTATTTCTTTTCCCATTCTGCAAGGGTGATGATGGCCGTGTCCATGACCCAGTTTCCAAGGGGAATAACAAGGTGGGTTTCTTCTGCAAGAGGAACAAACTGCTCAGGGCTGATCCAGCCAAGGTCGTCATCATGCCATCGCAGCAGGGCCTCGAATCCGCGGAGCTTTTCCGAGTGGGTGTAAAACTGTGGCTGGTAATAAAGCTGGAAGTTCTTTGCAACCATGGCCTTTGAAAGCTTTGTCTCGATGTTGATCTTGTTGAGGAATTTTTCCTGCATGAGGGTCTGGAAGGCAGTGATGTTGTTCTTTCCCTTCTTTTTTGCCTCAAGCTTTGCCATGTCTGCAAATTTAAGGAGGTCGTCGTATTTTTCCGAGTCGTCAGGAAAAACTGAAGTTCCGCCAGAAATTCCAATTCCTTCCGCATTCATGAAGTCAAGGACTTTCTTGGAAATGTTCTGTATTTCCTTCCTGGTCTTAACCTTCTTAAGGAGAAGGATGAATTCATCTCCGCCAAAACGTGCCGCAACCGTAGACTTTGATTCAAACATGCGGAGAATTGTTGCAACCTGCTTGATAAGCTCATCGCCTGCATTGTGGCCGCGGGAATCGTTTATGTCCTTCATGTTGTCTATGTCAAAAAGGAAGAGGCCGAATTTTTCTCCGTTACTCTTTGCATCCCGAGAGATTTCCTTCATGGCCTGGCTTAACCATGAGCGGTTGTAAAGGTCCGTCAGTGAATCATGGTATGCACTGAACAGGAGCTGTTCGTTAAGTTCCTGGATGTTCTTAAGCTGGCTGTCAAGGCTTGCACGGTTTTCTGCAAGTTCAGTTGCAAGGATTTCAAGCTTCTGGTTCTGCTGTGTAAGGGCATTTTCATATTCCTTTGCCTTTGAAATGTCGCTCAGGGTAACGGCAACATAGTCTTCAAGAACACAGTTCATTGTTATCTGGAGCCATTTAGAAAAATTTGAAGAATAGATTGTCTCAGTGATTACGGTTTTTTCCCTGATGGCTTCGTCTGCAACTTCAAACCAGGCAAGGGCAGGGCTAAGCTTGAATTTAAAGGTGGAGAACCTTTCCCCTTCCTTAAAGAGGTTCCCAGTCAAGCGGTAAAAGCTTTCGTTCATGTATTCAACACTGAAGTCAATAACCTTTCCCCTTTCGTTGAAAAGTGGACGGGCTATGAGAACAGCCATTGAAATGGTATCAAGAACAATTTTGTAATATGAATCTAACAGCATTTTTTTATCCTAAAACTTTTTTAATTTTACGGCACCTTCGGATTTTTTTTCGTCCAGTGCCAGATGATTTTATTCCCAGCCAAAAGTTGCCGGCGGCTTGTTGGTGCAGTCAAGGTAGAGTGAATCAACAAAGTCAAGGGCTGCAATCCTGTGCACGATCTTTTCCATAAGGTCCATTGGGAGCCATGCAAAGCGTGCCGTCATTACGTCTTCGGAAACAACCGGGCGCAGGACGAAACTTGTCCTGTTTTCCTGTGTTGCAAAAGGAAGGTCGATGGTCAGGTGCTGGAAAATCCTTGAATACCAGCCGCTTGCATGGAGTTCTTCAAGGACAATGTTGTCGACTTCGCGCAGCTGGTCCAGGCGGTCCCTTGTGCAGTAGCCTTTCTGGAGCTTCAGGTCCTCGTCCCTTACACCAGGCTTCTGGTAAAGCTTGATGACAGTTCTGTTAAGATATTTTGCACTGTTGGTGATTGCACTGGAAGTTTTTTCAACCTTTTCATGCTTCTTTGGCAAGTGGAAGAATCCGTTTTCATCCTGGGCAAAGGCAAGGCATGCAGGGAACCTGTAGGTCCTGAAGTCACCCTGAACGCCAACAGATTTTACAGGGAGAACTGACTTTACAAGCTTTGCGGTACAATTCTCACAGAATTCCGTAATCGGGATGGCGTCAAATTCTTTCTGTGCATCCTGAAGTTCCTTTCTGTCGGCTTCAGACAAAGTTCCCTCAGAACAGAGGACGTTGATGGAAAGGCCGGGACCCGGGAAAGGATGGCGCATTACAAGCTCGTCTTCAAGTCCAAGCATCTTGCCGATCTTACGGACTTCATCCTTGTAAAGGTCCTTCAATGGCTCGATGATGAGCCCCTGTGCTATGAGCTTCTGTATTCCGTCAACACGGTTGTGGTGTGTCTTG
Organism: Treponema sp.; assembly: GCA_045616325.1. Lineage (GTDB taxonomy): Bacteria > Spirochaetota > Spirochaetia > Treponematales > Treponemataceae > Treponema_D. Next base: position 32,607 of record JAZLGN010000061.1, read on the forward strand.
ATTGTGTGGCTGTTCTTTGTTCCGCCTGACTCGATGATGTCCGGGTAAAGGGTACCCTGGGCGAGCATGTATGGTACCGGATCCTGGTCCAGCTTTTGTTCTTCCACAAACCTGTCGCGGACTGTAATAAAGTTTTCTCCAACAGCCATGCGCTTTTTCTGCGGGTCAGTAAGTCCCTCGATGGCCTTGAGGAAGCTTTCGCTTGCATCCGTTGCGATGAAGTTGGTGAATCCGTGTGCCCTGTATGCAGCTGCAACATTAGCGCTTTCATTCTTGCGCATGAAGCCGTTGTCAATGTGGAGTCCCAATACGCGGTCGTTACCCAGGGCCTTGTTAAGGAGGGCGAATGCAACCGTTGAGTCAACACCGCCTGAGAGGAACAGGAGAACCTTTTTTCCTTCTGCATCCTTCTTGATGCTTTCGATGATGTGGTTCAGTACTGCATTGTCATCCCAGTTCCTTGGCATCTGGCAGAATCTTGCAAAATTTTCAAAGATTTGGTTTCCACAAGGCGTGTCCTTTACTTCGCAGTGACACTGGAGCGAAAACCTTTTTTTTGCAAGATTCTGTGTGGCAGCATAGGGACAGTCCTTTGTTGATCCCACAACTTCAAATCCTTCTCCCAGCTGCAGGACTCCATCCTGATGACTCATCCAGACCTGCTGGCTTGGCTCGATTCCTTCAAAGAGTGGGCTTTTTACGTTAGGGTTAAGGTTAAGGGTTGCAAAGCCGAATTCGCCTACATCAGCCTTTCCAACCTTTCCGTTATAGCCAAGCTGAACAATGTAGTGACCGTAGCAGAGACCGAGAACCGGAATGTCCAGGTCAAGAATCTTTGAATTGAATTCCGGAACCTTTTCGTCATAAACCGATGCAGGTCCTCCGGAAAAAACAACACCCCTGGCATCTTCAAAGGCTTCAAGTCCTGCCGATGGAAGGGCGATTTCTGAATAATATCCCAGGGCACGGAAGCGCTTTGCAATAAGGTGTGCATACTGGCTTCCGAAGTCAAGAACTACAATTTTGTCTCTGCTCATATATCTTCCTATTCCTTATAAAGGGTGAATCCATTCTTTCCGCGGCTCTTTGTCTCGTAAAGTGCCTTATCCGCTTTTTCAAAAAGTTCCTGGTGGAATCCGTCATAGGACATGACACCACCTACGCTGATGGATACCTTTCCGTATCCCTGGCCTTCAAGTTCTGCAAGGCTTTCGTTGATTTTCGTAATCTTCCTCTGGAGAATCTGGTCTATGTCCCCGTTTACGTTTGTAAGGAGAACTGAAAATTCATCGCCGCCAAGACGGGCTGCACGGTCTGTCTGTCGGAATGCCTTAACAAGCTGGCTGGCAACGTTCTTGAGCACAATGTCTCCAACCTTGTGGCCGTATGTATCATTGACTCCCTTGAAGTTGTCAACGTCAACCATGAGCAGGGCAATGTGTGCATCATCATGCGCATAATCCGAGCAGATGTTTTCAAAGGCACGCCTGTTGGATAATCCCGTAAGGGGGTCTGTCTCTGCAGTCTGCTTAAGGCGCTGTTCGTTTGCTTCCTTAATGTCGTAGAAAATGTTGTATGTTTCCGCAAGTGTCCTGAGTTCTTCCGTGCCTCTTGCCGTAAGCCGCTCGTTGCTGACGATGGAATTCATGTAGCTTTCGATGGGGCGGAGGATTTCAACGGAATAGATTCTGAAGAAGAGGGCAAGAATTACGATGATTGCAATGAGGGCAGTTCCAAGGTACTGAATCCGCTTGCTTACGGATGCAAAATTTTCAAGGATGTCCCTAAGGTTTGATTTCTCCAGTTCATCTATGCGGAAGTTAAAGCTTGAATCAACCTTCATCTTGTAGATAAGGTAGCTGCTGCTGAACAGCATGTCCGTGGCCTTGGCATCCTTTTCTTCCGGTGAAAGCTTTTCTTCTTCCGGCTTCAGCTTTATGTTCCTGAGTTCTTCAGGAATTTCACCATTGTAGCCAACCAGGGACTCAAAGCGCATCTTCATGGCATATACTTCAATGGCAGAAAGGTTTTCCATCTGACCAAAGGCTGCCTCGGATTTTTTAGTTTCAATATCGTTGTCCTTATAAAGGTTAAGGATTTCCTCCATGGCCAGCTTGCGGTCATGCTTGGTGTTTTTTTCGTGAAAGTAGGTCTCTGCGTACTGAACGTCGCCGGTGATTATGAAAAGCCTGGCCTGGTCAGAAAGATAGTTTGAAATGTCCCTCATCCTGAGGGAATTCATCTTAAAGGAACTGTAGTCTTCAAGGGTTTTCTTGAAAGAATTGAGTTTCATTGCCGAATTAATAAGGACTCCAATCAATGCCCCAAAAATCACCAGGCATGTAATGATCATGGCGTTATTGAGGGTCTTTGCCTTTATGGTTCGGTTCTTAAGAAAGTTCATCTTCATCAACTACTTCCCCAATTCAACAATCGATTCATACAGGGGATAGTCCGTCTGGGCCTGCCTGTCGATGATGTCTTTGCAGACGTCTTTCCATGGCTGCTTGTCCGGAACCTGGATAAGGATTGCACCGTTGGCCTTAAGGTCAGCAATGGCTTCCTCTTCCTTTTTAACGGAAAGTTCCCTGCAGAAGTTCTGTGCGTTGCGTCCGGCTTCAATGAGGACCTGCTGCTCGCTGCTGTTGAGTTTTGCCCATGCGTCCTTTGTGATAATAACTTCTATGACACCGATGGAGTGCCCGTCCAGAATCATGTATGGAGCTGCAGAATCAAAGAAATTTGCCTTGTAGTTTACAATGGGCTGGTCTGCTGCATTTACCGTACCCACAACCATTTCCTTAATGATGTCAAAGAAAGGAAGCTCTATCGGTTCTGCACCCAGTGAAGTGATTACGCTCTTAAGCAGCGGGTCTGACGTGGTTCTGACCTTCAATCCCATCATGTCTTCAGGGGAATTGATTGGCCGTGTGGCAAAAAAGTTCCTGAATCCTTCCTCTGCAAGGAAAAGTCCCATGACTCCATTGGGAGCAGCACTTGGTTCAAGGAGGATTGGAAGGGCTGCGTCAGATTGTGCAAATTTCCAGAAGTGGTCCCTGTCGTTGAATATGTATGGAATCGTAAGGATTTTTGCCTTTTCTGCGCCGTAGGGATTGAGTGAGAAAAGGGAAATGCGTGCAAGGTCGATTTTCTTTGTTGTGAACATGTCTTCAAGTACCATGGTCTCGTCGCCAAGAATTGCAGAAGCGTAGAAGTCGATCTTGATCCTTCCATTGGAAAGACGTTCAACTTCCTCTGCAAACTTAATGTCCATCTGACCTGCAATGGAATCTGCCGGATTTACCTCTGCCATTACAAAGGTATGCTTAACCCTGTCAGTGCAGGAAGTAAGGATTGCGGTAAAAACCAGTACTGCAGCTAAAGATAAAACCCTTCTCTTCATCATTGACCCCTTAGTAAATTATTTATTCAAGCTAGCCTTTATGAATTCGCGGAACAATGGGCCTGCCTTGTTTGGGCGGCTCTTGAATTCAGGATGGAACTGTCCACCGACCATCCAGCGGTTTCCTGGGACTTCAACAACTTCTACAAGGTCGCGTTCCGGGTTCACTCCGGCAATTACAAGGCCTGCATTCTTAAGTTCATCGCGGAATTTGTTGTTGAATTCGTAGCGGTGGCGGTGGCGTTCCCAAACTGTGGTGTCGCCGTAAGCCTCGTAGGTTTTTGTTCCTTCAGTAACGGTGCATTCGAATTTTCCAAGACGGAGTGTTCCTCCAAGAATTTTTCCGTTCTGGTCCGGCATAAGGTCGATTACAGGATGTGTTGTATCCTTGTTCATTTCTGTTGAATGGGCATCGGTCCATCCGAGGACATTGCGTGCATATTCAATTACGATGATCTGCATTCCAAGGCAGATGCCAAAGTAAGGCTTGTTGTGGGTGCGGCAGTATTTTGCAGTAAGGACCATTCCCTCAATTCCGCGGGAGCCGAATCCGCCTGGAACGATTACACCGTCAGCCCCGGAAAGCCTTTTTTCTGCATCTGCATCGCTTTCGATTTCTTCCGAGTCAACCCAGTCGATTTCAACTTCGGTTTCGTTGGCAATTCCACCGTGGATAAGGCTTTCTACAACTGAAAGGTATGCATCGTGGAGTTCAACATACTTGCCCACCAGGGCTATCTTTACCTTGTGCTTTGGGTTTTCAAAAATGTTTACCATCTTTGCCCAGTCTTCAAGCTGGGTAGGTTTCTGCTCAAGGCCAAGGATCTTGCATACGGCATTTCCGATTCCTTCCTTTTCCATGTTGAGTGGAACTTCGTAAATCGATTTTGCAGTGGTGTTCTGGATTACGCAGTCAGTGTCAACGTTGCAGAAGAGGGCAAGGCGTTCACGTGTCGAAGAATCCAGTGGAACTTCCGTCCTGAGCATGAGGATGTCCGGCTGGATTCCAAGTTCCTGGAGTTCCTTTACGGAATGCTGTGTTGGCTTTGTCTTGATTTCCCTTGCCTTCCTGAGGTATGGAAGAAGGGTAAGGTGAATGTAGCAGCAGTTTTCCTCGCCGACTTCGTATTTCATCTGGCGGATGCATTCGATGAATGGAAGGCTTTCGATGTCGCCTACCGTACCGCCGATTTCAGTGATGATTACGTCTGCATTTGTTTCCTTTGTAGAAAGAAGCATGCGGCGCAGGATTTCTTCCGTTACGTTTGGAATTACCTGTACGGTGCCGCCGTTGTATTTTCCCTCGCGTTCGTTATTGAGAACCGTAAGGTAAACGCGTCCTGCAGTAGTGTTGGAACTCTGTGAAAGGACTGCATCGGTAAAGCGTTCGTAGTGACCAAGATCAAGGTCCGTTTCTGCACCGTCGTCTGTTACAAAAACTTCTCCATGCTGGATGGGATTCATTGTTCCCGGGTCAATGTTAAGGTATGGGTCGAACTTCTGGTTCACTACCTTAAGGCCGCGGCTTTTGAGGATGAGTCCAATTGAAGCAGCAGCAATTCCTTTTCCCAATCCGGAAACAACACCGCCGGTTACAAAAATATACTTGGTCATGTAGCAAAATTCTCCAAAAAAAAGTTCTTACCATTATACTGAATTTAACTGATGAATTCAAATTCAGCACGGGATTGTCATGGGGAAGACGACATGGACTGCAACCGGAATCTGGGCCTGGTTCATGAACCAATTTGCCCTGCTTCCTAGATGTTGCTGCCAGGAATTTTTGAGAAAAGACTCATTGTGGTTTTTGTCTTTGACTTTGTCTTTGTAGCCAGGCTGTAGTAGTTTAGCAGGGAATAGTCCTGCTCGTCCTTTCGCTCGGCATTGATGGTGACTATGAGCTGGTTTTCAAGGGTCTTGGAAACGTAGGCCCTGATTTCGTCCTTGATGCTTGCAGGAGTCTGTGGCAGCAGGAGAAGAATCCAGATGGTTCCTGCAGGAGTCTGTTTTACTCCGTAGATTACGGCTTCCACAACCACCTGCTTTGTTCCAAGACGCATGGTTGCATCAGACAGGAGGAAGTTCTTTGCTATGATTTGGCTTTCCAGTGCCGGCGGAACCTTTACTGCCATGCCCACTGAACTTATGTCCAGGAGCTTGAGAAGGTGCATCTTTGAACCGTGGTTCCAGAAGAGGGAAGCATCGTTGTCATGGTCAACGGTTGCACGGACGTACTGGCGTCTTCCCTTTGCATCGGTTTTTACGAGGATGTTAAGGATTTCGTTGTATGTTCTTTCCGTTCCTTCTGAATAGTCTATGATGTCGCCTGCAAGGGTGGTGAATTTGCTGAACACTTCCTTGTCGGATTCCTTGATTCGTTCCGAGAGGATGGAAATGAGGGTGGTGGCAAGGGCGTCTTCCCTGTCAAAGCTGCGTATAAAGTTAAACCAGGCAGGCGTCTGCATCTGGGAATCCAAATTTATGAACAGGATGGAATTGGGATTTTTCCTGAGAAGATTCTTTGTGTCCCTGTAGCTGTCAATTGTGTAGACTTCATATTCATATTTCTGGAGTTTTGGAATAATCTCCATCTTTATTGAATATGGCGGGTTAAGGAAAAATATCTTTCTGCCCTGTGCTGCAACATCGCTCATTTATTGACTTAAACCTCTGTCTGCTTTTGAATAGATTATTCAGTTACATTATAAATGCAAAATTGCCATAAATCAATAAAAAAATGCCGGGCACCAAAATGCATCCGGCATGTAAAAGTGGTATGTATTTAAGTGTGAGTTTTTGCATCAAAAGTTCGAAGAACTTTTGTGACGCATCGTAGTGTGGCAAGCAAAAACTCATTGAAACTTCACAAAAATGACGTCCTGTCATTTTTGTTACCTGGTTCCAGCAAGCTGGAACCAGACATGGCGACAGCGCTATCAACAACGCGCCCTCCATGGCGCTATACTAGAAGTCTGCAAGTTTCGGAGCACGTGGGTATGGGATTACATCCCTGATGTTTTCCATGCCTGTTACGTAGCGGATAAGGCGTTCAAATCCCATGCCGAAGCCTGAGTGTGGAACCGTACCAAACTTGCGCAGGTTAAGGTACCAGTCGTAAACGCTTTCGTCCATTCCGCGGTCACGGATGGCCTTGAGGAGCTTGTCGTAGTCTTCCTCGCGTTCAGAACCGCCGTTAAGTTCACCAATGCCTGGAACAAGAACGTCCACTGCCTTTACGGTCTTTCCGTCCTCGTTAAGCTTCATGTAGAAGGACTTGATTTCCTTAGGGTAGTTGTAGACCATTACAGGACACTTGAAGATCTTTTCCGTAAGGTATCTTTCGTGCTCTGTTGCAATGTCGGCACCCCAGTATGGCTTGAATTCAAATTCGTCAGCATGCTTTTCAAGTTCTGCAATGGCATCCGTGTATGATATGCGCACGAATTTTGAGTTCACCACGCTTTCAAGCTGTGCAATGAGGCCTGGCTGGATTCTCTTGTCAAAGAATTCAAGGTCCTGGCGGCACTTTGTAAGGGCCCAGTTGAGGAGGTACTTTACGAATTCTTCCTGAAGGTCCATGTCGTCGTCAAGGTCAAAGAATGCCATTTCCGGCTCGATCATCCAGAATTCAGCAAGATGGCGTGGAGTGTTTGAATTTTCTGCGCGGAATGTAGGTCCAAAGGTGTATACGCGGCTCAATGCAGTAGCCATGGTTTCTGCTTCAAGCTGGCCCGAAACAGTGAGGCTTGCCTTCTTTCCGAAGAAGTCCTTGTTGTAGTCCACAAGCTTTGCCGCATCCTCCGGCTTCATTCCCTTTGCACCGGCAATGATTCCCTTTTCTGCAATCTTTTCAAGGCTCAAGGTTGTAACCTGGAACATTTCTCCTGCACCTTCGCAGTCAGAACATGTGATTTCCGGGGCGTTGATGTACTGGAATCCGTTTTCCTGGAAGAATGAATGAACTGCAAATGCCATCTGGTTCCTTACGCGGAAAACTGCTCCGAAGGTGTTTGTGCGTGCACGGAGTGTTGCATTCTCGCGAAGGTATTCCATGCTCATCTTGTTCTTCTGGAGGGGATATTCTTCAGGGTTGCATTCACCAAGAACCGTAAGCTTCATCAGCGTAACTTCAACAGCCTGTCCAGATGCAGGGGAAGGAATGATCTTTCCTTCTGCACGGATTGATGCGCCTGTATTGATTCTGTTGAGTTCATTTTCTATGTCGTTGCAATTTGCGCCCTGTGGATTTGAACGGTCAAATGTAAGCTGGATGTTTGCAAAGCAGCTTCCGTCGTTTACCTGGATGAAAACAAGGTTCTTTGAATCGCGTTTTGTCCTTACCCATCCGCATACTGTAACGTCTCGTCCGTCAGCAGCAGATGTCAATAAATCTTTAATAAGTGTAGGTTTCATAATGTACCATTTTAATGAATTGAATGAATATTGTCACGTGCCATATTGCTGCCCTGGGGACAGTCTGGTGATCGGGTTTAAGGTTTGGGGATTTTTGCTCCATCTTTTTTCTTGAAAGAACCTTAAAATGTAGGACGGAATTATAGTTTTTGGAGATTTTAGATATAATAAAGTATACACTGTCTAAAAAAATAGACTTAAATCGTATAAAAAAGTAGACTGAATTTGGCGGTGTTTAAGATTTTTACGATTTATGTAAAAAATTTGTGTTTTTTAAGGAAAATTTAAGATAAAGCTAATTCCTTGTAATGCAATAAGTTAATTACATTTAACTTTAATTTAAGGGAAATTTAAGTTTTCCTGGTGACTTTTGGGAAAAAGTTGGCACGGAATTTGCTATTAAATTTGCATTATATAAAGTGAAAATAACGTTATGAGAGGCGTCATTATGGAAAAGGACGTTGTTAGAAGTTATTTGAACTCAATCAAGAATTATAAATTGCTTTCGGCTGCAGAAGAAGTAGAACTTGCAGAAAAGATTCACAACGGCGACAAGGCCGCTCTCCAGAAACTGATCAATTCAAATCTTAGGCTTGTAGTGAGCCTTGCAAAGAAAATGCAGGTGGGCCCATCCCTCATCATGGACATCATCCAGGAAGGAAACATGGGGCTCATGGTTGCAGCCGAAAAATTCAGCACTGAATTTAACACCAGGTTTTCAACCTATGCATATCCGTGGATTGCACAGTTCATGATGCGCTACATCAACAGCCGCGTATCCATGATTGCACTTCCAAACCGCAAGGAAATGTTCCTCCGCAAGATTCAGAAGGTCCAGACATTCTTCTACCAGCAGAACGGACGCGAGGCAACAATTCCGGAAATCGCCCTTCTTACGGGCCTTGAGGAAGGAAAGGTTGAAGAATACCTTCAGTATTCATATACCGTTGCTTCCCTTGATGTTGAGGTTTCTGACGAAGGAAATTCAGCATCCTTTGGAGACCTTATCCCTGACATGACATATTCACCGGAGGAACTTTACATCCGCGAGGAATCAAGGCAGTCGGTTAAGTCCCTTCTTGATTCCCTTCCTGGAAAGGAAAAGACTGTCCTGTGGCACCGCTTTAACTTTGACGGTGAAATGTCTGCAAAGACCCTCAGGGAAGTCAGCAAGATCGTGGGTGTAAGTCCGGAAGCTGTCCGCCAGACGGAAATCAGGGCCGTAAAGCACCTGAAGTCGGCAGTAGAGGCTGTTCAGGCTGTTTGATTATTATTCCCAGATGAATTAAACTCTGGCTATGAAAATGACTCTCATGGGCACCGGCACAAGTCATGGTGTTCCCGTTATCGGATGCAGGTGCAAGGTTTGCAGGTCCCTGGATGAAAAGGATTCAAGGCTCAGGTGCAGTGCACTGATTTCCGGACCTGCTGATGTTCTCGTTGACATTACCCCGGAATTCCGCATTCAGGCCCTAAGGCATGGAATCTCAAGGCTGGATGCCGTTTTCCTTACCCACAGTCATGCGGACCATCTGCATGGCATTGACGACCTCCGCGTCTTTAGTCATTCAAGGCCCTTTGATCCATTTAACCGCCATGGCAGCGAGACGGAAGGTGAAGGTCTTCCTGTCTATTCGGGCCGCCACACAATAGAAGACATTAAATTCAGGTTTGACTATATCTTTAAGTACATAGGTCAGGGGGGGGGCAAGCCCAAGCTTAACACGGTCTGCGCCGATTCCTTTGACCTGGAAAATCCCATTACCGTCGGTTCCCTTAAGGTGCTGCAGGTTCCACTGAAACATGGATACCTTGATGACAGCGGATGGCTTTTTATGGAAGAAAAGGACCATGGCAGCTGCGGTTCCATTGCATACCTGACTGACGTAAGCTTTGTTCCGGAAGAATCCTTCTGCCTCATAAGGGATGCCGTTTGCCGTCCGAACCATCTTGTCATTGACGGACTAAGGATTCTTGAGCATTCAACCCATTTTTCCTTTGAACAGGCATTGGCTGCGGCTGACAGGATAAATCCCCGGAATGTTTACCTTACCCACATTACCCATAACCTCTTTCACTGGCAGGTGCAGGAATTTGTCGATGCCATAATCGGCCGCTATCCAAATCTCCTGGCTGCTAGAAAAGCCGGCGGATATGTTGGCCCTGCATGGGATGGCCTGGTCTTGGAATGCTAGGAAAGGACCCGCTTGTGCTTTGGTGGTTTTCCGTGATGAAAATAAAAAATCCCGCCATGATTGACGGGATTACAAAAAGCATGCTGCTTTTGGTAAAGACTATTCAGCCTTTGGTGCACTTGCGTTAGCTGGTGTAACGTTAATCTTCTTGATATCCCAGTGTGTGCGGAGACACTGTGCACAGATCTTGATTGTTTCTGTCTTTCCGAAAACTTCTGTCTTGATCTTAAGAAGGTTTGGCTTCCACTGGCGGCGTGTGTGGTTGTAAGACTTACTTACTCTGTTACCATGCATTGGGTGCTTTCCACAGAGATCACATGTTCTTGACATAATATTACCTACCTATAAATAATTTCAATAATAAGTTAAAGGATGATACAAAAAAACAGGAATCTTGTCAATTGATATGACAAATCAATCGCCATACTGCTTCTGTATTTCCAGGATCTGGTCGCGGTAAATGGCTGCCTGCTCGTAGTCAAGCCTTTCTGCGGCCTCCGTCATCTCCTTCTTTAGCAGGTCAACGAGCTTCTTTCGTTCCTTCTTGTTAAAGAGGTTTGCATTCTTCTTGACTTCCTTAAGGTATGCGTCTCCGCCAAAGGCTGCGGCTGCAAGGTCTGCATTGTCCGGATTCTGGCCGTCAGGATGTTCAAGAATGGTGGATACCTTCTTGATGATGGTTTTAGGTACGATGCCGTGCTTTTTGTTGAATGCTTCCTGAATTGAACGGCGGCGCTTGGTTTCCTCTATGGTTTCCTTCATGGCGTCGCTCATTCTGTCCGCATACATTACAACCATTCCCTGGGCGTTTCGTGCAGCTCGTCCTACAATCTGTATCAAGCTGGTGGTGCTCCTCAGGAATCCGATCTTGTCGGCGTCCAGGAGGGCTATGAATGAAACTTCCGGCAGGTCAATTCCTTCCCTCAGGAGGTTGATTCCTATGAGGACGTCTATTTCACCTGCGCGGAGGGCCTGCAGTATTTCCACTCGCTCGAAGGTATCGATTTCCGAGTGGATGTATTTTACCTTAAGGTCCAGGTTTGCAAGGTAGTCCGTCAGGTCTTCCGCCATCTTTTTTGTCAGTGTCAGGATCAGGCTGCGCTCGTTCTTTTCGATGCGTTTCTGGACTTCCTTGTAGATGTCCTGCATCTGGCCTTCCGTTGGCCTGACTTCAATGATGGGGTCCAAAAGTCCCGTAGGGCGTATGAGCTGTTCCACTATCTGGGTGCTCTGCTTTACTTCCTGGGGTCGTGGTGTGGCAGTTACGTAGATTACCTGGTTCATTTTCTGGACGAACTCATCTGCCTTGAGGGGTCTGTGGTCCAGTGCGCTTGGCAGGCGGAATCCAAAGTCCACCAGATTCTGCTTTCGGCTCCTGTCTCCTTCGTACATGGCTCCAATCTGGGGCACGGTTACATGGGCTTCGTCTATGAGGCACAGAAAGTCGTCCGGAAAGTAGTGGAGGAGGGTTGCAGGTGGCTGGCCCGGCTTTCGGCCTGCAATTACGGCTGAATAGTTTTCGATTCCGCTGCAGTAGCCCATTTCCTTCATCATTTCCATGTCGTAGGTGGTGCGGGTCTTGAGGCGTTCTGCTTCCAGGTGCTTTCCCCTTGAGCGCAGGAGTTCAACCTGTTCTTCCATTTCCTTCTGGATCTTTGCCGTAACGTCGCCCATTATGTCCTGCGGAACCACAAAGTGCTTTGCCGGATACAGGTAAAGTTCGTCCAGTTCCTCTATGGTGTTGCCGTTGAATACGTCAAACCTGCGGATGCGTGATACCTCGTCAAAGTCAAGCTCGATTCTGTATGCCTCGTCCGTTTCCATGTACGGCGGAAAGATTTCTATTACGTCGCCCCGGATCCTGAAGTTGCCGCGTTCAAACACCATGTCGTTACGCTGGTACTGGATTCCTGCAAGCTTTATGGCAAGTTTGTGGCTGTCGATGGCTTCTCCCTTGGAAAACCTGATGCGCATTTCCTTGTACAGGTCAGGCATGCCAAGACCGTAGATGCAGCTGACGGTTGCAACAATGATTACGTCACGGCGTTCCATGAGGGCATAGGTTGCCGCAAGGCGCAGCTTGTCTATTTCCTTGTTTACGGAAGAATCCTTTTCTATATATAAGTCACGCGCTGGAACATAGGCTTCAGGCTGATAGTAGTCGTAGTAGCTTACAAAGTATTCGACTGCATTGTTGGGGAAGAATGTCTTGAATTCCCTGTAAAGCTGGGCGCTAAGGGTCTTGTTGTGGCTGATGATCAGTGTTGGGCGCTGCACGGCCTCGATGATCTTTGCCATGGTGAATGTCTTACCTGACCCTGTAACACCCTTGAGGGTCTGGTACTTGTCTCCGCGCTTGAATCCTTCCACAAGCTTTGCAATGGCATCCGGCTGGTCTCCACCCGGTTCAAAATCCGATACTACCTTGAATTCACGCATCCTATTCAAGCTCCACTTTTGTCGTAAGGTAATGTCCGTCCCTGTAAATCGTAACGGTCACCACGTCTCCTGGAACCTTGTCTTCCAGGGCACTGTAATAGTCTGCAAGTTTTGTAACCTGTATGTTTCCAATGGCCGTAATGATGTCGCCGCCAAGATAGATTGTCTGGGGGTTGAATGTTCCGTAGCGCACTGCATGGCTTCCTGCCTTGAGTCCTGCAGCCTGTGCCTTTGAACCTTTCTGGATCTGGCTTATGATCATTCCGTGGGTGATTTCGTAGCCTTCGTAGTTTGCAATGCGGTAGTCGTTTTGTATCATGTGGATTTTCATTACACCGCGGTTAACCTTTCCGTATTTGATCAGGTCTGCAACAACCCGGACAGCAGTGCTTGCCGGAACTGCAAATCCGATTCCGCTGGAAGAGCCTGAGTTGGAGTAGATCATGGTGTTGATGCCGATCATCCTTCCCTGGCTGTCAAGAAGGGGTCCCCCGGAATTTCCCGGGTTGATGGCAGCATCAGTCTGGATCATGTTGCGTATGATTACGTTGTCCCGTTCCTGGATTGGACGGCCAAGGCTTGAAATGATTCCCGTCGTCATGGTGCGTTCCAGGGCAAAGGGGTTTCCGATGGCAATGACCTTCTGTCCCACCTTAAGCTTGTCCGAGTCGCCGAATGAAATCGTCTTGAGGATGGTTCCTTTTGCAGGTTCAAATTTAAGGACTGCAATGTCGCTTTCTATGTCCTGTCCAACCACCTTTCCCTCGTAAGTTGTTCCATCAGCCAGGGAGATGTTGATGATGCTGGCGTTTTCGATTACATGAACATTTGTCACGACGTATCCGCGCTTGTCGATGATGGAACCCGAGCCTGACCCGTTTTCCTTGAGGACAGGCTCAAGAAACCAGTTGTAGGCCATGGCCTGTGTCGTAATGTTTACTACGGCCTCGTTGCATTTTTCATAGATGGAAATGTTCTGGGCCTCATCCTGGGTGTACTGGCTTCCATCGTATGCAACAGGAATGGCGGCTGGTTCAGGAACTGCTTCAGCCATGGGGATGGGTTCATTCTTTTCCTTTCCAAGGGAATGAATGCAGAATGCGCCGGCTCCAAGGGCTGTGCATGCAAGTCCCGTTATTATGCAGCAGATTGTCATCTGGAATTTCGAATATAGTTTCATGGATTTAATATAGTAAGAAATTAAATTAAATTCAATTTTTTGCATTAATTTGAATTCTTCCGGAAGTCAGCCTTCAGGTTATGAGGCTTTCGCAGGATTTTTCAGGTTCAAGCATGTTGTGTTCAAGGAAGCTGAAATACTGGTCACGGGTTATTATTATGTGGTCCATGAAGGAAATGCCAAGGATAGATGCGGCCTTTTGCAGCTGCCTCGTGGATTCAATGTCGGCTTCGCTTGGATAGCACTGGTTGCACGGATGGTTGTGGCAGCAGATGATTCCGCTGGCGTGTTCCTTGACTGCTTCCGAATAGACTTCCCGCGGGTGGATTATGGCCCTGTTGATTGTTCCAATGGATATGACCCTGGTGGAAATTATTTCCCTGGCTCCGTTTGTCGTAATGGTGATGAAGTGTTCCACGCTTTTGAGGGCGTAATGGCGCACGTAGGGCACTACATCCTTTGGCTGCTGGATTGCCGAATTAAGGAAGCCTTTCCTGCGCCGTCCCAGTTCGATGGCTGCCGCAAGGGCCAGTGCCTTTGACTGACCGACGCCTTCTATCAGCGTAAGGTTTTCAATGAGGTTTTCCTGTGTGCTTGAGTTTATGGTTTCAACAGCCTGGTCTGCCAGCTGCTCTATGGGGTTGGCCCTTGTTCCACGGCCAAGGATCAGCATGACCAGTTCTTCATCGCTGGGGTAGGAGATTCCATTTTGGAGGGTAAGTTCCCGGGTGTTTGGATGACGGTTGTTCCTTGAGTAATCATTATTGAGTTTTTCCATACAATAATGATAGTCGCCCGTTTTGTTTTTTTTGCACAGGTTCATCCCTTCAGGCATAAAATCCAGGTGATTTTTTTCCCATGGTTTTGCTGCGTTTTTTTTGGAGAGGGGATGAATGAAGTGAACTCTGCCTATGGAATTAAGCCACGCCGGTTACTGACGTGGCCTGTGTCCTGCTTGAATTTACTTCTGCTTGAGAATGTCCCTGATTTCTTCCAGGAGAAGGGCTTCGTCTGATTTTACTGCAGATGCTGGTTCTTCAGGCTTTTCCTCTTCTTCCTTTTTCTTGAATTTTTCAAAAATGCTGATTACTGCAAAAATGCATGCTGCAATTATGAGAAAGTCCACGATTGCCTGGATGAAGCTTCCGTATGCAATGGCAGTTTCGCCAACGGTAACCGACAGTGTGGAAAAATTCATTCCGCCAATGAGAAGGCCTACAAGGGGCATTACAATGTCATTGACAAGGCTTGTAACGATTTTTCCGAATGCACCGCCAATGATAACGCCCACAGCCATGTCCACAACGTTTCCGCGGGAAATGAATTTCTTGAATGCGCTGAATTTTTTCTCTGCAGCTCCAAAGCTTTCTTTGATCTTAGACATTGTAAATCTCCAGTTAAAGGGAATTGCAATCAGTGCGACTGCTACCCCAATTATAGTGCCATTGGGTCTTTAATGCAAAAGTTTTCTATATAATTAATCATCAATCGTGTATCAAGCCGCAGTTATTTGTAAGTTCAGCCTATGGGACAAGACAGCCGGACCAAAGTCCCATCCATATCAGTAGCCTTAGTCAGTAGCCTTAGCCGCACTTTTTTGTTTACATTTCAGGAACCTTCACTGTATAATATAACACTGGCTGGCTTTCGGGAAATTCAGCTTTCAGGAAAGAATGTCCAGTTCAATTTTGCATTGCATAATGCGCATTACCTTTTAGGAGAGAAGACTACTATGGAAAAATCAAAGGTTTATTTCACTGATTTCAGGACCGGCTACAACGGAACCCCGCTGCCAATGAAACTTAAGAAGCTGATCAAGAAGGCCGGCATTGAATCCATCGACATGGAAAACAAATTTGTTGCCATCAAGATTCACTTTGGTGAACTTGGAAACCTTGCATACCTTAGGCCTAATTACGCAAAGGCTGTTGCCGATGTTGTAAAGGAGTGCGGCGGAAAACCATTCCTTACGGACTGCAACACGTTGTACCCGGGCTACAGGAAGAATGCCCTTGACCACTTGAGCTGTGCCCAGGAAAACGGATTCAACGAAACTACAACCGGCTGCCATGTAATTATTGGTGACGGACTTTTGGGTACTGATGATGTAATTGTCCCTGTGGAAGGAGCAACCTACTGCAAGGAAGCATACATTGGCCGTGCAGTAATGGACGCAGACATTGTCATTTCCCTGAACCACTTTAAGGGACACGAAGCTACAGGTTTTGGTGGGGCACTTAAGAACATCGGCATGGGATGCGGCAGCCGTGCAGGCAAGATGCAGCAGCACAATTCCGGCAAGCCTGTTGTCAATGCAGATGCATGCAAGAACTGCAAGAAGTGTGCAAAGGAATGCGGTTCGGATGCAATTCACTATGAAAGCGGAAAGGCAATCATAAACCAGGATGAATGCAAGGGATGCGGACGCTGTATCGGGGCATGTGCCTTTGACGCAATCTATAATCCTAACGGAAATGCAAACGAAATTCTTGGATGCAAGATTGCTGAATATACCAAGGCTGTTGTTGACGGACGTCCATGCTTCCATGTCAGCCTTGTATGCGATATTTCTCCTAACTGTGACTGCCATGGGGAAAATGATGCACCGATCCTGCCGGATGTTGGAATGTTTGCATCCTTTGATCCTGTTGCCCTGGACCAGGCTTGTGCAGATGCATGCTTGAATTCTACTCCAATGCCTAATTCACAGCTGTCGGACAATCTTGGAAAGTCAGACTGGCATCACCACCACGACCACTTCTTTGATTCAAACCCGAACATCAGGTGGAAGGAAACTCTTGAACATGCAGAAAAGCTTGGACTTGGTTCAAGGGAATATGAACTTGTAAAGATGTAGCTTGATTCAGTTCTTACAGGTAGGAAGGGGCTTACGGCACCAGGGTGCCGTCGGGTGTTCCGTGACTTGCTGACGCGCGGTGCTTGCGCACTTGCCTTCGGCAATCACTCCATACCCTAAGCCGTCCTGGTCTCTAATTTATCTCGGCTTATAGCCAATTCGTTTTCCACTTTCATCATAAACAGGTTTCTTTGGCGGCAGGTCTCTTCCCTGATACCAGCACATTTCAAAGGCATCAACAAGATCATCTGACACACCCTTGAGTTTTAGGTAATTCAGGAAATACTTTACTAGCCTAAGGTCTACCTTGGAATTCATGATTACCGGCAGGCTTCTGTTTATGCAGAATTCCTCCACGCCCCTGGAAAAGGGGAGGACAATTACATCTTCCTTTTTTACGTGCAGGATCTTAGGATGCGTTTCATAGCTTTTATCCGTCTTCAGGTAAACTTCTGCAAACTTGTCATCGACCCCATTGATGAAGACAACGTTGAAAAGCCTGTCAAAATCATCATCCGTAAACAGCTCCGGCACAGAGGCCACAGGAGGCTTTTTCCTGAAAAGACTGAAGAATCCCATAGGTTATTGTACCATGGAATGAGTGGGAAAAGGTAAGTTTTTTTTTGGGGGGGCTTACTTTCCATATAAAAGGTTGTCGGAGTATTGTTGTTGAAATATGGAAGTAGACTGAAGTAATATAACAGTCTACTTTATCAATTGCAATATAGTATTTTATTTATCCATTTAGATTTGTCATAGTTCATTAATGTTCGTCATAGTCCATTAATGTATATAAGACGTGTGTAATCAAGGCGAGACCTGATGCAATTATGAAATATAACGGGGTTTCAGGAATTTTGACCTTACTGATAATGAACAATACAGTCATGGCAAGTATTATTGCAAGCTTAATGTATTGGATTGACAGAACTACTGAATAGTCTACTATGCTATAGTAATATAATTGTGTGATAACGTAATGTAAAATAACTATACCAAAAAGTATGAAATTCAGTATAAGTAATAGTTTATGATTCATCATGTTTTCTGATGATCCATAAAGCTTAAAAAGAATTGCAGTCAGAAAAATATAGGTAAAGTTATCCCAATTAGTATATCCGATAGATATAAAACATACTATTGCTAGTAGTATGATAATGGCAATTATAATATAGATGCTATTGCTATCAGATTGTACAAAATAATATATGTAGAATAATATAAAATATGAAAATTGAGTGTATGTTCTAGCGGGAGGTACTAAAAAATAGAATGACTCAAAAACACTGCTAATAACCTTTAACAAGGCAAATATGCACATTGTGCCTGCTAAAATCATATAGGGCAGGATATGAGTAGAAATAGAATCTCGAAATAAAACAATACTCAATAAAAATACTGCCAGGCAAAGTAAAAATCTAAGAAATTTCATAAGAACACCTCTTGTTTATTTTTTACAGCTATTTAAATAGCTGGTTTTTACGTTGTAAATTGTTTTTCGGTAGCTTTCAGTTAAGGACAGTTCATCAATTGGAAAATCTGTTTCACCACAATGCTCATACCAGTGTGTAATGGGAAAATCCGTTCCAAAGAACAGTTATTAATGATTCCTATAGATGTAATGTTTTCTGTATCGTCATAGTTGGGGATGTAAATATTTTTCTTCTGTCGGTAGAGCATTGTTGTTGAATTCTCCTTATTTTCTATATATATTTGACATTAAAGAGGCATCGATATGAAACAGAACATTTTTTTTGCCTGTGCCAACAGCAGTCCTTTTGAACTTTCTTTACAGCCAAATGAGCTTACAAAAACTATGATTGCACTTGTAGAAGAAGGAAAGGAACTTAATGGACCTTATTCTACAATGGAAGATTTAAGGACAGCTCTGGATGCTTGATGTTTTTTTCTTCTTGTTGTGAATGTCTAGTCCATCCGAATTTCTTGCTTGTTTATAAAGTTGTTGATTCCCAGTTATAGCTTTATTTGTACCGAACTGGAATACATTCGGATTTGTTTTAATTCACACCTGGGGTTTATCAAAATTTATTGTATAATCCTCTTCTTCCTTATTTTTTTCAGCAGTTGGTTTCGTACTAATATTGTTCGTAATATTTCCTGAATTTTTATTTTGAGTTACTTTAATTGAATTCATGTTAGTATTGCTATCCGATACTTGGTAGGTGCTTTTTAAGAAATCAATAATTTTTTTTAGAATATCAATCATTTCGTTTCTTCCTTAATTTCGAAAATAACTAAATCATGTTTGCCTTTTTCACATTTTTTAGGTGCAGGATTGGGTTGATCTCCATAACCTCTTTGAATTTCACATACCGAATCCTCAACTTTATCTTTTAAACAATATGTTGCACAAATTCTACAAACTGCCTTATATCTAATATTTATCATTTTTTTTCTCCAATCAGAGGTTAACTTCAAAATTAGAAATCGACTCCATTTCTTCACTGTAGTAACTTATTGTGCTCGGTCACAATATTTGCACCAAGTCATTGTTCCAGATGGTGCAGAGCCACTGCTTGCCTTGTCATCTGGACATCCTGCTGCATAGCTTCTTGCTGAATCGATCTGTGCGATTATCTACGGTTTTGTATAACCCAACGCAATTTTTCTTTGTGGTTTACTATACTCAAAAAAAATTGCATTTTATAATAATAATTAATGGAAACCCAATCATATTTATCATCATTGAATTTCCATTAATGTATGTATCATAGTTTTTAGATTCTAAATGTTGTAATCTTGTTATAACGGACGGCAGGTGAGTCGTTATATTGAATACCAAAGATTTTTTTGAATTCAGTGCTGCTGTTAAAATCACCTAAATCATTACTTTGTCCATATTCACGTACAGCTTGAATGTATGCAGAAATTCTTTCTGCCAACTGATTCCTAGCATTAGTAGAATTTGGATTTGCTACATAAGCTCCACTAACCATACTAATTTGAATTACAGCATCTCTTTCGCTTTTAGGTTTTGTAAATCCCATAGTTTTTCTCCTGTTCTGCTTTATTTCTAAAGCATTTCTGTTTTTATCTAAACTGCCAACGGCAGCCTTTATTTTAAGTCAGCTTATGCTGGCATAAAATCACCAGTGAAAGTGGTAAAACTTTACAATACTTGCCCATTCAAAGGTTACTATTGCACAAATCAATCCCAAAGGTGAGCTTCCTCTTGCCTGTCCTGCCCATACCATCAGTTTTTCAAAAATTGTGATTATTTTTAAAACTAAGCCAGCGACAACATACCAGATTGTAAAGGGAACCCTTATTATGGTTAAAAGCACCTTTAAAACAGTTTTAACAATATCCATTTTCGTTACTCCTTGCTTTGTTAAAAACTTGATCTTCTATCGGAAGATGTGTGACAGTTAATTCATCGGTTTTATGCATGAAATTTTCATAAAACAGTTACATTAACTGTATTTAAACAGTGTATTTCACTTTATTTTAGTTGTCAAATTTATTCTAACGTGTTTTTAACTGTTACAAATGGCTGCGTATTCTTCAAAATCTGCATATGACATTACAGGAAGTTTTTATCAATAATTTGAAGTATTTTAGAAAGCAGAAAAAAATGACCCAAAATGAATTAACGCTAGCCCTGGATAAGGGATATAATTATATCAATGGAATTGAACAGGGAAAGTCTTTTCCGCAAATAGATGTGATTGAGCAGATTGCCGAAATACTTGAAATCAAGCCTGCTGCCTTGTTTGATGAAAATTCCTGCAATATCAATGTAATAAAATCCGCTAAGGCCACCGTTATTGAAGAATTAACGGAAAAACTGCACAAGCTTTTGAAAGAAGATATAAGAAGGGAAATTGAAGCCACTATCAAGAACCTTTAGTTTTGGCAAAAAAAGATGACCGGATGATTTTTGCCCGATATAGCCTGTGTTTTTAGAATCTCAATGCGTTGAATTGATTTTAGATGATATTGACAGCATTAGCGATGTGCAGGGTGGCGGAGCCATTCCGTAGCATAGCGGAGGAATGAAGGCCGTGAATCGGCCGGAACCCGGAACGTAGCGACCGACAACGGATGTTGGCGGGAATGCCCTGCCATTATGTATTTATTTAATTGACATTATTATTATTCAATCATATCATATAGTCATATTGTGACCATATTTGGAGGTGATATTATGACGGCACCGCTTTATGATATAAAGGCAAAATTCAGCGAATATGTTTCAATGGCAGAAAAAGGTGAGGTTGTAGAAATTACCAAGCATGGGGCAACAACTTCCGTCATTATCAGCATGAAGCTATACAAACAGCTGGTAGGTGAATATGAAGAAAACCACCGTCCGGGCTTTTTGGAGATGATTGGCAAGTGGCGGAAAGAATGTGGTGCCCTTTCAGAAGGTGAAGCGGATGAATATTGCAATTCAGTTGAGCGGTTGAGGCAGGAAGACAACCAGACTGAAGATTCAGGAGAGAATCCATGGGACTGAAGAGAATTTATCTGCTTGATACAAACATCGTTTCTGAAGGCGTAAAACCTTTTCCGGCCGAAAGATGCATGATGAAAATGGAAATGTATGCAGGTTTCTCTGTAATTGCAGCTCCTGTTTGGTATGAATTATTGAAAGGAATAAATGTTCTTCCAGAAGGAAAGCGAAAAGAGAGTTTAAGAAAATATGTTTTTGATTATATCCAGAATATGTATTCCATACTTCCTTACGATTCCCATTGTGCAAACATTCAGGCAGATATTTATGCAAGGATGCAGAGGAATGGAACGCCTGTAGGTCAGCTGGACATGCAGATTGCCGCTGTTGCCCTGGCAAATGACCTTATTGTTGTAACGCGTAACATAAAGGGTTTTGCACCAATTCAAAAGGACTACTCGCTCATGGTGGAAAATTGGTTTGAATAGGCAGGGGCGCAGTTGCCCTTGCCCTGGACTAGATGAAGTTTGTCCAAAGGTGTTCTTCCTTTTCTGGAAGGCCGAACTTTTCCTTTCCGAGGGCAATGCTCTTCATGAGGAATGTCATGTTTCTTGCAAGAACGCGTACTGTCTGCAGTCCTTCTTCATCCTGGCTTACTTCGCCCGGTTCTCCACCGTGAACGCTGTTCCAGTACTGGCTTGAAGCAACCGGCATTCCGCTTATGGTAAAGAACTTGTTGAGTGCATCAAAGGTTGCAGAACATCCGCCGCGGCGTGCCACTACAATGCTTGCACCCACCTTCATGGTCTTGTCAAAGGGCGAGCTGTAGAAAAGGCGCTGCAAAAGGGCTTCCAGGGTTCCGTTAACGCATGAATAGTAGACTGGAGTTGCAAGAACAAGGCCGTCTGCTTCCTTGAATTTTTCCGCAATTTCATTTACCTCGTCATCAAAGATGCACTTGCCCTTTTCATAGCATCCACCGCATCCCATGCATCCACGTATGGCCTTGCTGCCTACATTGACTACTTCTACGTCAATTTTTTCCTGTTCAAAAATCCTTGCCATTTCAGAAATTGATATGGCTGTGTTTCCCTTTCCATGGGGACTTCCGTTTAAAATCAATACTTTCATGATCTTTTCTCCTGTGAGAGTGTGCCTTCAATTCCAGCGGCCGGTATTTGGTTCAGTCGCCAGAAAAACTTTTTTCAGTATGGAGATGGAACCTTTTCTGCCTTTTCCACAGTCTGCTCAAGGGTCAGACCTGCAAAATCCTGGGCACCAAAAAGCCTTCCTGACTTTCCGTCGTTGACAAAGGCGCCAACAAGAATTCCCGGTATGGTGGATTCCGGGGCGTTTGGAGCGTTTGGTCCCCCAAGGTCCGTGCGGCACCATCCCGGGTCTGCAAGGGAAACAATTACGTCACTTCCATTGAGCTTGTATCCAAGGTCTATGGTAACCTTGTTGAGTCCTGCCTTGCTTGCTGAATAAGCTGCCTGTTCTGCTTCCAGGGCGATTCCGCTTGTGGTGTTTACAATGCGGCCAAATCCACGTTCCATCATTCCCGGAAGAAAGTGGTAGCAGATCTGCATTGGTGCCACCGTGTTTACAGCAAAGCTTACAGGGAAATCTTCAAGGGGTGTCTTAAGGTATTCAACCCTATAGCCGATCTGAAGCCCTGCGTTGTTCAGTATTACGTCAACCTGGGTTCCCTTCTGGTCGATGGCCTTGAGCATGGCTGCAACTTCTTCCGTGCTGGAAAGTTCTGCTGCAACTGAATATGCATCGACACCCATGGCCTTTACTTCCTGACACAGGTTTTCCGTTCCTTCAAGCTTTCTTGAGTGGAGGATGAGGTTGCATCCCTGTCTTGCCATGAACAATGCCGAAAGTTTTCCGATGCCGCGGCTTGCTCCCGTTATCAATACCCATTTTCCCTTTAAATCTGTCATTGCCTAAAACTCCTTTTTTGCTTTTTCGATTACGCTGACAACCTTGTCGCACCAGGCGTCAAATTCCGGGTCTTCCTTCTGAAGCTCAGGATGGGCCAGCACGTTTTCAATGGTCCTTTTTATTCCTTCCTCAAAATGGACTTCCGCCCTGAATTCAGGTACCGCCTTTTTGAGCTTTGAATTGTCAAATACCACGGAGCATGCCTTGTCTCCAATGAGGCTTCCCGTAAAGTCATAGTCGCTTATGGCTGCAAGGAATTCTGAAGACACGTGGACAGCATTGAGCCTTACATTGAGGGCTGATGCAATGCATTCGTATATCTGGTTCCATGTGAGGGTTTCGTCATTTGTTATCTGGAATGCTTCCCCTATGGCATGTGGGTTTCCGATAAGACCGCAGAATCCCCTTGCAAAGTCTGAATTGTGGGTCATGGTCCAGAGTGAAGTTCCGTCGCCGTGAATGATTACTGGCTTTCCTTCCATGATTCGCTTTACGACCTGCCAGCTTCCGTTGTGTCCGTGGACTCCAAGGGGAACGGATCGTTCATCGTAGGTATGGCTTGGCCTGATGATTGTAACAGGGAATCCTTCTTCCCGGTAGTATTTCATCAGGAGGTCTTCGCATGCAATCTTGTTTCTTGAATATTCCCAGTAAGGGTTTGCAAGGCTTGTGCCTTCCGTGATGACGTAGCTTCTGCATGGTTTGTGGTATGCTGATGCAGAGCTTATGTACATGAACTGCCTTGTCTTTCCATTGAATATCCTGAAATCCCTTTCCAGCTGTGAAGGAACAAATCCGATGAAGTCACATACGCTGTCGAAGGTCATGCCCTTGAGTTTTTCCATTACAAGGTTTTCGTCGTTTATGTCTGCATTTATGACCGTTACCTTTTCAGGTATTTCAGCAGCCCTGGAGCCGCGGTTAAGAAGGTACAGCTGGTGGCCTTCTGATGCCAGCTGCCTTGTGATGGCCATGCTTATGGTTCCCGTTCCACCGATGAATAGTATTTTCATTTTGTTCCTCCGGTATAAATAAAAAAAACGGGTACTTCCAAAATTCATTGAATTCGATGTACCCGTAAAAATTAAAGTGTCCTGCCTAGACTGAAGCGTGGGCTGCAATCCTGTAGATTTCTGTTACATCTTTTGGCGTAAGGTTTACAAATCCGCCCGTGTTTTCTCCCTTGGCTGCAACAAAGTTCTTTACCAGTGTTGGAATGTCTTCTTCTTTTGCACCAAGCTCTTCAAAGTTGATTGGCATGCCGATTGACTTAAGGAATGAACGGAAAGCCTTGATTCCCTTGCGTGCAGTTTCTTCTGGATTTTCAAAGTTCATTGCAACGCCAAAGATGCGGTTGGCCATCTGTGCAAAACGCATGACATTATGGTGCATTACGTATTCCATCCAGCAAGGCATGATTACTGCAAGTCCGGCTCCGTGTGCGCAGTCGTAAAGTCCAGAAAGCTCATGTTCAATTCCGTGGCTGTTCCAGTCCTGAGAGCGGCCTACGCCTACGACACCGTTATGGGCAACCGTTCCGGCCCACATGATGTTTGCGCGGGCTTCGTAGTTGTTTGGATCTGCTATTACGCGTGGAGTTTCCTTTACCATTGTAGTGAGGACTGCCTCGCACAGGCGGTCTGTAATTTCAACTTCCGCAGTGTTCGTAAAGTAGCGTTCAAAGACGTGGGCCATTATGTCTGTTGCACCGCATGCCGTCTGGTATGCTGGAAGGGTGCATGTAAGGGCCGGGTTCATGATTGAGAACTTAGGGCGGATAAGGTCCGAACCTGTTCCGCGCTTTACCATTCCTTCTTCCTTTGTGATTACGGAACTTTCAGAACCTTCAGATCCTGCTGCTGCAATCGTAAGGACTGTGGCCACTGGAAGGGCAGCCTTTATTTCTGCCTTGCCGCAATAGAAGTCCCAGAAGTCTCCATCATAAAGGACGCCTGTTGCAATGGCCTTTGAACTGTCGATTGTTGAACCGCCGCCAACTGCGACGATAAAGTCAACGCCTTCCTTCTTGCACAGGTCGATTCCTTCATATACAAGAACATCGCGTGGATTTGGCTTTACGCCTCCAAGTTCAACATAGGAAATGCCTTCTGCCTTGAGGGATGCCTTTACCCTGTCAAGAAGCCCTGAGCGAACAACTGACCCGGATCCATAGTGAACGAGAACCTTTGTTCCGCCGTATTTCTTTACGTACTTTCCGCAGTCATTTTCCCGGTCCTTTCCAAATACGAATTCTGTCGGGCTGTAGAAGTTAAAGTTATCCATGCTGAATATTCTCCTTAATGATGAATGTTATGTTGGGTCACTAAAAATTACAAATTTTAGAGATGCCCTATATGGTCAAGCTGATGTCTGACCTCTCCTCTGGATAGATAATAGATTGCCTTTTCATGTTGAATTTATAATTATATGGCATTTTTTATAAAATTATGGCATCATTTATCGTGGAGGATTGTCATGAAATCGGAAAAAAAGCTCAGCTATCATCCCTATCTTTCCAAGGACGAGGATTTTTCGCGCACAAACCTTAAGAGTGAATTTTCCAGGTACAATGACATCAAGTACGGGAACATTGAAAAGGTAAAGGAAAACATAGCCTACATAAAAAAGAATTTCTACAGGGGAAAGGGAACCCTTTCTGAAAACCTTTTACGCAACAACATCTATCATTTTGTCATTGGCGTTGGAATTGTTTCGAGGGTCTGCATAGATGCAGGCATGTCCCAGGAAGAATCCTATGCCCTGAGCGACATCTACATCAGGAGGGCAGACCAGTGCAAGGAACCTGCAGAAGTGATAGACCTCATCTGTGAGATGCAGCTGGACTATGCGACAAGAATGAGGACAATAAAAAAGACTCCTGCAATTTCCTATCACATAAGAAACAGCATCGACTACATATATAACCATCTTCATCTTCCGCTGACCATGGAAGCCGTTGCAAAAAATGAAGGCCTTAACCCAAGCTATTTTTCAAAGCTCTTTGCAAGGGAGACCGGAATGACGGCCAAGGCATTCATCATTGACGCAAAGATGAAGACCGCGGAAAACATGCTGCTGTATTCGGAAAGTACGCTTTTTAACATTGCCATGTCCCTGGGGTTTTCCTCTCAAAGTGCATTTTCAGCAGCCTTTAGGAAATCTGTTGGAATGACTCCCGGGGAATTCAGGGACAAGGAAAACTATAAGGTGCTGATCCAGGAAAATTAGGGGAATGGCTGCATTGATGGAATGGGACTGCTGCTATTATTAATGCAGGTTGAACATACGGCAAAGTTCCCATGCAACTCCGTCTTCCGTATTTTTGCCTGCGATTCTGTCCGCCGCTTCCTTGCATTGCTGTGTGGCATTTTCAACTGCAATTCCAAGCCCTGCCGTTGAAATCATTTCCACGTCATTGTTGCCGTCACCAAAGGCAACGGTTTCCTGCAAGCTTATGCCGAACATCTGGCAGTAGCGCTTTATTCCGTTGTGTTTTCCGCAGCCTGCATTTGAAATCTCTATGAGGAATTTTTCGCTGTTGGTCATGTACACTTCCGGAAATGCAGCCCTAAGCCTTTCAAAAATCCGTATGGAATCCCCGGGATGCACGATGATGTCCAGTGAACCGATCCTGTCAGTGTTGGCAATTATGAATTCCTTCATGTCATCCACAGTTTTTCTCGTGGTCTTGATGTATTCCACGGAAAAGGTAATTTCATCAAAGGCCTTTGGATCGTCAAAATATTTTCCTTGGGTGTAGCCCTGTCCGTCGAGAAAGCATTCAAGGTAAATGTCCTCGTCCTTCAGGAATTCAAGGATGCGTGGTGGCACATGAGCAGGAATTACAAGGTGGTCAAGGCTGCATCTTTTCTGCATGTCGTCGATGGATACTCCGTTGGAAGAAACACCGTGACGGATTCCCTTTATGCCAAAAAGGAATTCTGGAAAAGACTTAATGGACCTGCCGGAACATGGAAGAAAGTCCACGCCTGATGCAAGGAGCTTTTCTATGGTGTCCTTTGTAAACTGAGAAATTTTTCCTTCGCCATTAAGCAGTGTGCGGTCAAGGTCTGCAAAGACTGCCCTGTATTTTTTTTCCAAATTCGATTTTCCTTATGGGGGAAGGTTAAAGTGAGCTGCAGCCGTTCTTGCTTTCTTCCGGATGTGCAACTACAAAGCCGCAGCGTGCTTCCATGTTCAGTTCGCGCAGTTCCTTTTTTCCATCGATGTAAAGCTGGTAGTCTATGCCTGCATCTTCATAACCGCATCCTGTTGAATATTCATCGCCCAGGGATTCGAGCACGATGCGTTCCCTTTCTTCCCTTGTGGTGTCCTTTATCAATATTGAACCCATTGCTGTCTCCTGCTGTAAGTTATAAACTTTTATGGAATGTTTTGCAAATGGATGAATGGGGGTGCTTTCTGTTTTAAGGTCAAGCTTAATTTTTTCCATAAAATCTGCTATAATGTTGGAGTTCGTGAATGTTCATTTTGGGAGTTTGCTCATGAAGAAACGTGTACTTTTATTTCTTACGCTGGCCTTGGTTTTTACCGGATGTGCGGTAAATGGAAAAAAATCTGAACTCGTCATTCTATATACAAATGACGTTCACACGTACATTGCAAATACGGAAAAAACTGATGGCGGCGATGTTCCTGCCTTGCGCTTTTCCAAGATTGCAAAAATGGCCGGTGATCTTAAGGCGGAAAACAAGGCCGTCATTCTTGTAGATGCAGGGGATGAAATTCAGGGAAGTACCTACAGCACCGTAGGCAATGGCGAGGGAATAGTCAGGCTGATGAATGAAGCAGGCTATGATCTTGCAACCTTTGGAAACCATGAGTTTGATTTTGGCGTCGATCATTTTTACAGCCTGCGTGAGAAGGCAAAGTTTCCGTACATAAGCTGCAACTTCAAGTACCTTGGAAAAGACGGGAAAAGAAAAGCCTTTGAACCTTACAGGATCATCAATCGTGGTGGAAGGAAAATCGCATTCATTGGAATATCAACTCCCGAAACCATGACTTCATCCACACCTGCAGAATTCCAGGATGGGGATGGAAACTTCATCTACACTGTTGCAGGCCTCAATAATCCACAGGACCTATATGATCAGGTTCAGGAGCAGATTGACAGGGTGCGCTCAAAGGTTGATTACTGCATAGCCATCGCCCATGTAGGTGTAAGCATGGATGAAATCAAGAAGGGCGTAAGCAGCACGGACATCATAAAGAATACGTCCGGACTTGATGCCTTTATTGGAGGCCATTCCCATAGTGAGATTGAAGGTGAAGTGATCACTGATAAATCAGGCAGGCCTGTTTTGTCAACACAGACTGGATCATATCTTTCGGCTGCCGGTGTCATGACGATTTCCCTGGACGGAAGAATTTCCACAAGCCTTGTCAGGGAATATGATTCTTCCAGTGTAGGCGTGGAAAAGATTGAGGAAGAACTTATTTCCACCGTCACCGAATCCCTTGGAAAGCAGGTTGCAGTCCTTGATTCAAGGCTTTACGTGTCTTCTCCTGATGATGAAAAAATAAGGCTCGTCCGCGCACAGGAAACCAACATGGGGGATTTTTGCGCCGACACCATTTACTGGTTCTTCAACATGGAAAAGAAAATGAACTGTGACATCGCCCTCTATAACGGTGGTGGAATCAGGACTCTTATAAAGGAAGGACCTGTAACATTGAACGACGTAAAAAATGTAATGCCCTTTGGAAACATGATCTGCCTCATAAATGCAACGGGCCGCCAGATTCTTGACAGCCTTGAGATGGGCGTTACCGTGACAGGTGAGTGGGACAGCGAATGGAACTGTCCTGCAGAAAACGGCGGGTTCCTGCAGGTGGCAGGCCTTCGCTATACCGTGGATCCATCCCATGCAAGTACGGTAAAAATCGATGGCAATGGAATGTTCCAGTCTGTCGAAGGAAAATACAGGGTAAGGAATGTTGAGGTATACAACAAGGATGCTGGCACCTACGAAAAACTTGATCCTGAAAAAGTCTATGCCGTAGGCGGAATAAACTACATCTTGAGGAACAGCGGTAACGGACTTTCAATGTTCAGGAACTGTCCCGTGGTGGTGGATTATGCTGCACAGGATTTTGAAGTAATGTCGGACTATTTTAGGAGTTTCAAGGCTGAAGGGGATTATCCTGTGGTAAATACACAGAACTCGCCCCTTGCATCCTATGATAATTACCAGCTGGATTATGAAAATCCCCATGGCGCAGGTAGAATAAAAATCCTTGGCAAGTAGCATTGGGTGCAATCTGATGAATCAATCATGGGTTGCGCCCAATACGTGAAGACGATACATGATCAATTCTGCGCCGGTTTTCGCCTGTATGCCTTTACCCAGTCAACGTAAAAGTATGAAGGCAGAGTCGTACTTGTAACAGGTCCTCCCCAAGTGCCAAATTCTGAGGTTATCTTTATGTAATGGTCACTGCTGGCAGTTCCGCCGTAACGGGACACGTTTCCCTTCCAGAATGGAACATCTGCATCGTCAAGAAAAGCTTCGTAGTATTTGCTGCCCCAGAAAAAAGTGACGGTATGCCAGTTGTCAAAGAAGTCGTCCCTAATGGGATATTTGCTGGAATTCATCTTGTGATTCTGGCTGTAACCGTCCCAGTGTACTGCGCTGTTTAAATACTGCGAACCGTTGTCATTTGATATGATTTCAAAGATGTCGATTTCACCATCATTGGCAGCCCTTCCGTCAGTGTCTGGTGAATTGCTGTACATGAGCCAGAATGCAGACCACAGTCCGCTTTTCTTTTCTGCCTTGAAGCGAATCTGATAGGCTCCACCATTCTGCATGAATTTTCCCCTTGACCTTATGGCACCGCTTTCAAGGGTTGTACCGCGGCGTGCTTCAAGTACAAGATTTCCTTCCTGGATATAAGAGCATTCGTTTCTCCAGTATCCGCCGTGATCCTGCCTTTGCCATTCGGGGCAGCGTTCCCATTTTGTAAGGTCCAGTTCCGATCCGTTAAAGTCGTCGCAAAAAGTTTCCTCATAATCCGAAAGATCGTAGCTGTCTTCAATCTGATTTTCTGCATTTTGTTTTTCAGTTGAATCACCGTCATCACTGTTCATGGAGCAGCCCGTAAGTATTGTGGCAATGAAGGCCGCACTTATGCACATGGAAATGACGCCTGCTTTAATTCCAAATAAAAAGTTGCTGTATTTCTTCATGAATACATGATGTCATGCTTATTGAATTTCTTATCATATATTTTTCCGATTAATTACATTTTTTTAGGTTGGGAGTGGGTGGAAAGGTGTTTTTTTTAATGGGTGGGGCGTTCAGCGAAACCTTGCGGTTTCGCCGGCGGGCTTTCCGGGGTTGCGCCTTTCGGCTCCAGCCTCCTCGCTGCGCTGCGGTGGCCGCTTCGCGCCCCTCCAATCCCTAACGCGTCATAAAAAAGTCCGTAGGACTTTTTTATTCTTTGAGTTTTTCTTGCCGCAGTCCGCGTCAATTTTTTCAAAAGAAAAAATACGAAAAACTCCCTTAAGTTTATCGTCTGGGTTATATGGATTCTGCAAGGACCGGCAGGTCCACCAATCCCTAACGCGTCATAAAAAAGTCCGTAGAACTTTTTTATTCTTTGAGTTTTTCTTGCCGCAGTCCGCGTCGGCTTTCAAAATCTATTTTAGAAATCCATACTCGTAGACTTTTGCTTCTATCTTCTTTGCAAGAATTTTCTGCCTTGCCCGAAGGGCTGCTATGAGGGAATTGTATTTTTCGTCTGTTGAGGAACTGTTCATTTTTCCGCTGGGGCCTATTCCCTGAAAGGCGGCACGGATGTCGTAGAAGGATGCGTTATTTGCTTCCCTTGTAACATGAGGCCTTGAATGGTAATATCTGTAAAGCTCCTTGCCTGCTTCAAGAACCGCTTTTGCTTCATCTGAGAAAAGAATTTTCTGTGTGCCGTCATAAACAGGTGAATCTTCCTTTATAAGGCCAAGATTTCTGGATTCCTTGGGCTTGAGGAGACCCTTCATAAAGTCTGTCATGAAGGTTGATTCAAAAGCCTGCTTTGCATTTACTTCTGATTCCGTGAAAGGAATCCAGTGGTTTGTGCCGTGGGCTGAGGAAATTCTGTTTTGGCCGTGAAGTAATGTGTATGCAAGACAGTCTGACTGAAATTCAAGGTCTGTTTTCCAGCGGTCGTCGGGATATCTGAATTGTTCTCTGTCATTTAACCAATTGCCAGGAATGCACTGGCGTACAGCAATATATATTCCGATTTCTGTAAGATTTTTTGTTGTTACTATTGTTCCACGGGGATGAGGAAGCTGGTCTTTCTTATTTAAAATAAAATTATAGTTTTGATTCTGAAAGTCTGCTCCTTTAGCCGACATATATCCGATGCTTTTTTCATTTATTCGATTTCGTGTTTCTATAATCCAATCATTTATGCTTCTTGATTCAGTTTCTATTTGCAGCAATTTATGGAATTCAAAAATACCATCTTTGTTATAAACATCTGCTTCAATTTTTTTGAATTTTTCTTTTTCATCAGTATTCCAGATGAAAAATCCTATTGGGAAGTTTCCTTTTACATTATCAAATGTATTGCCTGGAACCAAAAAACTTTTTTCCAGTTTTGCCGTAAAAACATTTCTGAATTCTGAAAAATTCGGAGATTGAATATGTTTTGTCTTAGAAAATTCACCAAGAATGCAACCACTGATTTCAGAATAAATTCTTATGAAGAATTGTGCAAAAAGTTCTCGTCCTGCAATTCCAATTTCATCAATATATTTTTTATAAGTATTCATTGAAACAGCAACATTTGTTTTATTTTCACCTGTGCCATTTACAGTATTTTTACTTGCCGCTTCCGCATAAGGTGGATTAATGTAAATCACCAGCTTCTTTCGTTCATTTTCATCTGCAAGAATTTTTCTAAGCTGTTCAGGAACCTTTTCACTCTGCAGATCGTCATTCAGGAAGTCAAATTGAAAAATGTTGTTTTCAAAAACAGGAAGCACGTTGCGGTCGGCAAGTTCCTTCATTATTCCAACATCGCCTTTGTCCAAGGTAGATGCAAAAACATTCCTCTTGTTGGATAGCCCTTTCAGGAGGTTTCCGGTTCCGGCACAGCAGTCCCAGATGTAATAGTCGTCCTGCCAGTCCTCGCCAAGAACATCGGCAATATATTTCTGGCTCAGTTGGACCCATTTCTGCGGTGTAAAGAAACTTCCTTTCCGCTCGCGTACATCCTGGGGAACAAGCAGATCCTTTCGTTCAATGAACCACTGCCAGTGTTCTTCCCTTGGCGGTCTCTCGTATTTATTCCAGAAGGCCCTGTAATTCTTTATGTTTTTCAATTGTGTCGTCTTTGACATTTCGGTTCCAAGCATTCTGTCAATTTCCCGCTGGAACCTGTATTTTCCGTCACTGAAAATTACGTCGAGCTTTTCATATAGGGTTTTTGTAGTGTCGTTGATTAAGTCGGCCAGGAAAAAATCTCCGCAGAAAATATTCACTTTTTTTGCCTGCTCCCAGTTCATTGCAATGTCAGGCATAACCTCGCTGCACCACTTGTTGAACACGGCGATGAAGTTGTTCTTTGTCACCTGGATTTTTTCAGTTTTTCCGAAAGCAAGATTGTTCCTTATGAATTCCTTTATTTCCCTTTCATCAGATTCATACTTGAAGATCGTCTTTTCTTCATCAAGGATTTTTTCACAAAGGGAATAAAGCTGCTTGAATTCCTTTGTGTCATGATTGCTGGGCGTCACATTCCAGTTAAAGTCGTTCTGTGAAAAAATGTGGAGGATTTTGTGGTATTCAATGAAGGCAATTTTTTCCGCATCAAAGGCACCTAGGTAGGCAGGCGGCATGTATTTTTCGTTGGTTTTTTCTTTTCCAATTGTAAGGATCAGCTGAACAAAGCTTTCGTTAATGTCTTCCTTTTTTCCCTTCTTTGATTCCGCCCAAAGAAGGCTCTGAATGTCAGAATCTGTTGTCAGTCCCAAGCCGTTCCGAATGGAAACGCAGAAATCAATGTTACCAAGAATGTGGGATGTTTCAAACTTGCAAAAAAAATCATTCCCAACACGCTTCTTAATCTCTTCTTCCCTAAGTGACAAATCGTAAATCATCAAAAACTCTGTAACTTCGTAGTAGTTAGCAAAAAGTTAATTTTGCTTAGTTACAGTATTATAAAGTAATAATAACGCTAAGTCACGCTTAAATTTTACTAATTATCTTGTAATTACACTAAGCATATGGAAGACTTATTTGAGATTTTCAGATTCAACATTAAATATTATAGAAGTGAACGAAACTATTCACAAAGAGATTTGGCAATTCAGGCTGATTGCACTGATGGAATGATCGGACAGATTGAAGCAGGCCGTACCAAACCTTCCTTCGACATGATAGTAAAACTTTCTAATGCACTAGATGTTCATCCTGCAGACCTGTTTTTAAGGGATGCATCTAAAATCCAGGAAAAACTCGAAAGCCTTCTGGGCGAACTTTGTTTTCAGGATTTACCCAAAATAATTGAAAAGAAATTTTCTGTTTCGCTGAAATCAAGGCCGCTGCAAGATTTGTAAACCTTTAGGCAAATGTGGCAGTAAAATTCGTAACCTACGATTGCTCACCGAGTTTTATTCATCCTTTGGCTGTATAAAACTCGCCCATATCACCGTTAGGGGAGTTCAAACGGATGTGGTCATATTTTCCAGATTCAATAGTATAAAGGGCGTTCCCTGCCTTACGGCAGGTCGGGCTTTCCGGGGTTGCGCCTTTCGGCTCCAGCCTCCTCGCTGCGCTGCGGTGGCCGCTTCGCGCCCCT
>JAZLGN010000062.1:0-30451 GCA_045616325.1 Treponema sp.
CCCCCCCCTCATACGTGCACAATTTCCTTTGACATTTGTTTCTACTAGTAGTAACATATATCCATCAGGAGAAAACTACAATGAAAAAGATAATTCTTACAGTGACAGCAGCTGCCCTTTGTCTTGGTGCAGCCTTTGCAAAACCTGCAGCAGGCAAAAAGGTAAAAATCGGCATTGCAAAAATCGTACAGCACGTTGCCCTGGACGACGTGGAACGCGGTGTCATGGATGCCATCAAGGATGCAGGCATCGATGCAGAATATGACCTCCAGAATGCCAATGGCGACGTAGGAACTGCAGCACAGATTGCAGCCCAGTACAAGGCAGAAAACGTAAATGTTGCAGTCGGAATTGCAACTCCAATCGCCGTATCCCTTGCAACAACACTCAAGACCATTCCCGTTGTCTTTGGAACGGTAACTGATCCTGTAGGAGCAGGCCTCGTATCAACAACAGCCCATGGAGAACGCAACATCACCGGCATGAGCGATGCCATTCCTACGGAACAGCACATCAAGCTCTTCAAGGAAGTTGCAGGAATCAAGACCCTGGGCTACATCTACACAAGCAACGAAGACAATTCAGCAAGTGCCCTCGCCCTCGTGGAAAAAGGCTGCAAGGAAGCAGGAATCCAGCTGGTAACCCAGAGCATCACAAAATCCGACGAAGTAAAGGCAGCATGTGAAGCCATCGTCGGCCGCTGCGACGGACTTTACCTTTCAACGGACAACACCGTGTTCAGCGCCATCGCATCAGTTGTAAACGTATTCGGAAAGGCAAAAAAACCAGTCTTCTCTGGTGACGTGACTGCTGCACGCCAGGGCGGAATTTTCATGGCATCAGGATTCAACTACTACAAGGCAGGACGTGCCACCGGAGAAATGGTCGTGCAGATCCTCAACGGTGCAAAGCCATCAAGCCTTCCAATCCGCTTCATGACAAACCCTTCCGACAGCGACTTCCTCATCGACCTGGACGCAGCTGCAAACTGCGGAATCAAGGTTGACGACAAGCTCGTAAGCCAGGCAAACCTCATCTACCAGAACGGAAAGCTTACAGCCAAATAATATGATCAGTTCAATCCTAATAGAAGGCCTCATCTATGGCATAATGGTTCTTGGCGTGTTCTCAACCTTCAGGGTGCTTAACTTCTGCGACATGACTGTGGACGGAAGTTTTCCCCTTGGAGCATGCGTACTCGCCGCCTGCCTCAGCCATGGCATGCCGCCGGTTCCAGCCATAATCCTTGCATTCCTTGCCGGGCTTGTTGCTGGCCTCATAACAAGTGCAGTATACACAAAGCTCAAGATTCCCGACCTCCTTGCAGGAATCCTTACAATGACCATGCTTTACTCCGTGAACCTGCGGATAATGTCAAACAAGGCAAACATCTCCTTCCTCAAGATAGATACCCTCTTCTCAAGGATTTACGACAGGTCCTACGACCTTTTCTACACCCTGGGCCTTGGGCTTGACGTTGAGTGGGGACTGGTGATTTTCCTCATCATCTTCATCGTCATATTCAAGTTCCTCATGGACCTTTACTACCACACGGACCTGGGACTCACCATGGGTGCCCTCGGTTCAAACCCTCAGCTCATCATCTCCCAGGGAGTAAATCCCAACGTAGTCAGGACCATCGGCATCTGCTTCGGAAACGGACTTGCAGCCCTTGCAGGAAGTTTTGCAGCAATGTACAACGGTTTTGCAGACGTTGGCATGGGTACCGGCGTCGTTGTGTCGGGACTCGCTTCCCTCATGCTTGGGGAATTCATCATAAAATCCAACAGAATCGGACTGCAGACCCTCCGCGTATTCATAGGCTCCATCGTCTACCGTGCCCTCATGATTCTTGCAAGAAGCTACGGCTACAAGATCCACATAACGCCAAACGACCTTAAGCTTGTCACCGGAATCCTCATCATCATCTGCCTCATAATCTCAAAAACGGATGTCCTTGACAGAATCAAGGTACCGAAAGCCGTTTCAAGGAAATTTTCAGGAGACCATCATGATTGAACTCAAGGACATTAACATCGTCTTCAACAGAAACACTCCCGACGAAAACCACGCCCTAAAAAACATAAACCTCAAGATCAACAAGGGCGACTTCATAACGGTCATTGGGTCAAACGGCGCCGGAAAATCCACCCTGTACAACGTCATTGCAGGAACATATTCTGCCTCAAGCGGAACCATTCTCCGCGAAACAGGCAGGGGCGTTGAAGACATAACAAGGGAAAAGGAATACAAAAGGGCACGCTACATCGGCCGCATCTTCCAGAATCCGCTCCTGGGAACGGCAGGAAAAATGTCCCTCGAGGACAACATGGTCATCGCCTCAAAAAAGGGATTCAAGGGACTCAAGATAAGCCTCAATTCAAAACTTAGGGAAGAATTCAAAAGGCAGGTGTCGGTACTGGACATGGGTCTTGAAAACAGGCTCAACGACAACGTAGAACTTTTTTCCGGAGGACAGAGGCAGGCCCTCACCCTGTTGATGGCAGTCATGTCTAAGCCGGACCTTCTGCTCCTTGACGAACACACGGCAGCACTGGATCCAACAAATGCCGCAATCGTAATGGAACTTACAAAAAAGTTCGCCAGGGAATACAACCTGACGGTAATGATGGTAACCCACAACATGCAGCATGCATTGGACTACGGAACAAGGCTCCTGATGATGGACGGAGGGGAAATAATCCTCGACATAGACAGGGAAGAAAAGGAAAACCTGACCATGGACGACCTTGTGGAAAAATTCCGTGCAATAAAGAACAAGGGCATTTCAAGCGACAAGATGCTCCTGCAGTAGGTCACTCGCAGATTCCAAGGACCCGGCAGGCCGCTTCTGCTGCAGCCTGCTCCGCGCTTTTCTTGTTCTTTCCTGCAGCAGAAGGATACCTGTTCTGGCCCACGATTGCACAGACATAAAAAGTGCGGTCATGGTCTGGGCCGGAAGTCTTTTCCAGGGAGTATGTCGGACAGGCACCAAGCTTTTTCTGGCAGTATTCCTGGAGCATGGTCTTGTAGTCCCTGTTTCCAGTGTCAGACTGAACCTTTCTTATTTCAGGAACAATAATTTCAAGCACAAGCTTTTCTGCAGCCTCATATCCAGAGTCAATGTAAAGGGCACCAATCACGGCTTCCACCGCATCGGCAAGAATGGCCTTCTTGGTCCTTCCACCTGACATTTCCTCGCCACGACCCATGACAAGATAACGGTCAATGTGCATCTTATCCAGGGCAATTGGAGCCAAAACCTGTTCGCTGACTACATTAGACTTAATCTTTGCCAGGTCACCTTCGTTCTTTTCAGCCATGTCCTCATAAAGGAATGCAGCCGTTGCAAGGCCAAGGACGCTGTCACCCAAGAACTCAAGGCGCTCGTTGTTATACTTCCTGTGGTCCAAATTTTCATTGGAAAAAGACTTGTGGTGGAATGCCAGGTCAAGAACCGCATAGTCACGGAACTTAATGTCCAGGTTCCTGCAGAATTCATCCAGCTTATGAACCCTCTCCCTTGTAAGCTTCTTTTGAGGATAGAAAAAATTCTTGATTTTCATACAATATCCAAAAAACACCCTAAAAAAACATTTTAAATAAAAAAAAAGCACAGTTCAAAAACTGTGCCCTTCTGAAAATCAACAGAAATTACTGCTG
The DNA here is from genome assembly GCA_045616325.1 of Treponema sp. Lineage (GTDB taxonomy): Bacteria > Spirochaetota > Spirochaetia > Treponematales > Treponemataceae > Treponema_D. The sequence continues at coordinate 3,664 of JAZLGN010000062.1, forward strand.
CTGTGACTTGATGTAGTCGTAAGCATCCTTTACTGTTTCAAATTCATTTGCCTTGTCATCAGGGATAGAAACACCCATTTCTTCTTCAATTGCATAAACAAGTTCGTATGTATCAAGGCTGTCTGCACCGAGATCACCACGGAAAGATGCTTCCAAAGTTACCTTTTCTGCGTCGATTCCAAGTTTGTCTGCAATAAGCTTCTGAATCTTTTCAAACAATTCGTCCATTTCTTTCTCCTAAATTAGGCATTTGTTTCCGGAGTAATAACCTGACGTCCCTTGTAGAAACCACACTTCGGGCATACATGATGCTGAAGAACAAGGTTTCCGCAGTTGCTGCATGGAACAAGATTAGGTGTATCCAAGTGCATGTTAACGCCACGTCTTCTCTTTGTTACGGCCTTTGATGTTTTGGATCTAGGTACTGCCATAGTATATAACCTCGCTATTTTGATTAAGTTGTCTGTATAACGTTGTTGATATTACTACAGATTCCCTTTTTATGTCAAGAATTATAAAGTCATTTTGAACCATTTGTCAATTCTTTTTTAACTCTTTTTATGACATTTTGACAAATTTTGTTATTTTGAAATAATCTTTTCAGGGGCTTCCCCCCCTGCATCCATCAGCGGAACTTCTTCTTCAATTCTTCCTCAACAATAGCAGGAACCATGGTGCTTATGTCCCCTCCGAATTTTGCGCATTCCTTGATGCTGCTTGAGCGTACAAGAAAATACTTCTGTTCCGTAGGAATAAACAGGGTTTCCACATCAGGACAAAGATGCCTGTTCATTAGGGAAAGGTCAAATTCATGGGAAAAATCCATGGCATTGCGCACTCCCCTCACAAGGAATCCGGCACCGGTTTTCTTGCAATAATCTACTATTAAAGAATCCCAGATATGTACCGTCACGTTGCTGAATCCGGCAGTAAGCTTTTCCAGCATTTCAAGGCGTTCCCTATCGGAAAAAAGGGACTTCTTTTCAGGGTTTACCGCAACAACAACATCCAGGGAATCAAAAAGACGGCTTGCCCTTTCTATGAGATTCATGTGGCCTAAAGTCGGAGGATCAAAAGATCCTGGAAAAACTGCTTTTGTCATGGAATTATTATATAAATTCACAAAAAAAATCTCAATTAAGTTTGACGTAAAATTAATAACGCATTATAGTAAATAATTATGAAGAGAATTAACAATTTTATAATTGTCGCCATGGCAGCATTTATACTTGGATCATGCGCATCAGCACCAACAGCACCAGCCTCAGAAGAACCCAAGCAGGAAGTGGAAGCACCAGCCCCACAGCCGGAACCTGCCCCAGAGCCTGCAAAGGACGAATATACCCGCTCAACGGAAAATGTACACGTTACAAAGGAAGTATTCGAAGACGACAAGTCAAAGGTTCTTCACATCATCGACAACCTTGACCTTTACATGAAGAACTACGATTACAACGGATGGTACAAGTACGTGGATCCGGAAAGCCGCCAGTACTGGTCAATGAAGGGAAACCTTACAAAGGCATCTTCCCTCCTGAAAAAGAAGGGACTCCGTCTCCTTACCCTGGAAGACTACTTCAGGTTCGTGTTCATTCCAGCAAGAGCCGGCCATACGGTGGAAGAAATTCGATACATAACTGAAGATTTGGTAAAGGTTGTCCAGGTTGAAGACGATACTGATATTGTATACTACACGTTCAAGAAAACCAACGACCACTGGAGACTGGTTCTTCCAAAGAATCCAGACTGATTTTTTGAACGGCCGGAACAATCCATTTTTTTTAATGAAATCTTGATTTTCTGGCGGCAATACTATAAACTAGCAGGTAATCCATAGGAGGAGCCTTATGAAAGCAACAAAACTAATTACAGCTTTAGCTTGTATTTTAGTTTCACAGGCGGTTTTTGCACAGGAACAGACAGTAAAAAGCCAGAAGACAGCAAAGGAAACAACAGTAGAAGACGAATACATGGGTGGAAGCGCAGAATCAGCCCTCATTTCTGAACTCGCAGCTTCTGACGACTACGACAATAAGCAGCTTGCCCTCAGTTACCTTGCAGATGCTGTTGACGGCGGAAGAACATCACCGGAAATCGTTGCATCCCTCAGTGGACTTGCAGGTGAAGGCGTAAGAACACAGGCCAGGACAAACGGCCGCATTACAAACAACTTCCCTGACGTAAGGGCATCAGCCTGCGACCTTCTTGGAAAAGTTCAGACAGAAGAAGCAAAGAACACCCTCGTTTCAATTGCAGTTGAAGACAAGGAACCAATGGTTGTTACGGCAGCCATCCGTTCCCTTGGTAACATTGGCATCAACGATAATGACGAAGTTGTTTCAATGATTGAATTCGTTCACAGAAAATATGCAGTCCTCAATCCAACCAGCTCTCTTGCACTTGAAGTCCTCAATGCATACGAAAAGCTTGAAGGTTCAGTTCAGGACAAGAATGCCATGGTTGCATCCATTGTTGCCATCAGAAGCAACACAAGATATGCAAAGTCTGTAAGAGACAAGGCACAGCAGCTTCTTAATTCCATCCAGCAGGGTGGATCAAAAAAGAAGGATTCAGAATAGAATCTGAAAAGTCCAAAAAGAAAGCCGGTCACCCTACTCGAGTACCGGCTTTTATTATTTTAAACTAGCGAGAGATACGGGAATCGAACCCACAACCTTCAGCTCCGGAGGCTAACGCTCTATCCAATTGAGCTAATCTCTCAACTGCCCACCATATTGTCATTATGGCGTTTCATTGTCAACCCAAAGAACAAAAAAAAGTGTCCCCAACCATTTAAGATTCTTTTAAAGTTGCGATTTTAACTTTTTATGGTTATATTATAGGCATGGAACCCTTAATTTTAGCATCGTCTTCGCCAAGAAGGCAGCAGATCCTCAAGTCACTGAACATACCTTTCGTCGTAATGCCTGCAGATATCGACGAAACAGTTCCATCTGACATTAAGCCAGACAACGCGCCGGAATATCTCGCAGCAAGAAAGATCGACGCTGTTGCAAGGAAAATTTCCCCCGACCGTGAATTCGGATGGATTCTCGCAGCAGATACAGTCATAATTCACAAGAACAGGATTTACGGGAAGCCAAAATCCCGGGATGAAGCCTTTGCATTCCTTAAGACCCTGCAGGGAGAAACCCACAAGGTGGTCACGGGGCTTGCCCTCTTTAACGGCCAGATCAATTACATGTCCACAAGAACCAGCGTTACAAAAGTAACCTTCAATTCCATGACCGATGAGGAAATAGAATGGTACCTTGAAACCAGCGAATGGCACGATGCTGCAGGAGCCTATAGAATCCAGGGCTTTGGTTCCTGCTTCATCAAGAAAATCGAGGGTACTGAAAGCTCAGTTATGGGCTTGCCTATCTTTGAGCTTTATGATATTCTCAAGGAGCAGAATTATAAATTCATAGTTTGAACTATAGTCTGCCGGACATTCCTGAAGGCTGTTGGCCATTTCAGAATGTTACGAAATCATCCGGGCTGAAAATAATTCAGTCACGAGAAAAAGATCAGGAAGGAAAGATCTGCTGCAACTTACAGTCATAAGATTTTTCCAGTGAAGGAGTTACTCATGGCAGTTGTAACCATGAAAAGTCTTCTTGAGTCCGGTGTACACTTCGGACATCAGGTAAAGCGTTGGGATCCTCGTATGAAGAAGTATATCTTCACAGACCGCAACGGAATCCACATCATCGACTTGCAGAAAACAATTTCTGCTATCAGAGACAGCTACGAAGTTATCCGCAAGGTTGCTTCATCTGGCAAGTCAGTTCTCTTCGTAGGAACAAAGAAGCAGGCACAGCAGGCTATCGCAAAGGAAGCAGAACGCTGTGGAATGTACTATGTAAACAACCGCTGGCTCGGTGGTACACTTACAAACTTCGCAACAATCAAGAAGTCCCTCCTCCGTCTCAAGAAGATTGAAAAGATGGAAGTTGACGGAACGTTTGACAACCTTACAAAGAAGGAAGTTGCTGCCCTCCTCAAGGAAAAGGAAAAGCTTACAAAGAACTACGGCGGTATGAAGGACATGAAGGAACTTCCAGGAGCCGTATTCATCATCGATACACACAAGGAACAGATTGCTGTTGCTGAAGCACGCAGAATGGGTATCCCAATCATCGCCATCGTTGATACAAACTGTAACCCAGAAGGTATTGACTACCCAATTCCAGGTAACGATGACGCCATCCGCGCCATTTCCCTCTTCACATCAATCATTGCTAATGCAGTAATCGAAGCAGACAATGAAACAGGACTCAAGATCATCGATACACTCGGTGATGAAGATGAAGTTACAACAGATGCTTCTACAAAGAAGGAAGATGAAGAAATCGTTGACTATTCTAACTACCAGCCAACAGAAGCAAAGTCTGAAGATGCTGATGCTGACAAGAAAGAAAGCGAACTTCTCGACGAAGACAACTACACAAAATAAGGAAAATTAAAATGGCAGATATGTCTATGGTTAAGAAGCTCCGTGAAACAACTGGAGCTGGAATGATGGACTGCAAGAAGGCTCTCGATGACACAAACGGAGACTTCGAAGCAGCAATGAAACTCCTTAAGGAAAAGGGACTTGCTGCAGTTGCAAAGCGTTCAGAACGTGCAACTGCTGAAGGACACATCTTTGTTCGCCAGGTTGGAAACAAGATTGCAATTGCAGAACTTTGCTGCGAAACTGACTTTGTTTCTAACAACGAAGACTTCAAGAAAGCCGGCGAAAAGATCCTTGACCTTATTTTTGAAAAGGGATACACAAAGGTAGAACAGGAACTTTCTGACGTTCTCCTCGACTTTGCTACACGTACACGTGAAAACATGTCTGTATCAAAGGTACAGGTTATCGAAGTTCCAGCTAATGCAGCACGCGGAATCTACGTACACAGCGACTTCAAGTCTGCTGCCATCGTAATCATCAACGGTTCTGCTGATCCAAAGGCAGAAGCTCTTGCAACAGACTGCTGCATGGCACAGGTTGCATACAAGCCAGCATACGTTAAGAAGGAAGATGTTCCACAAAGCTTCATCGACGAGCAGAAGGAAATCTTCGTTGCCCAGATGAATGCTGACGAAAAGATGGCTTCAAAGCCAGAAGCTGCAAAGGCAAAGATTCTTGAAGGAAAGATCAACAAGACACTCGGTGAAGTTAGCCTTCTCGACCAGTCTTCAGTTGAAGATGACAAGATGACAATTGCTCAGAGACTTGATGCAGTTGGAAAGGAACTTGGAACAAAGCTTGAACTTGCTTCTGTTAACATGTTCCTCCTTGGACAGTAATTCAAAATAAACCAGACAGCGGTTTGATTTCAGACCGCTGTCATACTTTTATATCAGGGGATTGAAAATGGCATCAGATAACGAAAGCCGCATGGAAAAAACAGTAAACGCACTCAAGGAAGAATACAATACAATCCGCACAGGAAGAGCAAGTGCATCAATTTTTGACAAAGTACGCGTTGACTACTACGGAACACCTACTCCTCTCAATCAGGTTGGAACCATTTCTATTCCTGATGCCAGATCAGTAATCATTGCACCTTTTGACAAGTCAATCATGGGTGACATTGAAAAAGCAATCCAGAAGGCAGAACTTGGTCTTAATCCAAGCAATGACGGCAAAGTAATCCGCATTGCAATTCCGCCACTAACAGCTGAACGCAGAAAGGACCTTGTTAAGCAGGCAAAGACAACAGCTGAAAACTACCGTACAACCATCCGCAACATTCGTCGCGATGGAAATGACGACCTCAAGAAACAGCAGAAAGCAGGTGAACTTACAGAAGATCAGCTCAAGACTGAAACTGACAAGCTTCAGAAGCTTACCGACAAATATATTGACGAAATCAACAAGGTTTACGAAGCAAAAGAAAAGGAAATAATGGAATAATTCCATGGATCAGTTGCTTTCACCAGATGTAAACAACCTTCCACTCCATGTTGGTGTAATCATGGATGGTAATGGTAGATGGGCAAAACAAAGAAACCTGATTCGCACCAACGGTCATACGGAGGGCCTTAAGCGAGGCAAGGAAATCGTAAAGGCTGCTTCCGACCTTGGCTTGAGATTCCTGACTTTCTATACATTTTCCACGGAAAACTGGAAGCGTACGGAACAGGAAGTTGGTTTCCTGATGAACCTGATACATAAATATCTGCTTAGCAACTTTTCTTTTTCAAAGGAGAACAACATCAGGGTCAGAATTCTTGGAGACAAGACTAGGCTTCCTGATTTTGTTCAGAAAGACGTAAACGAAATTGAAGAATCTACAAAAAACTTTACGGGCCTGACGGTTTGTCTTGCCATTAACTATGGTGGACGGGATGAAATCATCAGAAGCGTAAAAAAACTGATTGCCGAAGGAAAGAATCCTGACGAAATCACGGAAAGTGAAATATCCGGACATTTTGATTTTCCGGAACTGCCTGATGCAGATGTCATCATCAGGACTGGCGGAGAAAAGAGACTGAGCAACTTTTTGATGTGGCATTCAGCCTACTCTGAATTCATCTTCAAGGATACTCTTTGGCCAGACTACCATAAGGAAGAGTTCTACAGCGACATTGTAGAATTCCAGAAAAGAACAAGACGTTTTGGAGCTGTCCCACAATGAATAAACTAGCATCAAGGCTGCTGGTATTTTTTATCGGTGTTCCTTTAGTACTTGCAATAGTAATAGCACCTTTTTTTAACCACCTTCCTCTTCATGTTCTCATTTGCTTGATATCAGGACTTGCGGCAAACGAACTTTATGACATTTTCTCTTTAAAATTCAAGTTGCCTTCAAAGGTATTCATCATCTGCAATACGGTTTTTGTTGCATTTATTGCTTCCGCCATAAATGTACTGCCCTACTTTACAGGAGTAATTTTTACCGGCGGACAGGAACTAATTTCATACGCTTTCGTAATTGCCCTGACTGCAATTCTTTTTGTTGAAGTGATAAACACGTCTCAATTTGAAGCTTCCATTGCAAGAATTGGACTGTCGGCTTTCATCGTTACTTACTGCGGATACCTCATAACTTTTGTATCAAGGCTTGCCCAGGATATGGGAGGTAAGGACTTCACCGTTCCTTTTGTCTGCGTATTCCTACTAATGGTTTTTCTATGTGACAGCATTGCATGGTTTCTTGGCGTTCTCCTAGGAAAAAACAACAGGGGCATCATCAAGGCCAGCCCAAACAAGAGCATCATGGGATTCATCGGCGGCTTCATCGGTTCAGCAGGAGCCGGCGTCATTGGATTTTTCGTGTGGCCTGATATATTCGGGGAATCCCTTGTAAAGGTGATTTTTATGGGCATCATGGTTGCACTGGTTTCAATCACAGGAGACCTTGCGGAATCCGTAATCAAGCGTTCTGCAGGAGTAAAGGATTCAGGAAATTTGATTCCAGGCCGTGGAGGAGTTCTCGATTCCATCGACTCAATTGTAGTCGCAGCTCCTGTTTACTACCTGCTTCTTGTAATTCTTTTTGGACCGTTTGCCTGATGAAAAAAAGGGTTCTTGTTTTAGGCTGTACAGGTTCCATCGGCAGCCAAACCATCGATATTGCAAGAAAGATGAGCAGGGACTTTGAAATCTGTGGTGTTGCCGCAGGTTCAAACAGAAAGGCTGTAGATGCCCTTTGCTCTGAGTTCAACTGCAAGGGTACCGTATTTTCCGAAGATGGTATTGAAGGAATAAGAAAACTCGTAAGTGAAAGCAATGCTCATATTGCCGTCAATGGAATTGCAGGAGCTGCCGGCCTAGAACCAAGCGTCATCGTTCTTGAAAATGGAATTGACCTTGCCCTTGCAAATAAGGAGACTGTTGTCATGGCATGGCATGCAGTCAAGAATCTGGCAAAACGGCACAACTGCAGCATAGTTCCTGTTGATTCAGAACACAGCGCAATATTCAACCTTACGCAAAAAATCGGCACCGAAAACATCAGCGAAATCGTCATTACCGCTAGCGGTGGTCCCTTCAGGAATTTTACTGACGAACAGATAAGCAATGTAACAGTCGAGGATGCGCTGAAGCACCCTACGTGGAACATGGGTCCAAAGATTACGATTGACAGTGCAAGCCTTGCAAACAAGGGACTTGAGGTTATCGAGGCCGCCAGACTCTTTGACATGCCGACAGACCGCATCAAGGTTGTTGTCCATCCACAAAGCCTTATTCATTCACTTGTACGAACAAAGGATGGCATGCTCTATGCCCAGATTTCTAACCCAGACATGAGGCATCCCATTTACGGTGCCCTGGTTTGGCCTGAATACAAGGAAAACTATCTTGATTCCTTTGACCTTGCATCATGCGGTGAAATGACATTTTTTCCTCCAAGAACGGATTCATTCCCCCTGCTTAACCTTGCATACAGGTGTGCAGACAAGGGCAATTCATATACCATTGCATTCAATGCAGCAAATGAGATTGCAGTTCATGCGTTTCTTGAAAAAAAATGCAGCTTCCCACAGATTGCACAGATTGTTGAAAAAACCCTGGAAAGCGACTGGAGCCTTGTTCCCGATACCCTTGAAAAAGTGTATCAGCAGGATGACAGGGCCAGGAAAATTGCAACAGACTGGTATGCCAAGCTAACCGGAGACAGAAAGTGACTTTTGTTCTGGGGCTTATGGGATTAAGCTTTCTGGTATTTTTTCATGAACTTGGCCACTTTGTTGCCGCAAAGCTTTTTGGTGTAAAGGTGGAAGCATTTTCCATAGGAATGGGACCGGTTCTTCTTCACAAGACAATCAAAGGAGTCGATTACAGGCTTTCTCTTGTTCCCATGGGGGGCTACTGCGCAATGAAGGGGGAGCAGGACTTTGCCGAAGCAGTCAACCAGGGAAAAAAGGAAATTACCGGAGATCCGGATTCCTTCTATATGGTTCATCCCATAAAAAGACTGCTCATTGCATTTGCAGGCCCTTTCTTTAACTGGTTTTTCGGGTTTGCCGCATTCATCATAATTGCAACACTGGGCTACACATACTACAGTGCAGGAACTAAAGTTGACATGGCAGATGAAATATACCCGGGCACCCCTTCCCCTGCCCACGAAAGCGGAATGCTAAGCGGCGATACAATTCTTTCCATAAACAATATTGCGATGAATGACTTTAGCGAAATTGCTGAATACGTGGCAACACACCCGGATCAGTATGTCAGCATACAAATCCTTCGCGATAACCTGAACCTGGACATTACGGTACATACGCTGCTGGACAAGGAAACCGGAGCCGGGAAAATAGGAATTGTCTCAGACCCAAACTCAGTAACCCAGCACCTTTACAAGGCCGAATGTTTCACTGCTGCAATAAGGGAAGGTTTCATTCAGTCTTCAAAAATAATCAGGGTGACCATTACAAGCATTCCCGTGCTTTTTAAGGGTGTAAAGATAACAAATGCAGTTTCCGGACCCGTAAGGATTACTTCCATTCTCGGGTCAACGGTTCAGTCTGGATTCTCCATGGGAATAAGGACAGGTTTCATCTGCTCCATGCAGTTTCTTGCCCTAATCAGCATCTCGCTGTTCCTTACAAACCTGCTGCCTGTTCCAATCCTTGACGGCGGCCTCATTCTTTTTGCACTAATTGAATTCATACGGGGAAAGAAAATTCCTCCAAAAATACTTTTATACATTCAGTACTGCGGAATTGCAATTGTTGCAGCCCTGTTCATTCTTTCCCTTACTGGTGATATATTTTATTTCATGAAAAAATAACCTGGAGATAATGATGAAGGCCATACGAATACTATCAATTTTTGCACTGTCACTTTTAACGTCTGCTTTTGCCCAGGGATATGTTTCAACACAGTCCCATGAAGGAAGAATAAATGAACTGATGCCCCTTGAAACATCTTCCAGTTTTTCAAGCACCTTCTATTCAGCAGGAAACGACGGATTCATCGTAAAATGGACTAAGGATGGAATGGGAGAACACTACCAGATATCCGACAAGCAGATCCGTCTCATAGCACGCAATCCGTCAACAGGAGACGTTGCAGTTTATGAAAGCGACGGCATCTCTGTCAACCGCATTACGGTAATCGACCCAAAGACATACGCAAAGAAATTCTCCAAGAAATTCACGGATTCCATTTCCTGCCTTTCCTATTCCGCAAAGGGAACCCATCTTTTTATCGGGACAAATGCAGTAAACGGTACATACATCCTCAATGCAAAGACCGGAAACGTCACAAAGAAAATCAGCGACTGTCCGGGCATTGTAACCATGGCCAGAACAGGCCAAAGCGAAACCCGGGCAATGCTTTACCTTAAGAGTGGATCCATAGTCTACTACAACCTAAAGACCCTTAAGACTGAAAGAAAAATCAGCACCCAGTCAAACCTGGACCAGCCCATGGTTTTTGGAAAGGGAAATTTCAACAACCGTTTTCTTGCAGGAATTCGGGACAACTATCTTTACATCATCGATTCAATGAACGGCAAGACCCTTGCTTCCTACCCTGCAACAGGCGGATTGATTTTTTCTTCTGAATTCGAATCCGGAGAAAAACAGGGCCTTTACTTTATAACCGAAAACGGAAAGACATTCACCCTCAAAATGATTGATTCCGATATGATGAAAAAGATGGTTGCAGAAAATGCACAGCCTGCACCCCTTATCGTTAAGAATTTTACAGGCCTCAGGAGCCGTGACAAATTCACCTGTGGAGCAAAGAATTCAGGCACCATAATTCTTGGAACCCAGTCAGGCAACATCTACACCATGACCGACATTCCAGAATCGGAAATGTATTCCCTCTTTGCCATAACTGAAAACATGTACCAGAAAATCTATGACATAGAGGCAGGCGGAAAGAATTTCTACTGTCTTACTGCAAACTCCATTTTCCAGACTTCCTATGATACAAAGGTCATGAACAGGATTGGAACAAATCCAGGCCAGACTAACATCATGAAGTTTGGGGACCAGTTGCTCCTTTGGTCAAAGAACAAGGCAAAGGCAGTTCAGACCCTGGAAACTGATGGAAGCGACAGCCTGACAACCCTGTTTACCCCATCAAACCAGATACGGTCATTGCGAATTGCAGGAAACAAAATAGTCTACGTCCTTGGAACTTCTTCCGTAAACATCTTCAACATTGAGTCAAGGAAGAACTATGAAGTCTACTCAGGAACTTCGCTGCAGGACGCCGTACTCATAAACGACAATACAATCTATGTTTCTAAGACAGCTACAGGCAGAGGTGACTCTCCGCTGATCTCCGTAAACATCCAGACAGGAGAAACAGTACCACTCAAATTTCCAGGAGACGTAGCATTCTCATTAAGCTATGATTACGGAAAGGAAAATTCCTACGTATATGGAATTTCCATCAGTTCTGATGAGAACTCTTCAAGGACGGAAGTGTTCTCATACAATCCGAAAAATGGATCACGTACCATGCTCCTTAACCTTCAGTCTGAAGATTCCGATGCATTTACTTCCATCAAGCTGCCGCTGGTATACACAAACATTGGAAAAAACCAGATACGCTCATGCAATACGCTTTCAAACAAGACAACCGTTTACAGGCGCTCTGCATCCATGCCATTAAAAGTTGCAAGCAGTTCAGACCGACTTGCAGTCCTGAACTACAATGGAAGCATATCATGGTATTCGCCAGTGTCACAGGCAGTTCTTGCAGACTGGTACCTTACAGCAGAAGGCGAATGGTTTGAATTCTAGACACTGGCAAAGGTCGCTGCATTCCAGCGCAAGCCATTAAACGAAATCCTGTTGCATCTTTCGGAGGACAATATGACTGATATTCTTATTAACGGAAACTTTCTTTGCAGGAACCTTACGGGAATAGAACGGTTTGCCTTTGAAACGCTAAAGGAAATGGATTCCCTGCTGAATACGCTTGATAAACCAAATGTTAGGTTTTCAATCCTTGTTCCACCAAACGCCAGGGCCATTCCATCCTACAGGAACATTACAGTCATTCCATCCGAAAAGGAAATCCACGGTTTTCCAAAATGGGATCTTGTTGAATTCAAGAAGCAGTGCCGTAAAAGGAAAGCAATTGCCCTTGGATTTTCAAACACAGCTCCCCTTGGAAAAATGTGCGGATATGAATTCATCCACGACATCTACGCTGCAGATTGTCCCGGAGACTTTACCGGACTCAAGGACAATCTTGTCAGAATCTACAGCCTATTGAATTACAGGAACATTGCAAAAAACGCAAGGCACATTTTTACCGTCTCAAACTTCAGCAAAGGACAGATTATTTCCAGATACAAATGCAGTGACTCCCGGATTTCTGTAGTCCCAAATGGATGGGATCATTTTAAATTCATCGCTGACGACGATTCCGTATTTGACAGGTTTCCAAAACTTGAAAGGAAAAAATACTATTTCACCCTTGGTTCCCTAAGCAAGCGGAAAAACCTTGTATGGATTGCAAGGCATGCGGAAAATAATCCTGAAGAAATTTTTGCCGTCAGCGGTAAGGCCATATCCGGTCTTGTACCAGAGGAGCTTGAAATCCTTAAAAACCTTGACAACGTAATTCTCCTTGGATATGTGAAGGATGAAGAAGTCAAGTCACTGATGAAAAACTGCAAGGCGTTCATATTTCCTTCCTACTACGAAGGATTTGGAATACCACCACTGGAAGCCCTGTCAGTGGGAACACCCGTCATCGTATCAAGAGATGCAAGCCTTGGGGAAATATACGGAAACTGCGCCCATTACATCGACTCCTCAAATCCCGACGTCAACCTTGACACCCTGCTGGAAGAAAAAATTGATTCCCCTGAATCGGTTCTTGAAAAATACACGTACAGAAATGCGGCCCAGGGACTTCTTGATCAAATCATGAAAAGCGAGGCTAAGGAATGAAACTTGCAGTAGACTGCCGCATGAGCGGAAAAAGCGGAATTGGAACTTTTTTTGACGGGATTCTCCCCTATTTATATAAAGACCTTGAAAAACTTGTACTCATCGGTTTTGATGACAGTGTCATTGAAGACAAGAAAAACATGTTCCCCAATGCACAGTTCATTTCCTGCAGCGTAAAAATGTTTTCCCTGAAGGAACTGTTCAGTTTTCCAAGGAATATTCTAAAGGAAATCAACGGATGCGATGCATATTTCACTCCGTACTGCAACATTCCCGGGGGAATAAAAGTTCCAGTATATTCTACGATTCACGATGTAGTATTCCTCGACGTAAAGGGATTGGCTTCTGCAGCCGGTACCTTTGCACGCAAGCTGTTCTATAAAAATGCACTCGCAAAATCATGCTGCATCTTTACTGTTTCGGAATTCAGCAGGACAAGAATCAGGGAGCAACTTGGCTGCAGAAAGGACATGTGTGTGGTTTACAACGGCATTCCGGCATATCTTGAATCACCGGTTGAGCCAAAACCGGAAAAAGACGGCTCCATCATCTACATTGGCAACATAAAAAAACACAAGGGGCTTCCCGTACTGCTGGATGCATACGAAAAATTCCTTGAAAAAAGAGCTTTCACGCATGATGAAAAACCGGTTCTGCTCGTTGTTGGAGCCCAGGATAATTTCAGAAGTTCAGATGATTCCGCAGAATCAACAATCGAAAGAATAAACGAGGCTCATCCTGGCAGCATAAAGTTTACAGGCTTCATCAGGGACGAAGAGCTTAAGGTTCTCATTGCAAAATCCCGTGTCCTAGTGCAGCCTTCCCTGTATGAAGGATTTGGAATTCCACCACTCCAGGCACTGTACATGGGAACCAATGCCCTCATATCCGACATTCCGGTTTTCAGGGAAATCTACGACGGTTACCCAGTAACTTTTTTTGAATCAGAAAACATCAGCGATCTTGCAGACAAGATGGATTCAATATGGAACGGCGAGAAAACCGGGCCTGACCCCAGGGAAATTCCACATAAATACTCATACGAAACCACGGCCAGACTCATTTTGAGCAAAATTGCAAAAAGCAAATAGACTTTTATCAAGTTTTCTTCTATAATAGAATTAATGGAAAAAAATGATAAATTTATAAAAGAATTGAAATCTCAGTACAGGCATACAAGTTCTTTCTTTTCCGGAACGGCATTGGCACTTGTGGATGCAATTGTATTCATGGCTTCAATATGCCTTGGATTCTTTATCATCAACTTCATCAATCCAAGCTGGATCAATTTCAAGTCTTTTGTTAAGTATACGGTTTTCATGCCCGGTGTCTTTGCAATTTTTTATGCAACAGGACTCTATCCAGGAATTCTCCTTGCTCCCGAGGAAGAAATAAAGCGCTTTTCCATTACTTCATTTTTCATCCTCATGGGCGAAGCCGTTGCCATCATGACCATCAAGTCTACGTACGATTTCATTCCCATTGCAGCAGCCCTAGTCCTTGCATGGCCATTCTGCACCCTTTTCCTGCCACTGGGACGTGAAGTTGCCAAAAGGTTTTACAGCAGGTTCAGCTGGTGGGGTGTACCTGCCATAGTATACAGCAGGAAGGATGAAGCAAAGGAAATTGTTGACCGCCTGACAAAACGCAAATACCTTGGTTATATACCAATCATTATCATTACAGACTCCCAGGAACACCTGAGCACCTTTGATGGAATTCCCGTCCTGACGCAGGGTCAGGAAACAGAAGACATCCTCAAATTCCTTAAGATAAAGGTTGCCATAATTTGCGGCTATGAAAATGACATTGAAAAGATCCTTACAAATTTCCGCTATGTAATCAGGGTTCCAAAGGACAGGAACATCGCAGCCCTTTCCCTCAGAATGAAGGACTTTGGAGGAATCCTCGGTTTTTCTTCAACGAACTACCTTACAAAACCAGGTGCCCTTTTCGTAAAGCGTTCACTGGACATTGCTGCATGTCTTCTAGCCTCACCAATTCTCATTCTTGCAACGATTATCATCTCCATAATCATAAAGATTACTTCCCCAGGGCCGGTTTTTTTTGGCCACAAAAGGGTTGGAAGATACCACAAGGAAATTAAGTGCTGGAAATTCCGTTCAATGGTGAACAATTCCCAGGAAATGCTTGAACAAATCCTTGCCACTGATCCTGTCAGGGCTGCTGAATGGGAAAAGGACCGAAAATTTACCGATGACCCACGCGTAACCAAATTTGGTAAATTCCTTCGTAAAACAAGCCTGGATGAACTGCCCCAGTTATGGAACGTGTTTACGGGAGAAATGTCCCTTATTGGGCCGCGCCCCGTTACGAAACCTGAACTGGAAAAATACGGAAAATATACGGACTATGTTCTTTCCGTAAAACCGGGACTTAGTGGCATGTGGCAGATTTCCGGCAGAAGCGACACAGGTTACGAAGAAAGAATCAACCTTGACACCTACTACATCCAGAACTGGTCCGTATGGATTGACCTTTGGATCTTGATAAAAACAATTGCTGTTGTAATAAAAGGAAAAGGTGCATATTAATATGTCCAATCATTCCCTCTCAAAAAGATTATGTATTGCATTAGTGTCTGCCATTGCAATTTCCAGTGCATTTTCCCAGGAAAATGAAAGATACCAGATAAAGGAACTCATTCATTCCCCAAAAGGCAAAACTAACCCTTATGCCGTGGAAAGAAGCATTCCTGATATCCAGTATGACAAAATTTTTGAATCAGAGGAGCACCTTGAAAGATACCTTTATGGCGTAAGGCAGCACATCGAGAATACCAGGCTCCTGAAAGACATTGAATTTGAATATCGCATTTCCGAAACCACCGACGATGGAATAAACATGGTGTCAGCAACCTTTTCCTATGATGACACTACGACTTTCATCATATTCCCTAAGCCAAAATTTGACACCAATGATGGCATTGAAGTTAAATTCAAGCTCAAGGACAATAACTTTCTTGGCCTTATGTCACCATTTAATGCCGACGTCAACATGAATTTTGGCGATGAAGATGAACCTTCCAACTATTCCAAGGTAACGGCAGGATTCAACATTTCCTATGATTACCCCTTCAACATTAAGAAGACACAGGAAACCTGGTCCAATAGCCTTGACTTTGGATGGACTTTAGGCAGTGGTATGCCTGAATTTGATTATACCACTGGACTTTCAGTATCCGTACCAGTCAAAAGCCACAAGATTGTTTTTTCTGCCAAGCAGTCATTAATCAGAAACACAAAATATTCAAAATATGGTGATGATTTCTACTTCATTGAATTTGGCAGTATATCCATGCCTTTTGTAATTGGATATATTAATGATACTACGGAAGTAAAATACACCCCATATACTAGCATAACATACAACTGGGATTCCGATGGAATCAACAGCCATAACATAGACTTAAACCAGACTCCATTGGCAAAAGTCGGACAAAAAATCGACATTGACAGAACAAACTGGATTGGGCCAAACAATTTCAGGGAGGGATATTTTTTCTCTGTTGATGAAAGCCTTGGCTGGGATTTCAATGCTGATACCATCAACACGCACCTTGTTCCCCAGGCAACTGCAGAAATTCATGCATTTAAGGCCTTTAAATATGTAGGATTCTCTGCCCGCGTAATGGGAATGGCCGGAATGAATTCAAACTATTCCATCGGTAAATTTTTAAGAGGTGCTCCTGATAACCAGGAATTTAATGACGACTACTACAGTGACCCGGACAACAACTATGCTTTAAATACACCCGGTGCAATCATTTTCAACCTTGACATGCCGGTTCACATAGTGACAACACATTGGATGGATTGGGGATACTCAATGTTTGGAGAGTACGATACGAAGCCAGGTTTTGTAAAAGCCATTGCATTCATTCCTCACAAGCTTTTCAAGTATCTCGACTTTGAATTGCAAATGAGTCCCTTTGCAGATGCAGGCCTCATAAAGAACAGGGCTACTGGTTCAAACCTATTCTACAAGGAAGGAATCTATACAGGTGGTCTTGAAGTTCTTGTTTATCCAGAAAGATGGAAAAGCTTTGTCATCAGGGCCAGCCTTGGCATAGACGGATCAAAGCTTGTCCTCAATGGAAAGAAAGGATTTGACAGTGACTGGCGAAGGGGATCAAAATGGGAAGCCTACTTTGGTCTCGGTCTCCACTTCTAGCCCAGGCAAATCCATAACCGGGTTTAATCTGAAAACCTTGATTCAAGAATTCTCTTGCTGTAAAGGGCCCAGTATTCTTCCGGAAGGTTCTCGGCAAGAACTTCTGTAAGCATTCTTGCAAACTCATGATTGCCATTTTCCAGAACGGAAGCAGCAAAGGAACAGTAAAGCTGCCAGATGCAGTTGTTATTACCCCACTGCACTATGTCACTGTATCTTGCACACTGAAGCAGCAGGTCGCCAATGGAAAAATATTCATAGCCTGTCAGCCGCTGAGTGATTATGCTTTCAATCTTTGATGTTGCAGAAATTGCGGCAAGGGCATTGCACCTGAGCATCTTGTCAACCTGGCCGCATTCTCCATAATACTGTCCAAGCTTGATCAGTGCATTCAATGTGTCTGCACCATCACATCTATACAAGAGGAAAAATTTTTCCATGCTGTCCGGGGAATCCGTGGTAATGGTCCTGACAAGAGCCCTCATGTAGCTTGAATCCCTGTAAAAGTCATTTTCCATGACTACAAGAAGAAGATACTTTTCATAGTCTTCCTTACGGTCAAGGTTGATTGAAAGGTCTGCAAGGTCATACAAAAGATCCGTCTTTTCCATTGGAACATCAAGGTTAACTGAATAATCATAGGCATTCTTCATGTAGCCAAATGCAATTTCATCCTCACCTTCGAGCCTGTAAATCTTGCCTAAAAGATAGTCGGCCTCCGGATATTCAGCATAGATCTTTATATAGTCAAAAACCCTGCTGTAGGAATTGTCAAAATACTCTGTGCCAAGTTTTTCACAATGGTTGTTTATGATGTCGATGGCATCATTGTATTCAAGTTCGCGAAGGGTCGGCATGATCCTGTCCAGGGCATCACCTTCCCTGCGTACCTTTGCCTTCTTAAGGGTATTTTCGAGAATGTAGGTCTGCCATGCTGCATCCTGTCTTCTTATGGTCTTGCACTGTTCCGCAAATTTTACGGCTTCATGATAATCACCGTTATCAAAGGCATTTTCTGCCTTAATAAGATAGCGCCAGGCTTCCTGACCTTTCTGAACCTTTCTGGGAATAACCTGTGCAGAACAAAATGCACAAACGATTGAAAACAGTACGGCAAAAGAAACAATCCTAATTCTTCTATTCATTATTCAAAGAGACTCCAATTCTTCCTCGAATACATTATCGGCATCTTTAGCATCAATTGTTCGCACAATTTTACCCTTTTTGAAAATTATGCACTTATCCTTTCCGCCTGCAATTCCAAGGTCTGCATGCTTTCCTTCCCCAGGACCGTTTACGACACATCCCATGACAGCAACGGTAATGTCCTTGTTCATGGCCATAAGCCGGGTCTGCCACCTGTCCACAAAGGAATGAACGTCAAACCCCAGCCTACCGCACCTTGGACAGCTGACAATAGTAACGCCACCCTTCCTGAGATTGCACTCATGCAGGATTTCGCGACCTGTGATAACTTCATTTTCAGGGCTTGAACTTAAGCTTACCCTGATAGTTGATCCAATTCCTTCCTTCAAAAGATGGGTGAATGCAATGGTGGACTTTACGATGCCGGTAATCAAGGGGCCTGCTTCCGTTACTCCAATATGCAGGGGTACATCACTAACCCTGGCAAATTCCTCATTGGCAAGAATAGTCTCGTCAACGGAACTTGCCTTCATGCTGACAACATAGTTTGTAAACCCAAGTTCCTCAAAAACTGCAGCTTCCCTAAGAGCCGCTTCTGCAAGAGCCTTTGCCCTGGTAATCTTTCCTTCAACAACCTGTTCCTCAAGGTCCTTTGGAAGACTGCCCGTATTCACCCCTATGCGAATGGCGGCCCCTTTTTCCTGACACTTAAGGACAACAGCCTTAACCCTGTCAATGTCACCAATATTCCCTGGATTTATCCTGATTACAGGAACAGTACCCTTAAGGCATTCCAGGGCAAGCCTATAGTCAAAGTGAATGTCGGCAACAAGAGGAACATCAGTATGAGATTGAATCACGCAAAGTCCATGGGCACTTTCCATGTCTGGAACGGCAAAACGTATTATGTCGCATCCAAGGGACTTTAGGGTGTTTATCTGCCTTATGATATCCTGGAGTTTAGAAGAGCCTTCCGTTACATCCGTTATCCCATCCTTCCACATAGTCTGAATGGTCACGGGATTACTTCCACCTACAAGTATCTTTCTTATTCCATTGCTTCCGCCAACTGTTACAACGCGGGAATTCTTATATTCATTAGACATGAATACAGTATAGCGATTTTAACAAAAGACCGCTATACTTACGGAATCATGGAAGAACGACAGAAAATTCACTTTACCTGCCCGACCGGCTGGTGCAACGATCCCAACGGTCTTATTTACATTAACGGAGAATACCACCTTTTTTACCAGCATTATCCCCATGAAACAAAATGGGGTCCAATGCATTGGGGCCATGCAAAATCCAGGGACCTGATTACCTGGGAAAACCTGCCCATTGCATTATATCCAGCAGAAGAGGAATACTGTTTTTCCGGAAGTGCCATTTATGACCGGGAAAACATTTCAGGCATTGGAAAAAATAATCCCCCAATGCTGCTATTCTATACAGCACATAATCCCAAGACTGGGGAACAGAGCCAGTGCCTTGCCTACAGCGAAGACATGGTTCACTTTGAAAGATTCAAGGAAAACCCGATAATCAGCAACTGCATTTCTGATCCTGACTACAAAAAGGATTTCCGTGACCCAAAGGTCATAAGAACCCCGGACAGCAAGTGGACCATGAGCCTTGCAGCAGGGGATAGAATCCAATTCTACCAGTCGGAAAACCTGCTGCACTGGGAAAAATCCGGAGAATTCCTGCCTGCTGAATTTGGTATATCCGGCCTATGTGAATGCCCAGACCTGTTTCCTGTCGAAAATGATGCAGGAAAAACATGGATTCTTTCCATAAGCATGATTTTTAAGAATGCCGAAGACAATGAAGAACAGCACGTCATGCAGTATTTTACGGGAGACTTTACAAAAGGAACCTTTAATGCAGACCACAGGAAGGACTACCCGCTTATACTGGACTACGGCAAGGAAAACTACGCCATGGTAAGCTTTTGGGGAACAAAAGGTCCTGTCATGATGGGTTGGGCAGAAGACTGGAACAAGGCTCGCAGGAACACAAGAAAAGAATGGTTTGGAAAAATGACCCTGCCAAGGAGAATCTCTTCAACAAAAACTGAAAGCGGCATAATCCTGAGGCAAACCCCTGTTTTACCAGAAAACTGCGTCACAAGTCAGGATGGAAAACTCCAGATCAGCAAGGTATTCCTAAATCCGGGCCAATCCCTTTCAATTCAAGGTCTTTGTATTGAATTAAGCAAAGGCACCATCTCCATAAATTCAAAAAAAATAGAAAGAAAGACTGAAGGAGAATCCAAAATTACATTCATACTGGACATGGGCTATCTTGAACTTTTTGCAGACGACGGCACCATATGCTATAGCTGTAATCTTTAGAAATTTCAAGACAAAAAAATCCCCCGGGAAAGCTAAATCATTGCACCCAGGGGATAGATTCCATCAAAAAATGGAAATGAGACTTCAAAGGCAGCACCTGCCTCTAAAAGCCCCTTCAGTAATTAGCAGACAATCATTCCGAAAACCATGCTGAACAAAGCAATTGTTTCACAAAGACCAACAACCATGATGTACTGAGAAAAACCCTTTCCTGTTTCTGCAAGTGCATCAGAACCTGCAGCACCAGCCTTACCCTGAGCAACAGCAGACATGCACATAGAAAGACCACAGGCTAGACCAAGGCCAAGAAGGAAAAGTCCGTCAGCAGCAGATGTTCTCATTGAGTTCATCAAAAGGAATCCGTAGATTGTCTGTGTAAGAGGAGCACCAGCAAAAACAACAAGAAGGAATGGAGCTGGCTTGTTGTTAAGATAACAACGCTTCCAAGCACCGATTGCACCCTGTCCAGCAGTTCCAATACCGATTGCACTACCCATAGCAGCAATACCCATTACAATACCTGCACCGATCATACCCCAGTTCATAAATACTCCTTATTCGCAAATATGCGACATGTTTTAATGTTTTTTATACTACCTGCAGCAACAGCCTGCCGCAGGAAAGTTTGTTAGTTTTCCGAGAACGGCTTGTACTTTGAGCCGCTCCATGACATTCCAAGATGCTGGCTGAATTCAAGTGTATTCAGGCGAACACCGTGAACGATTACGGACAGAAGGTTCAAAACCATGTTAAGTCCGTGTCCAAAGCACAGCAGGATTACGCCGAATACAACCATAATCAGCTTACCAAACATTGGACCTGCCATGGTATTAACCGTATTGCTTATGGCAGCACCTGCAAGGGCAACGGCCCAAAGGCGGATGTACGAAACAATATCGGAGAATACGTTTACAATGCCAAGAAGAACACTGATGATATTCTTGCAGCTTTCCATGATTGAATTCTTGATGCTTCCATCATAATTGCTGAAAACAAAATTCAAGGCAAAGCCAAATCCAAGAACACCAAGTGCAATCACCGGCGTATATGGTGAAAGGTTGATTCCAAGGAAGCGGATTGCATCTTCGGAAATTCCCAGCGGATAGGCAATTGGGTCAACAACCATGTCAAGAACAACATAGAACATTCCCCAAAGCTCAAGGAGGGCACCAAGTTCACCAAGGCATTTAAGGGACTTTCTGTAACGCAGGATACCCTTCAGATGAGCAACACTCAGCTGGAGAATTGCAAGAATGAAACAGAAAATCTGCTGGTTCGTATTGGCCTTGTCAGTTCCAACCTTGGCGGCAGAAATAGGTGCAAAGGATGCATCCACCATCCATGCCGGAAGTCTTGAAGCCTCAATGCCAAACCATGTACATGTAAGGACACCCCAAGTCATGGTACAAAGACCAAGAAGAAGAATGAACACATTAATTGGCGCAAAGGAAGTACCGTTTTTTGAACCCTTACCCATCATCATGAGGGCAACAGCAGAAATCAGGGCACCATAGCCTGCATCGCCAAAAATCATTGCAAAGAAAATGCAGAAGAACAGGAGGAACCAGCCGGAAATATCATATTCATGATAACCCGGAGTTACATCAAGGAAGTTTGTCAACGGATAGATGAGACTTACAACCTTGTTGTTCTTAAGCTTTGTCGGAACAGGATCGTCTTCCCTAGGCTCTTCAGCAATGAAAGCCCAACTGTTGTCTGAACAAACCTGCTTGAATTTCTTCATCGAATCGACAGGAACATATCCAGTAAGCCAAGCAAGAGCCTTTTCCGGGTTCTCAAGGTCATCAGGATTTTCACACTGCATGCCGCTTGAAATGTTTTCAAATTCAATCTTCGACAAAAGAATCTTCTTGCAATCAGCAAAGGTCTTCTCATACTTCTTGGCAGTAAGGATCTCACGGTCAAGACGCTCAATCTCAGACTTTGCCTTTGCAATGTCTTCTTTAAGAACTGCAGTTGACAATTCAGGAAGAGGAACAGCATAAGCTTCTGCAGGGAGTCCCTGGGGACGGTCTTCAAGTTCTGATTCAGAAACAACAACAAACCTTGTAACCTTGTTTGCAGTGTTTACAACAACAGTCTGAACGTCTTCGCCAATGGCAGAATACTTTTCCTGAGGAATCTCATACATGTAAAGGAAAAGTCCCTTTTCCTTGAGAAAATCCATCTCTGCAGGATCCACGCTGCCCCATTTTTCAAGGCGTGACAGCTCCTGCGTATTCTGGTTAATCCTGTCATAAAGGCTCTTCTTGGCATCGCTAAAACCAATGATTTCCTTGGCCTTGGCAATTGCCTCTTCCGAAGTAAGGGAAACCTGTTCAACAGTCTGCTTCTTTGGAATTGCAACTTCCTCAAGAAGGGAAAGTGCCTTTTCTGTCTCCGAAGATGCTTCCTTATAGGCAGCAAGTTCAGGACTGTTTCCTTCAAGGGCTTCAAGATGAACAACCCCAGCCTTACGCAAGGCCTTGAGGGATTCTTCCTTTTCCGCCTTCAATATGACAAGGGAAACTTTCTTCATTTCTACGATCATTCTTCAGTTTCCTCCTTGTCTGTAACATTCTGAAGCTTTTTCTTGGAAATCTTTGAACGAACAACGGCCGCAACCTGCTCATCACCAAGGAAAATACCGATTTTCTTGATATTCTGCTTGGTTTCAGGAATCTTAACCTTTTCAAAAAGGTTAACACGCTGTGTTGTAGTCCTAAGTTCCTTTGACAGAAGCTTTACCTGTTCGTCCAGGACTTCTGCCATAAGATCCAGCTCCAGGGCCTTTTCCATGCGGTCTGCAGCCATATCAATCCACAAAGGAGTTGAGTAAAGGTCATAGTCTCCACGACCAAAATCAGCCCCTTCGAAAACCGGAATCTTAACGCCCGCAATATTGCCCCAGCCTTTCTTGATATTCTTTACGGTTACCATGTCAGGCTTGAAAGCATCTTTTTCACCAAAGACGGAAATCCAGTTTTCAAATTCAGCCTCAAGTGCCTTTTTCTGGGCACGGACTTCCTTTGCCTTTTCGTCAATGGTGCGGATTTCTGACTGCAGCTGCTGTTTCTTGAGCGTAAGAGTAGGAAGATAGCGCTGGTACATCTTAAGCGCATCTTTCTGAGTCTTCTGCTCGTTTTTAGTCAGCTTTATTTTTGCCATAAAATATCCCTAGAAAAGTTATTTATTAGGCCAGAATTCATCAATCAATTCTGTCTTAAGACCTGTCTCGTTCTTTTCAAAGCATTCAGCAAGGATCTTCCATCCGTTATCCAATGCTTCTTCAAGAGGAACGTTTACAGTAAGGTCCATCATCTTTGCTTCAAACTGAACGCCATACTTGAGGAGCTTTTCATCCCATGCACTCATGTTAAAGCCCATGGACTTCTTTTCAAGAGTATCCTTGTAAGAAGCGTAAAGACGAATCATGGCATCCATCAAGGAACGGTGGTCCTTGCGTGTCTTGTTGTTAACCTGCTGCTTAAGACGAGACAAAGAACCGAATGGCTCAATGCGACCGCCCTTAAGGTAATACTGACCTTCCGTAATATAACCGGTGTTATCCGGAACCGGGTGAGTAACGTCATCACCAGGCATTGTCGTAACGGCAAGAACAGTGATTGAACCTGAATCGTTGAAGTCAACAGCCTTTTCATAGCGTGAAGCAAGCTGTGAGTAAAGGTCTCCAGGGTAACCGCGGTTTGAAGGAACCTGTTCCTGCGTAATGGCAATTTCCTTCATTGAGTCTGCAAAGTTTGTCATGTCTGTAAGGAGAACAAGAACGTCCTTTCCCTTAAGGGCAAACTTTTCTGCAACTGCAAGTGAAAGATCAGGAATCTTCATGCATTCTACAGTTGGGTCTGCAGCTGTATGAACGAACATTACTGTCTTTGAGAGAGCCCCACCTTCTTCAAGTGTCTTCTTGAAGAAAAGGTAGTCATCATACTTGAGACCCATACCGCCAAGAACGATTACATCTGCTTCTGCCTGCATGGCGATACGAGCAAGAAGCTGGTTGTATGGTTCACCGGAAATTGAGAAGATAGGAATTTTCTGTGAAACAACCAATGTGTTGAAAACATCAATCATCGGAATGTTTGTACGCATCATGCGGTTAGGATTGATACGCTTTGAAGGGTTTACAGAAGGACCACCAATGGAAATGAGGTTTTCTGTAAGGGCTGGACCATGATCGCGAGGTTCAGCAGAACCGTTGAAAATGCGTCCAAGAAGGTCATCGCTGAAGGAAATCTTCATGTCGTGACCAAGGAAGCGAATCTGATCGTTTGTTGCAACACCACGACCACCGGCAAAAACCTGAAGTGAAACAGTTTCACCGTCAATCTTGTTTACTTCGGCAAGGGACTTACCAAAGCGAGTCGTGATTTCTGCAAGTTCGTTGAGCTTTACGCCCTTTGCCTTAACAGTAATAACGCTACCGTTAATGCTTTCGATTTTGCTGTATACTTTAGCCATTATTCACCGTCCTTAAGAAGTGCCTTTACTTCTTCAGTAACCTGTGCATTCTTTTCTGCCAGTGTTGAATCAATTGCACTTTCAGCCTTATCAAATTCAGAAGACTTAAATGCCTTGTAGTTCATATCACGGAAGTTCTGTGTAAGCTTGTTGAAGAATGTACGTGCATCGTCCTTTTCTTCAAAGTCAAATGTTGAACCCAAGATTCCAACGATTTTTGCGAATACATACTGCTGGCGTTCAATGGAAGTAGCACCTTCAATATCATCAAATGAATCCTGCTGCATGTAGATGGCATCAAGGAATTCACTCTTAAGGTAAAGGACAAAGTCTGAAAGGCTTGTTCCTTCTTCACCGACAACCTTCATCATCTGGTTAACTTCTGCACCACGCTTGTATACCACACGAGCATAATCAACCCAAGACTTTGTGATTACAGGCTTGTACTTAGACCATGAATCAAGAGGGTCAATGGCAGGATAGCGGCGTGCATCCGAGCGGGCACGTGAAAGACCGTGGAATGCGCCGACAACCTTAAGGGTTGCCTGTGTAACAGGTTCTTCAAAGTTACCGCCTGCAGGAGAAACTGTACCACCGATTGTAACGGAACCTGTTTCACCATCACGAAGCTTTACGATGCCGGCACGTTCATAGAAAGAGGCGATTGTAGATTCAAGATATGCTGGGAATGCTTCCTCACCAGGGATTTCCTCAAGACGACCAGACATTTCGCGCATGGCCTGAGCCCAGCGTGATGTAGAATCTGCAAGAAGGAGAACGTTAAGTCCCATCTGGCGGTAATATTCAGCAAGTGTAACACCTGTGTAACATGAAGCTTCGCGCGAAGCAACAGGCATTGAAGATGTGTTACAGATGATGATTGTTCTTTCCATGAGTGAACGACCTGTACGTGGGTCCTTCAATTCTGGGAATTCTGTAAGGGTTTCAACAACTTCACCGGCACGTTCTCCACAGGCTGCGATGATTACGATGTCAACGTTTGCATTGCGGGACGTTGTGTGCTGGAGAACAGTCTTACCTGCACCGAATGGTCCTGGAATACAGTATGTACCACCACGTGCTACAGGGAAGAATGTATCAATAAGGCGAACCTTTGTTTCCATCGGTTCATCCGGACTAAGGCGCTCTGCATAGCAGTTTACGGCACGCTTAACAGGCCACTTAAAGCTCATGCAGATGTCAACACTCTTGCCCTTTTCATCAACCAGTGTGGCAACTGCATCATGAATCTTATATGATCCGGCCTTTGCAATCTTCTTGATTGTATATGTTCCAAGGAATCCAAATGGAACAAGAATCTTGTGTGTAAATGGTCCTTCTGGAACAGTACCAACGCTGTCGCCGGCAAGAACCTTATCCCCTTCCTTTGCAGTAGGAGTAAATTCCCACTTCTTTTCTTCATCGAGGGCAGGAAGATATACACCGCGTTCAAGAAAGTAGCCTGATTTTTCTGCAAGCAATGGAAGCGGATTCTGAAGACCATCGTAAACCTGACCCAAAAGACCAGGACCAACTTCTACAGAAAGCAGATCCCCTGTAAATTCAACAGAACAGTCTGTGGAAATACCGTTTGTCATTTCGTAAATCTGCATCTGAGCTGTATTACCGCGGATACGGATTACCTCACCCTTAAGGCTCTGACCGTCAACTTTAACGTAGCCTACTTCGTTGAGAGAAACCTTTCCGTCAAATTCAACGGAAACCATGTTTCCGTTTAC
>JAZLGN010000063.1:0-59653 GCA_045616325.1 Treponema sp.
TTTAGTTTAATTACATGGCCCTAGCTTTCCAGCCTACTCCCTGACCAATGACTTGAACATCTCATGGCGCTTTTCATCCTGCATGAGGAGATTCAGCTTAAACTGGCCGTCACGGGCACCCATGTCGATGCAGCGGGCCTTGTATGTCTCAAAGGAATCCTTCTGCAAAAGATTGGCTACAGGTTCCTTAAGGCGGAATGAATCGCGCTTTGCAGCATATTCAATGTTGCTTTCCTTAAGGATCCTGTCCACCTCTACAGTGAATTTTTCTGCAGCTTCCATGGTGATGGATTCATCTGCAAATTCATAATAGAAGTGATACCTTGACTCAGCAACGGAAGCAAAACCAACAAAGAACTTTGTCTTTACATTGGTAACCTTTTCTGCCTCATGGACTGCATCGATGAACTGGCTTTCGTGGAGCTTTTCACCGGTAATGGTAATGATGCCATTGGTCTTCTGGATAAGCTTTATGGTCGGAATGGTTCCATAATGGCCTGTACATTCAACAAGGTCATTCATGTCATATCGGTAAAGGCCCGCGTATGTGGTGACATAAATGCTATACCGCTTTCCTTCTTCCAGCTGATGAAGCTGAAGAAATTCCTTGTTTTCCTTTTCCAGGTCTTCCTCGCGGACAAACTCAAAATAATGCATGTGGGCAAAAAGGGTCGTATTGTCCTTTCCGTCCATTACAAGCCCTGCACGGCATTCAGATGCAAAATAGCTGAACTCCATGTGGAGCATTTCGGGATTAAAGGAATCGCGGAACTTGTCAAGATATACATGGGTGTTTCCGCAGTACCATGTATTCAAAAGCTGCATGTTGGGCCAGTAATGCTTTGGAAGAACCTTGCCATGCTTTTCCTTGAGGGCCCTTAATTCTGCAGCACGCTTAGGATTTGGCTTGAGGAACGGCTGGATTTCATCGCGGATGTCCTGGTCTATGTTCAGTGATTCATTCAATGTACCCTTTTCAATGTCATTTACATAGCTGTCATAGAATTCATTGACATTGTTCTGCATCTCAACGATTGTCGAAGGGTTTGCCGTAACAATGAGGGTAACATCACGTTCAATGCCCATTCTCATGATGGCATAATAGCGGGCCTTATAGTCTGAAATGCGGAAAACTGCAGCAGGTGCAGAATAAAGGTCCTTTACAAACTGGGGGCAATCGCGCTGGGTAACACCGGAAACAGATCCGTAGACAGTTCCGTCGGGAGCCTCTCCCTCAATGGACTTTCCTACGATGGATACAATCTGACCCCAGAAAACCTTAGGCCTGTGCATGATCATGGAATAAAGCCAGACCTTGGTCATCTTGTTGTATATGTTGTTGTAATACTCATGGGTAATGGGAATCCACTTTGGAGCCTTTGTTGTACCGCTTGTGGTTGCATACATCATGGGTTTTCCAGGGAAAAGAATGTTTTCCTCACCATTCTTATGTCGTTCCACAAGGGAACGGATGTCTTCATAGTCCGTAGGGGGAACATTCTTCTGCCATAGTGAATAAAGCTCATCGGCAGTCTTTGCCGTAAGGATTTCTGCATAGTTATGGGATTTGCCCCATTCAGTATCCTTTGCATATTCCAGGATTCCGCGCAAGGTTCTTTCCTCTGCCCTGCATACGTTTCTTGCCGCCTTATCCAGCTTGTTCTTCTGGATCTTTCCCGCGATGCTCAACAATAGAGTTGCCTTTGTGGCACCTTTCTGCTTGTTCATGTTTTTCCCCAAAAAAGAAATTTAAAAGAAACAATTTTTAGATAATTTAATAAAAAAGGGATACAGGAAGACAGAAATCAACCCATATCCCTTTCTCATTGCAAGAGTATAATAAAAATTAACTTTTGGGAACCTCCTGAAAGAAAAATTACATTACCTCCAAAAGGTCCAGCAAAAAAATTACATTACAGCCTTGACTTCAACTGTTTCGCCGGCCTTAGCCATTGGAACAAGATTTCCTTCTGCCTTTGCACCGTTGATGTAAAGTTCCTTGATTCCCTTCTGAGAACCGTTGTTTACGATCTCGATGTTGTATGTAGCATCGCGGAACTTACGTGTAACCTTGTATCCCTTAACGTCTGTTGGGAGACATGGATCAATCACGATACCCTTGTATGAAGGCTTGATTCCAAGAAGGTGCTGGCTTACTGTGAGCCACATCCATGCAGCCGTTCCTGTAAGCCAAGAGTTCTTTCCTTCACCAGGCTTTGCTGCATCCTTACCTGCAACCATCTGGCAGTTTACATAAGGTTCAACCTTGTGAAGCTGCTGGTCCTTGAGATACATTGGAGAAATCTTGCGGAAGAGTTCCCATGCATCGTTACCGCGGCCTGCAACTGTTTCACCGATGATTACCCATGGGTTGTTGTGGCAGAAGATACCTGCGTTCTCCTTGTATCCAGCAGGATAAGAAGAGATTTCACCCATTTCTACGTGGTACTTTGTATATGGAGTGTTGTTGAGAACCATACCGTGTTCGCAGTCAAGGTACTTTTTGCAAGAATCGATTGCCTTGTCTACCATTCCGTCTTCAAGACCGATTCCAGCCATTGTACAGAAGCCCTGTGATTCGATGAAGATCTTTCCTTCTTCACATTCGTTTGAACCAATCTTGTTTCCGTAGAAGTCGTATGCACGGAGGTACCATTCACCGTCCCAACCGTGCTTCTTAACAGCTTCGATCATTGAATCAACACACTTCTGTGCGCGGGCAGCTTCCTCGTCCTTTCCAACCTGCTTGCACAGTTCAATGTAGTCCTTACCTGTAACAACAAAAAGACCTGCAATCATGAGGGATTCAGCCTTAGATCCTTCCGAATTGTTTTCTGTAGTCTGGAATGATTCGTTTGGATCCCAAGAGAAACAGTTGAGGTTGAGACAGTCGTTCCAGTCAGCGCGTCCGATAAGAGGAAGCATGTGTGGACCGAGGTTTTCAACTACGTGGTTGAAAGAAATCTTAAGGTGTTCCATGAGGGAAACTTCTGTTCCGGCCTTGTTGTCAAATGGAACAGGTTCGTCGAGGATAGAGAAATCTCCTGTTTCCTTAACGTAGGCAACTGTACCGTAAATGAGCCAGCATGGATCGTCGTTGAATCCACCGCCGATATCGTTGTTACCGTGCTTTGTAAGTGGCTGGTACTGGTGGTAGCATCCACCCTCAGGGAACTGAGTAGAAGCAATGTCGATTATTCTTTCGCGTGCGCGGGAAGGAACCTGGTGAACGAATCCAACAAGGTCCTGGTTTGAATCACGGAATCCCATTCCACGACCTACACCGCTTTCAAAGAATGAGGCCGAGCGTGAGAAGTTGAATGTAATCATGCACTGGTACTGGCTCCAGATGTTTACCATGCGGTTGAGCTTTTCGTCATCGCTCTTAACAACATATTTGTCAAGGAGAGCATCCCACATTGAGCGCAGTTCGTTGTATGCAGCGTCTACAGCTTCTACAGTAGAGAACTTCTTGATGAGTGCTTCAGCCTTTGCCTTGTTTACGAGAGTAACATCGCTGTCCTGTGAAGAAATGAGAGTACCGTTCTTCTTGCGCTGGATGTCAGCTTCCGAGAACTTTTCTTCCTGTGCGTTTTCTACATAACCGAGAACAAAGATGTAGTCCTTGCTTTCGCCGGCCTTGAGTTCAACTTCAACATAGTGAGAAGCGATTGGAGACCAACCGTGTGCAAGCGAGTTGCCTGACTTTCCTGCCATTACGCACTGTGGATCTGCGAATTCGTTGTAGAGACCAATGAATGATTCGCGGTCCGTGTCGTATCCGTCGATCTTTGCGTTTGTAAGAGAATAATAAGCGTAGTGGTTGCGGCGTTCCTTGTATTCAGTCTTGTGGTAGATTGTTGAACCGTCAATTTCAACTTCACCTGTAGACCAGTTGCGCTGGAAGTTTTCCATGTCTGTTGCAGCGTTCCAGAGACACCACTCGGCAAATGAGAAGAGCTTGATCTTCTTTGTTTCATTTGTTGTGTTCTTGAGTGTCACCTTCTGAACTTCTGCCCAAGTCTTGAGAGGAACAAAGAAGAGAACCGATGCCTCGATTCCGTTCTTGCTTCCCGTGATGCGTGTATAGTTCATACCGTGACGGCATTCGTAGCTGTCAAGTTCAGTCTTGCATGGCTTCCATCCAGGATTCCAAACTGTTCCGTTGTCGTTGATATAGAAATAACGTCCACCGTTATCCATTGGCACGCCATTGTAGCGATAGCGTGTAATGCGGCGGAACTTAGCGTCCTTATAGAATGAATAACCACCCGCTGTATTTGAAATGAGCGAGAAGAAATCCTCGTTGCCAAGATAATTGATCCAAGGCCAAGGTGTTGCAGGATTTGTGATTACAAATTCCCTGTTCTGGTCATCAAAATGTCCGAATTCCATGTTCTTTCCTTCTTTTATTGTTTTTTTCATTCACATTGCCCTTCTTCTGCAACAGAAAGGCACATGTCAAATTTTTTCGAATTTTATCATACACTACTTCAAAAGTCAAAGATTTTTGTTGTTATTTTGCCTAAAGTCTCATATAATAGAAGCATTATGAAATTCATTAAAAAACAACTGTGTATTTTCACCCTCCTGCTTGCAACAGCTTCAATTGCATCCTTTGCAAAGCCGGGAAAAACAAAATCCTTTGTGGATTACAACAAGCTTGCAGCTTCAGGTACAAAAGATGAAATAAATGCCGCCTTCAAGAGCAACGGTGCCCTGGTTGACATGATATTCGGTACTGACCAGGAAACATTCCTCATGATGGTCCTCAAGGAAGGCCGCAGTTCCGACATCGTACAGGTGTGCATCGACTTTGAGTCCAACGTCAACATTAGGTCAAAGTCTGGAAAGTCACCGGTCATGTATGCATCGGAAAGCTGTGACGGGGATGTAGTTGACCTTATCATCAAGACAGGATCCTTGACCAAGAACGCAAAGAAGAAGCGCATCCTTGCAGTGGATAAGGACGGAAACAATTCTTTCGACTTTGCAGCAAGGAATTCCAACCCTGGTGCCTACGATGTTCTTTTGCAGTACGCAGAAGACCCTAATGCAGAAAGGCGTTCAAGCAGAAAAACCCAGGAACCTGACTCTTCTCCTGCACAGGCTGCGCCAGAATCTCCTGCAGCAGAAGCTCCTGTTCCGGCCCCTCAGGCCCCGGCTCCAGCCATCGAAGCCGCAGTTGCTCCAATGCCTGCAGTTTCAGCCGCTGCCATTGGAACGGGTGCCGCAATTGCAGACCGCAAAAATGACAAGGAAGAAGAAAATGTTGTTGAACAGGTTCCTCCTGCTCCGGCAGAAGAAGCACCTGCAGTTGTGGCAGTTGCCCCGGTAATCATTCCGGATGCAAATTCGGAGGAAGAATCAAAGAAGGAAGCCATCGAGGAACTTTCTAGCGTATTCCTCATGGACTATGCAGAAGAACCGGTAGAAGAATTCAAGCAGGAAATCCAGAAGATCGACAACCCTGACAAGGCAGACAAGAACGGCGTCACCCTGCTCATGAAGGCAGCAAAGGCTGGAAATGACTGGGACGTTCGAGTTCTCCTTGAAAGCGGTGCAGACGTAAACCTTAGGGATGTTGACGGCTGGACGGCCCTCATGTACGCTGTCCGCTACCAGAACAACATGTCCATCGTAAGGATGCTTATTGACAAGGGAGCCTATGTCCGCGTAAGGAACAAGTTCAATGCAACACCGCTTCTTATGGCAGCCGACTATTCCCAGAACCCGGAAATCATTTCCGCTCTCCTCAAGAACAGGACAAACACGGAAGATGAAGTATACAGGGCATTCATTTTCAGCATTACTGGAAATTCCGGCTCAGACCATGTACGTGCAGCAAAGGTAAAGCTCTTCCTTGACATGAACATTCCACTCAACAGGCTCTGGAAGGGACAGACTCCCCTCATGTATGCAGCCCAGTACAGCCAGTCTACGGTGGTTATCAGCCAGCTCCTCGATGCAGGTGCAAAGCCTGGAATTCAGGATGAAAAGGGAAACACCGCCTTCGACTATGCAAAGGCAAACAAGCGTCTTCCACACGATGACGTATACTGGTCACTCAATAATTCCAGGAAGTAAGCCATGCGCATAACAGGAGGTCTCCTCAAGGGTCGGGTTACAACTACTCCCTACGGGAAAATGGCAATCAGGCCGGCCATGGACAAGATGCGGGAGTCTGTTTTTGCCATTCTGGATCCAGTCATAAAGGACAAGTCCTTCCTGGACCTGTTTTCCGGTTCGGGAACCATTGCCCTTGAAGCCGTAAGCCATGGTGCAAAGGACGTAACCCTGTGCGAAATGGACAAGTCAAAGGCAAAGATTGTCTTTGACAACGTAAAAATGGCGGAAGAAGTTGGAGTGCGCGTAAAGTGTCATTTTATGGCTGTCGAGCTTTACCTTCGCAGGTGCAAGGAAAAATTCGACTTCATATTCATGGATCCGCCATTCCCCTATAAATTCCGCCAGGAACTCATTGAAACTGCAGGAAAAAAGAAACTTCTCACTGAAAACGGCCGCCTCTTGATTCACTATCCGGAAGAAGACAGGCTGCCAGACAGGATAGGAAACCTTGTCCTTGTAGACAAAAGAATCTACGGCAGGTCAATCGTCAACTTCTACACCTATGCAGAAGAGGAACAGGAAGTTCAAGACAACTCCCATGAAAAGGCAGAATTTCAGGACCAGGCCCATGTCCGCTGATTTTTCTTGACAAATTGGAATAACGTAATACAATTCATATAGTAATGAATGAAAATTTAAAGAACGAGATTGATTCAAAACAAGGCGAAGTTAGATTTATAAAAGTATCAGACCAGCCGGTTACAGGTCTTTCCGATCCACAAAAAGTTCAGCTCAACAGAAAAGCCAATGCCCTCTTTAATGAAGGCAAGCTTGCCATGGCGGAACGCATTTTCATTACAACGGGTTATTCTGACGGTTTGACAAGAGTTGGCGATAAGTATGCGGAAAAGCACCAGTACATCGATGCCCTCAAACTTTATATCCTTGCTCACAACAAACGCAAAAGCGAACCCCTTATTGAAAAAATTTCACAGGCCATGTCCGTACTGTTGAAAGAAATTTAGGAACAAGGAACTGTCCATTTAATACATTCTAGCGGTCATCAAAACCTTTTCATGGGAATGGGACCCCAGGCACAAATGACTGTTACTTAAAAAAAGGAAATTCAAAATGAGCGACACATTCAAAAACGATGACTTTGGAATGCCACCAGCAGAAGAAATTGCAGCACCAAGAGCCGACGACACCTCCAATGAAATCAGCGAGCTTTCAAAAAAGGGTTACCAGTTCCTAAAGGAAAACAAGGTTGAAGAGGCAGTAAATTCCTTCAAGAAAATTCTGGAAATTGAAGAAAACAATAACTACGCCCTGGTTGGCCTTGGTGACAGCGAAAGAAAGCAGTTCCATTTTAGGGATGCCATTGACTACTATTCAAGATGCCTTTCATTTCACCCGGGTAACAACTATGCCCTCTTTGGACTTGCCGACTGCTACAAGGCCATAAACCAGTATCCAAAGGCCATTGAAATCTGGGAGCAGTACCTGATTCACGACGACAGAAACATTACGGTCCTTACCCGTGTGGCCGATGCCTACAGGAAAATCCGTGACTTCAAGAAGTCAAAGACCCTGTACCTTCGTGTCCTTGATATGGAAGAAAATAATGCCTATGCCCTTATCGGCCTTGGTCACCTTCACTATGACTTCAAGGAATACAAGGACGCACTCTTCTACTGGACCCGTATGGTTGACGTAAATCCTGAACATGTGGACATTCGCGTTCTTACCTCAATAGGAAACTGTCACAGAAAGCTCAAGACCTTTGAAAAGGGACTTCCCTTCTTTGAAAAGGCCCTGGAAAAGGATCCTGCAAATTTCTACGCCCTCTTTGGCATTGCCGACTGTTACCGCGGAATGAACCAGCAGTACCGTTCCATCGAATACTGGAACAAGATTCTTGAACTTGACCCGAAGAACAAGGTGATTCTTACCCGTGCCGGAGATGCCTACAGAAACACTGGCGATTATGCCCTTGCTTCCGAATACTACAACCGTGCAATGAACATTGAATTCGACGTGTATGCGGCCCTCGGACTTGCCCTCATCTGCAAGGGAGAAGGAAAATATGACGAAGCCATTGTTCGCCTGTCTCAGCTCATAAAGGAAGACCAGAAAAACTACAGGCTGTACATTGACCTTGCCGACTGCTACGTAAAAATGGGCAAAAAGCAGGGAGCCCTTGATGTTCTTTCCGAATATCAGAAACTTGGATTCAAGAACCAGACCATACTTGACTTTCAGGACCAGATTAAGGCATCCTAATCCCCTATGGAAATGGAAAAAACGATTCTTACCGGTCTCACCTCTGATGAAATAGCTTCAAGCCTTAAGCTTAAGCCCTCATTCCGCGCAAAGCAGATTTATGAATGGATCCACAAGGGGGCAGATTCCTTTGACCAGATGACGAACATCGACAAGGGAACCCGCCAGTTCCTTGAAGAAAATGCACTCCTAAGGTCCTCAAGGGTTTCTGAAGTCCTGAAGGATCCCGACGGAACCATAAAGCTCCAGATAACCCTTTCTGACGGCCGCGCAATTGAAACGGTCCTTCTCACTGACAGGGAAAACAGGAAAACCGCATGTGTAAGCTGCCAGGCTGGATGTGCCATGCAGTGTGCCTTCTGCCAAACCGGAAAACTTGGCCTTGGGCGAAACCTGACGGCCGGGGAAATCATCGAGGAATTCCTTTTCCTGGAAAAAGAAGCAGGAAAACTTGACAACATAGTGTTCATGGGCATGGGGGAACCAATGCAGAACCTGGAGGCAATCCGCAAGGCCGTCAGCATACTTACGGACCCAAAGGGACGGGCCCTGAGCGCCAGGAGAATTACCCTCAGTACCTGCGGCCTTACAAAGGGTATCTACGACCTTGCAGACAACGGGCCGGCCATGAGGCTTGCAGTTTCACTTACAACCGCCGATCCGGACCTGCGGGAAAAAATCATGCCTGTTACGAGGGGAAATCCCCTTCCAGAGCTGAAAAAGGCCATAGCCTACTACATTGAAAAGACAGGAAAACGTGTTACCCTGGAAGCAGCCCTCCTTGCCGGTCAAAATACAAGCCGGGAAAGCGCCATGCGAATGGTTGAATTCAGCAGGGGAATTGATGTTTACGTAAACTTAATTCCATGGAACCCGGTCCCAGGACTTGACTTTGAAACTCCCACACCAGCTGAATGTTCCTCATTTGTTTCCATCCTTGAAAGCAATGGAATCAACGTAAACCTTCGCACAAGGCGGGGAACAAAAATCGGTGGTGCCTGCGGTCAGCTTGGAAGATCACAGGCTGAGGCTGTTAATTCTTAAAACAACCTTAAAACGTAAATCGATTTTCCAGCCAAGCAATCCGTTGCCCAGATTTGAATTTTTCTCCTTGAAAAAAAAGTTGTGTTAGTTTATACTGATTTTGTATTGAAAAAAGTTGTACAGAGAACTTTTTATCAGGAGAATATATATGCAGAAGAAGATTTATGTTACAGGTATGGATGATGATGCAACGGCAGCAAAGGTTGATGCTGCAGTAAAAGGTGTTGCAGGCGTAACAAACTGTGTGGCTTCTGCTGCTAAATGCCAGGTTTGCGTAGACTTTGACGAAGGTACTGCCGGAATTGAAGATGCCATCAACAACGCAATTAACTCTACAGGCGTAATGGCATTAGGCTGATTCCTGTTTTAATCCTGATTCCTAATAAGAAAAAATGAAAATTACCATTCTAGACGGAAATGCTCTTAATCCCGGAGATTTATCCTGGTCGGCCGTTGAGGTTTTTGGGGACCTTACGGTATATCCACGTACTTCTCCTGATCAAGTTATTCAAAGAATTGGTGACAGTGATGCCATTCTCCTCAACAAGATAAACATTACGGAAGAAGTTCTCACAGCCTGCCCCAACCTAAAATACATTGGAGTTCAAGCTACAGGATATAATGTCATTGACCTTGAGGCATGCAGAAGACATAAGGTGACTGTCACAAACGTACCTTCATACAGCACTGCAGGTGTTGCCCAGATGGTATTTGCATACATAACCCAGTTTTGCAGCCGTACTTCTGAACACAGCCTAAGCGTGCACAATGGCGACTGGACAAAATGCCTGGATTTCTGTTATTGGAATTCACCACTTGCAGAAATGGAAGGAAAAACCCTTGGAATCTACGGTTTCGGATCCATCGGAAGTCGTGTTGCAGCCATAGCAAAGGCCTTTGGAATGAAGGTTATAGTCTGCACCCGTACTCCAAAGCCGGAAATTGAGCATCAGGTTGATTTTTCCACCCTTCTTAAT
The DNA here is from genome assembly GCA_045616325.1 of Treponema sp. GTDB lineage: Bacteria > Spirochaetota > Spirochaetia > Treponematales > Treponemataceae > Treponema_D. Next base: position 10,374 of record JAZLGN010000063.1, read on the forward strand.
GAATCCGACTTCATAACCCTCCATGCTCCTTTGACAGACAAAACCCGTGAAGTCATTAACAGGAAAACCCTTTGCCTGATGAAAAAATCAGCCGTTCTCATTAACACGGCCAGAGGTCTCCTTGTAAATGAACGGGACGTCCGCGAAGCCTTGGACAATGGAACCATTTCCGGCTATGCAGCTGATGTTGTTTCTGAAGAGCCAATGAGGGAAGACAATCCACTTTTGGGTGCACCAAACTGCATAATCACCCCTCACATTGCGTGGGCAGCAGTGGAAACCAGGCAGCGCCTTCTTGGAGTTGTCGTAAAAAACCTTGAAAGCTGGATAAACGGCAACCCGCAAAACGTGGTCAGCTGACAATCTGTATCTGAAAAATCAGGGGATTCTAGGGTCTTAATGGCTTTATGGTCCCCTTTTTTATTCATTATGCAAATGAAATTTCAATTATTTGACTTGACAACTTAAGTATTATTAAATATATTTTAATTATACTTAAGTTAGAGGTAAGAACATGGGAAAAACTATTGCTCAGAAAATTTTTGAATCGCACATGGTGGAAAAACCATTCGAAGGTACCAATATCCTTAAACTTGACAGGGTTTTCTGTCATGAAATTACAACTCCGATTGCCATTAACGACCTGGTAGAACGCGGCAAGGACAGGGTATTTGACCCGACAAAAATCAAGGCCGTAATTGACCACGTTACTCCTGCAAAGGATTCAAAGTGCGCCATGCAGGAAAAAATACTGCGTGAATGGGCACGCCGCAACGATGTAAAGGATTTTTTTGACATTGGTGCCAACGGTGTATGCCATGCTATCTTCCCTGAAAAGGGTTTTGTACGCCCGGGCTTTACTGTAATCATGGGAGACAGCCACACTTGCACCCACGGTGCATTCGGTGCATTTGCTGCAGGTGTTGGAACAACAGACCTTGAAGTTGGAATCCTCAAGGGTGTATGTTCATTCCGCGAGCCTAAGGCAATCAAGTTTGTCCTTAACGGAAAGCTTAAGGCTGGAGTTTACGCAAAGGACGTTATCCTCCACCTTATCGGTAAGATCGGTGTAAACGGTGCAACAAACTGCGTTACTGAATTTACAGGTCCAATCGTAGACAACTTTAACATGGAAGAAAGAATGACCCTCTGCAACATGGCTGTAGAAGCCGGTGCAACAAGCGGAATCTGCTTCCCGGACATGACTACTGTTGAATACCTTTGGCCATTCATCAAGGATGAATTCGAATCAAAGGAAGCAGCCCTCAAGGAATACTCAAAATGGGTGGATGATCCTGATGCAGAATATGAAAAGGTTTACGAACTTGACCTTTCCGACCTTGAACCAGTATGTACTGTTGAATACAAGCCAGACCAGATCAAGAAGGTTTCTGAAATGAAGGGAACAAAGGTTGACCAGGTATACATCGGATCTTGTACAAACGGACGCATTACTGACCTCCGTGTTGCAGCCCAGATTCTCAAGGGTCACAAGATCGCAGACGGTGTACGCGGAATCGTCAGCCCTGCAACCCCACTCATCTACAAGATGGCCTTGGAAGAAGGAATCATCCAGATTTTCATGGATGCAGGTTTCTGCGTAACAAATCCTACTTGCGGTGCATGTCTCGGCATGTCAAACGGCGTTCTTGCAGAAGGTGAAGTTTGTGCATCGACAACAAACCGTAACTTCAACGGACGCATGGGTAAAGGCGGAATGGTTCACCTCATGAGCCCGGCAACAGCTGCTGCTACGGCTATCGCAGGTACAATCGTAAATTCAGAGAACTTCAAGGGCTGAAAAAAATAAGCCTCAAGGGTAACTTTTTTCTTGAATTTTTGTTATTTTAATATGATACTAGTATCAGCCAAGGTTTTCTTGACTGATGCCAAATAAGGGGATTAATATGAAACAGTTTGGTGGACAGGTTTTGTTCCTTGATCGCAGTGACATCAATACAGATGAAATCATTCCTGCTAAATACCTTACAGAAAATACAAAACAGGCTTTGCAGCCATACCTTCTTGAAGACCTTAAGCTTGATGGATTCAATCCAAAGTCAGACCTTCAGGGAGTAAAGGTAATCATTACAAGGGAAAACTTTGGATGCGGCTCAAGCCGTGAACATGCTCCATGGGCCCTTGAAGTAAACGGAATCTATGTTGTAATAGCCCAGAACTTTGCACGCATCTTCCGCCAGAACATGTACAACTGCGGACTTCTTGCCCTTGACATGAACAAGAAGGACATTGAAGACATGTTCCACACTTTTGCAGACAAGGACACTGAATGCAAGATCGAAGAAAAGGAAGACGGCACATGGAAAGTTAAGCTTATTGCCGGTTCCCTTTCAAAAAGCTATCCCTTCAAGCTCGAGGGATTTGAAAAGGCCCTCATTGAAAACGAAGGCTGGATTGGATACGCAGACAAGAAGTACTAATTTCTGATGGCAGTCTCTAGTAGGCTGGATTGAAGCACCCGAAGGACATGCTTGTTTTTCGGGTGTTTTTTTTATAAGAAAAGTATTATATTTATGTCAAATATTTCATTAAATTCTTAAAATTCATAAAAATATTGACTTTTTACATCATGCCAGTTAAATTTACGGCATATGAAGAAGAAGTTATCTACCATTGTCCTTGCCCTTGCAGCAGCATGGACCTTTGCAGAAGGAACCATACTGCACTGCTGGTGCTGGTCATTCAAGACAATTGAAGCCAATATGGAAAGAATAGCGAATGCAGGCTATACCCACCTGCAGACAAGCCCTGCCAATACATGTCTCATTGGAGAAAATGGCGGTATGGAACTCATGAGCACAACCAGCGGAAAATGGTACTATCACTACCAGCCCGTGGACTTTAAGATCGGCAACTACCAGCTTGGAACCAGGGACCAGTTCATTTCCATGTGTGCAAAGGCCCATGAACATGAAATAAAAGTAATCGTCGACATAGTACCAAACCACACCACTCCGCAAAAAAAACAGATATCACCGGACCTTGTTAATGCCGTGGGAGGAATGGAAAAACTGTACCATAAAGGCAAGGGAACGGGATTAAGGAACTACGATACAAACACCAGCATAGGAGGACTTCCCGACATCGATACGGAAAATCCCCTCTTCCAGGAATATTTTCTTTCTTACCTGAATGACCTTGTTCAATGCGGTGCAGACGGATTCCGCATAGACTGTGCAAAGCACATTGGTCTGCCGGACGACCCACAGGATAACCCCGGGCAGGAAAACAATTTCTACCCCGTAATAACAAGAAGAACAAGGAATGCAGAAAACCTGTTCATTTACGGAGAAGTATTGCAGGACCAGACATCAAGGGAAGATGCCTATGGTGAATACATCTGGGTAACAGCGTCCAATTACGGCAAGGTACTGCGCAGCTCAGTAAAAAACAGGAAGCTTTCAGGAAAAGGACTGGTAAACCTTCAGAACAAGGCCGCACCAAAAGTCATCACCTGGGTTGAAAGCCACGACACTTACGCAAACAAGGGAGAATCGGCTTCACTCACCGACTTTGAAATCCGTGCAGCATGGGCCGTAATAGCATCAAGAAGAGACGGAATTCCACTGTTCTTTTCAAGACCCAAGGGAAAGGAAGGAATGCAGTTCCCCGGGGAAAGCAAGATTGGAGACGCAGGCAGCGACCTGTACTTCCATCCAGAAGTAGCAGCCGTAAACAAATTCCGAAAGGCCATGAAGGATGAACCAAACATGTTCCTCAACGGGGAAACTGATTCAAATGGTTCAAGTGGAATAAATCCAGGCCTGCTTTTCATAAGGCGCGGATCCAGGGGAATCGCAATCATCAACATGAACGAAAGCCCACAGAAAATCAGTTTTAAATGCACTCTTCCATCCGGAAACTACAGGGACAAGGCTTGGGGAATCAAGTTCAAGGTAAAGAACGGTGTCCTTGAAGGGACGATTCCGGGGGAACGCATTGCAGTTGTCTATCACGACTGAATTGTTCAGAAAGATTATTTGGAGACATTATGATTAAGAGATTTACATTTGGAACCCCCTTTGACACGGAAGCCGTACTCGACAAGCCTGAGCCAACCGCAGGAAAGCTTCCACACCTGTCAGAAAAAAACGGAAGATTTGAATTCCTTATGGATGACAGCACCATAATCTATGGTCTTGGAGAAAATGTCCGCGGCATAAACAAGCGTGGCCACATCTATTCAAGCTACTGTACTGATGAATTTGAACACTCGGAAGAAAAAAATTCCCTTTACGGGGCACACAACTTTTTTGTTGCAGACGGCCCCCAGAAATTCGGGGTTTTCCTTGACTGTCCAGGAAAAGTTACTTTTGACTGCGGTGCAACTGAATACACTAAATTCACTTTCTATTCAGAAAACCCAGACTTTGAAATATACATAATCGAAGGAAGCAGCGTCATCGAAATAGTCAGGGAATTCAGAAAGCTTATAGGCCCAAGCTACATTCCTCCAAAGTGGGCATTTGGCATCGGCCAGTCCCGCTGGGGTTACGGGTCGGAAGCAGACCTGCTTAAGGTTCAGGATGGATACAGAAAAAACAGGCTTCCCCTTGACATGATTTATCTTGACATTGACTACATGGATAACTTCAAGGACTTTACAGTAAACGGGAATTCTTACAAAGACTTTAAGGAATGCATTTCAAGGCTAAAGGAAGACAATATCCGCGTAATCCCAATCATTGACGCCGGCGTAAAAGCAGAAGAAGGCTATGACATATACGACGAGGGAATTGAAAAGGGATACTTCTGCAAGGACAAGGATGGAAAGGAATTCATTGTAGGAGTTTGGCCGGGAAAGAGTGTACTTCCGGACTTTCTTAACAAGGATGCCAGACAATGGTTCGGAGACAAATACAAGATTCTTACAGACATGGGAATTGAGGGTTTCTGGAACGACATGAATGAGCCTGCCCTTTTTTATTCTGAAAGGCACAAGAAGGAAGTATTCGACCAACTTAAGGAATACAGGGACGCAAACGTTGGCCTTTATGCAAATTTTGCAATGAAGGATGCCGTAAACTTCATGGCAAACAATGTGGGAGACTACAAGAGCTTCTATCATGAAACGGAATCAGGAAAAATATGCCATCATACTGTCCATAACCTTTACGGTTACAACATGACCCGGTCCGCATCAGAATCCCTTGAGAGAATACTGGGAAAGGAAAAATACCTTCTCTTTTCCCGTGCATCTTACATCGGCATGCACAGGTATTCAGGCATCTGGATGGGGGACAACAAGTCATGGTGGTCCCACATTCTTCTTAACCTGAAAATGCTACCTTCATTGAACATGTGTGGATTCATATATACGGGAGCAGACCTTGGAGGCTTTGGAGCAAACACTACTGCTGACCTTCTCCTGCGATGGTACGCCCTTGGAATTTTCCTTCCCCTGTTCAGGAACCATGCATGCCTTGGAAGCAGGGACCAGGAACCTTACCAGTTTGCAGGCCACATTGATTCCCTCAGGTCCATCATGAAGCTTAGATACCGCCTGATGCCATACCTACATGCATCCTACATGAATGCAGTAAAAAACAACGAAATGTATGGAAGCCCACTGGGTTTTGTTTGGCCGGAAGACGAAGATGCACGCCGATGCGAAGACCAGCTGCTCATAGGCTCAAGCATCATGATTGCACCAATTTACGAACAGAATGCAATTGGGCGCCATGTATACCTACCGGAAAATATGAAGATGGTCCGGTTCAAGGATACAAAGGTAATTGAAACGAAAGAACTTGCAAAAGGCCACACCTACATTCATGTTCCCCTGGATGAAGTCGTGATTTTCATCAAGAAAGGCCATGAACTTGCATTGGCAGAAGAAGCCGATTCTATCGAAGACATAGATTGGAACAAACTTACGTTAGTTAGTTAACCGACTGCACACATGCAGACAGGAAAAATTTAGATCGAAAGCCAGAAAAAAAGAGCCGGAAAATTCCCAATATTTTCCGGCTCTTTTATTATAACTAACGTTAATATGTCTACTTTATTCAACTAACTAACGGTCGTATCATTGCAAATCATGCTTTACCGCCTGATAAAACCTTTATCGTCAAGAACTGAAAGAATCTTATCCACAATTTCATCAGGAGTTGCAGTTGCATCAATTACCAGATCAACAAACCCATAATCATTGTTGTCAATGCCATAAAGCTTCTTGTACCGCCTGCTGTCTTCTCCATCGCGCATGGCCGTAAAAGCCTTGATCTTTTCTATGTCCCCGCCTTCGCGATTAAAGATTCTTGCTGCCCTTACGTCATCATCCAGCTTAAGGTACACCTTAAGGTCGGCCTCCTTGAGCATCCATACTGCAAGACGGCTACCCAAGACACAGGACTCCTTGCGTGCAAGTTCAACCTGCCTTGTATCAACGGCAATATCATAGCTGTCATCAGTCTTGGCATTCTCAATTACCTGCTCCAGAGTAAGTCCCTTTTCCTGAGCAAGCTGACGGAAAGTAAAATTAATCATCTTTACACCAAGTTTCTGTGAAAGCAAGGTAGTTACGGTTGTATTTCCACATCCTGACTTTCCGCTTATTGCTACGCGTACGTCCTTAATCAACTCCATTTCTTCCTCCAATTCTATCATTCAACATTCTTAGACTGCTCACGAATATTCTCAAGGGCATCCTTAGCAGCAATAACCTTAGCCCCTACTTCCGTAAACTGGTTCTTGCTGCCAATGGTATTGATTTCCCTGTTTGCTTCCTGGCAGATAAAGTCAAGCTTTTTTCCAGGAACGGGATTCTGTGCTATTTCATCACGAAGGGCCTTAAGGTGACTGTGAAGCCTGATGATTTCCTCATTGATGGTATATTTTACAAGCATGGCAGCAATTTCCGTCATGATGCGGTTTTCATCCACATGATCTCCAAGAAGATCCTTGAACCTGGCTGTAATAGTCTCCCGGAATTTCTGCTCCATCTTAGGCTGCCAATCCCTGAAAAAAGATGCACATTCTTCAAGGACAGAAATTTTTTCAAGAAGATCAACCTTAAGGTTTTCCCCTTCACGGTTCCTGTCAGCAAGGAACTGTTCAAATACGGATTCAAAAACGCCATTGATTTTTTCCCAGTAAGCATCAACATCGTATTCATGGGAAACATTCATTACCCCTTCCTGTGACACAATAAGGGAAAATGGAATGTCGCTTTCAGCTTTTCCCAATGCCCTTGCAATCTGACCAATAGCCTGGCTGTACATTTGTGCAGCCTCAGGATCAACGGTAACCCTTGCAGTTGAACTGTTGTCATGAACCCGAATGGAAACATCAACCTTTCCACGTAAAATTTTTTCAGAAACCATCTTCCTGATTTTTGGCTCAAGGCAATTCAAATATGAAGGAAGGTAAATGTTAAGATCAAGAAACCTGGAATTGACAGACTTGATTTCAACACTGATCTGAGTAGTTCCAATGAGCTCTTCCTTAAAACCATATCCTGTCATGCTGTTCATAATTTTCTCCTCCCAAAAAGAACTAAATCACCTGCAAATGTTTTCAAAGTGACTGATTACGGATTTACCGACTTTCCAGTTATCCCCGGCACCCATGGAAACAAAAAGGTAACCGCAGTTTTCTTCATCCAAAGGTTCCTCGAGCTGTGATATAGCAACCCTTGCAGCCTCTTCAAATTCTTCGGCGTATATGACATGATCATGGTATTTCACGGCATGATCGGCAAGGATTTTTCCTGTGACATTTGAAGCAGAAGCATTTTCCCTGGCACTACCATAAATCTTATTCAGGATGACAACATCGGCACTGCCAAAAGAAGATGCAAATTCCTCAAGCAAGGCAGCAGTCCTGGTGTAGGTATGGCTCATAAAGTCTACAACAATCCTGTATCCCCTGTAAAATTCCCTGTAGCCTGCGAGAGTCGTCCTAATGGCTGTAGGATGATGACCGTAATCATCAAGAACAACAATTTCCTTTCCTGCTGAATTTTTTACGCGGCCGATTACTTCGCTTCTTCTCTTGCCCCCCCTGAATTCCAGGAGGCCTGCCTTAAGTTCCTTAACATAGTCACCTGGATTCCTTCCGTCTTCCCTTAAAAGACCGCATGCAAGAGCCAGGGCTCCACAGGCATTAAGGACATTATGGTCACCTGGAACTGCCAAAGCACATTCACCAAGGCACTCAACACTAAAATAATTCCTTCCGTTTTCAACACGAAGGGATTTCATCTTAAAGTCGCCTTCTGCATTCTTTCCATAAGGAACAAGCTGAATGTCTGGTCTCCTTCCATGGGCAATACCAGCAGTATCGCATGCCCCCTTGTCATCCGCGCAGTAAATCAACTGGCCACCCTGCGGCAAAAGACAGATGTAATCGACAAATGCATTCTGTATGTCCTCAAAGGTTGGATAGTAATCCTGATGGTCGCTTTCAACCGAAGTAAGGATTATTCTTGAAGGACTAAAAGCCATGAAGTGACGCTGGTATTCGCATGTTTCGGCAACAAAATAAGGGCTTCCGGAATTGCTGTTGTTCAAGGAGCAGGAATTTCCAAAGGAAGAAATTATTGACCCTGCAAGAATCTGGCTGTTAAGGGGCAAATGCTTAAGAATGGTACCAGTAAGTCCTGTTGTGGTGGTCTTGCCGTGAACACCACATATTCCGCAGCTGTAGGCTGTCCGTGAAAAAGCACCAAGGGCTTCTGTATAAAGCATCATGGGAATTCCAAGCTTTCTGGCCTGGATAAGGTCGGGATTTGCCTCAGGATTATAGGCACTTGAATATACCACATACTGAATGTCAGCGGTTACGTTTTCTGCAGAAAACCTTCTTGCATTAATTCCAAGCTTTTCAAGGATTTCGTCAGTATAAAAACGCTCTTCCACATCAGAGCCGGAAATCAATGCTCCCCGTAACTTGAAGATTTCAGCAAGGGCAACCATTCCCGTTCCCTTGATTCCTACAAAATGTATCTTAAGGCCCTCAAGGTTTGAAGGCAAGGAAAGTCTTTCGTTCATGTTTTTTATTATAGTGATTATGGAAGAAAGTTTCAATTTTACGGCAGGAAACAAATGCATTTTACAGGAATCCTCCCCCTTGGTCGGCGGGGAAAAGACTTCGATTCCGGTTAGCTAATTTAAAATTAAAAAGCCCAACTCCTGAACAGAAGTTGAGCTAGCTGCCGGAAACCGGAATCGCCCTGCTTTCGTCGCCTTCCTGGCTCCTCTCTCCGGGCCGGTCTTTCTCCCTTTCGTGGACCTCCTGTCCACTTTTCCTCCCCCTTGGTCGGCGGGGAAAAGACTTCGATTCCGGTTAGCTAATTTAAAATTGAAAAGCCCAACTCCTGAACAGAAGTTGAGCTAGCTGCCGGAAACCGGAATCGAACCGGCACGACAGGTTAAATTGTCGAGGGATTTTAAGTCCCTTGTGTCTACCTATTCCACCATTCCGGCGACTTATAAAACTATACTGTAAATATGAATAAAATTCAATATGAACGAAAAAAATTAAACCTGCAGAAAAAAACTGCAGGCTGACAAGTCATCGGACGTGACTGTAAAGATTTGCTATGCCGTCACGCCACTGGGTGGATTCATCCCTCTTGTCCCACTCAATGATTTTCTTAATCTGAAAATGCTTGATGTCATGGATGTTGGCAAAATAGACAAGACCAAACCTGCCCTGACCTATGTAGATTATCCTTTCCGACTGACCCGGCTTTTCAGCCTCGACAACCTTCTTGTGGGCACAGTCAAAATGAACGGGCTTACCGCTTTCAGGGTCATTTAGGGCACTGGACAAATCCTTTATGCCTTCCCCACAATAAGGACATACATCAAAAGTGCGGCTCTTGAATTCCCTTATCTTTTCTTCATTCTCGCGAATCTGTTCCGAAGGCACGGCAACTATGGTAGGACGAAAAACCGGCCTAGGAGTAAAAAGACGCTGTTCCTCTTCCTTTCTGTTCTTCCAGTTACCACTATTTGAATGTTTTCTGAAATGTTTTTCATGACGCATGATGATAATATAACAGTTTTAAATTGTTTTTTCTATATGATCCTCAACAATTCTTCGGCTCATGACAATAGCTATCCTGTCAACAGCCCAATTAATGTAATTTTCATCCTGGATTTTTTTCTGCAACTCCATAAGCCTTGGTGACAAAGTATCTTTTTCTGCTGCATTCTTAGACTGCATTCTTTACTCCCAAAAAGCATTTACAATGTGATATACCGGATCCAGCCCCGGGACATCAATTGCGAGGACATCATATCTAATGTACCTGTTACTATATTGTCGATACTTTTGGAGGTAAAATTTAGAGGTTTTAATGATCTTTCTTTGCTTTCTGCGGTCAAGCTCGTGGGAAAGAAGCTCAAGGTTTCCATGGGGAAGACTCTTGACTTCAACAAAGACGACATAATCCCCGATAAGAGCAATTATGTCAATTTCACCGGAAGGAACGCGAAAATTTCTGGCAATGATTTCATATCCATTTGAAAGAAGAAAAGCAGCAGCCTTATCCTCACCAATATTCCCTTTCTGCCTTGTGGAAAGATTATCCATCTGTCAGTCTACGCTTTCAAGTTCCTCAATTTCATCGCCAAGGGATTTTGAAACCACAGAATTGTCCAGAAGCATTCCTTCCGTAACCAGATAGGGAATGAACCATCTTTTAATGGCTGAGAGATGAAAAGGCTTTACGGGACAACCGGCGCCGAGAAACAGGTTCTTACCGTCATCAAAGTAAAGGTTTTCACTGAACCGGTCACCAATATGCAGTTTCTTAGATTCTATCTTCATTTATCAAGTCTTTCTTCAATTCCTTTAATCGACGCAAATACTACACTCAAGGCTTCCCAGGTACACTCCGGAATGCATTCCCCAATCTGCTTAAGGGAAAGAACATTGGCAGTCACATCGTCATGAACGACGGGAACATGATTCTCCTCGGCAATCTCAATCATTCTCCTGGCAACAAGCCCGTGAGCCTTGGCTGTAATCAAGGGAGCATCCGCATCCTCGGGATATTTTAATGACACTGCAACAAGGGGTGCATGTTTTCTCATACAAAAGTCTCAAAAGATTCGGGAAAATCAGAAGGACTGCATATTCCGTCAATCAAAGCCAAGGAGGAATAGGTTACTGGCACAGAATTGCCGTTCATGCCGGAACAAAACAATTCCCCAATCCGCATTTCCTCTTTCCGTATATCCGAGGTCAAAAGCGGCGGTAATGAACAGAACCGAACTTCCCTTACCTTGTTATCCTTAAAGTATACTATAAATGAATATTTTTTGCACGCAGTTTTACACAAAATCTGAATTTTTTCAGTTTTCCTAAGGTCCAGGTTCAATAAAATTGAAATGCTTCCCCTATAGTTTTTCCGTCCGCTGTTCCATTCAAAGGGAATCATTATCCAGTGTCCGCTGCCTTCCCTGTTCCTTACATGGTTTGCAAAGGTCAAAAGCCCTTCCTTCGGGAATTCCACGGGGCCGAATATCCTGTCAAGGAAACTGCCATCAATTCCAGGGTCCTTTTTTTCTTCCCCTGGGGAATTGAATTCGGGATTTTCCTGCCCGGCATCAGGATCCACCATAAGCAGATAACGCAGGATGTTTTCTTCAGTCGGTTCTATCCCCTTCTGTTCAAGAAGCATGGCAACCTGGGACGCAGCCGCCTCTTTTCCTGGAAAGCGCAATCCAAGCTGGCTGAATCTTTTTATTCGGTCAAGATCTATCTTCATGCCCATCTGGTGCATCATCTGAAAAAGGCCGGAAGCAAGGGGATTGGATGCAAATTCAAAAGAGTCAAGCAGGGATGCAAATCCTGAATTCAAGGCAAGCTGTTTTTCTTCAGCCTCGGGCTCAAGGACAATCTTTCCATCCTGGGAAAATTCAATTCTTGCAGAAAAAGCTGACCCAATTTCCAAAGGCCTGTTGCTGGATACTGCAAACCTTGCACCCCCAAAGGAAACCACGTAGCCACCCTGCTGCATGCCAACAACCCTGACCCTTACGGTGTCACCAGCCCTTAGGTTTACTGGAAGAGAAAAAACATTCTGCAGCGAAATGCTGCTTACGGAAGAAAAACTTATGTTTGCCATAAACAGATGAAGGGAAGCAACTGCATCAAGACAACGCAATCACTTCCCTTCCTTAAATCAATCAAGCCATCAAGCAAGAATTATTTCTTGTTCTTTGCCTTGTTTTCTGCATTGATTTCAGCAATCTTTGCTTCGTTAGCCTTTGCAACTTCCCTTGCAAATGCAACACGTGCATTAGCCTTAGGTCCGATAAGTTCCTTAATCTTTGCAGCCTTACCAACCTTGTCGCGAACGTAGTAGATCTTTGAGCGGCGAACCTTACCTGGGCGAATAAGTTCAACCTTGAGGATGCGTGGGCTGTTGAGTGGGAATACGCGTTCTACACCAACACCGTAGCTTTCCTTGCGAACTGTAAATGTCTTGCGGGCACCTGCATTCTTCATGCAGAGAACAAGACCTTCAAAAATCTGGATGCGCTTTGTTGCACCTTCAATAACTTCAAAGTGAACCTTAACAGTATCTCCAACGCGGAAAGATTCTGCGTTAGGCTTCTTCTGCTGTTCTTCAATTGTCTTTATAAGATCCATGTTAGACTCCTATTTAACGGCCTTTTTAGGGCGCTTCTTACTGTTATGTTTGTAGTTTGCATAATCAGCAAGTTCTTCGATCATTTTTTCTGCTTCTGCAGTAAGAGTACCTGTCATCCTGGCCTTGTGAATCAGATCAGGTCTGTTCATCAATGTCTTCTGAAGGCTCTTTCTCAGTCGCCACTTCCGGATTTCTTCATGATTTCCGCTCTGTAAAACAGGTGGAACTTCCATGCCCTTGTATACGCTTGGCCTTGTATACTGGGGATATTCCAGAAGGTTGCCGGAAAAACTTTCCTCGTCAAGGGATTCACTGGTAATTACGCCGTCAACAAGCCTGTAAACCGTGTCTACAATGACAGTAGCTGCAAGCTCACCGCTGGACATTACATAATCACCGATGGAGATTTCCTCATCCACATATGAATCGATGATTCTCTGGTCGATACCTTCGTATCTTCCGCAAACCAGAACGATTTCGTCTTTCTGACTAAGTTCCTGCGCCTTGGCCTGTGTCAGAGGCTTTCCACTTGGCGAAACATAGATTACATGCTTCGTCTTTTTGTATGCCTGTACACTGTCAAGTGCAAGTCCTAGAGGTTCCGGAAGCAGCAGCTGCCCGGCTCCTCCGCCATAGGGAGCGTCATCACAAGTGTGGTGTCTATCGTGGGCAAAATCCCTGATATTCACCAAATCGTAAGCAATAATTCCCTTTTCAACCGCCTTTGCCATGATCGAACTTTCAAAAAAAGCACGCGGAATCTCAGGGAATAAGGTCAGCACAGTAAATTTCATTGGAATTACTCCAGAATCCAGAGGTGCATCAGCTGCATCTTTCTATTTTCAACATCAACTTCACCGATGAACTCATCTTTGAAGGGAACATACACCGTTCTTGACTTTCCCTTTCCTGTAAACTTGACGTCATCCGATAAAAACCTACAGCTCTCGGACAGCAAAATCTCAACGAGATAACCTGATCCGCCTTCCAATACGTTTGTGACTGTTCCAACAACGGAATTTTCATCCATTGCAGGTGCGGTTTTACCCGCCGTTTCCTCATACCATACCAAGCAACCCTTAAGGTCCTCGATATACCACTCATTCTTCTGCAGTTTATGAGCTTTTTCGCGGGGAACTACGATTTCCCACCTGTTGAGCGCTGCAGCTGCTTCAGGGGAGTTGATTCCCGCAAGTTTCATGTACAAAACGTCACTGCCAGCCTTTACGGATTCAATTCTGTAAAGCTTTGAAACAGTTCCATTTGTCAAGGTCACTTCTTCCATATCAGCAAAATGCTCATACTCGCCGGAAGTGCTTTCCACTTTAAATTCGCCCGTGATTCCATGAGAACCGCGAACAATTCCAACAACAAAGCGATCTACCATCGTTTGCGATGCCATTAGTCCAGAATTTCCAGGCTATAACGCTTGTCATCCTTGTTTGATGCTGCGCTTAAAACAGTACGAAGTGCTTTAGCAATACGTCCGTATTTGCCAATAACCTTACCAATATCGCCTTGAGCAACACTTAACTGAAGAACAGGTCCGCGTTCACCCTCGGTTTCTTTTACAGAGACTGCATTTGGATCATCGACCAATGATTTTGCAATGAATTCAATCAGGTCTTTTTCCATCTAAATAGCTCCCCTGTAAATTACTTGGAAATTACTTTACCGTCTGCTGCCAAACCGCCTTCTCTGAAAATCTTCTTTACAGTTTCTGTAGGCTGAGCACCAACACCGATCCAGTACTTTGCACGTTCAACGTCAAAAACTGTCTTCTGACCGTCTGCAATTGGATGATACTGACCGATTTCCTCGATTGTTGTACCATTGCGTGGCTTGCGTGCATCCTGTACGACAATGCGGTAGTCCGGGCGCTTTTTTGTACCCATTAACTTAAGTCTGATCTTGACCAATTAAGTCCTCCCAGGGTCTCTCACGAACGGGGTTAAGACCCAAGATAAATTTATTACACTATAATAGTGCGAGAAAATAATATATAGAAAATAATCAATAGCGTCAATTGAATTTTCCCTGTCCCAGCCCCTTTTCCAGGGCAAAACCATCAAATCCCGCCATTTCCAGGGGCAACAAGGGTTCCCTTGAAGGTGTTTCCATTAAGGCTGTCAAGAGTGACGGTTACAAAGGTTCCAATGAGCGAAGGATCAGCCCTGAAGGCAACCCGTTCATTCTGCTCAGTCTTGCCCAGGAGTTCATTAGGGTCATCCTTGGAAACAATGTCGGCAAGAACCTTTATGGTCTTTCCAACACGTCGTCTCATAACCTTCTGGGTGATTTCCAGCTGCAGGTTGATTATTTTCTGGAGACGCTCCTTCTTTACCTCAATGGGAATCTGGTTTTCCATCTTTTCTGCAGGAGTTCCTTCCCTTGGATTATAGTAGTACATGAAGGCACTTTCGTATTCCACTTCCTTCATGAGGGAATAGGCTTCATCAAATTCCGCCTCTGTTTCCCCAGGGAATCCAAGCATTATGTCCGTCGTAAGCTCCACGTCCGGAACAGCCTTGCGTAGCCTTGCAATGAGTGAAAGATAGTCTTCCCTGGTGTAGCGCCGGTTCATCCTGCGAAGGACTTCCGAAGATCCATGCTGGACTGCAAGATGAATGCCCCGGCAAATTCTCCTGTCAGTCCTGATGACTTCCATGAGTTCATCGCTGAAATCCTTGGGATGGCTCGACTCAAAGCGAATCCATTCTATTGAAGATTTAGTTTCCTCAAGATGGGAACTTATGATTCTGAGAAGCTGCGGAAACTTTACCCCATTGTCATCGTAGCTGTTTACGTTTTGGCCAAGGAGACAGATTTCACGCACCTTTCTTTCCGAAAGAATGTCAAGTTCATGGAGAATGTCCTGCACACTGCGGCTTGTTTCCCTTCCCCTAAGGTATGGAACGATGCAGTAGGTGCAGAAGTTATTGCATCCATGCATGATGGGAACAAAGGTGCTGAAGGCATTTTCTTCATAGTAACTTTCAGCAAACCTGTAAACGGGTTCCACAGGACCCATCTCGTATTTTACGTTCTTTTCCACGGCAGGAATTATCTCATGGAATTTTTCCTTTCCGAAAGTTCCAACCACGTAATCAACCACAGGCCACATCTTCTGGAGTTCATTGAGTAGACGCTCCGCCATGCAGCCCATGACAACCACAGTAAGGGGCTTGGGACCATTTTTTTCCACATAATCCGAAGCAGCTTCCATGTTGCGTCTCTTGGCATCCTTGGCACCGATGCGAACCTTCTTTAGTCCGGTAAAAAATCCAAGGCGACCAAAAATGCGTTCCTCTGCACTGCCACGCACAGAACATGTGTTTATTACCACAAAGTCAGCCAGCTGGACGTCTTCTGCCTTAGTCCAACCCCGGGAAATCAGGATCTGCTCAACGGCCGCTGATTCTGCAATGTTCATCTCGCAGCCGTAGTTTTCTATAAAATATGTCATCTTTCTGCCGATTCAAGGGTGTTGTAAATGAGCATGGCAATTGTCATGGGGCCTACACCACCCGGAACTGGAGTAATGAAACTGGCCTTTTCCCTTGCACCTTCAAAATCAACGTCACCCACAAGGCGGAATCCGCTCTTCTTTGTGCTGTCAGGAATCCTGTTTACACCAACGTCTATTACGCAGGCTCCTTCCTTTATCATGTCTCCTGTAACCGTATTCGGCTTTCCGCTGGCAACAATGAGAATGTCTGCATTCCTTGTGTAATCGGCAAGATTCTTTGTTCCCGTATGGCAGACAGTAACCGTTGAATTGAATTCCTTGCGCAGCATCAAGAGAGCCATAGGCTTGCCGACGATATTAGAACGGCCTACAACAACAACGTTCTTTCCGCTGGTTTCAACACCCATTTTCTTCAATAAAACTGTGATTCCGTTTGGAGTACACGGAAGGAATCCCTTTTCGCCTGTAACAAGCTTTCCAACATTCACCGGATGGAAGCCGTCAACATCCTTTTCCGGTACGATGGCATTGGTAACCTTCTTTTCATCAATATGCCTTGGAAGGGGCAGCTGGACGAGAATTCCATGGACGCTCGGATCCCTGTTAAGGTCGTCAATAAGCCTGAGAACTTCCTCTTCCGTCGTCTGTTCAGGAAGGACAACGCTTCTGTCTGCCATGCCGGCTTCCTCCAGGGCCTTGCGCTTGCCTGTTACATAGCTTACGCTGGCAGGGTTGTCTCCAACAAGGACAACTGCAAGACATGGCGTGATTCCCCTCTTCTTGAGTTCCCCAACTTTTCTTGCAACATCTGCCTTAACTTCGGCAGCAACCTGTTTTCCGTCAATAATAACTGCGCCCATATGTAACCTTCCCGTATGTTAGTTTATTTTACTGTTGAAAAAGAGGGACAAAACATTTATACTGTGGCGAATTGTCCGCACTCCATGCAACGGACGTATTCTATATGAAAATAAAACAAAATGCCATACCACCGTTTATGTGGATGCAAGGTAAAAAAAATGATTAAACGATTTACGGCAATTCTTGCCATTCTTGCAATTACTGTTTCTGCAGTATTTGCCCAGGCCTCACAGCCAGCAATAAAATACAGCACCAATTCCTCTGCAGAAAAGGGTGATGACGAATACGAGGAAGACGACAGCGATTCCGACATCTACTTTGACTTTGGAATGAACCTTCCCGGAGACCAGTACATAAAAATTTCCCTTGGACTCAACGCACCGCTGAACTTCCCTAACCCGAAGGAGCTATTTGGCGGCGACAGCAAGCTTAAATTTGGCGGCATGGGGTCCCTCGGCTACCACTACTTCCTTACAAGCCAGATTGCACTTGGCCTCGACGTTGGATTCGGGTTCTGCGTCTCAGTCGGAAGCCACATTTTCAACACGGTTCCCGTTGTTTTCTCAGGAACATATGAACCAACGGCAGGAAGATTCTCATTCCCCCTTTACGCAGGCCTTGGCTTTGCATGGGAATCATACAGCGGCAAGAACTACTTCCCTGGCCTCGTACTCAGGTCAGGGGCAGGCTCTCATTTCAGAATTACGGAAAGCTGGACCATCGGCATGGAACTGTACGGTCTTGTTCTTCCGCAGTTTGCTGAATGGCATGGCAAGGGCAACCAGAATTTTGCAGGCTGCTTTCTTGACCTGAATATCGTTGCAAGATATATGTTCTAATGGGAGAATGGCAAAATGAAAAAATACGTTAAAAACATCCTTGCAGTTCTTCTTGCATGTGCCCTTGCTGCAGAACTCACTTCCTGCCATGACGACATATATGGGCTCATCGACAAGGAAACAAAACTTGATACCAGGGGAATGAAAGGTGACACTTCCCAGATCGTTCAGTATGGCGACTACCTGTTCATTGCCAACGGAAACCTGTACTACAAGTCTAACCAGCAGTCATACTACCTTAACATTAAGAATCCAAGTTACGGATACAAAAGAAACTGGAAGTCCATCAATGCACCTACAAATAAAAGGGGCGACTACAACGTTCCTGCAAGCACCTTCTACATAGCTTCCGACAGTGAATGGCTCTATGCCCTCTCCTTCACTTGGGAAGAAGATGACGAGGGTGCAAATTCCGTAGGAACTGCAGAAATCTATGCAACCAACGACAAGGACCTGAGCGACGGGCTTACATGGAAAAAGGTTGATGTGTCTTCAATTGTTTCAAGTACATCATACCTTCAGGAAATGCTTGTCTTCGACAATCAGGCAAGAACTGTTACGGAAAATTCAGACCTGAGCCTGACCTTTGATTTTTCAAACAGAAAGGCCTATGCAAGGCTGAAAAACAAGAACACCAAGTCCATTGCCGTATACAAGCTGAATGGAACCAGTGTCCCAACAGCCCTTACCGACGAAGTCTTCCTTGGGGACAGTAAATCCAGCGATTCCATGAAGGCTGCATACTTCAATGGAAAAACATACCTGTCTAAATACTATGCCCTGTGTGCTACGGACTATGCACTCTATTATGCCGAATCCTATACGTCAGGCAAGCATCACTACATTGATGGTAGTTCTACCATATATACGCTCCTTCCTAACGGAAAAATTGACCACAATGGAATGGATAATGGTGCTGTTCTTTCAATTTCTGCTGGTTCCGACTACCTTCTTACAGGAACAACAAATGGAATAGACAGGGTTCGCCTTGATCCGGCAACAAAAATTGCAACCAGATCTGCAGGATTTGATTCCAACGGCGGTTCCATCAGTTCAGAATACGTTTTCATGACATACATACTCAACCCGAACAAGAAACAGGATTGTGTGAATGTCAGGGAAGGAACCGACGAATACTGCTCTACAACAATCTATGGATCCATCGGTTCAAGTTCAGATTCATGGAGCGACGTGGGTCTTTATTCATTCTTCCCTGCAAGAAAGGAATGGAACAGGGACGGAGACTAGGAATTTTGTTACTTATAGGGAGCAGCCCATGGGAAATTATGATCTTTTTGCCGCCGCAAACAGCGGCCATGAGCCCCTTGCGGCCAGAATGCGTCCCCAATCTCTTGACGAATACATCGGCCAGGACCACATTGTTGGCAAGGGCCGTCTCCTAAGGCGCGCCATACAGGCTGACCAGCTTACATCCGTAATCTTCTACGGACCACCGGGAACTGGAAAGACGACCCTGGCAAGAGTCATAGCAAACCACACAAGTTCAAATTTCATCACCCTTAATGCCGTTCTCACTGGTGTTGCTGACATCAGGAAAGCCATTGAAGATGCTGAAAACCAGAAAACCCTTTACAAGCGAAAGACAATCCTTTTTGTTGATGAAGTTCACAGGTGGAACAAAAGCCAGCAGGATGCCCTTTTGCCATGGGTTGAAAATGGCACCATCATTTTAATTGGAGCCACGACGGAAAATCCTTTTTTTGAAGTAAACAAGGCCCTCGTTTCCAGAAGCCGCGTGTTCCAGCTAAAGCCCCTTACGGCAGAGGACCTGATGAAGGCAGCAAGGCAATGCATTGCCAACAGGGACCGGGGGTATGGAAAATGGAATGTAAAATTTGAGGAAGGAGCCCTGGAACATCTTGTTGAAACTGCCAACGGTGATGCCCGATCGCTCCTGAATGCCCTTGAACTTGCAGTTGAAACAACACCAGACAGCTGGCCTCCCATGGCAGGTTCTGAAATCTTCATTTCAAAGGAAACTGCAGAGGAATCCATCCAGAAGAAAGTTGTCCTTTACGACAGAGACGGCGACTACCACTACGACATAATTTCAGCATTCATCAAAAGCCTTAGGGGACGGGATCCTGATGCAGCCCTTTATTGGCTTGCAAGAATGGTCAAGGCTGGAGAAGACCCTCATTTTATTTTCAGGAGAATGCTCATAAGCAGCTGCGAAGATACGGGGCTTGCAGACCCAAATGCCATATCCGTTGTAGAAAGCTGTGCTGCAGCCTTTGACAGGGTTGGATTCCCCGAAGGAAACTACTTTCTTGCCCACGCCGCCCTTTACATTTCAACCGCACCAAAATCCAACTCAAGCATGGCTTTCTTTGACGCCATGAATTCAATAGAAAAGGAAGACGCAGAAGTTCCAAATCACCTGAGAGATAACAACCGGGATGCAGAAGGATTTGGCCATGGAACAGGCTACCTATACCCCCATGCCTACAGGGACCACTGGGTTGCACAGCAATATCTTCCGGACGCACTGACAGGAAAGGTTTTCTACAATCCGACGGACCAGGGATATGAGGCAAAAATCCGGCAGGATGTTCTTTCCAGGCGAGAACTCCAGATAGCGGCAATCCTTGAAAATGCGGGAATCAGCGAAGGACAGATGCACGACCTTATGGTCAATCCTGTTTCCGACTGGTGGGCAAAGGCCGGTCATTTTGCAGGATTCAAGAAGACGGAAGAAAACCTTACCTTTAGCCCTAAAAGCACCTCAAGGGATTCTTCACTGAACAAGGCCGAAAACATCTGGAAGAACAGGACAGACTTGAACAAGGCAGAAGTCCTATCCCAGATAAAGAAGTCCATGATGGAAAGCTCGGAAATACTCCGCCATCACCGGTGCCTGATAATAAATGCTGATGACGGACTAATTCTATTTGACCTGATTCGCTCAACTCCGGAAGGAAGAACCTGCGGAATCTGTAGAAGCGGTAAAAGTGCAGGCATCCTCATGCAGTACGCTTCAACCCTTGACGACCTGGACAAGCCAGAACTAATCGTGCAGGAGCAGACAAGTCTCTTTGAAGACAGGAATTTCAGCAGCTTCCTGCAAAAAATTCCCGACGCCCAGTTTGACAGGATATTTGCCAGGGACCTTTTTGCACTTCCAGGAGACATAAGAAATTTTGCATCCTCCATAAAGGAAGGTTTCTCAGGAGACGGCAAAATCCTTGGAAAAGATGCCAGGGTCATCATAAGCCAAAGAATTCCTTCCAGCGGCCAGCACCTTGGCCTGCTCATAAGGGAAGCCTTGTTTAAGGACAATGCCATTCCACAGGACGTGGAAGAACTCCTTGACAGGACCGATGATGCGGAAAAGGATTTTTTCAGCGATTCAACCAATGAACTTTTTTGCTGGGATGAAAAGACTGCAACCTCCATACTCAATGAAGCCGGCCTGGAATGCAGCAGCCAATCTTTCATCCTTACGGAAAAACGAAGAATTACTGAACATGAATGCAGCAAGTGGTTCAACAGGGATTCCTCAAGCTATGCAAAATTCATGTCGGAAAGGCTGAATGAATCCATGGGGCCTGAAGCCTTTGACAGATTCCGGGAACTCTTTTATGAAGCCGCAGCAAAGCACATTCTTAAATGGAAGACAAGGAACTGCATCTTTATCATTGGAAACTCAACCTCAGACTGAAGGACAGTCCTGGCAAAATGATGCCGCCATCAAAAGAATCAGCCTCAATTGATTTTATTGAACAAAACAAGTATATTCTCTTCTATGGATTTGATCAAAAAACTTGATGAATGTGAAGCAAGGCTTAAGGAAATTCAGGAACTCATAATGGATCCTGAAATTGTTAAGGACCAGAAGAAATACAAGGACACAATGCGCGAAAACGGTTACCTGACTGACGTTTGTGCCCTCTATGATGAATACAAGAAGGTTATCAGCGGCATCAAGGATGCAACGGAACTCATTACCGCCGAAGATGACGTGGAAATGAAGGAACTTGCACGCGAAGAACTCAGGTCCCTTGAAGAAAAGAAGCCGCAGCTTGAAGAACAGATTAAGATCAAGCTCATTCCCCCGGATCCCCTTGATGAAAAGAACATCATCCTGGAAATCCGCTCGGCTGCAGGAGGAGATGAAGCTTCCCTCTTTGTACGCGACGTTTGGGAAATGTACATCCATCTTGCAGAACGCAAGGGCTGGAAAACAGAGACAATGGAAGCCCAGGAAACTGAAGTTGGGGGCTTTAACAAGATTGTTACAAGCATAAGCGGAAAATTCGTGTACGGTACCCTTCGCTTTGAATCAGGCGTTCACCGCGTGCAGCGTGTTCCTGCAACGGAAAGCCAGGGCAGACTCCAGACATCGACTGTAACGGTAGCAGTCTTACCGGAAGCAGAAGAAGCAGACGTTACGATTAACCCGGGCGATGTTCGCGTTGACGTAATGCGTGCCGGCGGACCTGGCGGACAGTGTGTTAACACAACAGACTCGGCAGTTCGCCTTACACACATTCCAACTGGTATCGTCGTAATCCAGCAGGACCAGAAAAGCCAGATCAAGAACAAGGAAAAGGCATGGCAGGTTCTTCGCGCAAGGCTCTTTGACCTTAAGCAGGGAGAACTTGACAAGGAACGCTCTACAGCCCGCAAGCTTATGGTAGGAAATGGGGACCGTTCTGAAAAAATCAGGACTTACAACTATCCTCAGGACCGCATCACTGACCACCGCATCAACATGAGCGTCCACAACCTTCCAGGCTTCATGATGGGAAACATGGACGACATGCTTGACGCCCTTAACGTTTACGCAAAGGAAGAGCAGTTCAACGAGCTTGACAAATAGTCAATGACCATACAGCAGTTCAGGCAGACAGCAATCAGGCAGCTCAGTTCTTCTCCATCCCCGACCCTTGACGTGGATGTGCTGCTGCAATGGGTGCTTGGAAAGGACAGGACATTCATCCTCTTCAACCGTACCCAGGAACTCACCCCCTCCCAGGAAGAAAAACTTGCAGAATCCGTCGCAAGGCGCATGACCGGTCTTCCTGTCGCCTACATAACCGGCCACAAGGAATTCTTTGGCCATGACTTTGAAGTAAACCAGAACGTCCTCATCCCAAAGCCGGACACGGAAGTCCTTGTTGAAAATGCAGCCAATTTTATCCTGGACCAGTATGTCAGAAATCCACGCATCTTTACGATATGCGACATGTGCACAGGCAGCGGCTGCGTTGGCATAAGCCTGCTTAAATTCCTTTGCGAGGAAGGAACCATAAGTACCGAACACACTCCTGCAGTCACAATGTGCGACATAAGCCGGGAGGCTCTGGACACGGCAAAAAAAAATGCAGATTCCATCCTGTCAAAAAGCCAGCGCCAGAAAATGACATTTGTCCACACCAATCTCTTTGACAATCTTGGAAAGACCAAGGCAGGCGTCTTTGACCTTATTGTATCAAACCCGCCATACGTACCAGCTTTGGAAACAACGGAACTGCTGAAGGACGGCCGCAGTGAACCAAGGCTGGCCCTTGACGGAGACGTAAACCGGGACGGAAGCCCAAGCACCAGCAATGACGGCCTTGAATTGATCAGGCATCTCATACCCCAGGCAAGAAGATTTGTCATTCCCGGAGGAATGCTCATCCTTGAAACAGGGGAATACAACGCAATGGCAACCGAAGAAATCATGAAAAGCCATGAATTCAAGGACACAAGGCTCTACTACGACCTTGAAGGCCAGTTAAGAAACGTCAGCGGAATAAAGTAAAACCATACAAACTGCAGTTTTTAGGCTTCCCCTAAATATGACCTACATCCCATAAAAAAAACACCTGCAGGAATCGGTCTCAAGGATTAATTCTGCAGGTACCATGAAAGAAAGGCATAAGGGAGGCCAGGTCAGATAACTATTCAGCAAGCTCCTTGTATATGTCCATTATCTTCTTTTTTGAGGCAGCCTTTGGGTTTGAAGCAAAATAGCAGCTCTTAAGCACGTTTTCAGACAGGAAATCAAGGTCATCCTTGGAAAGCTCAAGTCCACCTATCTTTGAAGGAACACCAAGTTCCTTGGCAAGCTTTTCAAAGGCAGAAATGGCACTTTTCCTGTAGGAATCAGGCTTTGCCGTCGTAGAAACCTTTGCTCCCAAGGCAATAGCCACATCCTTGAATTTAGATCCGGAAGATGGAGAATTGAAGGCCATTACAAACGGCATGAGTGCAACGGAAGAAATCTTGGCAGAAACACCGTGGGTTGCTTCCAGTGCATTGGACATGGCAGTTGCAAGGCCGGCACCACTGTTTGAGACGGCAAGACCTGCAAGATACTGGCCATATATGATCTGCTCCTTTGCAGAAGCAGTACCCTTTACGGCTGACTTAACGTTCTGGGAAATTATGCGGATTGCCTCAAGGGCATTGAAGTCGGAAATAACCCAGGATTCCTTGCATACAAGAGCCTCGATGGCACTTGCAATAAGGGCCATGGAAGAAACTGCAAAATCCTTTGAAGCGGATCCGGTAAAAATGTCGGAATCACAGATCACTGCATCAGCAACTGCATGGTATTCAAGGCATTCAATCTTCCTGCGCTGGGCCTCATCTTCAAGAAGGATTACAAAACCAAAGCCGCGGGCATTGCCGCATGAAGCAAAGACAAGATAGAGAGGAAAAGAATGCTTTTTAGCCTTGTTGCTGCCTTCAAGCTTTCTTGGATCTGAAATCTCAGGATTTGAAAGAAGAACAGCGGCAGCCTTTGAGGCATCCATGACAGCCCCAGAACCAACGCCAACAATGACATCGGCACGGAAAGCCTTTGCCATTTCCACGATGTGACGAACGTCGTTTACAGTGCAAGCCGTATTAATCCTATCATAAACCTGGTAAACAACCCTGTTCTTTACGAGAATATTTACAACTTTCTTTGCAGCACCGTCCTTGACCGTGCTTGTATCCGTAATGACCAGAACGCGCTGGTACTCATTTATCTTTAATGCTTCTGCCAGACACTTGATTGCTCCTGAACCGAAGTGTGAAAAAGCACTTGTTGCTATCTGATTGGCCATAATACCCTCTAAGTATACTAAATTTATAACCCTAAATTATACATTTGTCAAGTAGTTTTTATGCATTACCTTCCCTTCACTGTTAGCTTCTGTAGTCCGTGGCTTGTAAATAGTTCTAAATTATTCTATTCTATGGTATGTATTGCAAAAGAAATCTTAATATAATCTTAAATCTTATGCTACTTTTTAGCATGCTGCATTTTTCTTCATGCGCAAAAAAAAACACAGAACAGAATATAACAGTTGCACCAGCCGGAA
Organism: Treponema sp.; assembly: GCA_045616325.1. Taxonomy (GTDB): domain Bacteria; phylum Spirochaetota; class Spirochaetia; order Treponematales; family Treponemataceae; genus Treponema_D. The sequence continues at coordinate 35,496 of JAZLGN010000063.1, forward strand.
CCCCTTCCCATTCAGTCAAGATTACGGCAACCTTCTACCCCCTTTACGTAATGTGCCTTAACCTGACCCAGAACATACCGGGAGCCCAGGTAACAATGCTCAATTCAGCTTCGACAGGTTGCCTCCACGACTATCAGTTTTCTACAAGGGACATGAAAATTGTTTCAAGCTGCAACATACTCGTGGCCAATGGTGCCGGAATGGAAAACTTCATGGACCGCCTTATTAAACAGAAAAAGGATCACCTGATAGTTGCATGCGACGGGTATGAACTTATGGATGAAAACCCGCACATTTGGGTAAGCACAAAAGGGGCAAAATACATGGTATGCAGGATTGCATCAGGCCTCATGGAGCTTGACCCGACAAACTCCAGCCTTTACGAAGAAAACTGCCTGGCTTATGTGAAAAAGCTTCAGGACCTGGAAGATGAAATGCACAGGACCCTGGACAAATATGCCGGGAAAAAGATCATCACCTTCCACGAAGCTTTCCCCTATTTTGCAGGGGAATTCAACCTTCAAATTCAATCCGTAATAGAACGTGAACCCGGAACCTCACCTTCACCACGGGAACTTGAAAACCAGATTGACCAGATCAGGAAGGAGATTGCGGATGGAACAAGGCCAGCCCTCTTTGCCGAACCCCAGTACCCTGCAAGTTCTGCAGAAATAATTGCAAAGGAAACGGGGCTTAAAATCTTCACCCTTGACCCATGCGTTTCCGGAGCAGCCGAACAATCAGAGAAGACAAAAAATTCTTATATTGATACAATGAAGAAAAACCTTACCGTTTTGGAAGAAGCACTGGAAGGATAGAAAACATGCCTTGTCTTACAGGAATGCGGCATCTTTGCTGCACGCGAATTGAAAACCTGAGCGTAAAAAAAGGATCTGAGTACATTCTCAAAGACATAAACCTTCACATCCATTGCGGGGAACTTACGGCCGTAATCGGAAGAAACGGAGCTGGAAAGACTACATTCATGAAGGCCCTGCTCAATTCAATTCCCCACACGGGCTGCGTAATCTTTGAGGGGGAAAAATGCGCCGGTGAATGCGGAAAGGACCGCACCACTGACCATGACAGGTTCTGCACCTGCAAGAAAAAGATTCCCTACACTACGACAAAGCCGATTTTTGGATATGTACCCCAGTCCCTGTCCGTTCAGGCAGGAAGCCCGGTTAGCGTCGAGGACCTGGTTCTTGCAAGCATATCAAAACGTCCGGTCTGGCTGCCACGAAGAAAAAAAGACAGGGAAATGGCCAGGGAAATTCTTGCCGCCACCAATGCCCACATGCTTGCCCAGCGACGGCTATGCGACCTTTCTGGGGGAGAACTTCAGCGGGTCATGCTAGCCCTTGCCATCAATCCGGTTCCGGACATTCTTCTTCTTGATGAACCCGTAAGCGGCGTAGACAGAACCGGACTCAAGTCATTTTACGAACTGGTTTCTTCCATAAGAAGAAACTATGACATCACCATACTCCTCATAAGCCACGACCTTGACCTTGTGGCAAAACACGCAGACAGGGTGGTCTTTATAAACAACGCCAACGCCATAATCGGAAAGCCAGCGGAAGTTTATTCAAACAGGGAATTCATAGACGTATTTGGTAATGCAACTGTTTTTGGAGATGAAAATGCTTGATTGGCTCGAACCTTCCTTCATGAAAAACGCACTGCTTGCAGTTCTTGCAGCCTGTCCCGTTTTTGGCATGCTCGGCACCAATGTTGTTTCCAACAGAATGAGCTTCTTTAGCGATGCCATCGGGCATTCCGCCTTTACCGGCATTGCCCTTGGAGTTCTTCTTGGAATAAAGGATGTTACTGCATCCATGGTGATTTTTTCCCTCATACTCGGTTTTGCAATCATTTCCGTAAAGATCAAGGGAAAGGCATCTGCAGACACAATCATCGGCGTTTTTTCTTCTGCATCCGTAGCACTTGGAATCGTCCTACTTTCTTCCGGTGGCAACTTTGCAAAATACCAGCGCTACCTTGTAGGCGACATCCTGAACATTCAGCCTGGGGAAATAAGGCTTCTCTTTGCCACTGCCCTGGTGCTTCTTGCCATCTGGATAATCTTCTACAATAAGATGCTTCTGACCACAGTTCACAGCACCTTTGCCAAAAGCAGGGGCGTAAGGACTTTCCTGATAGAACAGATTTTTGCACTGATGACGGCTGCAATTGTAACAGTCTGCATAAGGTGGACGGGGCTCCTTGTAATCAACAGCATGCTTGTCCTTCCGGCAGCTTCTTCAAGGCTTGTATCAAGGAATTCACGAACATACCTCCTGTTTTCGGTTCTGATCTCACTTGTATCGGGAGTAACCGGCCTTTGCCTTTCATATTATGCAGACACGGCAAGCGGAGCAACAATCGTCCTTGTAAACACGGTAATTTTCCTTGGATGCTTCTGCACCACCCTAAGGAAGAACTTAAAGTAACGGTCACTGGAACCGATAACTCTGGAGCGCAATAATGAACAGGATAGATACGATAATATTTGACCTTGACGGAACCCTGCTTGACACATTGGAGGACATAAGGGACAGCCTGAACAAGACCTACAGAAGCCTTGGTCTTGAGGAAAAATCCCTGACCCAGGTGCGTGCAAGCGTTGGAAATGGAATGGCCCGTCTTGTTGAACTAACACTTGAAGGCGGCAGGAACAACCCCCTGTTTGAAGAAGCCGTCAAGACCATGACTGCAAATTATGCAGAAAGCCCCAAGACAAAGACAAAACCCTACGATGGGATTCTTGAAGTCATGGAAGAACTCAAGAACCTTGGATTCAAGTGCGCCATAGTTTCCAACAAGCCAGATGCCCAGGTAAAGGAACTTCAGGAAAAATATTTCACAAGCGTAAGTTCCCAGGCTGCCATTGGAGAAGTTGCCGGCATTCCAAGAAAACCTGCCCCCGATTCAGTGTGGAAAGCCATTGATGTTCTTGGCTCAACAAGAGAAAATTCCATATATATTGGAGACAGCGAGGTTGATATCAAGACGGCTGTCAATTCAAGCCTACCATGCATAAGCGTAACATGGGGATTCCGTGACAGGAAGCTTCTCCTTGAAAATGGCGCTGAACATTTTGCAGACAAGCCTGAAGACATAATTAATATTTTGAGAAAAATTAACGATGAATGACAACGAATTTTTAACAGGAGAAACCGCCCGCAAGTTTGACTTTCACAGAATCCGGGAAGAAATTGCATCCCTTGCAGTTTCAGATGAAGGAAAACAATCTGTCCTTGAACGGGATTCTTCCTATGACAGGACTGCCGTTGAACACCTGAAGGCACTTGGATTTCAGTGGCACCTTTACCTGAACTCACAGCGGCCCCAGGCCATCCTGAATTTTCCACCGGTAAGATACTATTTTTCAATCCTTGGAATAGAAGGTTCTGCCCTACTGCAGGAGCAGATTTTTGCCCTCGGACTATTTGCACTCTATTCACAGAAAGCCAGGGACCTGATAATTTCTGCAAGCCAGGAACTGAAAATCCCAGACCTATGGGAAGAAGCGGAAAAAATCCCTTCACTTGAAACTGCGGCAAACAAAATTTTTTCCGTCATCGACATCAACGGAGAAATAAAGGATCTTCCTTCCATCAGGGCAATAAAAAACAGGATTGCACAGCTCCACAGGGAAATTGAAAACGCCCTGCGCAAGTACACATCAGATGCTTCCATGCAGTCAGCCCTGCAGTCAAACGTTCCAGCATTCCGTGCCGACAGGGAACTTCTTGCAATCCGCGCAGACCACAAGAATTCCGTCAAGGGAATCGTCCACGAAGCCAGTGCCAGCGGCCAGACCCTGTATATTGAACCCGAGGAAGTCGTAAAGGCAAACAACCAGCTTGTGGAAGAAGAATACAACCTTCAGGCAGAGCTTAACAAGATATTCCGCGAAGTGACATCAGAACTTTCTGAATACAAGGAAGAATTCAAGACCGCCCACAGCCAGATGGTTCTTCTTGACAGCACATTGGCCGCAGCCCGCTACATGCACCAGATAAACGGCGTCTTTGCCCAGGCCATTGACCTGGACCTGGAACCGCCAAAACTCATTCAGGCAAGGCATCCCCTGCTGAAGGACAAGGCTGTTCCGGTCACAATAAATTTCATGCACGGAAAAAATGTCCTCATCATAACAGGACCAAACACAGGCGGAAAAACCGTAACACTGAAAACCTTTGCACTTTTCAGCCTGCTCAACCAGGCAGGATTCCCGATACCGTGTGCAGAAGGAACCAAGCTCCCCTACTTTAACGCAATCTTTGCAGACATTGGAGACGAGCAGTCCATTGACCAGAGCCTTTCAACTTTCTCAAGCAGGATGAAAAAGGCAGCCCTTGCACTTAACAATGCAGACAGAAACAGCCTTGTACTCCTGGACGAATTTGGAAGCGGAACAGATCCCCTTGAAGGAAGCGCCATTGCCATGGCAACACTTGATGTTCTCCTTGAAAAGAATGCATTTGTAATTACCACCACCCATCACGGAGTCCTCAAGAACTACGGATATACAAACCCAAAGTGCATCAATGCTTCAGTTGAATTCAACAGCCAGACACTGCATCCAACCTACCGCCTCATGATGGGAGTTCCCGGGGAAAGCCATGCCATAGAAATTGCATTGAACTCAGGGCTTCCTGAGCAGGCAGTTGAAATTGCAAAGACATACATAAGCACCCAGCAGGCAGACGTGAGCACATTGATCCAGGGACTTACGCAAAAGCACGAGGAACTTGATTCCCTCATACGTGAGCACAACATAATGAATGCCGAACTTACCACAAAGGAACTTAAGCTTCATGCAAGGGAAAACCGGCTTCTTGAACGAGACATTGAGCTTAAGGAAAGGGAGAATTCTAAAAGCGGTGAATTCCTTAGGGATACAAGAAAACGACTTGAAAATCTTGTTCGTGTTTTGCGCGAAGGTGAACTTACGAAGGTGAAGACCCAGGGCGTAAAGCAGTTTATCGCTGACCTAGAAAAAGAAATCGAGGACAACGCTGCAGCCGTCGAAGAACAGAAGGCGGAACTTGAAAAACAGCAGAAAATGCTTGAAGCCGAAGAAGAACATGTTGCAGAAAACGGAATCCGCATAAAGAAAAGCAGGGAACGGGGCTTAACCAGTTCAAAAAAATCAAGGCACCACATGTCAAACAAGGAAGCCCTTGCCACTGCAACGGTAGATTCATACCAGACTGAATTTACCGAGACCATGAAAAACCGCAGGAACAATGTAAATGCAAAGCCTGCAAAAATTGAATATGCGGAAGGAATGGAAGTTCTTGCAGGAAGTGAAAGGCGCCAGGGAATTCTTGTACGCAGGGAAGATGAGGGAACATGGCTGGTACAGTTTGGTTCCATAAAGCTAAAGGTACCCCAAAGGCAGCTTGTTCCAGTAAAGATTGACCCCAACATTAAGAAAACCGCTTCCTACATTTTTGAAAAAAGCGAGGAAAATTCCAACGACGTGCCAAAGTTTGAACTAAGGCTCCTGGGCATGCGGCATGAGGAAGCCATGCGTGCCCTGGAACACCAGCTTGACCTTTGCGCCATTAACGGCCTCAAGAGTTTTTCTATCATTCATGGAAAGGGCAACGGCATATTACAGCAGGGAGTCCAGGATTACCTTAACCACTACCCCGGATTAAAGGACCACCACTTTGCCCGGCCGGAAGATGGCGGCAGCGGAAAGACCTACGTGGAGCTGTTTTAGCCCAGAAGGTTCAGCAATAAAAAATCATGCATCAAGCTCCGGGATTTTCTCCTGGAGTTTTTTCATGAACTGCTCACCGGTCACGCCTTCGCGAAGAACTCCAAAGATGCAGTTTTCACCGGCAATGGTACCGAGAATTTCATCAATGTTCATGGCATCAAGGGCATTGGAAACGCTGTCGGCATGACCGCCAAAGGTTTTTATTACAACCATGTTTCCGCTAAAGTCAATGCTCACATAGCCGCGCATGAAATCCTTTGCGTAAATCTGGTCATTTTCCATGGGATCGTCTTCATCGGCAATGGAATAGACGTAACCGCTGGCACCATCATTGATCTTGCCAACCTTCATCAGCTTAAGGTCGCGGGACAAGGTTGCCTGGGTTACTTCAAAGCCCTCTTCATTGAGAAGATTTAAAAGTTCATCCTGGCTCTTGATCTTGTTGTTCTTTATGACTCGCTTGATAGTCTTTAATCTCTGGTGTCGGTCTTTCATAGTTGCATAAATATACAATATTTTGCATTTTTATGCACTATTTTTCTGCAATTTATTGTAAAGTTTTCCGTTATTTGCTATATTTTGAAGGATATAAATGATAATCTTCTACTTCAAGGAGTAATATTATGGCAATTTCATGGAACAATCTGGACAAGCTTGAATCATTCAAAAAGCTCCAGTCCCTCAAAAATTCAGTTTCTGTTGCAAAGGAACTTTCTGGTGAAGACGGTGCAAAACGCGTTGCAGAATGTTCCATCCCAATGGGAGCAGGCCTTACATACAACTATGCTGCAAAGCAGGTAAACAGCCAGGTACTTTCCGTCCTTAAGGAACTTGCAGAAGAATCTCAGCTTCTTGAAAAATTTGAAGCACTCTATAACGGAGACATCATCAACACTGGAGAAAACCGCATGGTTCTCCATCAGCTTCTCCGCGGCCAGCTTGGAAAAGACGTTATGGCTGACGGCGTAAACAAGCGCGAGTTTTACATTAACGAAACAAAGAAAATTGCAGACTTTGCTGCAAAGGTTCACAATGGTGAGATAGTAAACGAAAAGGGAGAAAAGTTCACAACTGTATGCCAGATTGGTATCGGCGGTTCTGACCTTGGTCCACGCGCAATCTACCTGGCCCTTGAAAACTGGGCAAAGGCAAATGGCACATTCAAGATGGAAGCAAGATTCATCTCCAATGTTGACCCTGATGATGCAGCTGCAGTCTGCTCTTCAATCGACATTTCAAAGACAATCTTCGTTCTCGTTTCAAAGTCCGGTACAACGCTTGAAACACTTACAAACGAATCTTTCGTAAAGGACTTCATCGTAAAGGCCGGATGCAACCCATCCAAGCACATGATTGCAGTTACTTCTGAAACTTCGCCACTTGCAAAGAGCCCTGACTACCTTGCAGCATTCTTCATGGATGACTACATTGGCGGACGCTACTCTTCTTCTTCAGGTGTAGGTGGAGCAATCCTTTCACTTGCCTTTGGACCAAAGGTTTTTGCAGACTTCCTTGCAGGTGCTGCAGAAGAAGACAAGCTTTCTACAAACAAGGACATTTCCAAGAACCCAGCCCTCATGGACGCCCTCATCGGTGTTTATGAACGCAACGTTCAGGGATACCCATCGACAGCAGTTCTTCCATATTCACAGGCCCTTTCAAGATTCCCTGCTCACCTCCAGCAGCTTGACATGGAATCAAACGGAAAGAGCGTTAACCGCTATGGCGAAAAGATCGACTACGTTACAGGTCCTGTAATCTTTGGTGAACCAGGAACAAACGGACAGCACTCCTTCTACCAGCTGCTCCACCAGGGAACAGACATCGTTCCACTCCAGTTCATCGCCTACAGGGAAAACCAGACTGGAAAGGATGTTGTAATTGAAGACAGCACAAGCCAGAAGAAGCTCTGCGCAAACGTAACGGCACAGATTATCGCCTTTGCATGCGGTAAGGACAACGAGAATCCAAACAAGTTCTTTGCAGGAGAAAGACCTTCAAGCCTCATCTATGGTGACCAGGTTAATCCAGCTTCCATCGGTGCCCTCCTTGCACACTTCGAAAACAAGGTAATGTTCCAGGGCTTCCTCTGGAATGTAAACAGCTTTGACCAGGAAGGTGTTCAGCTTGGTAAAGTGCTTGCAAAGACAGTTCTTGGCGGAAAAATGGACGGTGCACTGGAAGCATACGCAAAGCTGTTAATTAAGTAAACAGCTTTGACCAGGATATCGGGTTTATGATTTATCAGAAACCCGATAAACGAGTCTGTCAAGGCTTTAAGAGAGCAACAGTGAACGTGCCTTGACTGACTCGTATGGTGTTCAGCTTGGTAAAGTGCTTGCAAAGACTGTACTTTCAAAGAAGTACGACGGAGCTCTTGAAGCATACGCAAAGATCTTTGGTCTTTAATCAACAGCTTTAATCAGGATGGTGGGTTTATGATTTATCAAAGTACCCCCTATCCTGTAATATAATTTCACTTAAAAGGCTCCATGGATTGGGTGCAATTCAGCACTTTGTAATTTATGGAGTTTTTTTTGTCCAGGTTATTTTTGCCAGGGTTATTCTACATGTATCCATTTTTTGGTATACTTAATGGATATGACAAGTACACTCCGCCTTGGAATCGACATTGGTTCTACAACAGTTAAAACAGTAGTTTACGATAAATCACAGGATAAGATACTTTTTCAAAAATACCAGCGCCACCATGCGGAACAGAGAAAGACTGTCGCAAGGCTCTTAAGCGAAATCGTAAGGCTTTTTCCCGATGTTGAATTCAAGACGGGCATCTGCGGCTCAGGCGGAAAAGTCATTGCAGAACTTACGGGAGCATGCTACATTCAGGAAGTGGTAGCCAATTCCTGCGCAGTAAAATTTAAATACCCACAGGCACGTACTGCCGTAGAACTTGGCGGACAGGATGCAAAGATAATCTTCTTCTACTACGATGAAAAACAGAAGAAGCTGATGACAAGCGACATGCGCATGAACGGAAGCTGTGCAGGTGGAACCGGTGCATTCATCGACGAAATGGCATCATTGCTGAAAGTTCCTGTTGAAGAATTTGAAGGACTTGCAGGAAGCGCAACAACTGTAAGGTCCATTTCCGGAAGATGCGGGGTCTTTGCAAAAACAGACATTCAGGGCCTGCTTAACCAAAACGTAAGCAGGGAAGACATTGCCCTATCCGCTTTTCACGCAATCGTAAAGCAGACAATAAGCGGTCTTGCCCAGGGACTTGAACTGAAGCCTCCCGTAATCTTTGAAGGCGGACCGCTAAACTTTAACCCGACATTGATAAGGGCTTTCTGTGAGCGCCTCAACCTGAAGGAAGGAGACTACATTCTTCCGGAAAACCCGGACACAATAGTTGCCCTTGGATGTGCCCTTGCAGTTGATGAACTTGACCCACGGGAAGACGCATTCCTTCTTGACCTGAACCAGGCAATGGCACGCCTTGATTCAACCCAGGATGAACTTTTTGAAAAGCCTGCTGAAAAAAAATCAAGGCTGTACTTTGACAACGAAGATGAATGCAGGACATGGCGCGAGACTCACAGAATACTTGAAATAAAGACTCCGGAATATACCGAAGGAACAGTCCTTGACATATACATTGGAATCGACGCAGGTTCCACAACATCAAAGCTCGTATTCCTTGATAAGGATGAAAATGTAATCGACACTTTCTACGCCAACAACGAAGGTGACCCGATCCGCATTGTAAAGGAAGGACTTCGGAGCCTGTACAAAAAATATTCAAGGCTGGGTGTAAAACTCAATGTCCTTGGTCTTGCAACAACAGGTTATGGGGAACTTCTGCTTGCGGCCGCTTTTGGTGCCGATGCACACACTGTAGAAACAGTAGCCCATGCATCCGCCGCACGCAAGTACATGAAGGACGTAAGCTTCATCCTTGACATTGGCGGCCAGGACATGAAGGGTATCTGGGTCAATGACGACATAGTTACAAACATCACCCTGAACGAAGCCTGTTCTTCCGGCTGCGGTTCCTTCCTGCAGAACTTTGCAAGCTCACTGAACATCCCCCTTGACCAGATTGCAGATGCTGCATTCAGTTCCAGGAACCCTGCTGAACTTGGAAGCCGCTGCACTGTCTTCATGAACAGCACCATCATTACCGAACAGAAAAACGGAAAGAATGCAAGGGACATAATGGCAGGTCTTTGCCGTTCCATCATAGAAAACGTATTCACCAAGGTTGTCCGCATAAGCGACACATCAAGCCTAGGAAAAAACATAATGGTACAGGGTGGAACATTTAAGAACGATGCAGTCCTTCGCGCATTGGAACAGTACCTTGGAGTCAATGTAAACCGTGCACCATATCCAGGAGAAATGGGTGCAATTGGCGCTGCCCTTCTTGCAAAAAATTCAGGAGTTAAAAAGTCAAGGTTCATCGGATTTGAAAACCTTAAGTCCTTCTCCTATGAGCAGAAGGAAAACCAGATATGCCCCCACTGTGCAAACCACTGCAGCAGAACCATTGTAACATTCACCAACGGAACTTCATTCATAACCGGCAACCGCTGCCCAAAGGGAGAATCAATTTCTGAAGAAGCTCCGAGAATCAAGAATGTTCCGGACATGTTCCTTGTAAGGGAATCCCTGCTTGTAAAAAAATACGGGACTTCTCCACTATGTCCTCCAAGAAACTTTACCATTGGACTTCCAAGGGCACTTGAATATTGGGACAGCATGCCTTTCTGGAATACCTTCTTCAGGGCCCTTGGTTTTGAGACAGTCATAAGCAGCCCAAGTTCCAGGGAATATTTTGAAAAGGGACTTCCCTTTGTTGCCTCCGATACGGTCTGCTTTCCTGCAAAGCTTGTCCATGGCCACATTCAGGAACTGGTGGAAAAAAAGGTCGACATGATATTCATGCCAATGATCATGAACATGCCTCCAAAGGACACGGAAAACAAGAGCAACTTTGTATGCGCCGTAGTCAAGGGATATCCGCTTGTAATCCACAACCAGGAAAACCCGGAAAAACGATGGAACGTCAGGTATGAAAACCCCATGTTCCACTGGTACTCGGAAAAAGACAGGCTCATACAGCTGAGCGCCTACATGGAAAAGACCTTTGGCATAAATGGTCCAACGATAAAGGCTGCATTCAAGCAGGGAATGGATGCCATGGAAGAATTCCGCCATGCCCTTGTAGAAGCAGGATCGAAAATCAGGGCCAAGGTTCGAGAAGAAGGAAAATATGCAGTTGTTCTTGCAGGCCGCCCATACCATACGGATGCCCTTGTAAGCCACGACTTGAGCCGCGTGTTCACCAAGGAAGGAATCCCCGTCCTTACCGTTGACAGCCTGGAGAACCTTGAAAAGCAGGATCTTAGGTACACCCGTGCAGAAGTTACCAACAACTTCCACACAAGAATGCTCAGTGGCGCCTTGATCAGTGCCCGCTCCCCTGAACTTGAATATGCACAGATTGTAAGCTTTGGATGCGGACATGACGCAATCCTTTCTGATGAAATAATAAGGATTACAAAGGAAGTCTCAACAAAATCTCCCCTTATCCTGAAGATGGATGAAGGTGGAGCTGCCAATTCCCTTGGAATCAGGGTCAAGTCATTCATCGAGACAATCAACGAAGGGCGCAGAAGAAATGCATCACGGCCCATGGGCATTAAGCCCCTGACGGACGCTTACACTGCAAAATTCTACAGGGAAGACAGGAATGTCAAGACTGTTCTTGTGCCTAACGTTTCAGTGGCATTCTGCAAGTTACTAAGTGCAACACTTACAAAGTCAGGTCTCAAGGCTGTTCCCCTTGACATGGGAGGAATTAACGAAATCCGCCTCGGAAAAAAATACGTCCACAACGATACGTGCTTTCCGGCCCAAATGGTCATAGGAGAAGCAATCAGTGCCCTGCAGAGCGGAAAATACAATCCGGATGAAGTCGCCGTGGGAATGGCAAAGTACCAGGGTGACTGCCGCCTTACACACTACTCGGCCCTTTTAAGGCGAGCACTCGATGCCGCAGGATTCACCCAGGTTCCCATCGTAAGCACAGACCCTGTAGACTACAAGGACATGCATCCTGGAATCCGCCTTGGAAACGCATTCAACATTGCAACGGCATGGGCCATAGTCTTCATGGACATCCTTGAAGAACTTAGGAGAAAAATCCGCCCTTACGAAAAAAATCCAGGGGAAACAAACAGGATATTTGATTCTATCATCGATGACATTGCCTCATCCCTTAAGGTAAGCATACCTCGTGCCATGGATGCATTTAAGAAAGGCATTGATGAATTCTGCAAGATTGAATATGACCGGTCCGTACTGAAGCCACGCGTTTTTGTAACGGGAGAATACCTTGTCACTTTCCACCCGGGATCAAATTTCTACATTGAAGAATACCTGGAAAAAAACGGAATGGAAGTAATCCTTCCAAGAATGGAAAATGTCTTCTGGCGTGAATACTTTGCAAAGCTCTATGAAATCAGCCACTTCAAGGTACGGCACCCGTTCATCGTAAAACCAATGAACATTGCATCTGACAGGGTATTCTGGTATGCAACAAAAAAATGCGAGGAAATTGCCTCAAGACATCCACTCTTCAAGAAGGGGCCTACCATCAAGGAACTGGCTCTGGAAAACAACCATGTAATGATGTGCACCTTCATGTCAGGTGAAGGATGGCTCATTCCTGCTGAAATTTGTGAATGGGCACGAGACGGAGTAAGTTCCTTTGTAATCCTCCAGCCTTTCGGATGCCTGCCAAACCACATTACGGGCCGCGGAAGCATGAAGAAGATAAAGGAAGAATTCCCTGCAATCCAGATTCTGCCACTGGACCTGGACCCGGATACAAGTTTTGCCAACGTGGAAAACAGGCTCCAGATGCTGATCATGAATTCAAGAAAATAGCCGCCTCAGGAAACCAATTGCCTGGTTGCCCAGTGGCGGCTGTTAAGATATTGAATAAAATGCTGAATTAAAAAGAATCAAGCCTTCAGGTTAAACAGGGTGCGGATGTTTTCATCCACAATCTTGTCCAGCTTGTCAGTGCTTATGCCAAGCTTTGCAGAAACAAAGTCAAACGTATACTTGATGTTGAGGGGATTATTCTCCTGACCTCGCAGGGGAACAGGTGCAAGATATGGGCTGTCTGTCTCGAGGACGATCCTGTCCTTTGGAAGATAGTTCAGCATGTCAACAAGATCATCCATCTGGTTCTTCTTTGTGTAGGTCAAACCGCCACCAAGGGCAATGTACCACCCCATGTCAAGGAACTGCTTTGCTTCATTCTTCCCGTAGGAAAAGCAATGGACGATTCCCTTGTTGTAGCGAATGGCACGAAGGACATCCATGGTGTCTTCAAAACCGTCGCGGCTATGGATTATGAAAGGAAGTCCAAATTCACGGGCAAGCTCCAGCTGCATTCCAAAAAGTTCCTTCTCACCATAGAACATGGATTCATCGTAGTCCTCGCGGCAATGATGGTCTGCACCGCTGGGATTCCAGTGATGGTCGATTCCCCCTTCACCAATGGCGCAAAGATGTTTTGCAAAAATGCTGTCGCTTTCTAGAAAATCCTCGATGGATTCCCTAAGGGTTTCAATGGCGGCATAGCGGTCTTCTATGGAATCAGGATCAGGCCAGATTCCTGCCGAAAGATAAAGGGACTTCTTAAGCTTTGACTGCATGTTGACATCGGAAAGGCCCCCAAGACAGTCTTCAAGAACCTGGGCTCGGGAAGCAAGGTCATCACACCTGGTGCCAATATCCAGGCCAAAATAAATTTTATTCTTTGCCATCTGTTCAAGAATGTCGGTCCCAAACTGCTGGCCGTTGTTTTCAACCAAATGGTGAAAATGAAAATGTGTATCACTGAACATAAAAATGCCTCAACCAAAGATTATAATGAATTGCCATGATTTTGTAAAAGCCCGTCTCCAACGCACCCAAGGGAAAAAAATACGGGCCACCGTAAGCCGGCAGCCCGCATCTTTTAAGGACTGACCACGAAAGCCAGCCCCAATTTCAATTTGCAAACAAATTACATGTACAAGGGAGAAAGCTGTTCAACAAGCTTAGAATATTCCTTGTAGGCTTCATCATAAGCTGCAACATTTTCTGCCTTTGGAAGAGTTGTCTTTGATTCATCAAGGAGAACATGTTCATCTGCAAGAGCTTCCATTGCAACTGGAGCACCTTCCGACTTCTTGAGGCACCAAAGGGCCTGGAGTGCGCCACCAAAAGCTGCGGCTTCTGAGCTTGCAGGAACCTTTACAGGAAGATTCATGATGTCTGCAACAAGCTGTCTCCAAACAGGGCTCTTTGCTCCGCCACCAGTAAGGCGAAGTTCCTTTGCAACAAAACCGTGTGCCTTGAAGGAATCAAGACCACCACGCATTGAATATACTGCACTTTCAAGGGCTGCACGTGCGATGTTTGCGCGGTTGCAGTTTGCAGTTGTCATGCCTGTAATGCTTGCCTTACCGTGTGGAAGGTTTGGAGTTCTTTCACCATTGAAGAATGGAAGAACATAAACACCGTCACAGCCAGGCTTTGCCTTTTCAGCTTCTGCATCAAATGCCTTAACGTCAAGTTCAAGAAGGGCACGGATTTCTTCAGAAGCAACAGTACAGTTCATGGTGCAAAGAAGCGGAAGGTATCCGCCTGTAGAAGAACAGAAACCGGAAATACCGCTTGCAGGATCTGCAACAGACTTGTCGCTGAAACCGTAAAGGGTTCCGGAAGTTCCCATGGACATTGTAAGGGTACCGCTCTTTACTACACCGGTACCAATGGCAGACATCATGTTGTCGCCGCCACCTGCAGAAACTGGAACACCTTCTGGAATTCCAAGCCATGCTGCACACTTTGCACTAACCTTTCCAGCCGGCTCATCATCGGCAATGAACTTTGGAAGCTTTGCAAGAAGACCTGCATCAATAGCATCACATGCCTTCTTTGACCAGTTCTTTTCCTTTGAGTTGAACAGTGCAGTTCCCGAAGCATCACCCTGTTCCATAACATAGTCCCCTGTCAAAAGATAGTTAAGGTAATCATGTGGAAGCATGATGTATGCAAGTTTTTCATAGAGTTCAGGCTTATGGCGCTTGAGCCAAAGGATTTTTGGAGCAGTAAAGCCAGGAAGGATGTAGTTCTGGACTTCTTCAACAGCCTTATCATTACCACCAAGGGCGTCCGTAATGATCTTGCATTCTTCTACAGTTGAAGTATCATTCCAAAGCTTAACGTTGTAAAGTGCTTCCCCATTTGCATCAAGGGGAACAAAACCATGCTGGTGTCCTGAAACGCCAAGAGCCTGAATGGTTGCCTTTCCTTCTGCAGAAAGTTTGCCAAAGCAAACTTCCATGGCATTCTTGTACCATTCAGTCTTCTGCTCGCGAGTTCCATCGTTTTCAGAAATAAGGTCAATAGGACATGAAGAAGATTCAACAGTCTTCTTGTTTTCATAATCATAAAGCACAACCTTCATGCTCTGTGTTCCCATGTCGATACCAGCTACAGTTTTCATTGGTTCCTCCAAAATATCATGCTGAATTCTGCCCTTTTTAGGCTGAACTATGCCACCGCCCTAGAGCAGAATGGACTAGAACAGTATAACACAATAGTATTTAAAATGCAAACTCTTTTACACCATCTTCCTTGCATCATCAAGCATGAGGGGCTTTCCCCAGACATACCCCTGGATAAAGTCAACGTCCGCCTTCTTAAGCAGCTCCAGCTGGGTTTCCGCCTCAACACCTTCGCAGATGACCTCACAGCCGATTCCGTGTCCGATTGTAACAACAGACTTTACAAAGTTAAGGCTGCTTTCATCCGTTTCAATTTCATCAACAAGGCTCTTGTCGATTTTCATAAGGTCAACAGGAATTTTTGTAAGGTAGCTCAATGAGGAATATCCAGTGCCAAAGTCATCAAGGGCAATCTGGACACCGGCAGCATGAAGCTTTTCAATGTTTGCGAGGGTGATGTCGATGGAATTCATGATGCAGTACTCGGTGATTTCAACCTCAAGGTTTTTTGCAGGAAAATCATGCTTCTTAAGAATGTCAATGACGCGATCGGCAAAGTCACTCTTGGAAATGTTCTTTGCAGAAACATTGACGGACACGACAACGTCATCATGTTCAAGGACATAACCACGAAGGTCCGTCATAACCTGATTGAGGACATATTCATCGATGAGCATGATAAGGTCTGTCTTTTCTGCAACGGGAATGAATTCACCAGGACTTACGAATTTTCCTTCCGGTGTCTTCATGCGAATAAGGGATTCAAACCCCCTGAGCTTTTTCTCCCCAAGGGTAAATTGAGGCTGGTACATCATGTAGAACCAGCTGCCGTCAAGGCCCCTGTGGATGATCTTTTCCATCTCTATGCCCTTTTCAATGAATTCCTTCATGTACGGATCATAGAATTCATAGTGAATGCCAAGCTTCTTTCCGGCATTGTATTTTGCTATGTCAGCTGCAGAAAGAAGTTCCTCGCATGTCGTAATGCTTCCATTGGCTTCAACTATTCCAACATTGAATTTCTGATAGCATTCAATTGGATCCATGCCGGGCATGAGTGAAATTTTCCTGCTGTTCCACTGGAGAATGTAATCGACAACCTTATCCCGGGAAAAATCCCAGTTATTTACGGCAATGATGAATTCGGAAGAATTGATTCTTGCAACCTTTCCGCACTTGCCAATTTCATCAGAAATCATGGAACCCATGGTTACAAGCATTTTATCTGCAATTTCCTGGCCATAATTTCCACGAATCAGGCTGAAATCCTTAAGTTCAATGTCAATAACAAAAAAGCCTGTCTTTGAATCAATCTTATCCTGAATATACCGGTTCAATCCCCTGGCATTAAGAAGGCCCGTTAGCTCGTCAGTAATAATTTCAGACTGATTTCTTTGAATGAGACGCGAAAGATTGAAAATGGAAACCGTAAAAACAAGGCAGTTTGCAACGCCCGGAAGAACAAATGCCCTTTTCTGAACTGTAAGCTGGAAGACAAGATAAAGAAGGTCCAGTATGATGACCACGTTGGCAAGAAAACCGCCATACTTAGGATGGATGCGGATCATCAGAAGACAGACGGCAACCTGCATTGCAAAAACCGCACCGTTATATGGAGTCAGGCCATGCCTTGAAAGATTCCCTATTAGAAACTCAAGGAAAATAATCAAGCCAATGGAGAATACAAGTCCAATCATGGCCTTTTGCTTTCTATGTAAACTTACAGGCATCATTATCCTCCCAAAAAGCCAAGGGAAGAACAAATCCCCCATAAGACTTTTACCAACATTTACAGCAATATGGAACGCAAGGCTGCAAAAGAAGATAGCACCGCAAACCAAAAGCAGATAATAACAGTCAAATCGCCGGCAGAAAACACCCTATCTTCTCGCATACGATTATAATACAGAATTTGCAGTAAAACCAATGAATTAAGGAAAAATGTAGGAATAAAAAAAAGCACCAGTTTTACAACCAGTGCCTTATGTGAGCTATTGCAGACTCGAACTGCAGACAGCCGCCTTAAAAGGGTATACAGAATACACCTGTTGTCTAAAATAGATTTGATAGGTTTATTATAGTTATACAACTATGCTTATATTCTAGTACTATTCAAATTTGGTGTCAAATAGTTATTTTTAATTCTTTTTTGTTCTAACTAGTTTTTCTTTACTCTTTGCTATACTTGTTTCTCTACAGATCACCGCCCTAAAAAGGCGTTCGTTCTCCGATGCCACACTTCCGTGTAGCATCGGCTCTCTATAAGCCCTCAAAAATTGCCATTTCAATAGACCGTATGGTGCATTGGAAAAGAAATACAAGACCGCACAATAATGGTCGCAAGCGCCCAGCATTGTGCTACAGTGAAAACCTTCATTCCTGTTGCTAACCCTTGAAATACCCAAACTGTAAGCCATCTTTCAACCTTAGCTTCTCTTGCTTGCCACCGCACAAAAGCCTGGTGCAGTAAAACAGACATTTAAATAAAGGATGTCGCTTTTACCCTTTGGCCATAACGAGTATTCTGTTCACCTTCGCTCCGCTACGGCACAGTCGCTCCCATCGTGGTCGCTCCTTAAACAGAATACGCGTTATAGGCATTGCCGCGTCCATGCAGGCCGTCAGCCGTTCCAACACCGCTACATTTCGTCGCGTCAGCTCCTCAATTCCCGCGTCGTTTCCACTCATCAATGTTACATAACTGGCCGGTTATTGGGGCGGAACTGGAACCTTAAGCCACCAAGCAAAACAAAGCCTGTGTAGAAGCCTGAACCTTGTCGGGCCATAATTGCTGTCGCAAGCATGGCCCTCTTGCTAACAGAATTTGCTAAACTTTAAGCCTCTCTAGGAAACACCCGCCGGCTAAAAATGGAATCCTGCCGGAATCCATTTTCATCCGGCGGGCTGAACTGAAATTCTTGCTGAACTGATTTCCCTGATTGAAATGATCTGCGAGTTTTCGTAGAAAACTCAGTAAGTAAAATTGCCCTGCAATTTTACGGGGGGGCGCGTGCGTGGGGATAAATCTTTGATATTATCCCACGTAAAATATGTATTTTTATAAAACCTGTGACAAAGTGCACATGTAAAAGTGCACGTTATTTTCAAGACTTTCCAACATAAGAAAATAAAATATGCTATTTTATTTTCTTAATCTGAACTTTCATTAAAAATAAATAAAATAGTAAGAACTAAAGCAAACTATTTTTACTTATTCCATTCTAATTTTATCTATAAGGAAAGTGCGGATATTAAAAAAAAACGCACTTTATATGCTCTAAAGTGCGCTTATGTAGTCTTTTTGTGCGTTTGACTGTGATTCTGCAAGTGCACTTCTGAAAAGCTCCGCTACCTTTAGGGGCACGGGGGGAAGGAAAACAAAACTATCCTTGATTTTATTAAAATATTACTATATTTTTAAATGAGGTTATCCAAAACGGATTTTTTTCATTTCTTTGGAGATTTAGTATGCCTGCTGTAAAAATAAATGTTTCAAAACCGGTCTTGCACTGGATAGCAGGGCAGCCAGGTGTCGAAAACCTTAATCATGAATTATCCTCACGTCTAAAAGATTGGATTAATGAATCTGCTGAGCCGACTTTCTCACAAATTCAGAAACTTAGTAGTGCTATTGGTATTCCGTTTGGTTATTTTTTCTTAAACAAACCTCCTGTTGAAAACGTCCCATTGTTAAAATTTCGTTCGGTTGAAAATGAGGAAATTGTTGAGCCTAGCCGAGAATTGATTAATACCATCCACTACATGGAAAATGTTCAAGATTGGATAAAAGATTATAAAAAGAGTAATTCATTCTCTGAATTGGAGTATGTTGGCTGTTTAAGAAATGAAAAGGATTCTCATAAAATTGCTCGGAAAATATTGGATTATCTTGAATTATCCAGTGATTGGTATAAAGAACATAAAGATAAACGTAAAGCTTTCAATTTTTTAAGGGAGAGATTAAATTATATTGGAATTACAGTAATGATGAATGGAGTTTGTGGAAATAACACACATAAACCTCTTTCAATTAAAGAATTTCGTGCTTTTTGCATGGTGGATAAATTGGCACCTCTTATTTTTATTAATAGCACTGATTCCGACGGAGCTAAAATTTTCTCTCTTCTCCATGAGCTTGTTCATATATGGCTTGGTATTGATGATTTATATAATGACTGGAAACAATCCGGTATTTCTGAAAAAAATGTTGACCAATTGTGTAATTCAGTTGCTTCATTACTTATAATTCCTGATGGTTCATTTGATCAAGAATGGGATAACCTATCACTCAGTGATATTTCAATTAAGATAGAGAAGTTGTCGAATATTTATAATTGTAGCACTTCTGTTATTGCAAGAAAGGCTTTTGAATGTGGATATATATCACAGAAAATTTATGACTCCATTATTGAAAATGCCATAGATGAATATAATCAACAAAGAAAACGTAAGATTTCAGGTGGTAATTATTACTCAACCTTGAAATCAAGGTTGGATCCAAATTTTGTAGCTGCATTGTATTCAAGTGTTTTGGAAGGTCGAACTTCATATACTGAAGCTTACAGGCTTACTAATACTAATGGTAAGACTTTCTCTGAACTTGTAAATCATGGAGAGTATGGGACTGTATGAGAAAATACTTGATTGATTCTAATTCATTTATGGAGTCTGCTGAGAAATTTTATAATTACGATATAGCTCCTACGTATTGGACAAAACTGATTGATATTGCCTCTAAAAAAAGTTCTCTTTATGTTCTAGATGTTGTTGCAGATGAAATAAATAGAGGAAAAGACGATGAGCCGTTAAGAATATGGTTCTCTGAAAATGAATCCAGTTTTAATAGAATTTCTCAATCTTCAGATGATGTAATAATAGGAATTTATGCACAGGTACTCCAGTATGTTCAGGAGTGTGGGTATTACAACGAAAAAGCTCTTAGAAATTGGTCTAATGATGGCATTGCAGATCCATGGCTAATTGCTGCTGCAAAAGTGTATGATTTGGTTATAGTTACATTTGAGAGACGACAAGGTGGCCTTTCTGTAGTAAGTAAAACAGGTAACGTAAAAATTCCGGATGTAGCAGATTATTTTGGAGTAGAATCAATATCACTATATGCAATGATGAGGGAATTAGGTATTAAACTTTAATCTATGATTCATTTATGATTCATCGCAATAACGGCCATCTTCAATGTCAAAATTTGGATCTGGAACATAGTTGTATTCAACAAAAACTTCGCCTCTTTGTTCTTTCCATGGTTTATATATTTTGTTGATGAAATCTGTCATTGTCATAGGATTGCCGCCAATCATCGGAAACTGGCAGGCTTTTGAAATCGTTCCATATCTTTTTAAGTCTAGATTGATCAGAACGCATTTGTACTGTAAATCCCACCAACAAGTAGTAGAGAGTTTTCCATATGTCAATATTAACACAGTGGGTGTATCAAAAAGTGCTAGAAGCTATATTTATAATATAAATAAGAATCTATTTGTGTGTTACAAATTTCTCATGACATACGCTTATATTAGAGTCTCTACTGATAAACAGGATGGAGCAAATCAAAAATTAGGGATCGAGGATCTTTGCAAAAGAAAAGGATTTACCATTGATGAATACATTGATGATGAAGGTGTTTCCGGCATAAAAGAACCGGATAAAAGGCAGCTTGGAAAGCTTCTTGATAAACTTCAAAAGGATGACATTTTGATTGCCAGCGAACTTAGTCGCCTTGGTCGTAGTCTTTTTATGATAATGAGAATCCTGGAACATTGCATGAATATAGGGGTAAAACTCTATACGGTCAAAGATGGATATGAATTGGGCGACAACATCCAAAGTAAGGTATTGGCTTTTGCATTTGGTCTGAGTGCTGAAATCGAAAGAAATCTTATCAGCCAAAGAACTAAAGAAGCTTTGGCCAGGAAAAAAGCTGAAGGAATTCAAATTGGAAGAATAAAGGGGTCTCATAATTCATATACAAAATTGACTGGTAAAGAAGATTATATTCATTTACGATTATCTCAAAAATGTTCAAAAACTCAGCTCGCAAAAGAACTATATGTAGATCGAACAACATTGTACAGATTTCTGAAAACGTTGGAATAAATCGGAGGAATGATAACTACAAAAACGGCTTTGACATAGTAATAGGCAATCCGCCGTATGTAAATGTTCAACTTATGAGTGAATCTGAAAAATCAATCTATAAAGAAACTTTTGAAACATTCTTTAAAAGATGTGATATGTTTGCTCTTTTTGTCGAACTTGGAATTTCTAAACTTGCACAAAGAAAAGGTATTGTATCTTTTATTATTCCTTCAGTCGTTCATTCAAATATGTCTTATGTAAAACTTCGTGATTTGATTTTGAATAATAAATGGCTTAGGGAAGTCTGTTATACTGGTGGTGATGTTTTCAATGCGCCTACAGTTGATACAACTATTTTGATTTGCGACAAAACAGAAAATCAGAATATCACTTTGAAGAATGCCGTTGATTTCAACAATAAGAAAATACAAGTTGTTCCTAGTGATTATTTTTCAAAGTATGAAAATGTAATCAGTATTGAGAATAATCAGAATAATTCTATTTATGATAAACTTTTGGATAAAAAACTTGAAAGCATTGATGATAATTTCACTGTTTTTCAAGGAATTGTAACTGGAAACAATGAAGCCTTTATTTTTGAATCTGAATCAGATGCAGTTTCAAAAGGTGTTGATAAAAAACTTCTGCATCCATTGTGCCACGGCAGAGACATTGAGAAGTATAAAGTCCGAAGCCTTGAAAGAAGAATTTTGTATATTGATAATTCTGTTGATATTGAAAAATATCCAAATACAAAAAAATGGCTTTTGAATTACAAAGCGCAACTTGAAAAAAGACGAGAGGCTGCAAAGGGAACAATAAATTGGTACGGATTACAATGGGCAAGAGTGAAATCTGAATTAGATTTGAAAGAAAAAATTCTGTTGCAAAGAACTCGCAATGAATCTTTAAAAACAAGAATAGTAGCAACAATTGATTCAAATAGTACTTATACATCTGAAGGAATTTATCTAATTATTCCTAAAACAAACAAATATAATCTGCATTTTCTTTTGGGAATTTTGAATTCAAAACTTTTGAATTTTCTATTTGCCACAAAATTTCTGAATCTTGCAATAAAAGCCGAATATGTAAAACAAGTTCGTATCCCAACCGCCACAAAAGAACAACAGCAAGAAATCATTTCTCTTGTAGACAAAATTCTTGAGGCAAAGAAAACAGATGCAGGTGCAGACACAACAGAATTGGAAAAACAGATTGACCAGAAAGTTTATAAGCTTTATGGCTTAAATCCAGGAGAAATCAACATTGTGGAAAATATGAAGTAGTTTTGTTATTATAGAATTATGCAAAAAACAGAAGACATAAAAGTAAATTACTATTTTGACGAGGCTGGCGATACTCAAATTCTTGGACGCAGAGGTGTAAACCTTCTTGAAAAAGGAACCGCCAGCAAAACTTTTATGGTTGGTTATCTTGAATGCAAGAATCCTAAACAGTTTACAAAAGCACTGAATAATTTGAAAGCAGAACTTGCAAATGATGATTATCTTTCTGCAATTCCTTCTTTCCATCATAGTTTGGAGATGTTTCATGCAAACAAAGACTGTGCAGAAGTCCGTGAAAAGGTATTTAAACTTCTTAAACAACAGGATTTTACCTTCTATTGTGTGGTAGCAAGAAAAAACGAAGACTTATGGAGAAAGAAATTCAATCTCAATCAAAAGCAGCTTTACAAATATCTTGTTTCAAAACTTCTCGAAAATAGACTGCATCTGTACAAACATATAGATTTGTATTTTAGTTCCATGGGCAGTACAGTTCATCAGGCATCTATGCAGGAAGCTGTAAATAATGCCATTTCTACATTCAATGAGAAATGGGAGACAGAAAATACAAATCAAATTCGTATTTTTATACAGCAAAATTCTGAAATACCTCTGCTGCAGGCGGCAGATTATGTTCTGTGGACAATTCAGAGAGCTTATGAACGTGGGGATTACAGATATTATAACTATTTAAGGGAAAAGATTTGTCTAGTTCATGATATCTTTGATTTCTCAAAATATCCTAAGAACTATTACACCCCAGATAATCCGCTTGAGGCAAAAAAAATAGACCCTGTATAAGACTAGGTTACTTTCGTAACGCATGGCACGACGCCCACTTTCATCTTAATAGGACCTATCTGCTAATAATATACCTCAAAAGTCGTATTTTGACAAGTTTTCTGTTGAATTCCATCGGAGGTCTGATTGCAACGGTTTTGATATTGTTATCGGCAATCCTCCGTATATAAAAGAATATGAAAATAAAAGCGCATTTGATGGATTCAGAGATATGAGTCCATATTACATGGGGAAAATGGATTTGTGGTATGGGTTTGCTTGCCATGGGTTAGATTTGCTATGTAATAAAGGACATTTATGCTTTATTGCACAGAACAATTGGACTACAAGTGCTGGTGCAAAATTGTTACGAAAAAAAATTCTTGAAACTGCAAAAATAAAACAGCTTCTCGATTTCAACACTTATATGGTTTTTGAAAACGCAAGTATTCAAACAATGATAATGCTCTTTCAAAATGATCCATCAGAAAGTGACTACAAGTTTGATTACAGGAATTTGGCTACAGATAGCATAAAAGAAAATATGCTTGAATTGTTGATTAAACAAAAATCTTCAAAAACAAAATATCTTGAACCCCATATTAGTCGAGAAAATTTAAAAGATAGACTTCTAACATTCAGCGAAAATGATGTTATTTTTGATAAAATTTTGAAAGGTAAAGTTTTCCTTGATGAAAAGGAAGCTACAAATGGAAT
>JAZLGN010000064.1:0-42027 GCA_045616325.1 Treponema sp.
GACATCAGGTTTGATTCCATTCTCTTTTCCTGATTGTACTGCTGGTGAAAAATAAAGGCCGGCATAAGAAATTCCAGCTGGAATTTCTTTTGCCCGCCTTCACTGGAATAAACTGGACTGAACCAGTTTCATTCCATGCTCAGTGCTAATGGAACGGGGAATTTCTTCCCCTCCACAAAATTACTTGTGTTCCTGAACCTTATCCTTGTCCTTCTTAACCTTCTGGTCAAGAACATCCATCATCTTGTTGAGTGCTGCTGCAAAGTCAAAGTCGTCTGCTGCAACATGTGCGTTTCCGCCCCAGCGGTAGTTTACTGTTGTTTCAAAGAAGAATTTCTTGTCTTCCTTAACGTGAACCATAAGGTCCACGATGAGGTTTTCAGCATAACTGATTCTTTCAAGCTTCTTGTTGATAAGTTCCTGCTGGTCTTTGTCGAGGGTAAATCCCTGTGCCTGTATTGATTTATTCATGGTGATACTCCTGATAATTAGATTTTAGCGGACAAACTGCCCATAACCATTTAAGGTTATATTAATATTATAATACAGATTTTCGAAAAATCAAATTTTTTGAAGAACTTTTAAATTATCAGGCTACCTGTTGTAGGATGATTCCATGTTCAGCATGGAGCGGTATTTTGCAACGGTGCGGCGTGCCACGGGAATTCCCCTTTCCCCTAGCAGGTCGGAAATTTTCTGGTCGCTGAGTTTCTTTTTTTCAACATTTTCTTCTATAATTTTCCTTATTTCTGAAAGAACTCTGTCCCGGCTTACGGAAGAATCTGTCCTTGAGGCGCTGTTGGTAAAGAAATATTTTACGGAAAAAAGCCCCCACTCGCATTCAATGTATTTGCTGGATGCCATGCGGCTGATGGTGGTTTCGTGGAGTCCGAGCCTGTCTGCAATGTCCTGCAGCTTTAGAGGCTTTAGGCTTCCCGGTCCGTCCCTGAAGAATTCCGCCTGGTGCCTGGCTATCTCTATTCCTGCGCGAAGGAGGGTGTTCTGCCGGAACTGGATGGCTTCTATGAATTCCCTGGCCTTCCTTAGGTTTTCGCTGTCGGATGGAAAATCCTGGCTTAGGGAAAGTTCAGGAAAATTGCTGCGGCCCCTGCGTACTGCAAGTGTAATTTCCCCTGCCTTAAGGATTGCTGAATCTGGGGATGCAGGTGCCTTGGATGGCTGGTCCAGCCTTTCAATGTAAAGGTCGGGAGCCACAAAGTGGGTGTCCTGGACGGAAAAGTCCCTTGCAGGAAAGGGATCCAGTTTCTTGATGAAGTCAAGGGCCTGCTGTGCCGTGTGCTCGTTAAGCGTAAAGTCCGTGTGGCGCCTGGACCTGTCCGTATGTCCAAACATGCGTCTCTGTTCCAGAAGATAGTCCTTCACTTTCTGAACGATGCGGTCTGCCCTTGGCGGATTCAGGAAATTCATCTTTCCGTCCAGAATGAACAGTGCAAGTTCAGGAGGGTTTTCCTTCTGCACTGCCTGGACGTAAAGGCTTTCCTCAAGATTCCTGACGCATACTCCAGGCGGGTCAAACTGGCGTATCATGTTTATGCATTTTTCAAGGAGCCCCGGTGTCTGGGCCTTGTCCTTCTTGTCCAGGAGTGAAATGGGCGACAGTACGTGGAAGCCGTGCTGGTCCAGGTTGTAGATGAGTTTTTCCGCAATGATGTGTTCTGCAGGGCTTGTCTTTGTCATGTTCAGCTGGCTCAAAAGGTGCTCTGTAAGGGATCTCCTGTTGTCGGCCTTGGATTCCAGCTTTGAAAGGTATGCGTCTGAAGCCTCCTCCCCACCGGAGCCTGAAGAACCTATGCGGATTCCGTCCGGAGATTTTCTGTAGAGGCTTTTTTCATCTATTACAAGGGCCGGGTTTTCTTCTGCAAATTTTTCCACCTGGGATGCCAGATCCTGGGTAGACATGGACAGTATCCTGAGGGAATGGATCTGCTTCTGGCTCATTTTCTGGATCTGTTTTTGAACTGCACGCTGTGAAAGGTTCAAGTCCATATTTATTTCCGTCTATTCCCTCATTATGTACGAGCCGCGCGGCATTATGATGATTTCAACGCGCCTGTTTTGTGCCCTTCCTTCGGATGTGCTGTTTGGTGCAACCGGCTTGTTTGCGCCGTAACCCCTGAAGGTAAACAGGTTCTTGTCAAGGCCATTGGCAACAAGACTGTCCACAATGGATTTTGCACGTTCAATGCTCAATGTCATCTGGCCCGATGGCTTGTTTACGTCTGCCGTGTGTCCCTCGACGAGAATCGAATAGTCACCGTTTTCCGTTACCTTCCTCAGGGACTCGGCAATGTCTGCAATCCTGTTTCTTTCTGAAGGAATAAGGTCCGATGAGTCTGCAATGAACTTAAGGTTCTGCATGGTGATCTGGATTCCCGTAGGAATTTCAGAAAGGCCTATGTCGGCAACCTTCTTTTCGTAGAAGTAGCGCTTTATCTGGTGGTATGCAATGTAGAAGTTCTTGTCCTTGTTTGGAGCTGCAACCTTGTGTTCAAGAAGATCCTTGTCCAGGAGTATAACAACCTTTCCCTGCCTTAAAAGGTCCAGGTTCTGCCTTACGCTTGCAATCCTCAGGTAGTCCTCCTTGGAGATGACCGGGTCGCACCTGTTTATTCCGTAAACCTTCTTTACCGTAATCCACAGCGGATCCTTTCCAACCCTGCCTTCATAGGATTCGATGAATTCAGATGAAGAATAGTGAACTATGCCTTCCTCGCATGCAGTCTTGGGATTCACCATGTTTTTTTCGTAAATCAGATCCATGTCTTCCGACCAGATCTTTGGGAAGAGGCAGGGGTAGACAAGGCTTTCCGTAAATTCGCCCTGGATTGGAAGCATTCCCCTGGCATCAAGGATGATGCCTGAGTATGCGCGGGAACTTATGGATTCAATGGGCTGTGACTGGGTGTATGCGTTGGAATGCTTTACCAGCGAAGAAGAAATGTCGTTAAGGTTGATGGTATGCTTTGTAAGTAGGGTTCCGCCACCTGATGCAAAAACTGCAGGAGTCTTCTGACTCTGGTCGATGATGCGGGTGATGTTTTCAAGGGTGAGGGTTCCGTCAAGCACAAGGTCGTTAAGGGTTTTTGAGTTGTCAACATATATTGAAAGAAGAGGATCCTTTACAAGAACCGGGAGTTCCATTTCCACGCGCTTTACGGAAGTTGACTTTCCGCTTGGCATGGGGATTCCTGCCTTTTCAACATTGAAGGAAACGTCAGAAGAAAATGTGTTTTTTGTCCAGTTTACGTAGCTTGTTGAAGACATGACTGCATCGGCTTCCGACACGTGGCCTGCTGCCCTGGACGCCATCATTGCTTCCCGTTCTATTTCTTCATCCGAATAGGGAACGTAAGCCTTTGGCCACAGTGACGTGCTTGCTTCCACCGATGGTTCAAAAACTTCCACGTAGGTCTGCGAAAAAAGGGGAATGGCAAGGGTCACCGAACACAGGCATGCTGCTGCAAGTCTTTTTTTATCTGCGGAAAACAAGTTCATTTCTAACAATACCTCCTTTAGATTTTCGGCATTTTCTTCCATATAAATTAGATTTCGCACGTAAAAAAATGAAGCCCCTTAACTGCCGCCAGAGTGCACCTTTAACTGCCATTTGACTGCACCCTTGAAAAAATCAGGGCGGACATATAGAATCACTCCCATGAAATTGGAAGCAAAATTTTATTCAGAAAAAAACAGCCTTTATTTTTTGGACGGAACTGAATTCGATGCCCTCAAGTCTGTTGTCCTTGCACCGTCTTCTTGTGCTGGTGCAGATGATCCCAAGACCCTTTACCGTGTTGCAGTCCAGTGGACCCAGGTTGGCCTTGATGAAGATTCATATAATGAGGAATTCCTTGCAAAATTCCGCGATGACCTTAAGTCCCTTGAGGAAAAAAATGTCTTTGTCCTTGTTGAACCTGAGGTTGACAGCCCGGCCGACACTCCCGTAAAAAAAGAAGAACTTACCGCCTCCTTCAAGCATTGCGCCAGGAGAATCAAGGATTGTACTTCAGTTGCAGGTTTTGCCATTCCTGCTGAATCGGATGCAGACTTTTTCCTTGAGGAACTCAGTGCAAAGCACAAGCATTACGTGTTTTTTTCAAGGGATGAAGAACTTCTCAAGAAAAACGGAAAAATTGTAAAAATCCAGTAAATTTTGCATTAAATGCGAGATTTTCAACGTATTTCAAGGGAATTTCAGTAAATTCTCTTGAACAAATTTCTTAAATTTGTCATGATACCGTAACTTCTGAAAAATCGTGGGAGATTACGGATCATGTATTTTGAACGTGAGAACATTGTAAAGCTCGTTGCAGGAACAATTGCATTCAGCCTGTTTTCTGTTGTCGTATCTGTATGCGTCTTGCTTTTTGTCCCGGAAGAAAAGGTTGCAAAGACAAAGGAAGTTGAAGTAATCCCCGTTGAGGAACTTGCAGCAGCTCCATCGGAGGATGCACTTTCCACTTTTGTTCCTTCCTTTGAGGATGAATATCCTGAACTTGAGATCACCAACATAAGGCGCGAAGACAGCGGTCTTGTACTTTACCGCCAGGCTGAAACAAAGTCTGCCGTTGAATGGTACTATTCACGTGTTGTAAGCAGCCGTGAGATTGCAGATGCCATCCTTCGTTCTGCAGATGAATACAGCATTCCTCTTTCACTTGCCTTTGCCCTTGCACACACGGAAAGCAAATTCCGTGTAAATGCCATGCACAAGAATACAAACGGTACGGTTGACCGCGGCCTTTTCCAGCTTAACAATTCCAGCTTCCCAAAGCTTGAGGAATCGGACTTTTACGACCCAAAGATTTCTGCACACTATGGCCTTTCACACCTCAGGTTCTGCCTTAACACTGCCGGAAACGAAATTGCTGCCCTTGCCATGTACAATGCAGGTGCAAACAAGGTTAGGAAGAACAACACTCCCCAGATTACGTTGAACTACATTTCTCAGATCCAGAACTACAGGAGCAACCTTGAGGAAAACTTTGCAGCGGAAGTTCTTTCAATGTACCATCCTGACACCCAGGCAAAAATGCTTGCAAAACTTGGCAACTAGGATCAGGTCCTGCGCCGGTTGAACAAGCCGAAACAGTTCTTACAGGGTTCCCTTACGCGGGAACCTTTTTTTATTCATTGATAAATTGCACTGTTCAAATTGACCTTTATCGTGTAAACTATCATCATGGCTAAAACAGTTGATGATAAGAAAATAATTTACACGATGGATCGCGTTTCGAGAGCATACGGAACAAAAGTCGTCTTAAAGGACATCAGCATTTCATATTACTATGGTGCAAAGATTGGCGTAATCGGTGAAAACGGTGCCGGTAAGTCATCCCTCTTTAAGATTCTTGCAGGACGCGATACGGACTACACTGGAGAAACCCAGCTTCTTCCAGGCTTTACCATGGGCTATCTTGAACAGGAACCATACCTTGAACCGGGAAAAACAGTCATAGAAATCGTAAGGGAAGGCGTTAAGCCGATCACGGACCTTCTGGAAGAATTCGACAGGGTAAACGAAGCCTTTGGCGATCCTGATGCAGACTTTGACAAGCTTTGTGCACGCCAGGCAGAACTTCAGGAAAAGCTTGATGCCGCAGATGCATGGAATCTTGATGCAAACCTTGAGCTTGCCATGGATGCCCTCCGCTGTCCACCTGCCGACCAGGTTGTTGACGTGCTTTCCGGAGGTGAACGCCGCCGTGTTGCACTCTGCCGACTTCTTTTGCAGCAGCCGGACATTCTTCTTCTTGACGAACCTACAAACCACCTTGATGCAGAAACCATTGCATGGCTTGAACGCCATCTTCGCGACTACAAGGGAACAATCATCGCCATTACCCACGACCGCTACTTCCTTGATAATGTGGCAGGCTGGATTCTTGAAATGGACCGCGGCGAAGGATATCCCTTCAAGGGCAATTACACTGAATGGCTTGAGGCAAAGGAAAAGCGCCTTGCCCTGGAAGAAAAGCAGGCTTCAACACGCCACCGCGAAATGCAGGAAGAATTGGAATGGATTCACGCAGGGGCAAAGGGACGCCAGGCAAAGCACAAGGAACACATTACAAAGTACGAAGCCCTTCTTGCAGAAGAATCAAAGCGCGTCCAGCTTAAGGACACGCAGATTTCAATTCCGGCAGGTCCACGCCTTGGAAGCCTTGTAATCGAAGCCCATGGCCTTACAAAGTCTTACGGTGACAAGCTTCTCTTTGAAAAACTGGACTTTGCAATTCCGGCTGGTGCCGTTGTGGGTATTGTCGGTCCCAACGGTGCAGGTAAGACAACGCTTTTCAAGATGATTGCAGGTGCCTATGGTGACAGCAATGGGGAAAAGCCTGATAGCGGCGAATTCAAGATAGGTGAAACAGTAAAGCTTGTTTACGTTGACCAGATGAGGAGCAGGCTCGACGACAGCAAGACAGTCCTTGAAATGCTTTCCGATGGCCAGGACCTGATCAAGCTTGGTGCCGTTGACGAGAAGGGTCGTCCTGTAAATGGTGCACTCCGCGAGGTAAACGCCCACGCATACTGTTCATGGTTCAACTTCAATGGTGCCGAACAGAACAAGAAGATCAGCGTTCTTTCCGGCGGTGAAAAGAACCGCCTTAACATGGGGATGATGTTCAAGGAAGCTGGAAATGTTCTTCTCCTTGACGAACCTACCAACGACCTTGACATTTCTACAACCCGTTCCCTCGAGGAAGCCATAAATTCCTTTGCAGGATGTGTTGTGGTAATCAGCCATGACCGTTACTTCCTTGACCGCATCTGCACCCACATCCTTGCATACGAAAACAATTCGGAAGTGCGCTGGTTTGAGGGCAACTGGTCCGAGTATGTTGAATGGAAGAAGAAGGAACTTGGTGAAGACTCGGAAGTTCCGCATAAAACTGTATACAGAAAGCTTACTAGATAGTTTTTTCGTGGGGGACTCGGAAGACGTCATCCGTTTTTTGGGATTCCCCCTGGGGGGAATATGAAAAAGAATGTATTTGCTGTTGTCTGCGCACTGCTGGTGTTGCCTTGTGCAGTATTTGCAAAGCCAAAGTATGAAAAGTCGGAAGTATATGAGCAGTCCCTCGTGAAGTTTCAGGGTGCCATGCTCCGTGGTACGGCCGACCTGCAGGAATTCAAGAAGTTTCCTGACGTAAATGAAAAGGGTCTTGAGGAAATGTTTGAAGCCATGTATGAAGCATGCGGATTGTTCCTCAATTCCAATGAAGCCGGAAAGCATCCTGCCGTCTTTGACCTTGAAAATGAATGGGATACATCGAAGTCATACAAGCTCATGGATGTTACTGAATATGTTCTTGCTCATGCTCCCGTTGACGTTATCCAGGGAATAATCGATTACGGAAAGCTTAAGGGAAAAAATCCGGCAAAGATTCTCTGGGATGATTCCAACATCAAGGAAGGAACTTGGTGACATTTAAGCCATGATTCTGATATAATCAGTCGGTATGGATAAGACAGTATACATTCTCGATTCATACGGACTGATTTACAGGGCATATTTTGCCCTCCTGAACCATCCTCTTACTAATTCCAGTGGCGCCAACATCAGCGCCGTCGTAATTTTCTTTAAAAACCTCAAGGCCCTCATAGACAAATACAAGCCGGCTTATCTTGCCGCAGCCTTTGATTCCAGGATAAAGACATTCCGTCACGAAATGTATGCTGAATACAAGGCAAACCGTGCCAAGACGCCGGAAGACCTTCATGACCAGGTTCCGTGGATAGAAGACATACTTACATGCCTTGGCGTACCTGTCCTGCGTGTGGACGGATACGAGGCCGATGACATAATTGCCACCGTTGCACGAAAATGCGAGCGGGAAGGCTATGAATGCCGCATTTTGAGCGGTGACAAGGACCTTCTTCAGCTTGTATCCGATACCTGCAGGGAAATGCAGCCTGACAAGGCCAACGGCGGATGGGAAACCATGGGAAAGGAAGAGGTTCTTGCAAAGTGGGGAATCGGCCCCGAAAAAATCCTTGACTATCTTTCCTTGGTTGGAGATGCGGCCGACAATGTTCCAGGTGTGAAGGGTGTTGGCGAAAAGACCGCCCTCAAGCTTTTGGGACAGTATGGTACACTGGATGGAATTTATGAACATGCAGATGAGATAAAGGGCGCCCTTGGAGAGAAGATTCGCTCCGACAGGGAAAACGCATATTTTTCAAAAAAACTCATTACCCTTGAAGAGAATGTTCCTGTTGAAATTGATTTTGCTTCCTTTGCCACGGATACCAATGACTTTGGAAAATGCGCCAGGGCCCTTGCCTCCTACGGGGCCTTCCAGGTTGCAAGGCAGTTTGATCCTGACGTTTCTTCCGGTGGAACTTCTCTGGCTTCACCTTCATCAGGGACTGGGGAATCCGGTTCTACTTCTGGGAAAAAGGTGGGGGCATCCAGGACATCTGGGAAAACGGACGTACCAGGCAGTCAGCCGATTTCCTCACTTTTGAGGCCTGAAGTTTTGCCGGAGCTGGTGCAGAACCAGGGCAACTACAGGGCTGTCACTGACCTGGAGGAACTTAAGGCCTTCATTGCCGCGGTTCGGCAGGGAAAAGAAAGGGTAGTGGCCTTTGACACGGAAACTGACGGGCTTGATACGCTGAAGGCAAAACTTGTTGGATTCAGCCTTGCGTGCCGTCCTGGAGAAGGAATCTATGTGCCTGTCATAGTTTCAGGTGGAATGTTTGCTCCAAGGACAATTTCCAAGAATGACTGTCTTGACCAGCTGAAGGTTCTTTTTGAAGACCCGGAAATGACAGTCGTAATGCACAATGCAAAATTCGACCTTCAGGTTCTCTGTTCCAACGGAATGGAGGATAGCCTTCTTCCATGTCCAAAATGCCATATCTTTGACACCATGATTGCTGCCTGGATTCTGGATCCCGGTGCCCAGGGAAAATCTCCATTCAGCCTTGAATCCCTTTCTGAAATGCTCCTTGGCCTTAAGGGAATTGAATTCAAGGATATTGTAAAAAAGGGCCAGACCTTTGCAGACGTTCCACTGGAAGTTGCCCATAAATACGGTGCAGAAGATTCCGACTTTACCCTCAGGCTTTACGGCATTCTAAGGCAGAAGATTCACGAAAACAGCCTGGATTCCCTCTTTTACGACATGGAAATGAAGGTTCTTCCCGTTTTGAGTGCCATGGAACTCAGGGGAGTCCACCTGGACAAGGGTGCCCTTAAGGAATACAGCGAAAGCCTTAAGGTTCTTATAGAAGAAAAGGAAAGGGAAATCTACGGTCTTGCAGGCCACGAATTCAATATTGCCTCTCCAAAGCAGCTTCAGGCCGTCCTTTTTGAGGAACGTTCCCTTGCCCACGGAAAAAAGACAAAAACCGGCTACAGCACCGACACTGCCGTCCTTGAGGAACTTGCGGAAACCACTGACGACCCTCTGCCGCAGGCCATCCTGGATTACCGATCCCATACAAAGCTCCAGTCAACCTATGTGGAAGCCCTTCCGCTTCTTGCCGACGGGGAAAGCCGCATCCATACGTCATTCCTGCAGACGGGAACTGCAACGGGACGCCTTTCAAGCCGCGATCCAAACCTCCAGAACATTCCGGTGCGTGATGATGCAGGCCGAAAAATCCGTGCAGCCTTTACTGCAGTTCCGGGCACTGTCCTGATTTCCGCCGACTATTCCCAGATCGAGCTTGTGGTCCTTGCCCATCTTTCTGGTGACAAAAATCTTGGGGCGGCCTTCATAAATGGAATTGACGTCCATAAGTCCACTGCCGCCCTGGTTTACAATGTAAGCCCCGATGAAGTGACTGCCCAGCAGCGCCGTTTTGCAAAAACCGTAAATTTTGGCGTCATGTACGGCATGTCTGCATTCCGCCTGGCAAAGGACCTGAACATTTCGCGCCTTGAGGCAAAGGGCTTCATAGACAGGTATTTTGCAACCTATTCCCAGGTTAGGGAATTCCTTGAAAAGACCAAGGAAAATGCCAGGGCCAATGGCTACGTTGAAACCATCATGGGACGCCGCCGATACATTCCAGACATTAATTCCGGAAACAAGCTCATTCAGCAGGGGGCGGAAAGAATTGCCATCAATACGCCAATCCAGGGAAGTGCAGCCGACATAGTAAAGACTGCCATGCTCATGGTTCAGCAGAAGATTGAGGAAACTGCAAGTCCCCTCAAGATGCTCCTCCAGGTTCACGATGAATTGATTTTTGAATGCCCGGACAGCCCGGAAGAAATCCAGAAAGCCCTTGACCTGATAAAGGCCCAGATGGAAGGTGCCGTAAAGCTTGATGTTCCCCTTAGGGTAAGCATTGAATACGGACACAACTGGGGGGAATTCCACTGATGGTAATCTGCCTTACGGGGCCCATGGCTGCAGGAAAAAACTACGTGTGCCGCATGATTGAAGGACTTTCCGCTTCCTGCAAGACTCCCTTTGTTTCAATAGATGCAGATGTTGCGGGGCATCAGGCCGTGGATCTTTGTGCTGGTGATATTCTTGCTGAATTCGGCTCCCTTGCCAGGGAAAAGGGAATTGCCCTTGCCGATGAAAATGGCTGCATCATCAGGCGCAATCTCGGTTCCCTGATATTTGGCAATGCAGAACTTGTGGCCCGTCAGGAATCCATAGTCTTTCCAAAGATTACGGAAATAATAGAAGATTTCATCGATACAAATGCCAGTGACGGATGCAGCGTAATCGTCAATGCAACCGTGCTGCATAAGATTCCCCTGGTAAGAAAAATGAACATGGTGGTCTATGTGGACTGTCCTGGGATCATCAGGTTCTTCCGGGCCTTAAGGCGTGACGGAATTGGGGCGGGGGCGGTTCTTGCCAGGTTCAAGAGCCAGAAAAACCTTTACGGGAGCTACCGCAGCCTTGGGATCCCCCTTTTGCGCCTGTGGAACCTGGGACCGGATTTTCTGATCAGGATGCAGGTTGGCCATTTTTTCAGGCTTCTATCCATGGAAAAAAAACAGTAAACATTAATTTTCTGATTCCGATAAATACTGTATGGAGTCCGGCCATTTTGTGGCATTTCTTTATTGCCTAAGGGAACTTCCAAAACTTAAGGCCGGCAGGGGATAATTTATGGAACAGAAAAGAACAGTTTGGATAGCACTGGCAGCAGGAATATTCCTTCTTGTGGTCGTGGGGGCAGCATTGATTCTCTATGCACCGGAAACCAGGAAGAATACTACGGCCCTTTACCAGAAGGATCAGGGTACGGTCTGGATGTCTCCGGAACTTGTACAGAACAGGAAGAACGAGCCGTACAGCCAGTCTGAAATCAAGCCTGTGGAAAAGGATGAACCTAAGGCCATGGCAGCTGAAATTATTCCTGAGATTTCGGATCCTGCTGAATTCAATGATTCCGAAACACCTCACATTACGGACAGCATGACTGTAATTGCCACCGGTAACACCAATTTCTATTCCGTAGGCGAAAATTCTGCAGCCATCGACCTTAACAGCATCAGCGCCCCTGAAAGCAAGTCAAACATCAGCGCAAAGAACAAGGTTGCAGAAAATGCAATCCGCGAGACAAATACGGTGCGCAGGAACGTTGAAAGGGAATACATTGACGAGGGTGAAACAAGAATTTCAGTTTCTTCAGCACCAAAGACAGCTTCAAAACCGGCAGTTCAGCCTGCACCAAAGGCTGCTCCCCAGAAGAGCTCTCCAAAGGCCGCCCCTGCAAAGACTGCACCGGCTAAGGCTGCAGCAGATAAGTCTGCCTCTGCACCAAAACCAGTCCAGCCAGACAGGTTCTGGGTTCAGGCTGCATCTTACAGCGCAAAGAAAAATGCAGACGAAGCCCGTGCAGTACTTGAAAAGAACAAGATACAGTGTGAAGTCTTTACGTTCACCGATGCAAAGGGAAATCTCTTTTATCGCGTGCGTGTTGGCCCCTATACGACAAAGAGCGAGGCAACATACTGGAAGCAGAAAATCGATGCCATCGATCTTTTTGCAAAGAACAACAGTTACGTAACAAACAGCACTACAAGCAAATAAAGTGGATTGAATGCGGATAATTCCGCCCAATTCCATACATGATACCCCTAAACATAAGGCTGCTTCATCTCGAGGCAGCTTTTTTTATTGTTTTGGGGAATTAAAAAACTTGACATCTCGGAAAATTGTGTTAACCTTAAATAAGCATGATATTTGCTGCATGCAAGGAGAATTATTTATTATGAAGAAATTAGTAGTATTCGCAATGATCGCTTCTATGTTCGTAACAGGAGCATTCGCTGCAAAAAAGGCTCCAGCTGGTGCTAAGACTGTTGGAGTATGTATGCCTACACAGTCATCAGAACGCTGGATTAACGACGGTGCAAACATGAAGAAGCAGCTTGAAGCTCTCGGC
Source organism: Treponema sp. (assembly GCA_045616325.1). Lineage (GTDB taxonomy): Bacteria > Spirochaetota > Spirochaetia > Treponematales > Treponemataceae > Treponema_D. The sequence goes on from JAZLGN010000064.1 coordinate 12,397, forward strand.
TATAAGGTTGAACTTCAGTATGCAGAAGATGAAGTACAGACACAGGTTAACCAGATTGAAAACATGATCGCAAAGAAGGTTAACTGTCTCGTTGTTGCTGCCATCGACTCAGGTGCTCTCGTAAACGTTCTTGCCCAGGCTAAGGAATCAAAGATTCCAGTTATCGCTTACGACCGTCTTCTTATGGACACAGATGCTGTTTCATTCTACGCAACATTCGACAACAAGGGTGTTGGTACAGCAATCGGTAAGTATGTAGAAGAAGCTAAGGACCTTAAGAATGCCAAGGCAGCTGGAAAGTCATACACAATCGAATTCTTCATGGGTTCACCAGATGACAACAACGCTCTCTTCCTCTACAACGGTGTAATGGAAGTTCTTAAGCCATATCTTGACAATGGTGTTCTCGTATGTAAGACAGGACGTACATCATTCGAAAAGACATGTATCCTCCGCTGGTCACAGGAAACTGCACAGCAGTGGTGTGAAAACTACCTTTCTGGATTCTATGCAAACGACAAGCTCGACATCGCTTGTACAGCATTCGACGGTTTTGCATACGGTGTTCGCGCAGCTCTCGAAGGTGCAGGATACAAGGCTGGAGCAGGTTGGCCACTCATCACAGGTCAGGATGCTGAACTTATGGCAACAAAGAACATCATCTCTGGACACCAGACAATGTCTATCTACAAGGATACACGCCTCCTCGCTTCAAAGTGTGTAACAATGGTTGAAGCAGTTCTTAAGGGCGGAAAGCCAGAAATCAACGATACAAAGCAGTACAATAACGGAAAGAAGGTTGTTCCTTCTTACCTCTGTACACCTGTAGCAGTTGACAAGGGTAACTACCAGAAGATCATCATCGATGGTGGATACTATACAAAGGCTCAGCTTGGTCTCTAATTGAGGACTAAGACTTGAATGTTCACCCTGCAATTTCCATTTGCTGATATGTGAAGTTGCAGGGTTTTTTGTCATTAATATAAAAAAAGCAAGTAAAAAATTACGGAGCTGCAAAAAAATTGTATGTTCCTCATGATCGAATACCATTTTGGGAGGATTTTTGAAAAATGTCTGATCTGATTTTGCAGATGAAGAATATTACCAAAGAATTCCCTGGTGTACGTGCTTTGTCGGATGTTAGCCTTGAAGTTGATCGTGGTGAAATCCATGCTTTGTGCGGTGAAAACGGTGCAGGTAAGTCAACGCTGATGAAGGTTCTCAGTGGTGTTGAACCTTTCAAGTCGTATACTGGAGAAATTTTATATAATGGTGAATTGTGCCAGTTCCACAATATTAAGGACAGTGAAGAAAAGGGCATCGTTATCATTCACCAGGAACTTGCCCTGATTCCGGGACTTTCCATTGCAGAAAACCTGTTCCTTGGAAACGAGCAGAAATTCGGCAAGATACCGGTCATTGACTGGATGACAGCCAGAAAGAAGGCTCAGGAAGTTCTTGCAGGTGTAGGACTTCCAAACGAAGATGTTACCAAGCTAATCATGTCACTTGGTGTAGGTAAGCAGCAGCTTGTTGAAATTGCAAAGGCTCTTGCAAAGGATGTAAAGCTTCTGATTCTTGACGAACCTACAGCTTCCCTTAATGATGAAGAAAGTGACCACCTGTTGAATATCATCCTTTCCCTCAAGGAAAAGGGAATAACTTCCATCATCATTTCCCACAAGCTTGGAGAAATCACCAAGGTTGCAGATAAGATTACAGTTATCCGCGATGGCCAGTCCATCAGGACAATGATCAAGGGAGTTGATGAATTCTCAGAAGACGAAATCATCCGAGCTATGGTAGGACGCGAAATGACAGACCGCTATCCTCCAAGAAAGAACAGGGAATTTGGCGAGAAGATTCTTGAAGTAAAGAACTGGAATGTATACCATCCGGATGATGCAGACAGAATCATGCTTGAAGACATTAACTTCAACGTTCGTGCAGGCGAAGTTGTGGGCTTTGTAGGCCTCATGGGTGCCGGCCGTACTGAACTTGCCATGTCACTGTTTGGAAAGTCATACGGGCAGAAGATTTCCGGCGAAGTTTACATGCATGGAAAGAAGATTGAAATTAACAATGTAGGCGATGCCATTAGAAACAAGATTGCCTATACTTCGGAAGACCGTAAGGGTTATGGTCTCGTTCTTGGTGACGACATCAAGCACAACATGACCATGGCAGCCCTTCCATACTACTTCTCAAAGCACAACGTCATTGAACGCAACAAGGAAATCCGCGAGTCGGAAATCAGCCGCAAGAAGTTCAATGTAAAGACGCCAAGCATTAACCAGAAGGTGGAAAACCTTTCCGGCGGTAACCAGCAGAAGGTTGTTCTTGCAAAATGGATGATGGCCCAGCCGGATGTCCTTATTCTTGATGAACCTACACGCGGTATCGACGTTGGTGCAAAGCACGAAATCTACCTGCTCATAAACGAGCTTGTTGCAAGCGGTAAGGCAGTTATCGTCATTTCTTCAGAAATGCCTGAAGCCATAGGTATTTCGGACAGGCTTTACGTTCTCAATGAAGGACGCATTGTCGGTGAGATGACTAAAGAAGAAGTAACACCTGAAAAGATCATGACAAAGATCATTCAGGATACAAACACAAGAAAGAGAGGATGAAAATGTCTGGTAAAACTAAAAAAATTGACATAAAAGAATACGGTATGGTTTTTGCCCTCGTGGCAATTTTCTTGCTTTTTGCAATTCTTACTGGAGGCAACAATGCTTCTCCAATGAACATCAACAACCTTATCATGCAGAACGGTTATGTTATCATTCTTGCAGTAGGTATGCTTCTTTGTGTTCTTACAGGTAACGTTGACCTTGGCGTTGGTTCCGTTGTTGCAGTTTGTGGTGCAGCTTCTGCCATTGCAGTTGTTGACTGGGGCATGCCTGTTCCAATGGGAATCATCCTTGCACTCATCGTAGGTCTCCTTTTTGGTCTGTTCAACGGTTTCTTTGTTGCATACCTTAAGATTCCTCCATTTACGGTAACTCTTGCAACAATGCTTATCGGCCGTGGTCTTACATATACAGTCCTTAAGGCACAGACAAAGGGACCTCTTCCTGATTCATTCAGAAACATTGCAACTTCATACCTTTTCCCTAACATGAAGCTTAGCATTCCTATGGGAGAAGAAGTTCCTGAAATCCTTGAAGATGGATCCGTACAGATGGTTCAGGATATGCTTAACATCAACATTTTCGCCCTCATTGTTGCTGTTGCAATTACAGTTATTCTTTTTGGCCTCATGTTCCGTAACAGAAAGAAGCTTGAAGCAAACGGTTTTGAAAATGTTTCCCTTACGGCAGACATTGTAAAGACATTGATCACATGTTTCTTCGTATGGTTTGTTGCACTCAAGCTTGCATTCCTTAAGGGTATTCCAACTCAGCTTGTAATTATTGCAGTTATCGTTGCATTCTACGCATTCCTTACGGAAGCAACTGTCCCTGGACGTAACATCTACGCTCTTGGTGGTAACAGCAAGGCTGCTCGTCTTTCAGGTATCAACACACAGAAGGTTTTCTTCTGGGTTTATGCAAACATGTCAATTCTTGCAGCCGTTGCAGGTGTTGTTCTTTCTGCACGTAACGCTTCGGCTACACCTAAGGCTGGTGACGGATTCGAAATGGATGCCATCGCTTCTTGTTATATTGGTGGTGCTGCAGTTGCCGGTGGTTCAGGAAAAATTATCGGTGCAGTTGTCGGAGCTCTCGTTATGGGTGTTCTTAACAACGGTATGTCTCTTGTTGGTCTTTCAACTGATATTCAGAAGATTGTTAAGGGTGTCGTACTTCTCGGTGCCGTAACAGCAGATCTTATTTCAAAACAGAAGAAGAACTAAAAAAAAGTCATGTTCTGAATCTGGGCCGGTTGCAAAGTCTTGTGCAATCGGCTCTTTTTTTTGTCCGGGCCTTTGTGTAGGCTTTGGGCGATGGAAGAAGGTCCTGTTTCATGATGACCTGCTTGTCCTTTATCATTATTTGGCCTATTATCAAGGCGGTACACAGGCAAAAGTTAGAGACGGGCCTTTAGGGATCACTATTGTCGTCGCCGGAACAGGATCGGTTCCTGGCGTAAGTATATTCATATATGGAGCTGATGATGAAAAAGACCAATGCCATGAGAATCCTCGACGGACTAAAAATACCCTACGAGGCAAAAGAATACGATGATGACGGTGAGCACGAACTTGCCAAGGGTGCTGCAGAACGCACTGCAGAAAAACTCGGGGTATCTCCTGAATGCGTATTCAAGACAATTGTATTCCGCACTGAAACCAAGGAAGTCGTAGTTTTCTGCCAGAGTGCAATCCATGAAATCAATTTAAAGAAGGCAAGGAATGCATGTGGGGCAAAGGAAGTAACTCCCGTAAAGCAGGATGAACTTCTTGGACTTACAGGATATATACGCGGTGGCTGTTCCCCTGTTGGAATGAAGCGAAAATTCCGTACTTTCATAGACCAGTCTGCCATGTCGCAGGAGAAAATAAACATTAGCGGTGGCCAGAGGGGTATCCAGCTTACTCTTGCACCTTCAGACCTGGTAAAGGCCTGCGATGCACAAGTGGTGGACTTGATTTTGGAGCAGTAAGTGGTATCTATTGACGAATCTATTCTCGAGGAATACAACCTGCAGAAAAAGGATTTTCAGGATTTATGCGATATTGTCCGTGAAAAAATTTATTCTGTCCTAAAAGCCGAAGAATTACGTGTTCTATCCATCACAAGCCGTGTAAAAACCTTTACATCATTAAAAGATAAGCTTGAAAGACATCACGGAAAGTATAAGGGACTTGAAGACCTTACTGACATTCTTGGAATAAGAATCATAACCTTTTTTTCTGATGAAGTTGACAGGGTGGGGAATATTATTGCTGGACTTTTTGATGTGGATTTGGAAAACAGCATAGACAAGCGTTCAATTATAAAGGAAAAGGAATTTGGGTATCTTTCCCTTCACTATATCTGTTCCGTAAAAAAAGAGGACGGATTTCCTGAAAAATTCACATCCAAGAAATTTGAAATTCAGATAAGGACTGGGCTCCAGCATATATGGGCGGAAATTGAGCATGACATTGGTTACAAAGGATTAAAATCAACTGCAAAGACAACCTGCAGGCGTTTTGCCCAGCTGGCAGGTCTCCTGGAAATTGCTGACAGGGAGTTTGTTGAGATCCGTGACACCATGAAGAATTACGAGAAAGACATTAAGTATAAGATAGTAATGAATCAGCTGGAGGGAATTGAGTTGAATTCCCTGAGCCTTAATGAGTACCTAAAGGGAAACGGTAATATCCAGCGTCTTATTGACAGCATATTGGAAATCGAGGGAGCAGAAATTGTCGAGGCAAATGCAGATCATTTTCTTGAAAAGCTTGAATTCTTATGTATCAATGATCTTGAACAGCTGGATAACCTTGTTATGAATAACACCATGCTGGCCTATAAGATAGCGGAATTTGACCTCAAGGGAAAAAACATTGACATACTTTCTTCGACCATTGCCCTTAGAAATGTATGCATTTCGGAGTTAATCGCTAGAAATTACTCAGATATTAAGCTGATGGATTTTTTTAAGCTTGAGAAAATGCCGGAAGAATACATGCAAAGGGAAATTGAAAAAATGCGGGAGTACAGAAATCTTCAGTAACCCAATTTTTTTGGTTGCTGAAAAAAAATGGCTGCCCAATTTGGGCAGCCATCAATCGCTTAAACCATTTCTTAAGCCTTGTAAAAGTTAATCAGACAGCCTGCAAGGATGATCTTGCGTTCGTCGTCTGTCATGTCGCCTGTTGTAAGTTCAAATTCCGTTACCTTGCCGGAAGCATTTACTGCATAGGCCTTGTATGAATCAGCCTTTTCTGCAACCTGCTTCTTTACGTTTGGAATGTAAACCCAGTCACCGTTTGCGAATGGAAGCTTTGTCGTTGCATCCTGGTCTCCGCTCTTGTAGAGGAATGGAAGCATACCCCAGTTCATAAGGTTAGAACGGTAGCGCTTTGTTGCATATTCACATGCAATGTTTGCAGAAGCTCCAAGAACTCTCTGGCAGGAAGCTGCCTGCTCGCGTGCAGAACCGTCACCCGGCTTTACGGCGTAGATTGTGGATCCAACCTGAACATCGCTTTCCTTTACGTTGAGTGAAGCACAAACCTTTGTGATTTCTGCCTTTACATCATCAGCCCTGTCGCGGACTGCCTTTGCGCGTCCAACGTATGCCGAATCCTTGCGGCTGAGTGTGAACTCTGCAAGACCGAGTGGGTTTGAGCGGAATGAAGAAGTTTCTCCTGAAGGAATGAGTTCGTCTGTTGTTGTAACAGGATCGTGGATTTCAGAAACTACCTTTACAAGAAGGTTGTCGCCGAGAGCTTCCATCTGCGGCCAGTCCTTGATGTTTGGACCGAACTGGATTTCCTGTTCAGGATGAGCCACACCCTTGCTGTCGTAGATGCGTGTTTCGTAGATCGTCTTGTCAAAGAAGTACTTTTTGTTTGAGTAATCCCTGTCGAAGTCTGTTGCTGCCGTAAGGAATCCCTTGTTTGCGGCTGTTGCTGCAATTGAGCGTGCGTCCATGAGTGCAACGGAAGAAATCTGGCCGTTCTGGATCTTTGAACCTTCGCGGTTAGGGAAGTTTCTTGTAGAGTGGCGGATTGAAAGGGCACCGTTGGCTGGTGTGTCGCCTGCACCGAAACATGGTCCGCAGAATGCTGTCTTGACGATGGCACCTGCTTTCATGAGTTCAACAGCGGCACCGTTTTTCATAAGGTCCATGTAGATTGGTGTTGAAGCCGGGTATACGCTAAGGTAGAACTTGTCGTTTCCTGTGTTCTTTCCCTTGAGGATGTCTGCTGCTGCAACAATGTTCTCGTAGCTACCGCCTGCACAGCCTGCGATTACACCCTGGTCAACATAAAGCTTTCCGTCGATGATCTTGTTTGTAAGGTTGAAGTTTACCTTGTCGCCAAAAGAAACCTTTGCACGTTCTTCCGTTTCGTGGAGAACATCCTTAAGGTTCTTGTTTACAAAGTCGATGGTATATGCATTGCTTGGGTGGAATGGAAGGGCGATCATTGGAACAATCTTGTCCAGGTCAACCTCGATTACACCATCGTAGTATGCAACACCATTTGGCTCTACCTTTGAGTAGTCTTTTTCGCGGCCATGAAGTGCGTAGAATTCGCGGATTTTTTCGTCTGTTGTCCAGATTGAAGAAAGACATGTTGTTTCTGTCGTCATTACGTCGATGCCGATGCGGAATTCTGCGCTCAGGTTTGCAACACCTGGTCCTACGAATTCCATTACCTTGTTCTTAACGTAACCGTTGTTGAACACTGCGCCGATAATTGCAATTGCAACGTCCTGTGGACCAACGCCCGGGCGTGGAGTTCCTGTCATGTAGACGGCAACAACACCTGGCATGTTTACGTCGTATGTCTTTCCAAGGAGCTGCTTTGCAAGTTCTCCGCCGCCTTCACCGATGGCCATTGTACCGAGGGCACCGTAGCGTGTGTGGCTGTCCGAACCGAGAATCATTCCGCCACAGGTTGCCATCATTTCGCGTGCGTACTGGTGGATAACGGCCTGGTGTGGTGGAACATAGATTCCGCCGTATTTCTGTGCACATGTAAGACCGAACATGTGGTCGTCGTCGTTGATTGTTCCGCCTACTGCGCAAAGTGAGTTGTGGCAGTTTGTAAGAACATAAGGAAGAGGGAACTTTTCAAGACCCGAAGCGCGTGCCGTCTGGATGATTCCAACGTAAGTGATGTCGTGTGATGTGATTTTGTCGAACTTGATCTTAAGCTTTGCAGCATCTCCCGAAGTGTTGTGATTCTGGAGAATAGAATAAGCCATTGTGTTTTTTGCTGCATCTTCTTTTGCAGCGCCTTTGAATTCAGCCTGCGGAACAAGCTTTCCGTTTTCAAGGAATGCACCGGTTTCCCATAATTTAATCATAATAACCTCGAATATAAAAATACGTTGGCCAAGGCAAATCCGTTTCCGGCTACCTCAAGAACCTGATTGGGTATCATTATAGATGTTATCAGAAAAAATTGCAAAGCCCGTGGCTGTAAAAAAAGGCTCTTGGACGTTATTCTTCGGTAGCTTCCCCGGAATTCTCATCTGGTTTTGGTTCCGGTTTAGGTGCAGGTGCCGCCTTTGTTTTTGCCTTGATGACGCGTGGCTTCTTCCTGTACTTGACGATATAGCTCCCGAGCATCATGAAGAATATGCAGACAATGGCAATCAGAATAACCTGTTTGTCCCTGAGAACTTGAAGGGAAAGGTCCATCAAAAACTTTACATCCATGTCAGTTCCTCGAATACAGGTTTTCTATATAGAATAATTGACTTATCACAGGCTGGTTTTTCATATAATGTGCTCCATTGGTTATTAGATACATTAATTAAGTATATCAAATCTACTAAAACTGTTAAATATATTAATTGCCCCATTGGGTTTTAGTATTGTCAGTTAGTGTTTGCGGCAATTAGAAGGAAAGACTTTTGCTTGAAGGCAACATTGGTAGATATATGCATCTTTTTTTGTAAAAACAAAACCTGAAGACTCCAGGTCTGGAACCTTCAGGCTTCCATTTTCATTTTGTCAAAGTGAAATCAATCAGCACACGCCAATAGAATGCATGTAATCACGCAAAACACATGTAAAGCGATTCATTTCTTCTGGTTTAATGTCACCCATATTTGCAATTCGGAAAGTATCAATATTACCAAGCTTTCCTGGGTAAATTGTAAAGCCGAAAGATTTTGCATAATCGTGAAGGGCTGCAAAGCTGTATTTTGGTGTTTCTGGAATCAGAATGGCTGTAATAAAGTGGCTCTGATTTTCTTCAGCAACAAGCATTTTAAGACCAATTTCTTTCAATGCTTTCACTAAGATTTCCCAGCACGCTGTAAAACGTTCATAACGCTTCTCAATTGTTTCAACCTTGGTTTCAATAATTGCCTGACGCAATGCATAAAATGTCTGCACTGGAGGAGTAAAGCGGGTCTGTTTTGTTTCAAGGAAGTATTTGTACTGGTCGTAAAGGTTCAGATAATAGTTGCGCATTGGCCAGTCTTTTTGCTTGAGAAGCTCTGAACGGCGGCATACAACAATTCCGACACCGGCCATACCGCCAATATGCTTGTTTGAGGTGCTTGTTGCAAAGTCAATTCCGAGAGTGTCAAGGTTGATTGGCATTCCACCGTAAGCACTTACAATATCAACGATAGTAGTCATGCCGTATTTTTTTGCCATAGGACAGATTTTATCCAATGGATTCAAAAGACCGGTCGTAGTTTCGTGGTAAACGATTGCAAAAGTAGTGTAGTTGCCAGTCTTCATTTTTTCTTCAAGGGCGGCAATATCAATTGGTTCATAAGTAGAAGATTTAAATACGTCCATTTCAATATTGTAAACCTTTGCAATCTGAGCAAGACGTGCACCATAAGAACCGTTGTCAACTACAAGCAATTTTCCCTGTGGTGGAATACAAGAGCTTACCATTGCCTCATCTGCACCAGTTCCAGAACATCCGAACATGATGGAAATGTAATCTTTAGGATCTGCAACGAATGATGTCAAGTCTTCTGCAACCTGTTCCATAAGGTTGCCGAATTCAAGCTCACGTGGACAGATATCTGCAACAACTTGAGCATATTTTACGCTGTCAGATGTTGTAGAAGGACCTGGGTTCAAAAGAACCTCACGGCGGATATTCTGTAATTCTTCGTTTTCTTTAATGCGTGGATAAATCTGTGTTAAAGCTCTGTCTAACATAGATTCATCATCAATTTCTGTCCATGCATAATATTCAACTTTGTGAACGAAAACTGGTTCGCCTTCAATAGAAACCTGCTTCAATGCACTTTCATAATCAAGCTTAATTAAATCTGGACTAGATTTGTAGTAAGCCATCATTTTGTCGAGACAAGCCTTGCTGATTTTTGTAATCCCAACAAGTTCTCCTGCAGGATCTGGAATGATTTCCTTGTTCTTGCTGACTTCATTCAACACGCCGTTTTCATTTGTTGCAAGGTAAACCTCATCGTGGCTGTTGGACTTCCCGCTGGCAAGAATAACGTTTGCTCTTTCTTCATTCTGAAGAACTTTAAGGCCTACTGCATCGTAAACAAGGTCGCTTTCAAGAAGAATGAAATCCCCCTTGATGTAAGGAACACAGACTTCAAGAGTTCCCATGCTGCTTGTGTTGGCATAGTTGTCATTTCTTACAGTCTTGATGGTGTGATATTTTTTTGCAAGCTCATCGTAATATTCAGAGCAGTGTCCTGTTCCAATAATAATTTCTTCAATTCCTGCTGCAATAAGCTTCTGGACAGAACGCTCAACCATTGGAATACCGTCAATTTCAATAAAGCCCTTTGGCATAAGCTTTGTTCTGTCACCAAAACGCGAGCCAAGACCACCTGCAACAATTACTGCCTGTTTAATCATTTTTCTTCCCCGTATGCGGTCATTCAGCCTGTTGAAATGACCATCTAATCTGTAAAGTTGTTTTGACAGGCCCAACTACCGAAAAATCTTATTTTAAGAAATTCATCAAAGCTTCCTTGTTTTCCACTGGTGTTGACTTTGGACGACCAAGGTCTTTTCTGGCACCCTTAGTTACAAGAACTTCAATGAATGTAAGTTTATTCTTTGTTTCGTCATCATGCAATACAGCATCAAGCTCTTCGGGTGTTTTCACTTTTACGACATTTTCATAGCCGCATCCTGCTGCAATTGCGCATAAGTCAATCTGTCGGCCTACAGTTGGCTGTCCGCCTACAGAATCGTGAGCTCCGTTGTTCAAAACAAAGTGAACGTAGTTTGAAGGATTACGGCTTCCGATTGTAGCCATTCCTCCCATTTGCATGATGCTTGCACCGTCACCGTCAATGCAGTAAATCTGTCGTTCAGGCTTGTTCATAGCAATAGCAAGGGCAATCTGGCTTGCGTGTCCCATTCCGCCAACTGTAAGGAAGTCTTTCCCGTGCCCCTGATTGTGCTTGTCTCGAAGTTCGTAAAGTTCACGGCTCGCCATTCCGGTTGTGGAAACAAAAGCGGTTGTCGGATCTGCGCTGAGCATGATTTTTTCGATTGCTTCTTCACGGCTCATGTTTCCTTGGACAGGAATGCTGTTTTGAAGCTTGTATTCATCGAAAGTGTTTTTGCGGATTACAAATGCGTACTGTGCGTTGTTTTCCTTGATGTATTTGTAGGCCTTTTCAAACTGCGCAGGCAAGTCTTCTTCGTTGTCGCTTAATATTTCATATGGAACTTTCATTGCATCAAGAAGCTCGCATGTAACTTTTCCCTGCTTTACGTGCTGCGGTTCATCGTGTACACCTGGTTCCCCACGCCATCCAATTACAATGAGCATTGGAACTGAATAAACGTCAGGGTCTGCAATTGACATCAATGGGTTCACCATGTTGCCTTCACCTGAATTCTGCATGTAAATCATTGGGATTTTTCCTGTTGCAAAGTGGTAGCCACAAGCAAGACCTGTGGCGCTTCCTTCGTTGGCAGAAATGATGTGCTTTTCTGTTGGTGCATTATCTGTAACGTATGCGCAAAAATTCTTCAAAAGCGAATCAGGTACACCTGCAAAGAAGTCTGTACCGTTTTTAACTAACAAATCATAAAAATAAGATGGTCTTATCATAATATCTCCAATTCAATCTGTAATTCTGTGTAGCTGCATGGATGCCGCGTCTTTTTTACTTAGTGCCCGGAATCAATTCAAGAATCTGCTTGATTGGCATGCACATGTCGTTTGCTTCCAGACTGCGTTCTGCCTGCAGAATTGTTTCTGCAACCTTCTGCATTGCAGGGTAGCTGGCACGAAGCATGTGGTTTGCGTAAATGATGACGTTTGCTCCCCATTCTGCAAGTTCGTCTTCTGTAAACTGATTGTATGTTGTTGGAACAAGAACGATAGGGATGCCTGCATATTCCTTGCGGAATCTCTGGCAGAATTCCTTTATGTCTTCGCCTGTTTTGTCTTTTGAATGGATCATTACACCGTCTGCACCAGCACGAACTGCTGCAAATGCTTTTGTCAATGCTTCATCAACTGAATAACCTGCGATGATTTCTTCGATGCGGGCAATGATCATGAAGTCCTTTGTGACCTGTGCCTTTTTACCTGCGGCAATCTTCTCGCAGAATTCCTCTTCTGTTGCCAGAACCTGTTTTGCTTCTGTTCCGAATAAAGAATTCTTTTTAAGACCTTTTTTATCTTCGATAATTACAGCAGAAACACCGTTTCTTTCCAAGGTACGAACTGTAAATACAAAGTGTTCTGGAATATCACCTGTGTCGCCGTCATAAATTATAGGTTTTGTTGTACATTCAAGAATATCCGTAAGGCTCTGCATGCGAGTTGTTAAGTCTACAGCTTCAATATCAGGCTTGCCTTTGGAAGTAGAGTCTGTCAAAGAAGATGACCACATTCCGTCAAACTGGTGCAAGCCATCCGCTTTTTCTACTTGAGTGTGCTCTGCAATAAGTCCGCTTAGTCCGGAGTGTGCTTCAAGGATGCGAACTACTTTTTTTGCAGCAATCAAACGGCGCAATGTGGCACGACGAACATCTGGAGTAGTTCCGATTGAAGATGCGTTTTCTGCAAGAGCTGTGGAATTGATTCCCTGAGTGTAAGGGATTTCAATAATCTGACCATTCCATTCCTTCATTGCCTCAAAACATTCTTCGCGGATTTTAGAAAGATAGTTGGATTTCCAGTCATCGCCGTGAATCATGAATTCAGGCTTGACAGTCTTAAGGTTTGGAACGTAGCTCCAGTCGTCTTGAGGAATGACTTCGCTTACATTCTTGATGTTTTCCACGACTGCCTTGCGCTGCTCATAGGTAAGGTACGGAAGACGCTTGTGGTTGACGATAGCCTTGTCAGTAAGAAGGCCGACAACAACTTCGCCGTATTTAGCACCTTCGTTGATGATGTTGATGATTCCTGGGTGAATGATATCACCGGTAAGACCAAGGTAAACTTTCTTTGTCATTTATATAACCCCTTTAAATCCGTTTTTTTCACTTTTTGTTATAAACTTTAATCTTCGTTGTGTAAATAGTTTATGTTCAAAAATGTTCAAAATTTGTTAGGATTGAACAAAAAAGTGCTGAAAAGATTATCGAAAATCGTTGATTCGAGTAAAATTAATAAAATTTTGAACAAAATTTATGCTTTCAGGTAAATATTATGGATGTTCAAAAACAGTTGGACCGACTGCAATCTTGAACAAAAACATAAATTTCTTCTATAATGAAGGTGATATGTTACAGAGGAAAGAATTTGATGTGCTTACAGAAATAGAGTCGTCTGCCAAGACTCCGACTCAACGTCAGCTGGCAAAGCAGACGGGGTATTCTATTGGTACTGTGAATTCTACCCTTGCTGCTTTGGAAGAAAAATCCTTTGTTAAGGACGGTTGCCTTACTTCGGCTGGATATGATGCCCTTGAGCCTTATCGGGTGAAAAAGATTGTTTTTATTGCTGCAGGTTTTGGAACTCGCCTTGTTCCGATTACATTGAATACACCAAAACCTCTTGTTCGAGTTCACGGGACACGAATCATTGATTCGATGCTTGATGCGGCTGTGGCTGCTGGAATTGAAGAAATTTATATTGTTCGAGGATATCTGAGCGAGCAGTTTGATCAGCTTTTGTATAAATATCCCAACATCAAATTCATAGAGAATCCTGCATATAACGAAACGAACAACATTGGTTCTGCAATGTGTGCCAGATACAATTTTGAAAATGCCTATATTTGCGAGGCCGATCTTATCCTCAAGAACAGTAAGCTCGTTTCAAAATACCAGTATCAGTCGAATTACTGCGGCGTCAAATGTGAACGCACTGACGATTGGTGCCTTTTTGTGAACAAAGGAAAAATCACCGGGGTCAGTGTGGGCGGGTTGAATGCCTATCGCATGGTTGGAATTTCCTACTGGACTGCGGAAGACGGACGCAAGCTTGCTGACTGCCTTCAGAAGGTTTATGAAATGCCTGGAGGAAAGGAAAAATACTGGGACAGCGTTCCCCTTGATGTGTGCAAAAATGAATTCGAACTTCAGGTCAGGGAATGTTCCTTTGAAGATTTTATCGAGATAGACACCTTTAATGAATTAAAGGCTCTTGATCCAAGTTACACGATTTAAGTTTGACAGAGGTTAGTTATGCTGGAATTAAAGAATATTAAGAAATCATTTGACGGAATCACAATTCTCAATGACATTTCTGTTTCGATTCAGAATTCTGAGATTGTTTCGATCCTGGGGTCGTCTGGAAGCGGAAAGACTACACTTCTGAATCTGATTCTTGGAATCATAAAGCCGGATTCTGGAAATGTTGTTTTTGATGGAAATGATATTACGGATACACCAATGGAAAGAAGGGGGTTCAATATTGTTTTCCAGGATTATGCGCTTTTCCCTAATCTTAATGCATACAAAAACATTACATACGGATTGCGTAATTTTCCAAACCGTTCAACAAAAGATGAGGTTGAAGCATTGATTGATCTTCTTGATTTGAGGGAACAGCTTAACAAAAAGATCGACAATTTGAGTGGAGGTCAAAAACAGAGGGTTGCTCTTGCCAGAACCATGGTGATGAAACCGAAGATACTTCTTCTGGATGAACCTCTTTCTGCTTTGGATGGCGTAATCAAGGAATCGATCAAAGAAAAAATTGTTAGTATTGCCAAAGACTTTAACCTCACGACAATTATTGTGACTCATGACCCTGAAGAAGCCCTAACAATCAGTGATAAGGTTTTGATCATCAATAAAGGGAAAATCGAGCAGTTTGGAACGCCTTCTGATATAATCGAACATCCTGCCAGTGATTTTGTGAATGATTTTATCTTGAAGCAGCTTTCCATAAAGAAGAACAATATCTTCAAGCTTTTCGGAGACAGAAATGAGAAATAAGCAGGTTAATACAATATTTTCTGTAATTCTTTTGTTTTTTGCTCTTTTCATTGTTTTTCCTGCCTTTTTGCTCTTTAAGAATGCCTTTTCAACTGACTATGGATTTTCATTCAGTAATTATTATTCGGTTTTTGCAGACGGAAAATTTGTTAAGGCCTTTGTTAACAGCTGCAAGGTAAGTTTTATTAGTGCGGTCATTACAACAATTTTGGCATTTATTCTTGCATATACGGAAAATTTTACAAATCTGCCATCGGTTTTCAAGCGTATTCTGCGTACTCTTGCGGTTTTCCCGATGCTTCTACCAACAATCACTTATGGTTTTGCAATCATCTATTCCTTTGGAAGAAACGGACTCATCACAAAACTTTTGGGCAGGCAGTTCTTTGATTTTTACGGTTTGAATGGACTCATTTTCGGTTATGTTCTGTATACTCTGCCGATTTCCTTTACGCTCATTAAAAACACAATGGCTTATATGGACAAGCGGTATCTTATTGTAACCAGAATGATGGGGGACAATAGTGCAAAATCTTTCTATACAGCCATTCTCCAGCCTTTATGGGGAACTATTGCGGTTTCAATGGTCCAGTGTTTCTTTCTTTCGTTTACTGATTTCGGTATTCCAAGCTCAATTGGCGGGCGTTACGTTGTAGTTGCAGAGCTGCTTTTTAACACGATGCTTGGAAGCATCCCAGATTTTCATCAGGGTGCTGTGATTGCCATAATGATGCTTTTGCCTTCCATTGTCAGCATTGTCCTGCTGAATTATCTGCAGAAATTCAATGTCCGTTACAATAAGGTTTCAAAAGTTGATCTGAAAAAGTCTTATGCAAGGGATGTTCTTTTTCTTGTCCTTTCTGTAGTCATCATTTTGATGGAGCTTTCTATTTTTGTAGTTGTGATTGTTTCTCCTTTTGTTCAGGAATGGCCTTATAACACCCAGTTTACATTTGATCATCTTCAGTCTGTTTTTTCTGATAAGGCGCTTGTCAGGGTGTTTACAAATTCTTTGCGCGTAAGTCTTCTTACCGCAGTTTTAGGAACAGGTTTTGTTTACATCAGTGCATTGGTCACTGCCAGGAGTACAGTTCACAAGCATGGAAACAAGGTGATTGAGGCAATTGCCCAGGTTACGAATACAATACCTGGAATGGTGCTTGGTATTGCATTTCTGCTGGCATTCAGAAAGACTCCGCTGCATAATTCGATCATTATTTTGGTTTTGTGCAATATGGTTCATTTTTTTGCCACGCCATACCTTATGATGAAAGCGACTTTGGATAAGATGAATTCAGGATTTGAGACTACGGCGACCTTGCTTGGTGATAACTGGATAAAGACAGTTATCAGAATCATAACACCGAATTCTCTGCAAACATTACTTGAGGTTTTCTGCTATCTATTTATAAACGGAATGGTGACTGTAAGTGCAGTTGTATTTATCACAGGAGCAAAAACCATGATAATCACAACAAAAATTCAGGAACTGCAGCATTTTGCAAAATTCAACGAAATATTTATACTTTCTTTGCTCATACTTATTACTAATCTTGTAATAAAGACGGTCAAGGGAATAATCAATAAAAAGCGAGGATAAAGATGAAGAAAATTATTCTTTTAACAATGGCTGTTCTGGCATTTGCTTTAACAGGATGCGAAAAGAAGGCTGTCGGAGAAAAGCAGGTTGTAATCTATTCAAATGCTGATGATGAAGCCGTAGTTTCCACAAAAAAGGCTTTGGATGAAAATGGTTTTGCTGGAAAGTACATCTTCCAGTCATTTGGTACAAGCGAGCTTGGCGGTAAGCTTTTTGCAGAAGGAACTGACATCGAGGCAGATTTGATCACAATGAGTTCTTTTTATATCGAAAGTGCCCAGAAGCAGAACAATATGTTCAAGGATTTGGAATTTGAAACAAGGCAGGTGATTGAAACTCCAAGATTCTACACACCGTTGCTGGCTTTGCAGGGGGCAGTTATCTACAACACAAAGGTTTTTGCAGAAAAGGGATTCAGTGTTCCTTCAAGCATTAAGGATATTGGAAATGCAGAATATAATGATTGGGTAAGTGTTGTTGATCCGATGGGAAGTACAACTGCATGGCTAATGGTTCAGGCATTGATTGATTCTTATGGTGAAGATGGGGCAAAATCCGCATTGCAGGCAATTTACAAGAACGCTGGTCCTCATCTTGAACTTAGCGGTTCAGGTCCAATCAAGAAGGTGCGTGCAGGCGAAGTTGCAGTGGGGTTTGGATTGCGTCATCAGGCAGTTCGCGACAAGAAAGCTGGTCTTCCAATTGATTTTGTTGATCCTGCAGAAGGAAACTTTACATTGACTGAATCTGTTGCTGTTATCGATAAGGGCAAGAAATATAATCCTTTGGCAATGGAAATGGCAAAATGCATCATAGAAAACGGCCGTGCAGATATCATTAAGGATTATCCTGTGGTTTTGTATGAAGGTGAAGAAGTTGATGTGGAAAACCGTGCTACAAAAGCAAAAGTTTTTGCCGAAAGCCTGACAACTGAACTCTTAAAGAAACATCAGGCAATAAGCGAAAGCGCAAAATAAATCAACTCTTGTCAAATCATATTCAGACAAAAAAAGAGGCTAATATGCTGGTTTGGGTTAACAGCATATTAGCCTTTTTGTTACTGTGCTGAAACAATTTTTACCATGTAATCAACAATATTTTTCCCTGCCTGGCCTTCATGCATCCAAGCTTCAGCCTTAGCTTTATGGCGCTCTTCCTCAAGTTCCTTTGAATCGCTCAATGACTGGATAACTTCCTTGATGTTTTCAAATTGTTCTTCCGTAAGTTCTTTTCCAAATTTTTTAAGAACTTTATACTGCCACAGTTCCTTGTCGCCCAGATCGTAGGCATCGTAAGGTCTCAAATCCATTCCTGCATTCACATACATGACTGGCTTGTCGCAAAGGAATGTGTAGTCGAAAATGATGCCGGAGAAATCAGAAATCATGATGTCCGCCTTTTTGAGTGAGAAGATGTTCTGTCGTTCATAATCCCAGACAATGTTTGAATTGTCTGCATAGCGCTTTTCGAGGTAGTCGAGCATATCCGCCTCTGATTTCTTTGACTGGGGGTGAGGTCGAACAATGATTCTCCAGCCGGTTTTTGACAATGGATCGAGGAGCTTTTCCCCGTATTTCTTTAGAAGTCCAACATCGCCCCAGCTAGGACTTACGAGAACAGTGAACGGATGGTCTTTTTCATCCTCAATTTTTGCAATGTTGTCTTTGTATACATCAAGATATGGGCAT
This sequence comes from Treponema sp., assembly GCA_045616325.1. Taxonomy (GTDB): domain Bacteria; phylum Spirochaetota; class Spirochaetia; order Treponematales; family Treponemataceae; genus Treponema_D. Next base: position 30,664 of record JAZLGN010000064.1, read on the forward strand.
CCGACAGTGACTAGATCCTTTTTAGCAATGCCGCGCTGTTCTTCCAATGTCCTTATGTCTTCTGCCTGGTGACTTCCTGTAAGAAGAACTGAATCAAAGTAATCAAGACCGAACAGACGGTAAGTTGTTGCGTCATTAGGCATGTGGAGAACGTGAGCGTAATGCTTTACCCGTTTGCTTCTCTTTAGCTGATATACCTGAAGTCCGGGAGTTGTCATCAATACTAAGCCCGCACTGAGCATGTTTAGCTTTGCAAATGCAGCATTTCCTTCGCCGATATACTCTGCTTTTACGAATTCATAAGTTTTTTCAAAAATAGGGTCGTCTTTTGCAGATGTGTAATACATGAGCGAAATTTTGCGTGCTTCAAATTCTTCTACAACTGGCATGAATGTGTTCCAGTATTGTTTTCCCTCGTTGTAGATGACATATGGCTTGTAGCTTGCATCCACAGTGGTTCCATCATTCTTGCTTGAGAAAAACAGCTTAATCTTCAAGATGGCGGCCTTGGCTACGAAGAAAAGTGTTGCTGCAGCTCCAATCAAGATAGAGAAGAGCATGCTTCCTGTGCCCGGGTCGATATAAAGCAAAAAGATTTCGTTCATTTATTTACTCCTTAATTCCCTGTTGCCAGTTCTTGTATTCAAACATATTGTCAGAAACCGTATACCAGTCTTCTTCCGGAACCCTGAAAGTGTTGATTCCGTTTATACCTGGTAACCAGTTATGTGTCAGGACAACTCCGACAGCCTTCTTTGTCTTTGGGTCCACAGTTTCAATGCCTTTGCCTGTGAATGGGTTCTTTGGATTGTCAACCAGATCCTTCACAGCCAGGGCAGGAACATCTGCATTGGTCATGAAGTCGTTGTTGATGGACAGCTTGCCTTTGCTGTTGAAATCCTTGTAAAAAAGGATAGGGTGGTTGTGGTCCGGGTTGTAGTCCATTGCCCAATCATCGCCGAAAGTCAGGTTTTTGCCATCGCCTGTTCCGATTCCATGGTCGCTTACAAAAATTATACGTGTATTGTCGTAGCAATCATTGGCCTTGAGGTAATCGAGCCACTTTGCCATCTTCTTATAGAAGGCAATGTTTGATGAAACAGTAGCAAGCTTCAATGGGCCTGTGTCTGTGACATTCATGCTTGGCTCATAATCCGGTGCCTGAAGCTTTTGCCCAGAGTGTGTCGTGTCATTGACGATGCTGAAATATGAATTCGATTCTGCGGAAAAATCTGTAAGCCTGGTCATGAACGCAAGTGCAGAATAGTAGTCAATGTATTCCATGATGTCTGAAGTCTGGTTGTCAGAAGACCACCACATTCCGTCATCATAAACACTGTCGCGCATCACCAGAGGAACAGACTTGAACAGGCTGAACCATACGAGATTGCGCCTGATGGCTGAGCTTGTGATGTTAGGGCGGACTTTATCTGAATTCTCGCTTACCCATAGGCTCGTATACTTGCGCTCAACATTGTATCCGGAAATCTTTTCATAAGGATTCGTAATGGACATGTCTGGAATCCAGCTGTAATTCGCCCAGCTCAAGTCAGAAACTGTTGCAATATAATCAGACTGCTCCGTGAAGATTCTAGGCAAGAGCAGAAGGGCCTCGTTCTGTTTGTCCACAAGCTTTTCAGAATTTCGCTTGTTGATTTCATATGGGGTGTATTCATATCCGCCAAAAAGTGCAGGTGAAGCAAGCAAAGTTCCCTGGTTGTAGGAAATAGTGTTGCTGAAGAATGTGAAGCCGTCGAAAGAATCATAAAGCTCTGGGAACTGCTCAAAAATCGGCTGAACATATGCACCCTGGGCCCTGTCAAACATAAAGACAAACACGTTCTTTCCGGTTTTTGTCATATGATATACTGGAGCAATTGAAGTTGCCTCCGCCACATCGTCAGAAAGCTCATTCATGTAGGTTTTGTATTCTTTGGTGATCTGTGCAGAGTGAACGGCAGTGATCGCAAGCTCAGCAAGCAAAATTACAGAACACAGGCTGCTGAGGATCCTTGCCTGCTTGAATTTCAATAGGACTGCAGGAACAAGCGCCGCAACAGCAATGCATACAAGATTCAGCAGAACCATCCATGTTGCGGAAGAAGTGATTGAAGAGTCAAATGTTATCAAGCGGGAAAGGTTTCCGTAATCGCCATTGAAGCAGAAGGCATCAATCAGGCTTACAAACAAGACTGCAGGGAAGAACAGTGCCATCAGTGTCTGGATTCTTGAATGGAACAAGAAGTAAACACATAAAGGCCAGAAGACAAACAGGCCGAGCATCTGGACTGTTGAGTTATAAAGGAAACTTATCGGTGAGCCGTAGCCGTCGATATTTGCAAATTCAACTGCTGAAGAATTGATTACGAATGAAGGAATTACAAAGCCTGCAAGCAAAGCAACAGCAACAGTTGAAACAGTAAAAACAGTAAACCGGATTTTGCCGTCCTTAACGATCGGTGTGAATACAGTATTCAAAAGCCTGTTGACCAGCCTTACGACAATTGGTGTAAGTAGCAGAAGCGAGAACACCACAGCCATGAGCAGACGCTTGTGCAGGAATCCGTTGTGAACAAAGATGAGGTAGCCGTCTAAAACAACAACCGTCGCAACAAGAATAGCATACATCACTTTCAGTGGATTCTTGATCTTGTAGAAAATGTTCTTCACAAGCGAGAAAAGGTTGTTCATGGTCCAGTAAATGACCAGACCTGATGGCGAATTGTACAAGATTACAAGGAAAACCAGAGCCATTCCGTAAATTGTGATCTTGTCTTTGAATTTGAATCCTTTCGTGTAAATCATGCCTGCTACCAGGTTGATCAATGTCATGGCAATCGGCAGAACATTAATCGGGAAAGAACCGATGGAAAGAAATGCATCTTGAGTTCCCATGTCCCTTACAAACAAAAATGACTGTCCCTTTAAAGCCGGCAGATTGGAAAGGAAACTGTATGCTGCCATGAAGAAAGGAATCTGAATGAGAAGCCCAAATGACGAGCGAAGGGCCATCAATGGATGATAGTGATTCTGCCTGTAGAATGTGGAAAGAATCATGTATTGCTCATCGCCCTTGAAAACGGACTTGATTCTCTGGATTCCAGGGTCAAGCTTTTTCTCTGTATCGCGCTGAACCTGTTGCCAACGTTCCGCAACAATATAAAGCGGAAGGGTTCCAATGGAAACTGCAAGGCTTACGCCAATGACAGAAATTCCCTCATTCTTAAATACAGAAAAGAACAGCATAAAAGCGAATTCTATAAGTTGTATTAATGGATAAATAATTATTGTATACAAAAAATTCAACATGAATCCATTATACCTTTTTGCGTTGAGAATGTCTTTAATATTTCAAAAGGAAAAAGCGGTATTAATATTTGCTCCAATTTTCCGGTTCGTAAATATCATCTTTTACATAGTACCATTCAGAATCTTTAACTTCGAATTTCTTATTTTTTCTTATTTTAGTGCTCTCGGCTGGTGATGTATTTAAAATTGTGTATTTTGTCTTATCATCAACATTAAGATGCTTATTTGTGAATGGATGAATTGCATCTTTTATTATGTCTTTTGTAGCCAAATATGGTGTATCTGCATTTGTCATAAATGTAAAATCTGTGTTTATTGCACCATGAGAATTGAAATCTTTTATCAACAATGTTGCTATAAATGTTTCATTATTGAATGACACGGTTTTTCCTGCACGAATTCTTTCTGTCGCTATAGAATTATCACTCATTCCATGGTCAGAAACAATAATTATCTTAGTATTGTCATAAACATCATTTTTCTTTAAGTAATCAAAGAACTCAGAATATTTATTAAAAACTCCGCACATAGTGCTGTATTGATCAATGTTTCTCAACGGGCTTGTTCCCCTGTCAGTTATATCGCTGGCTTTTCTAAATTCAAAATTTGGGGCTTGAAGAAAGACGGGCTCATGGGTTGCTTCATTGGCTATGATTATAAAGGATCCATTATTCGAATCTATTTCTGTTAGTTCAGGTAGATAATCTATAACTGAGTAATGATCTATAAATTTTGCTGAATTATCCCATGGATTGTAAGCCATCCAATAATCTTTATGATAAACTCCACCTCGCAATACAGGTGGAACCATCTTAAATAAACTGAACCAGATAAAGTTTCTTATAATTTGTGAGCTTATGAACGGTTCTTTTTCCATATTATGTTCCGAATACCATTGATTCGTAAACGTTCCTGTTACCTTGCAGTGTTTGATTTTTGCGTGATCCTTGTATTTTACCGTATAGTTTGTTTTTGATGGATCTGAAAAAGATTCTACTTCAATCCCTTGATTCTGAATATTTTCATTATTTATAAACATTGTGCTTTCTGGTTGCTCAAGATAGTTCTCGTATGGAAGACCTGTAAGTTGAACACGAAATCCCTCTTTCGAAAAAATAAGAGGAAGTGTTAATAAAGCCTCATTATGTTTATCTTGAATTGTCTTTTTGGGTTCCTCAACTGCGCGTTGATTGATTCTGTAAGGAGTGTAATCGTAACCACCATATATACCGGGTGTTCCAATCATAGTCAATTTACCCATAGATATTGTATTCGGATAAAATGTGAATCCATCAAAACTTTTTTTCAACTCAGGAAGTTCTTCAAGCACGTATGGTATGTAAGGGCTAAAGCATCTATCCTGCATAATTAGAATTACATTTTTAGAAGATTTTGATAAATTAAAAATAGGTTCAATTACCTGATTGTAATCAGGAACAGGCATGTTTTTATATGTTTTGTTTACTGATATTGAATTTTTAGCAGTAATTACAAACATAGACAAGAGCAAAATTGAACACAGCGACTGCATGATTTTTGGCTTGAATAGGAGTATGAGTACCAAAATAATCGAGGTGAGTGTTAGAACGGTAAGATTAATTAAAATTTGATTAATTGGGGGGATAAAATTTTGCGGTGTCATAAATTCTAGCCATGCTTCTACTGGTCCATAATGGCCCCCAAATGCAAAAGTGTTGATTGTACAAATTATGGCTAAGATGCAAAAAGAAACAGTGATTATTTTCTTTACTTTTGTTGAGAATAATGCATAAAATGCACCAGGCCAGAAAATAAAGAACCCAATTGCTTGGAAGAATGTAGAAAATAGAAATACAAAAGGTGATTTATAGTTGTCAACATAACAATAATTTTCAGGTTCACTTTCTATAATTTGTGAAGGAATGACTAAGCCTGCCAATAATGCGAGAGTTATTGCTGATCCAAAATAAAGTATTATTCTAAGTAATGAATTATCTTCAATAACTTTAAAATGTTTAGAAAAAATTTTTGAGGTGTAAATCACGGAAAATGGGATGAAGGGGAGCACCAATCCAGACAGAAGTATAACTTTTTTAAAGCCACTCTTTATATTTGATAAATAGGTAAATGGAGCTGCTATACATACTAATGCAAATAAAAGAAGAATAATGAATAAAACTTTTTTAGGATTTTTTAGTTTGTAAAATATGTTTTTTACAAGACTTAAAATGTTATTCATTGTCCAATAAACAACTAATCCTGCTGGAGAATTATACAATATAACAAGAAAAACGGCTGCAAAAACATAGATCTGGATTTTTTCACGGATATCGTGACCTTTAGAATATATTGCACCTGATATACAATTTATCAATGTCATTGCTATTGGTAACATATTAATGGGAAATCCACAAATTGTAAAAGTTGAATCAGGAGAACCGAAGTCTTTGATGAATAGAAAACTAACCCCTTTTAATTCACCTAAATTCGACAAAAAACCATAGGCCGCAATGAAAAAAGGAATTTGGATTACTAAACTCAAAGAAGACCTTAATGCATAAATGGGATTATAATGATTCTGCCTGTAAAATGTATTGAGAATCATGTATTGTTCATCGCCTTTAAATGTATCTTTAATTCTTTTTACACCAGGCTTTAATCTTTCCGTTATAAGACGTTCAGTTTCTTGCCATTTTTCAGCAATCATATATAGGGGAAGAGTAGTGAGAGTAACCACAAAACTTAATCCAATAACTGCAATGGCTTCTTTTCCTGTGGCTTCATACATAAATTCATAAGAGAACTCTAATAACTGGTATAGTGGAAAAATAATGATGTTATATAAGATTGTTGTAAAAGACATGGCACATATTATAATTAAATTTTAATACTTAATGAAGTATATTTTTAAGGTTGATGTGCGATAAGAAAAAAATATTGGTTGATTAGGAATATATATCATAGAAGATATTATTGTATTACAAAAATGCTTATTCCAGTAATAATAATCAGCATTGAAACTAATTTGCGTTTTGAAAATTTTTCTTTAAGGAAGATTTTTGAAAAAATAATTATAAAAATGTAGCTTGAACTTTCGATCACGGGAATAAAAGAAACAGGAACTTTTTTTAATGCAATCATATCCAATACTATGGCAATAAAAAATATTGTATAGGATAAGATAACCTGAAAGTTTAAATACTCTGCTAGAAAATTTTTGTGATTTCTAACAGCAGATTTCTTTAAGAAAACTTGGGATATTGCTGAGATTATTACAGATACCAGAAGAATAAAAATATATAAAGTCATATTTATTGTATTGTTTCTTGTGAGCCACTTTTTTCTGTCAATAATGTGAAAATTCCTGTCAAGATTAGAATTGAACCGATAATCATGTTCCATTTGATTTTTTCATTAAACAGTAATCTACCAAAGATTATTCCCCAGATTATCGTAATGGCCTTGTTTGCACTGGCAATTGACAGTGGAATTACTTTTAATACTTGCTGCCATAGAATTGCATAAACAAACATTATTAATAAGACTGCTCCATATAATAGCATGAATGGTTTTGAAAGAAATTCTTGTATTGAAGCAAATTTTCCACAAAGTGCGTAACAGCTGTAGATGAGAAAGGCGATGTGCATCAAGATAAAGTAGGGAATTTTTGATTTATTGTTCATCTTTTTTATTTACAGTTTCTTTTACAATAAATTTCGGTTGATTATTGACTGTGAGATACACTTGTCCCAGATATTTTCCAATAATTCCAAGTGCAACAAGAATTAATCCTCCAAGAATCAGAATCAAGATGACGATTGTTGTCCAACCTGTAACATCTGCTTTTCCAAGCAAGAATTCCACAAAGTAGAAAATCGAAAGTGCAAATCCAGCGATGGCACTGAAAAATCCGGTCCAACTTGCTAGGTTTAATGGCATTGTAGAAAAACCGAAAAGCATACGAAGAAAAACTTTAATTGATTTGATTAAATCGTAGTTGCTCTGTCCAAGTTCTCGTTTGTGGTGTTCAATATCGATTTGTGTGATGTTTCTTGTTACCTGAAAAATCAAGCCGTCAATGTATGGAAAAAGATTGTTGAATTTTACCATTTCATCAACAACACCTTTTGAAACAATCTTGAACGGAGAAAGATAAATGTTCTTAGGTTTCTGGATTGCAATTTCGCTGATTTTTCCATTGAACCATGAGCCTAAATTTTTCCAAAGCTTCTGCTTTTTGGCTTCAAAATTTGCGTAAACTACATCATACCCTTTTTTTGCTTCGGCATAAAGTTTTGGAATGTCATAAGGGGAGTGCTGTAAGTCATCGTCCATAATAATGATCCATTCTCCAGATGCATAATTAAGACCAGTAAGAATTGCAGAGTCTTGGCCGCCGTTTTTTCTAAGGTTTATTCCCAAAAGATTTGGATTTTGAGAAGCTTCTTTCTGAATTTCTTCCCACGATGAATCTTTTGAACAGTCATTTACCATAATCTGTTCATAATCAATTCCTTGGAGGGCATCTTTTATTTGTCGTGAAAGCTCTGCAACACACTCATGGCTGTTGTAAACTGGAATAACAATGCTGATTTCTTTCATCTTATCTTTCCGAATAGAATTTCTTAACGCATTCAATTACTTTGTTCTGATCTTCTTCTGTAAGACCGTAATACAAAGGCAAACGAACAAGTCTTTGTGAATATGGTGTAGTAATTTCATCTTCACCATTAAAACTACCGAATTTCAATCCAGCAGGGGCAGAATGAAGTGGAATGTAATGGAAAACAGCAAGTATGTCATTCTCCTTCATAAATTTAATAAAAGCAGTTCGTTCTTCCAAATTTTTTGTAATGAGATAGAACATATGTGCATTATGAGCACAGTTTTCTGGAATTACTGGTAATCTGTACCCCCCCCCTATACAATTAAGTAGTTTTCCTAATTCCTCATAATATTTATTCCAAACGTTCATTCTGTAATTCTGAATTTTGTCGCATTGTTCCAACTGGGCCCATAAGAAAGCCGCATTTAAGTCTGATGGAAGGTAACTAGAACCGTAATCTCTCCAAGTATATTTGTCAATCTGGCCTCGGATAAACTTACTTCTGTCTGTTCCCTTTTCGCGGATGATTTCAGCTTTTTCGTAATCTTCAATACCATTGTTTATGATTATAGCGCCACCTTCACCCATACTAAGATTTTTTGTTTCATGGAATGAAAGACAACCGTAGTCACCTATAGTTCCCAGAGATTTTCCCTTGTATGTAGAAAAAATTCCCTGGGCTGCATCTTCTACGACTTTCAAATTATGCTTTTTTGCGATTGCCATAATTGTATCCATTTCGCAAGCAACACCAGCGTAATGAACTGCACAGATTACCTTTGTTTTTGGAGTAATTGCCTTTTCGATTTTTGTTTCGTCAATGTTCATTGTATCAGGACGAACATCAACAAAAACAAGCTTTGCACCACGCTGAACAAAACAGTCTGCTGTAGAACAGAAGGTATAAGATGGCAAAATTACCTCATCTCCAGCCTTTAAATCACAAAGGAGAGCTGCCATTTCAAGTGCAGAAGTTCCAGAAGTTGTAAGTAGAACTTTGTTTCCGAATTTTTCTTCCAAAAAAGCATGACATTTCTTTGTAAAAGGTCCGTCACCACAAATTTTGTTGTTTGCAATTGCTTCTGCGATATATTTTTGTTCAGTTCCAACAACTGGGGGAACGTTAAAGTGGATCATGGAAATTGTCTCCTTTGTTTTAATTATAAATATTCGTATTAATTAGCATCTTTCAATATTTTTCTTACCCTTTCACGAACTTTTTTTTCAATCAGTTTCAGTTTTTCATTAGAATAACCGATTTTTGAATTAAATGTGAACTTAAAATTCAAAACTGAACGAAGCTTTTCTTTTATTTCTGGTGTTAGACATTTTCTTGCTTCTTCAAAAAAATCTTCATAAACACTAGGATAGAGGGTTGAAATATATTTATCAAGTTCTTTTTCGTTATTCCAATATGAACCTGCAAGATTGAAAAGTGAATTTCCATTATCAAAAATCGGAGCTGGTTTTTCGATAATATTTGTATGTGAATTAATTAGGACTCCGAAATTTCCATAATGCCTGTCAATATTACAGATAACAGCATCAAAAACAATCATTTCTTTGAGGGCATCTTCAAATTCTTTTCCTAATGATGAATAAAAATTTCTGACAGCTTCAAATCCACCTTTCTTTATTAACTTTCCGATTGGCATAAAAGAATAGTCGAGTGAAGTAAAAAGTTCACAGGTGGAGCATAAATTTCCTTTCCAGTTAGTAAGTTTATAGGGAATGGCATTTATCCTCATTTTTTTTGCAATGTTATATGCATAATATTCGGAATATGGTTCATTGCCTGTGTTAGAAGCCCCAATTGTTCCGCCTTTATATAAAATAATTTTTCCGTTTTTTCTTCGCCAGCATTTTGGAAGCATTCCATTAGTGGAAAATTCAGGACTTGATCTAAAAGTAGAGCGAATGTTAGAGCCAAATCCAGTAAAGGCAATTAAGGCCAAAATATTACTGAAACGATTTTCATATAAATTGTATTTTTCAAATTTTCCGTCAAAACTGTCTTCTACTACCCAATAACAGTCATTTAGTGAAAGCCCTTTGCATAACTCAATAATTCCGATGGGACGATTTATGTTTAAGCCTGTTTTTGCCAAAAGCTGGTCGACATAAAATCTATTTTTAGGAATTGTGCGATGTTTAAGCCAACTTGCAATTCCATCTTCAGAAACTTCTAAATCCAAAGGAAACAAATTCTTTTCTTTTTCGTTTATCCATAAAATTTTAATTTCAGGATAAGCTGAATTATTTGTTGCGGAAAATTTTAGTAAATTTGTATCAAAGTGTTTTAGAATGAAAACCATATACTATTCTTTTGTGTAAAGTATACCACAATTTAATATTTTTTTCTCATACCTGTTACTTTCGATTGTTTTCATTAACCAAGTGTTTTCTACTGGATTATCATTATTATCTCTAATTGATTCGTCAACTATAAGGATATGAGTTGGAAGGTCGTGTTTTTCAGTTTCAAAGTATTCCTTTAATCTAAAATCTGAAAGAGGCATTCTCCATGTTGTTGGAGCATATGTTCTTAAATCAGGGTTAACAAGATAAGCCCATGGAACAAGTTTTGAGATGAAAATTGAGTCGCTTTTTTTATAATCAATATTTTTTACATCCTCATAAATTCTGTTGTAAGCTTCGAGATTTTCCTTGCTTGTATAGATGCCTTTTGCTGGTCCTTGTTCTATTTTTCCAATGTTTTTGTGAAGTTGTGGTATAAAGAGAAGGTGAGGAAACAACTTTGAATCTCTGTATACAAGATTTGTCCTATAAAATAAAGTTCCTAAAAGGCTTATTGCTAACAATAAAACTGAAATAACTTTTTTGCTTGGAATAGTTATCTTATCCATTTCGGAATAGAAAAATGGTACAATTCCAAGAAAACATACAACCATTCCTATTGCAAATACTCCAAAACCAGTGTCGGAGCAAAGACATTCCATAAACGATAGCGATAGACCTGGAATTATAAATGTGTAAAATAGGATTTTATGATTTTGATATAAGATTTTGAAATCATTTTTTGTGAAATCAGAAAACATAAAAATCAAAAAGAATGGCAGATAGAAAAAGCCTACAATTGGTGAACCACAATCTTTTTTAATGAAAATAAAAGCAAGGTAATTTAGTGTCAGAAAAAATGATGCAATTAGTTTTCTCTTATCATTTGATAAAAGTTTTTGTCTGAATCCATCTTTGAATATGCATAAAATAGAAAGTGTTGTGAAAATAAAGTAGTAAAAAAGTGGTGTTACAAATAGACGAGGAAATTTTAATAACCATTTAATTGTTGTTATAGTACTTCTTCCTGAATATTCTGGTGAACTTATCGTATATTTCAATGAATTTAAGAATTCTGAAAATGTATGATTTTTTAATATGACAAAAAGATAGACTCCTGCAGTGAATATTACTCCTGCGTAAAGTATGAGGATTTTTTTTAATTCTTTTCG
>JAZLGN010000065.1:0-20874 GCA_045616325.1 Treponema sp.
GTTTTTTCACGGTGAAGGCGGCTGGCGTTTTTTTTGCTGAACTGAACCTATTCCAGGGTTACAGGCCACATGTTCTGCCTGATGCCCGCCATCTGGGTCATGGCATTGTGGCACTGGTTTCTCATGACGGCGCAGGATTCCTTTCTGGGAAGGCTCGTGTCGGGAATAATCGGTTCCCCAATGGTAAGGGTTACAAGGGGGTGCTTGACTCCAAGGAGCCTGTAGAGTCCCGTGGGCTTCCTGTAGGAAAATACCATGGGGATTACGGGAACGTTCCATCTGTAGGCAAAGGCAAAGGCACCGCTTTTGAATGGACGTATCGGTTCGTAAAAGTCCCACCGTGAGGTTTCTGGAAACAGGTGGATCCATTTCTTCTTTTTGTTAAGAAGGTCAAAGGCCTGGTTGAATTTCTTTTTTCCGCCCATGGTGTCTGCCAGTGGAATTCCGCCTATGCCGCGGATGAGGTTTGCGTCCTTTCCCATAAGGTGCTGTGCCCTGACTGGAACCCACATTCTCCTGTACCTGCATGCATCCAGGATTGCAAGAAAGTCCCATCTGTATACATGGTTCGATACTGTTACGGCTCCATTCCTGAAGAGCTTTTTGTTGCGGCGGATGTTGCTGCGTCCCCTTATCTTAAGGCCGTACCTGATCTTGTTTGCCGCAAAGGCAAGTAGAAAAGCCCCGGAATAAACCATAAAGGCATTGAGGCGGGCTTTTGGGGAATGGTCAAGGTAGGGGTAGTTTTCGTCAAAGGTGATCTTCTTCATTTCCTCTGAGTTGACCAGAAAGGTTTCAGGATCTGCTGGAAATGAATAGAGGTCATTCGGTATGTATACGCCATCATTTACAATGTGGTTTCTAGGGGAAAAATCAGAAAAATCCATGGAACAATTATAGTGTGGGAAAGTTCAAAATTCAATTAATGCGGTTGTTTTTAGGGAACTTTGGGGAACCTGGTTTTCTTGTGGAATGGACCTAAGTGACAGGAAGCTATTTAAAATAAAAAAAAGCCTTTGCAATTTGCAAAGACTACTTATTGGGGAGTGTAGGATTCGGACCTACGAAGGTAAAACCAACAGATTTACAGTCTGCCCCCTTTGACCACTCGGGAAACTCCCCATTCCCTTATATGGGATAAAGCCGCCGCAGGGATTCGGACCCAGGACCTCGAGATTACAAATCACGCGCTCTACCAGCTGAGCTACAGCGGCTTGTTTTTTTATCAACTTCGCTTTAGGCGTTGCTGATGTTTAAGAATATATATTAAATGGGATTTTGTGTCAATAGCAATTTTAATTTTTTTCAAAAAAAGTAAAATTCATTTTTGGACATGCACTTTTCTTATTATTCTTGCTATTCAGGATAAATGGAGTATAATTGCAGTATGCATTTATGACATGTGGAGTTTTTCGGATTTTTTTGAAAAAAAAATTGACGCGGACTGCGGCAAGAAAAACTCCAAGAATAAAAGCATGAGTTGGTAAACTCATGCTTTTATGACGCGTTAAGGATTGGGGGACCTGAAGGTCCATGCAGAATCCTTCGGATTCTTGTCCGATTTTACAACGCGCTTGCGCGCGTTAAGGATTGGAGGACCCGGCGAAGCCGGTCCTGGAGCAGGGCCCATGGGGACCTGTGGAAGGATGAGCCGCTAAGACGGCGAAGTGCGGAAAGCCTGACCCCAGGCCGGACGTAAGACCGGAATGGGGGAACGCCCATAGATATAATATAGAGGTAATGAAATGGCTGTTTCTAAGTCGGTTTATGATTTGATGACCAGCAAGGGTGCCGGGGTTATCCGAAAGATGTTTGAAGAAGGGATCAAGCTCAAGGCACAGTATGGAAATGACAAGGTTTTTGACTTTAGTATCGGGAATCCTGATTTGGATCCGCCGGAAGAAGTTGTTAAGGCTGAGGTCAAGTATGCAGGTTGCAGGGAAAAGAATTTTCATGGATACATGCCTAATGCAGGGTACCAGTTCTGCCGGGATGCCATGGCTGAAAAGACTTCCCTGGAGCAGGGCGTTAAGGTGACCGGAGACTGCGTGATTATGTCTGTTGGTGCTGCCAGTGCCCTTAATGTTCTTTTTAAGGCCATCCTGAATCCTGGTGACAATGTGGTGGTTCCTGCCCCTTATTTTACTGAATACAGGCATTATGTGCGCAATCACGGTGGGGAACTTGTTGAGGCCAATACGAAGCCTGATTTTTCCCTTGATGTTGAATTCATCAGGAGCTGCCTTAATGAAAAGACGGCTGCCGTCTTGATCAACAGTCCGAATAATCCTACGGGACGCGTCTATTCCAGGGAAGAGATAGTGGCCCTTGCAAAGGTTCTTGAGGAACACGGTGCAAAGTGCGGCAGAAAGCCATACCTTGTGTGTGATGAGCCTTACCGTGCCATCGTTTATGACAACAAGGAAGTTCCCGGTGCATTCCCGATTTATGACAGTGCCATTGTGGTTACTTCCTTTGCCAAGAACCTTAGCCTTCCAGGGGAACGCATCGGTTACATCTGCGTTAATCCTGCATGTCCTGACAAGGATGACGTGGTTGCAGCATGCATTTTCTGCACCCGCGTTCTTGGTTATGTAAATGCACCTGCCTTTTACCAGAGGGTTGTTGCCGAGACATGGAATGCAGACGTGGACTATTCCCTGTACCTTAAGAGAAGGGACATGATCATGGAAGTCCTTGATGCTGCGGGCATTGAGCATATCGTTCCTGAGGGGGCTTTCTACATGTGGTGCAAGGCTCCTGACTGCTTTAATGGGGATGACATGGCTTTCTGCGACTACCTTAAGAAGTACCTGATTCTTAGCGCTCCTGGTAGCGGTTTTGGCGGAAAGGGCTGGATCAGGCTTGCATACTGTACCAGTGCAGATTCCATAAAGAATTCTAGGGAAGCTTTTGTCAAGGCAATGGCTGATCTTAAAAAATAAAAGGCGGTTGAACATGAAGATTTTAATGGTTACGGCAGAAACAGTTCCATTTGCAAAGACAGGTGGACTTGCAGACATGGTAAGCGCTCTTGCCATTCAGCTTGTGAAGATGGGTCATGACGTTAGGATTGTCATGCCACGTTATTATAAGATCGACAGAAGCAAGCTTACGCTTCTTGAAGGACCAATGGCCATTGCGGCAGGTCAGAGTGAAACCTGGTCTGCTGTCTATACGACGACCATGCCTGGCTGCGACAAGCTTCCGGTATATTTCATTGACCATGAGCAGTGCTTTGGCCGCGATGGCGTTTACGGGGTTCCCGGTGAAACTGACTTCCATGACAACCCATATCGCTTTGCCGTCCTGAATCACGGCGCATTCCAGCTTTGCCGCAAGCTTGGCTGGTATCCTGACATCATCCACTGCCACGACTGGTCTACATGTCTTGCTCCTGTCCTGTTGAAGCATGTCTGCCGCTACTGCGGTTTTGAACGCACGGCTTCTGTTCTTACGATCCATAACCAGGGATACCAGGGACAGTATTCAAAGGATAGCTTCCCGGCGCTGGGCATTGACTGGGGCCTTTATTATGGTGCTGGCTTTGAGCATAACGGTGGAATCAACTTCCTCCAGGCCGGTGTTTCTTCTTCAGATGTAATCACTACTGTTTCCCCAACCTATGCCAGGGAAATCCAGACTCCAGAGGGCGGTTTTGGCATGGATGGCCTTTTGAGGGTTCGCAGTGCCGTTGTAAGGGGAATCCTTAACGGTGCCGACCTTAAGCAGTGGAGTCCTGTTGTTGACAAGAAGATTCCTGCAAACTATTCCGACAGGGATTTGAGCGGCAAGGCAATCTGCAAGGCTGAACTCCAGAAGAAGATGGGGCTTGAAGTTGATCCTAATGTTCCGATCATTGGTATTGTCACACGTCTTGCAGACCAGAAGGGTATTGCTGAGATTTTTGCCCCAGGTTATGGTTCGATCTATCAGATCTGTACTGAAATGAAGGTTCAGGTTGCAGTCCTTGGTAGTGGCGAGGCATGGTGCGAAAATGAAATCCGTGCCCTTGAAGCCAAGCTTCCAAACCTTAAGGCTTACATCGGCTATGATGATGCATTGAGCCATCTTATTGAAGCCGGAAGCGACTTCTTCCTCATGCCATCTAGATATGAGCCTTGCGGCCTTAACCAGATCTATTCAATGCTTTACGGAACCCTTCCTATTGTCAGGAAAACTGGCGGCCTTGCTGATACTGTTGACAACTATAACCAGGAAACCGGTGAAGGTACTGGATTTGTATTTGAGCAGCTTACTCCACGTGCAATCTACGACACTGTTGGCTGGGCTGTCTGGGCATATTACAACAAGAAGGACCACATTAAGAAGATGCAGCTTGCCGGCATGAAGAAAACCTTTGACTGGGATGATGCTGCAGAAAAGTATCTTGGCGTTTACAGGGAAGCCTTGTATCACGGATGTGGGCTATGATTCCATTGATTTGATTTGCTAGGGTGGCATTTTTTTTGGAGGAGTTTTTTTCCTGCCGGAAATCAAGATGCTGCCCTGGATGTAAGGAGCCCCCGGTTGGACCGAGCCATGCTTATGATGGGCGTAGGCTGGTCTTTGCCGGGGGCTTTTTTATGATGTGACTGAACCTGACTTCAGCAGGTTATATTTTACGGAGTCTTGTGCCCTTTGCAAACATGGTGCAATAGCAGGGCCAGACTTTATTAGGGTTGCCCCTTAGCCCTGAACTTCCTTCAGTGTCTTTCTGCAGATTTCTTCAATTTCCTTCCGGAATCTTTCTGCGCTGAATTTTTTTGCGTGGGCAACAATGTCTTGTGTCTTGAATGTTCCTTCTTCATAAAGCTTTTCAAAGCGGAGGACAGCATCCTTTACGCTTTCCGTTTCCTGCCTTTCAAAGTGTACGCCAGTGGTTCCATCAATGACTGTTTCAAAGGTTCCGCCTTTTTTATATGCGATGACTGGCCGGCCGCATGCCTGGGCTTCTACTGGAATGATTCCAAAATCTTCTTCCGCGCAGAAAATAAGGCCCCTGCATTTCTGCAGGTATTCCTGAACTTCCTTGTCGCTGATTCTTCCTGTAAATTCAATGGTGGCGTTTTTGTAGCTTGCGGCAAGATCCCTGAGTTCCTTTTCCTGGCTGCCTCCGCCAATGACCACAAGCTTTCTTCCAAGCTGGCCGCATGCACTGATGGCAAGGTCAATTCTCTTGTATGGAACAAATCTTGAGAAAACAACATAGAAGTCTTCTGTCTCCTGGCCTGATGGTGTGAGGCGTTCCGTATCAACAGGAGGGTAGATTACCTGTGCATCCTTGTTCCAGAAGCGCTTGATTCTGCGTGCAATGTAGTTGGAATTGGCAATGGTTGCATCGATTCTCTGGGCTGAAACATAGTCCCACAGGCGGATTTTAGGAATCTGCATTTCCATGAATTTACCGACTATGGGGTTTGCTCTTTTCTTGTAGTCAAAGTAAAGGTCCCAGGCGTACCTCATTGGAGTGTGTATGTATGCAACAAATGCTGATTTAGGTGAAACAATGACTCCCTTTGCACATGATGATGAACTTGCAAGCACTAGGTCATATTGCGTCAGGTCAAAGGATTCGAATGCTTTTGGCATGAGGCTTAGAAACTTTGTGTATAGTTTTGTAGCCATTGGAATTTTTTGGACAAATGATGTGTGTACTTTTTCTTCCGGGAAAATTTTTCCCATTTTCTTTTTGTCGTAGACAAGGGTGTAAATGTCTGCCTGGGGAAATACCTTGAGGAATTCTTCGACGACGCGTTCAGCTCCGCCATAGTTTACAAGCCAGTCGTGGACGATGGCAACTTTTAATTCATTCATGTAAAAAGAATAAATGAATAATTCAAGTTGTGCAATGAGCTAGCCGGTTCATTTGAGTCTGCCAGGACCAGAATTGGCCTTTTATGCTTGATCAATTGTCGTCCTGCAAGGCATAATATTTTTGCGTGTATATGTTCTTTGCAAGAGTTTCAAGCTTTTCCTTTTCGTTCATCTGCGGAGAATCCGTCACTGTTTCAAAAAGTTCTGCAAGAATCTGGCCTATGACCCTGCCTTTGGGAATTCCAAGGTTCATGAGGTCGTTGCCGTTTATTTTCAGGTCCTTGAGGCTGAATGGGTTTTTTTCCTGGGCAAGTTTTTCGATTCGTTCCTTGAGTTCAAGAAGATTGTTCCATGCTGGGCTTCCTTCAAGGGCAGGTGTGTTGTGCATTCCGTGAATGTCTGCAAGGCGCATGTAAATCATGTCGTCAAGGTTTTCAAGACCTGTCCTTATTACGAACCTTCTGACTGCAGCGTCGCTCCATGAACTTTCATAGAAGAACATGTGGTGCCTGACAAGATGGGAAACTTTCCTGATTTCTTCATTGGAGAACTTCAATTTTGTCATGGACTTGATGCAGATTTTTTCCGAAAGACTGTCGTGTCCATGGAAGTGTATGCGGGGCTGACCATTTACAATTTCCGTTGTTTTTGCCTGGGGCTTTCCAATGTCGTGGTAGAAGGCTGCAAGACGGACAATCAGGTTGTCACTTGGTGCCCCGTCGCAGGCATAGATGATGTGGTCCGCAACATCGAATTCATGGAAGCCTCGTTCATCCTTTTGCAGGCAGTTTCTGCAGGGGTTGAATTCCGGGATGAACAGGTCAAGGATTCCTGTTGATTCAAGGAGTTTTAATCCAACGCTAGGTTTTTGCGTCTTCATGATCTTGCAGAATTCATCACGGAAACGTTCAACAGAGATTCCCCTTGTGCGTTCAAGAACCTTTGGGTTGGAAATTGCTTCTAGGGTTTCTGCCTCTATGTCAAAGGAAAGCTGGCTTGTAAACCTTATGGCCCTTACAGGCCTCAAGCCGTCTTCATCAAAACGTTCCAGGGGGCTTCCAACTGTCCTTATGATTTTGCTTCTTATGTCCTTTTGTCCGCCAAAGGGATCGACAATATGTCCAGTGCACAAGTCTGCCGCTATGGCATTCATGGTGAAGTCACGTCTTGAAAGGTCTTCCTCAATGGTTGCTGCAAATTCCACCTTGTCAGGATGCCTTCCATCGGAATAATCTGATTCTGTCCTGAAGGTAGTGGTTTCAAGTTCAAGGCCCATGATGTGGACTGTTACGGTTCCATGGGCAATTCCAGTGGGAATGACCTTTTTAAAGATTGACATTACCTGCTGCGGCGTTGCATTTGTAGCAATGTCGTAGTCATGGCATTCCTTTCCCATGAGCATGTCGCGGACTGCACCACCCACAAGGTATGATTCAAATCCATTGTCGCGGAAAATGTTTCCGACTTTGACGAGTTTTTCTGGAATCTTTACATTTTTTCTTTCAAGCATGATACTGTATTTTACCGTTTATTCTGTTTAAAAGGAACTGTTGATGATGAATGTTTTGATTTTTACCGGTGGAAATTCTGCAGCAATCGAAAAGGCTTCCCTTTTTTTTGATGGAGGGTGGAGACCTGACTACATTGTCTGTGCAGACTCGGGCCTTGAAACCTATGAAAAATATCGCATGGCCTTTCCCGAAATAATCTGCAGGGATCCGGATTTTCTTGTGGGAGACTTTGACAGCATTGAAAACAGAAACCTTCTGGAAAAATATTCAGCATGTCGGAGGGAAACCTATTCCCATGACAAGGATTACACCGATACCCAGTTAGCCCTGATGCATGCGAGGAATGAATTTGGGCAAGACTGTTCCATTGCCATGGTTGGTGGAAACGGCGGACGTACCGATCACTTTATCTTCATTTTTGAATCCTATGCAGGTCCCTTTCATCCGGACATCTGGCTTTGCGAGGAGGAAGTGCTTTACTTTCTTGGGGAAGGATGCAGGGCTGAACTTTGTGGCCTTTCACGGGAGGACAGGATTTCAGTTGCACGCAATCCTTCCAGCTTTTGTGGCGAAGGTCCCGTGTTCAGGGGATTTGACTGGAACCAGTCTTACGGCGAGGGAATGGCAAGCCTTTCCAACAGAATATGCAGCCAGTGGATGGAAGATGGAAAGTCTCCAGAAATAGAGGCTGTTCATGGCAGCTTCATAGTCTTTGTTCCCTATGGCCGAAAGGTGTCAGTCAATGTCAGTGCCAAGTGAAAGGATTGATACTGCCCTTAGGACAATGAATATTACTGATGCAATGGATCCTGTAAGAATGTAGGCAGCTGCAAAGGCTATGTACCTTTTAAGTCGGTGCCGTGCAAGCATGACAAGGCTTATTATGGTTCCCCCTGCGCAAAGAAAGGCAAGAAAAGCTGCAGCCCCGGATGAAATGAACAGTATGAATGACTGGGTGCTGTCAAGAAAGTCCTGGTAGGTTCCGCTGACGTAGAAAACCAGAAGGACTGCAAGAAGAAGGAAAAAAAATAGGGTTGTTCTTCCCGTCAGCTTGTAGAGGAATGACCTGTTGTTTTCTGCGAATTTGTTTTGACTTTCCATATTTTCAAATTTCGGGTATAATTGAATATATATGAGAAAGAAATTTTTTGCAAATCTTGTTGTGCTTGCCATTTTTGCAGGTGGAGTTTTTTATGCAGGATGGATTCAGTTTCAGGTAAAGGCTGGAACCTGCGCCATCATGACTTCAAAAACCTGCGGCCTTCATGAAGGTGTTTTTTCCTACGGTGAATTTGCATGGCGATGGGAGCGTCTCCTGCCAACCAACATAACCCTAGAGCCTTTCTGTTTGGGGAACCGTGAGTACCAGTTTGATATCAGCGGACATCTTCCATGTGCAGGTGCATATTCTTCCGTTCTCCCGGAAAAAAATGATTTTGCCTATTCCTATGTCATAAAACTGAACCTTGGCATCGAAAGCCAGGCTATCTTTGACCTTTACAAGGCCAACAGGATCCGTACCAACCAGGATCTTGATTCATATCTTGAAACAAAAGCCAGGCTTGCTGGCAGTCTTATTGCAGAATATCTTGCGAAGGATACTTCATACATAAAGAAGATTTCACTTGCGGAGGATGAACTGGCAGCCGTGCTTTCCGGTCATTCCCGTGATTTTACCGGCATGAGCATTTCTTCCGTCAGTCTTGCTTCTGCTGAATATCCCGACATTGAACTTTATGAAAAGGCAAGGGCTGCCTATGATGGCTACTATTCTTCCGTTGGATTGAAGCTTGAAGAACAGTCTGCCGAGCAGGCAAGGATTGTTGCCGAGCAGGAACGGTCCATGCAGCAGCTTGAAAAACTGGGTGCACTTTTGAAGAACTATCCTGAGCTTTCGGAGATTTTCAGGAATTCCGATGCATCTCAAATCGTCAACATACTTAATTCAATTAAATAGGATCCTGCCATGAAACGACTTTACAGCATTAGGGGTGCAGTTTGCGCTGAAAATACCAAGGAATCAATACTTAAAAATGTAGGGGACATGTGCCGTGCGCTTTTTGAGGAAAACAGCGTAAAGGCTGAAGACCTTGTCAACATTCAGTTTTCCATGACCCGTGACCTGGATGTGATGAATCCATGCTTTGCCCTGCGGAAATCCGATGTTGGAATCGACACAGCTAATGTTGCTCTTTTTGGAGTTCAGGAGGCGGAAATTGTTGGAATGCTTCCAAAATGCATTCGCGTCATGGTCACCCTTTATCTTGAGGAAGGAACTGCCTTAAGGCATGTGTACATGAACGGTGCCGAAGTTTTGAGGCCTGATTTCAAGAGGTAGTCGCTTATGAACATTTGGGTTGTTTCCAGGGAATATGCAGGAATTGCAGAAGCCGGCGGTGTAAAGAATGTTTCCTGTTCCCTGTCGGAAAGTCTTGTAAGGCTTGGCCATAATGTAACCGTTTTCATACCGCTTTATGGTTGCACCGACTTGTCTGATGTGGAGAATTTTTCCTGCTTTTGGAAAAAGCCCGTGACCCTTGATTTGCCGGGGGAATCTGTAACTGTTTCCTTTTCCCACGGTGTCATGAAGGGCGTGAACATAGTCCTTGTTTGCCATAAGTCTTTTTCCGTTAAAAGGGCAGTCTATACATACACTTCAGAAGACGAGAAAGAAAATCCATTCCACAGGAAAGGAAATGGCCACGAAGACGTAAATTTTCTGAACACCCTTTTTCAGAAAGCCGTGGCTTGCTATGGTTCCCTCTGTCAGTTTGAAGAATGCCCAGAAATGATTCATAGCCAGGATGCTGCTTGTGCCATGGTTCCTGTTTATGTGGATAGCTACAGGAATACGGATTCGGTTTTTGCAAGGGCATACAGGAATACGAAATTTTGCGTGACAATTCATAACGCAGGGCCAGGATATCACCATCAGTTTAATTCCATGGAGGAAGCAAGAAGCTATACTGGTCTTCCAGATTCAATTCTTGAAAAGGGGCTTAATGGCGGCTGTGTTGAACCATTTTTGCTTGCAGCCCTTTGTTCTGCCGTAACCACGGTTTCTCCTGAATATGCCATGGAAATTGCTGAATCAAAGACAGACACTGCAGGACTTTCTGA
Source organism: Treponema sp. (assembly GCA_045616325.1). Lineage (GTDB taxonomy): Bacteria > Spirochaetota > Spirochaetia > Treponematales > Treponemataceae > Treponema_D. Next base: position 10,449 of record JAZLGN010000065.1, read on the forward strand.
AGGCTACAGAAGACTTGGAACCAGAATCATTGGAATTACAAACGGAATAGATTTTGAAAGGTATAATCCTTCTGATACAAGAAAGTCACTTTTGCCTTATGCATTTAATCCCATGGTCAGGGACCTGGAGGGAAAGTATGAATGCCGCCGCGTTTTCCTTAAGGAATTTGCAGGCAGGGAAAGGGCAGGTACCAGGTATAATGTTGATTCAAAGGATCCTTCAAATTTTCTTGAGCAGTATGGATGGATTGATGGTGGCGATGACAGCCAGTTGGTTTACATTTCATATCATGGACGTGTCGTTTACCAGAAGGGAATTGACGTAATGGCAGAGGCCTCTGAAAAATTGCTCGCGGCTGATCCCAATGTTAGGTTTATATTTGCAGGACAGGGTTCTGTAGAGCAGGAAAATGCCTTGAAGAACCTTGCGGAAAAATATGGGGGAAAGTGCGTTTACCTTAAGGGATACGACAGATATGAGGCACGCCTTTGTGTTGCAGCCGGGGATTTTTCGCTTCACCCAAGCTATTTTGAACCCTGCGGACTTGAGGATTTTATTGCCCAGTCCTTTGGCACGATTCCGGTTGCCCATGCAACTGGCGGCCTTTGCAAGATTATCGATGATGAAACAGGTTTTCTGTACAAGCCAAATACAGCCGCTGAACTTGGAAAGACATTGTTTTCCATCGTTCAGATCATGCATTCTGCAGGCCGCGGGATTTTCAAGCCCATGATTTCCTATGCCAGCAAGTATGTGCATCAGACATACAGCTGGGATAAGGTTGCCTTTCAGTATGAAAAGCTCTATTCGGAAATCTGATTCAAGTCTGTGAGCGACAGGAGCAGCACCTTGTTCTTTTCTGAAGTTACCATTATTCCCTTGGAAGTTATGGTGATTGGAGTAAGTTCATGGACTGCTGCAGAAGAACTTGCAATGAGGTTAAGTTCCCTGTCGTATTTTGCCACGTGGAATTGTCCGCCTTCATTAATTACAACATAGAAGCTGCTTGCACTTGATACGAGAACCGAATCCTTTGACACGTTTTCATTGCTTTCCTTCTGGATCTGCATGTTGTAGGTGTCAATGAGGCAGAGCTTAACTGCGCCGTTACCTTTTTCCTCTCCGCAGATGGCCATGAGTAGTGTAGGGCTTTCTGAAGATGAAGAAGGCATTGATGCTCCTGTTGCAATGTCCTTGATTGAATCCTGAACTTCGATAACCGTTCTTCCGCGAATCACTTTTACTTCCGATTCACGTACGACCTTTCCTGATTTTGAATTTATCTTTACCAGCGTGCTGAGTCCCTTTTCTGCATCGGCAAGCTTAAGGCCGATGACGGTTCCGTCTCTTGCGTTCTTGATTTCTTCTTCCGTAAGCTCCTGCTGGTCCCTGGCAATCTCACGTCTTTCGCTTTGGGCTTCGTCATTTTTTCTGTCGGACTTTTTCTGCTGTTCCGTGGCCTTTGCCTGGCTTTCTTCCGCCTGCCTTGAAAGCTCCTGGGCTTCCCTTGAAAGCTTGTCTGCGTTTGCCTTGGCTTCGTCTGCTTCCTTCTGCTTCTGCTCAGCAATTTTTCTTGCTTCGTCAGCTTCCTTCTGTTTTTCTTCGGCTTTCTTTCGGAGTTCCTTGTTGTTTGGATCAGCTTCTGCAGCCCTTAATGCTTCGTCGGCTTCTGCCTGCTTTGCATCTGCATCCTTCATGGCCTTGTCTGCTTCCGCCTGAGTAGACTGTGCGTCCCTTTCAGCTGCAGCAAGATCCTTCTTTGCCTGGGCAAGGTCGTTCTTGTCCTGTGCTGCATCCTTTGCTGCCTGCTGGGCTTTTTCTGAAGCAAGGTCTGCCTCGCGTTCCTTGATGTCAACCATGTTCTTTCTTTCGTCAATGCCACGGTCATCATCTTCCTGCATGGACTTTACAACAGTGCTGTCGCTGATGACTGAAGTGTCAATTGCAGAAAGTCCGCCTTCAACATATTCGCCAAGGGGAATTACTATCTGTGAAGCACCAGGCCATTCGTTCCATTTTACGGACAGGCCGCACTTGTCTTCTGAAAGGCTGGAAGTAACAATGTCCTTGTACCTCGTCCTGAACATTTCTATGTTTTTCCTGTAGACGGCATTGTATACGGTTACAAAAGTTGCAATGGTGGAGGCATCCCTTTCGGAATATCCATAGGCTTCTGCAAGGTATGCACTTATTATTCTCCTAAGGTTCTTTATGTGGTCAACGGAAGCCTGGGGACTGAGGATGATGATGTCTGCATCCAGTTTTCCAGCTGTTGAGTCAACGGCATGGATTACCGAATATTTTTCCCCAGTGCCCTGGGTTGAAGAATTTTCCATTCCAGAAGTTTTAAGCCTTGATGCAAGGCCCGTGCCGATGGACCTGATGGCAGATGCCGATTCAATTCTTGAATGGGGTCCTGCATAGTTTTCAAAGACTATTATGTCCTCGTTTCCAGCACTCTTAAGTTCTGATTCATTTACGGATTGTGCAAACATCGGGAAAGAACCCATCGTTAGGATTGCTGTCAATGACAAAACCAAAAACTTTTTCATAAATCCTCCAGAATTCACTCCTTACATTATAACATTTTTTTTTCGGATTATCTACAATTAATGCGACACTTTATCTGTGGTTTTCCTTTCCAGTTCTTCCATGGAAATTGTCTTCATTCGGGAGGCTGCAATTTCCCTTGCTTCCTGCGGAAACTGGGGACGGAAAATGTATGACATGACGTTCTTTCCCTTTTCAAGATATGACCTGGAGCCGCTGGTTCTGTAAATGGAAACTATTGCATCACAAATCAGGGTTATTCGCTCCAGGTCCCTTGGGTCAGTTTTTCTCTGGAGCACCAGGTCAAGGGCATCAAGAAATGAATCTCCTTCATCGTAGCCTATGTTAGTCATGGCCATGATGCATCCATCAATGACGGTCTTGTTTTCCGTTCCGGCACAGATTTTTACGATGTCACGTTCAATAAAAGATACTCCGCTAAGGGAGGCAAGTTCAATTGCATTCCTGCAGTAGGATGGATTCGACATGTACCATGCTATGACTTCTTCCGCCTGGCTTTTAATCATTGTCTTGCTGCAGTATGCCTGCACTATGTTTTCCATTTCTGAAGACAGCATGAGCATGTAATTTTTTTCGTCCTTTCCAAAATTTCCTTTCCTGAAGTCTGCCGTAATTCTTTCTCTTGTCCTTGAAGAATTCAATGAGCTGGCTGCTGCAGGTAATGTACCTGTCATGGGGTTTTCTTCAATGAATGTCATGGTGCTTTTTAATTTCTTTTGTTGGATATTTTTTTGCTTTACTTTCCTGTTGTCAAAATTCATTTTTGTCAGGTAAAGTTCCAGCGACCAGTCTCCGTTGCATAAGATCAGGTATCCGGAATCCGAGGGCAGTGCAAACCTGAATTTTTTGCGGGGGTTGAATCTTGCCTTCCATGCTGCAGAAAGGTCCTTTTTGATGCAAAGGCCATGGGTTGAAGTGCAAAGTATTAGTCCTGCGGCGGAAAATCCTGCATACCTTATTTCCCTCAAGTCCATGTCAAGTTTTGCTGCATCCGTCAGCCTTCCAGTTTCAAGATTGATGAAAGTCACTTCCCTTGAACCTTCGTTTATGAGGGCGCACCTGGTGTCCTGGTCGCAGACGATTTTAGCCTGGAATCCGATGCTTTTTGTCCAGAGGAAATTAATTTCCCTTGATGTGGAATCAACGGTACAGTGGATTAATCTTCCGTCTTCAAGGGACAAAATTGCTCCCTGCGGTGTCTGCTTGCAGTCAAAAGGTTGGGCTGGAAAATCAATGGCCTGACATGGTGAGCCAAACTGGTCTACGCGAAATGCATTTCTTCCACCTGCTGTTCCTGTGCTGTAAAAGCAAAGGAGGGAATTGTCGTTCATTACTGTGGGCAAAAGTTTTTCAGAAAGTTCCTCCGTCTGGATGGACCATCGTATGATTCCGTTTAGGCCAATGGCAGCCACATTTTTTTTCCCGATAACGTATATGCGTCCGTCCCTTGCCTGGATGGGGGCAGAAGTCACCTGAAAATTCATCCTGCATTTCCACAATATATTTCCGTCAGGATTAAGCATCAGTATGGTTGAATCCTCCGTAACGCAAAGAATCATGTCGCAGGCACAGGGTGTTATGAAGTTCTTTAGCCTTGAAGGAGACTTTGTCTGCCATATGGTCTTTCCGTCATCGGTAAAGCCGTAGATCTGCCTTCCTTCTCCGCAGGCAGCAAAACCATAGGAGAGCTGTACAGGCTGGGTGGAAATGACGCCTCCAAGAACCTGCACGGCCCATGGAAGGGTTTTCTCAAAATCAATTTCCCTGGAACCGTCAACGCCCTGTGCCATTGGACAAAGACAGGCCAACAGGGAGAGGATTAGGTTCAACAGGAGAAAATGGAATTTCATTTTGCAAGAATTGCAAGGCTTTCTATATGTCCCGTCTGGGGATAGAAGTCCAGGAGATAAAGTTTTTCAAGTCTGTAGCCGGCCCTTAAAAGGAACTTAATGTCGCGGGCGTGGGTTGCAGCATCGCAGGAAACGCTCCTGATGCTTGGAATCTCGGATTTTTGGAGCCACTGGCAGACTTCCTTTTCCATTCCGCTTCGTGGTGGGTCGATGACGACTGCATCAAAATTTCCGTTGGCATTTATGAGGTTTTCTGCATGGTACTTGGTCCAGACTTCACCGGAAAGTCCAAAGCTTTCATGCTTTTTGCCAGCCATGTTCTGTTCTGCATAGACTATGGCGCTTTTGTTATGTTCAACAAGGGTTACATTTTCAAATGAATCGGCAAGGAATACGCTGAATGTTCCGGCTCCTGAATACATGTCAAGGACGTTTTTTCCGCCAAGGTTTCCAGTGACAAGGGGAATGGATTTTTCAAGGACTTCCATGTTTGACTGGAAGAATCCCTGCACGTCAAAGAGAATGTCCTTTCCAAGGATGTTAACGGTGCACCTGGTTTCCTCGTTGTTGGCAGTTCCCTCGTAGCGTGCCTTGATTTTCTTCTGCTTCTTGATTTTTGCTCCGCCTGGAGTTCGCTGCTGAATTTTCTTCTGCTTCTTTTCAACTATGGTCTGGGCCATTGAAATTGCAAGCTTGTCGTATCCTTCTGGAATGTTTGAAATCCTGCTTGAACCAAAAACATGAACCCGTCCTTCTGGCCTGCTTTCAAAGGGAATCTCCTTAAGAAAGTGGTTTATCTCATCAGTTGCACATGGACACATTTCCAGGGGCACGATGTCATTGCTGTGCTTGCCCATGAGTCCGCCATTGTGGAACTGAAAGCGTGCCCTGTAGTTTTTTGGACTGCCGTAGACTGCCTCGATGGCTGGAACTTCAATTCCTTCACGGGCAAAGGCATCGCGGAGAATTCCAATGCGCAGTTCTCTCTGGTATTCTGCGTCAATGTGCTGCATGTTGCATCCACCGCATTTTGCATATAGCGGGCAGAATGGCATGACCCTGTGTTCCGATGGTTCAATTACCTTAACTACATTGCAGTTGCAGTAGTCTTTTTCTTCCCTTGTTATTTCGATTTCAAGCTTTTCGCCGGGAATGGCATAGGGGATGAAAACTTTCTTGCCGTCAAGTTCCCCGATGCAGTCTCCTCCGGCAACCATTTTTTCTGCTGTAACGATATGTGTCATGGGGAAAGTATACAGGAGGGACTATAAAAATTCTATATCAGGATTCCTTTTGTTCGGCCTTGACCTTGTTCTGTCCTTGGGGTCGCTTTTTCTGCTTTTTCTTAAGCTGCACTCCCTTGTCCAGGAGAATCTTCCTTACGGCAAAGTCCAGTTCCGTTCTCTGGGGGTTCATGGGAAGGACAAAGTTCCTGCATATGGCCCAGGTTCGCTTGTAAAGCTCTGCAGCAGGGCATTCCCTTTTTTCAAGATCCCAGTCCGTGAGGGCATTTACAAAATCCTTGAGGATGAACACGAGCTTTTCGCCAAGCCTTGCATCTGCATGGGATGCTATGTATTCATCAAGTTCCCTCAGGCTCTTGATGTAGGCCTTTGCATAGTCACGGTTTTCAAGCATCATGTTTGTTGCTGCCGGCTGGAGGTATGTATAAAGGTCAGTGTCAATGCATGCCTGGACGATGTCATAGGAATGGCCACCGTTGATTATCTTAAGGAGTTCTTCCGTAAGGCGGCTTGGTGAAACCGGGGAAAGAAGGGGAGATGATTTTCTGATAACCTTCTTGAGCTTTCCTGAAAGCTTGCATCCGGTGGTTGCGCCGTATTTAACTGCGCGAATCATTCTTACAGGGTCTTCAATGAAAATGCGGTCCAGTGGAATTACAGGCTTTACTACGCCTTTCTTTATGTCATTTACACCGTTAACGTAATCGATTACCTGTTCCTTGAGGGGATCGTAGTAAAGGGCATTGAGGGAAAAATCCCTTCTCATTACGTCTTCATCTATGGTTCCGAATGCATTTCCAACAGAACCGTCACAAATGGAGCGGAATGTACTTACCTCGAAAATCTTTTCACCAAAGAAAACATGAACGAGCCTGAATCTTTTTCCGATTATCCTTGAATTCCTGAAGAGCTTCTTGATCTTGCTTGGAGTCGCATCTGTTACAATGTCAAAATCTTTTGGCGTCCTGTTACCGATGAGATCCCTTACGGCACCTCCGACAATGTAGGAATCATAGCCTGCGCGCTTAAGGACTTCGATTATATAAACTGCATCGTGGTCGATCTTTTTAAGAGGAATGTTATGTTCTTCTTTTGTATAAACTACTGCTTTTTTTACCGGACGACCCTTGTCATCCGTACCATAACGAATTAACACAATGGGCAATATTCTAATGGTATGATAATTTTTCGTCAATTAAGTTCCAATTAATTTGTTTATTCTATATAATGTGATGGAAATAATGGTTGCATTCTGATGAAGTGCTTTTTCTCGGTGCATTTATATTTGGGATGCTATAGGAGTTTATTTAAATATGAATCTGGAAGCCTTCGTACTTGGCTGTGGAGGAATGATGCCTCTGCCTTACCGCCATCTTACATCAGTTCTCTTGCGCCGTGATGGCGACCTTTTTCTTTTTGACGGTGGGGAAGGAACCCAGGTTTCACTGCGAAGGCTTAACCTTAAGTGGAAGAAGATCAATGCCATTTTCGTAAGCCATACCCATGCGGATCATGTAACGGGTCTTCCTGGAATCCTCATGCTTTCCGCCCAGGTTGACAGGAACGAACCTCTTTACATCTATGGTCCTCCGAAGATTGCTGAATACATTGAGACAAGCCGGAAGGTTCTGGACATGTACATAAACTATCCCATCATCGTCAAGGAAATTACGGCTCCATGCGTCTGCTATGAAGGCGATGGATTCCGCGTCCGTGCATTTCCCCTTGAACATACTAAGGTATGTGTTGGATATGCCCTTGAGGAAGATGACCGCCCTGGTGAATTCAATGCAGAGGAAGCTGTCAGGCTTAAGGTTCCTCGTGGTCCATTATGGGGAAAACTTCAGCATGGAATTTCAGTTGTCAATGAAGATGGTGTTGAGATTCATAGTGATCAGGTTGTTGGCAGGAACAGGAAAGGCAGGAAGTTCAGTTTTGTTACGGACACCCTTTACCTTCCATCCATTGCAGATGAAGTCAGGGACAGCGACCTTCTGATTTGCGAGGGAATGTTTGCAGATGACTGCGAAGACCAGGCAAAGGAAAAAAAGCACATGACTGCACGCCAGGCCGCAACCATTGCCCGTGATGCCAATGCAAAGAGGATGGCAATGATTCATTACAGTCCGCGGTATAACGACAAGGAACTGGATATACTTCTTTCACAGGCAAGGACTGTCTATCCCCAGGCTGAACTGAGCCGTGACAGAATGCGCATGGAGATTCCTTATGTTGAATAGGGGGATTCACGTTTCTGAATTCTCAAAGAAATACAATGACAGGTTTGTATGCCAGTCCATTGATCTTGTAGCCCAGGAAAACCAGGTGACTGGAGTTCTTGGTGCCAACGGTGCAGGAAAGACAACCCTGCTCAAGGCCATCGGCCAGCAGCTTTATGGAACTTGCGGTTCAATTACAGTCAACGGAATCAATCACGGCCCGACCATCAGGCGCATGACCGGTTTTGTTCCCGAGGTGGCGGATGTGGACCTGAACCTTACGGTGGGTGAGATTCTCTATTTTGAATCCCTCATGTTTTCTGATGACGGAAAAGTCAGCCGGGAAAAAATCGATTCTGCCATTAAGGCATGCGGCCTGGAGGAACATTTGCATGTAAGGGCCGGAAAACTTTCTAAGGGGTACAGGCAGCGGCTTTCGTTGGCATGTGCCTTGTGCCATGAACCTAAGGTCCTGATACTGGATGAATTTACGGACGGACTTGATCCACTGCAGAATGCATTCCTCCTGGAAAAAATCAGGCAGCTTAAGGATGGCAGAACCCTTCTGTTTTCCACCCATCGTCTTGAGGAGGCGGAAGAAATTTGCGACTGTGTCTATGTTCTTTCCCATGGAAAAATTGCAGCCCATGGAACTCCGCAGGAAATAGCAGCGTCCCTGGGATGCAGGACATTTAAAGAGGCTTTTGTAAAACTTTCATGAAGAATCATTTCAGGCGCTGTCTTTACAGCATTGCCCATAATCCCTTTTCTTATGCAGTCTCATTGCTGGTTTCCCTTTATGCATTTTTCAGCTGGTTTTATGTCGGAAGAATTTTTTCATTTACCCAGGTGCCAGACCTGTTCCTGTTTTTTTCGGCCCTGGAAAGCATCCTTGTTTTCTGCATTCCTTTTTTTGTCTCAGCGTCATGGATAAGGGATGAATGCCGGCTGTGCCTGGGTCCTGCAGGACTTTTTGCTTCCAGGACTGCAGCTGTCTGTGCATGGACACTATTTTCAATCCTGCCGACCATTGCAATTCCTGCATGCTCATCCCTTTTTTTTTCTGTTGACTTTAGCCGTGTTTTTTGCGGCTATGCAGGAACTGTATTGTACCTTTGCTTTTCGTGCAGCCTGTGCGTCTTTGTATTTTCCTTTTTTCCATGGGGAACCCTTTCGTATTTCATCTCATGCCTTGCTTTATTCCTTCTTTCAAGGATTCATTTTGTTCCTTCGTATTTTGATGTTCCTGATTTTCTGTCCGGCATAATCTGCTGGATTTCTACGGCCTTTCACCTCTCGTCATTTTCAAAGGGAATTGTAAGTCTTTGCGACATTCTTTACTTTCTTTCGGGTGCATTGATTTTTTCATGCGGTTTTTATGTTCAGCAGGAATTCAAGAAAGGCAGGCCTGTCAAGTCATCCCTTGCAGACCTAAGGCCTTTTACTGCAGCAGCTTTTCTACTTGTACTTCTTGCAGTAATTGTTCCCGTTAAGATCGATGTTTCTTCTTCCAGGGCATATTCCGTTTCAAGATACAGCAGGGAAGTCCTTGACCAGGTTGATGAGGTTGTTCATGTTACATACTATCTTTCTCCGCGCCTGAAAAAATATTATCCTTCCACGGCACTTGTAGGCGAGTATCTTTATTCCTATTGCGGTGAGAACAAAAAAATTTCCTACAGGCAGGTGAACGTTTCTTCTGATGAAACCATAAGGATGCTGAATGATGCAGGAGTGTACGGACAGAAAATTCGTACTGCAAGAAAGGGCAGCGAAACCGTCACGGAAGTTTATTCTGCAGTTTTTATCGAGTACCTTGGATTACGCGAAGTGATTCCATTTGTCCTGTCCCATAATTCCCTTGAGTTTGACTTAACCCTGAGAATGCAAAATCTATTGGATGAATCAAGACCACTGGTTCAGCTTGTGGCAGGAAACGGCCTTGACCTGCAGGATGACTATTCCCTGGCTTTGTCCTATCTTTCCTCCATTGGCTACGTTCCTGATGAATGGGCCGGGGATAAAATTCTTCCTGCAGTTCCCCTTGTTGTTTTTGGCGCTTCAAGCCTTACCAGGGAACAGATAGGGAACATTGAAAGGCACATTCTATCGGGCGGAAAAGCCTTTGTTGCTTTCCAGCCTTATGAAGTCAATATTGGCACTGACTGGTCTGCATGGCAAAACAAGAGCATCCTTGATTTTCAGAGAATGCTTTTTACCTTTGGAATTTATTTTGATGAGCGGATGTTTGCTTCCACCAGTTGTCTTGGACTTTCTGTCCAGCAGCAGAATTCAACAAATGCCAATGACAGCCAGACCCTTGGATATGGCCTGTGGCCAATTCTTCCAGCCCAGGAAAGTTCTCCCCATGGGATGACATTGTTCTGGCCTGGTTTTTTTGAATCTGATGATGAAGTTGCAGCCATTGCAGGCAGGAGCGTCAGGACATTCCTTAAAAGCAGCAGCAATTCATTCCCAATAAAAAAGGGGACTGACTGGTATGTGACAAATCCGTTTGAAGTGCAGAAGATTGTTGATGAT
>JAZLGN010000066.1:0-18056 GCA_045616325.1 Treponema sp.
ATCGGTCCTCGCTATTGTCCTTCCATTGAAGACAAGGTAATGCGTTTTGCAGAGCGCGAACGCCACCAGCTTTTTGTTGAACCCGAGGGAATTGAAACGGATGAAATATACCTTAACGGCTTGAGCTCATCGCTTCCGGAAGAAGTTCAGGATGCATTCCTTCGCACCATGCCGGGTTTTGAGGACTGTGTCGTAAGCCGCCCGGGATATGCCGTTGAATATGACTATGTTGAACCGACCCAGCTTTTTCCAAGCCTTGAGACAAAGCGTGTTGCAGGCCTTTTTGATGCAGGTCAGATAAATGGAACCTCTGGCTATGAGGAAGCTGCAGGCCAGGGACTTGTTGCCGGAATCAATGCAGGCCTTTATGCCCGTGAACACAAGAATCTTTGCGGCCCCCTTTGTGCTGCCGATTCAAAAATATACTCAAGCCCTGCAAGCGGGGAAAGGGGAAAGTTCCAGCCAAAGCCCGTGTTTAATTCCGAAGACCTTAGGAACTTTGCAGAAATATCTGCCCGCGAAACAAGGGAGCTTTCGGAAAAACTAAAGGATTTCCAGGCAGAAAATGGATTCAACAGCTTTGAAAAAATTCCGTCTTATGAGCCACTGGTTCTTGGCCGTGACGAGGCATATATCGGAGTCCTTATCGATGATCTTGTGACCCTGGGAACAAAGGAACCGTACCGCATGTTTACGGCCCGTGCAGAATACCGCCTCAAGCTGCGCCATGACACCGCCGACCGCCGCCTTCGCAAGAAGGGATTTGACATAGGCCTCATTTCAAGTGAACAGATGGCCGCCATGGAACTCAAGTACCGCAATGTGGAAGAAGCCATGGCATTCCTTGAAAAGCATCCTGACGGGGAAAATCCCGGCAACTACACGGCCCTCGAATGGACCCTTGCCCAGGAAGACTTCAAGTACCGTTACTACATTGAAAAGCAGGACAGCCGTGTTGCAAAGATGCACCGCATGGAAAACGTGCGCATACCGGACAACTTTGACTACTCAAAAATCGTCGCACTGTCTGCAGAAAGCCGCGGCAAGCTTGAAAAGGTACGTCCCGTTACCTTGGGACAGGCATCCCGCATAAGCGGAATCCGTAACAGTGACATTATGCTCCTGATGGTTTACCTGTAGGGTTTTGTGCTGCGGCCCTTTCCTTTTCCGTGTTGGTCTTTGAATAGGTGCAGCCGCAGTACTGCTGGCGGTACAGGTTGAATTCACCGCTGATTTCAAGGCTGCGCAGGAATCCGCCTTTCTTTTTGAAGTCTGAATAAAGCCATGCAGGGCCACTGTCAGTTCCTGAAGCCAGATTGCTTCCTTCCAGGTTTATTTTTTCTGCATCCTTGAAGGGGCTGATGGAAAGGGTGGTGCAAAAATAGTCAAAGCCCTTTTCCCTGGCATAGTCATAGGCCCTTCGTAGGCGGAGTGCATAGCATCTGCGGCACCGCTCACCCTTTTCTTTTTCGTGGGCCAGATTTGGTTCCGACTTTATCTTTATGGCTTCATAGAATTCTTTTGGGTCATAGCTGGATTGCACGATAGAGACTTTTTCATCAATGGCCGGCTGAAACCGTGGCAGAAAATCCTCCAGTTCCTTCAGGCGGCGCTCATATTCTTCTGCAGGATATATGTTGGGGTTGTAGTAGAAGAGGGTTATGTCAAAGAACCGGGCAATGTATTCCAGGACATAGGAAGAGCAGGGGCCGCAGCATGCATGGAGAAGAAGGGTCGGTTTTGCCTGGTGCGGATTTTCTTTTCGATGCAGCTGGATTTTTCTTATGGTCTCTTCAAGTTCCTTCTGGTAGTTCATGAAAGGCGGCCGGAAGTTTATTTAATGAACCTGAGTTTTGCAGGAAGGGATTCAACGTGGATCCTGTCTGCCTTCTGCCAGACTTCACCATCGGTGGCAAGCCAAAGGGGAATCTCGGAAGTAACGGTGCACCTGCTGAATCTTTCCTCGTGGATTCCCGGGAACAGGATGTGCAGCCCTGAAAAGGCAAATGGAAGTGCGCAGAAAAATCCCGGAATGCTCTTGTTGTTTACGCGGCACATGTCAAGGCGTCCATCTGTAGGATCTGCATGTGGACAGAACTTCATTCCGCCGCCTTCAAATTTGTGGACCATGGAGACAAGGAACAAAAGCTTTTTGAGTTCCAGCTTGCGTCCGTCTTCAAATTCAATGGTCACATTGGAGCGTGGAGCCTTGAAAACCTGCTGGACTCCAAGGAAAAGGTAAATCAGCTTTCCAAGTCCAATCTTGTTAAGTTTTTTCTTAAGTATTGAATGGGTTGTTTTTTGTGCAATTGCTGCATCATAGCCAAAGCCGCATGATACGGCAAATTTCCTTACGGTTCGGTCTGTGGTAACCTGGCCCAGGTCAAGAAGGGTTGGCTCCTTGCATGAAAGGACGCGTTCAAGGGTTTTCCTTACGTTTTTTGAAAGCTTTTCGTGCTTTGCAAAGTCGTTGCCGCTTCCAGTCGGAATGAGGGCAAAGGAAGTGTGATCAAAGTCCGTGATTCCCTGGACTGCATCGTTTACGGTACCGTCGCCGCCAAGGGCCACGATGACGCAGTTATCCTCGTCTTTTGCCTTTTCGGAAATCATCCTGCAGTATTCGGTGGTGTCGCCACGCTGCTGGGTGTAGTCGACGGTGTATGCAATGTTCTTTGACTTAAGGACAGGCTCGATTTTCTTCTGCCAGAGAATCATCCCCTTGCCCGATCTTGATACTGGATTAACTATAAAGTGGTACATTCCTACATTTTATATGAGAAATACAGTCTTTGCAAATTAATACGTCACTTCTCCGTCGTGGGCCAGAAGGGTTGAAGATGTAACTCCGGAAAGGGATGCAATCTGGTGCAGCAGTTCTGTCTCCTGGGAAGAACGGATTTCGATGACGATGCTGATCCTGTTGTTCTTTAGGGCGCGGCTTTTAACCGTGTACAGCCTTGAAAATTTTTCCACGGTGGAGATGATGTCCCTTTCAAGTTCGTAGCCATCTCCGTTGACCATGAGGATCTTTGGTGCCCTTGCAACGGGGCAGCGGTCAAGTACAAAGAGGGCAATGGTCAGTACAAGGGCAAGGACGCAGCTTATCTGGGCAAGGCCTGCACCGCAGATGATGCCGGTGGAAATTGACCAGAAAAGAAAGACCAGGTCCATTGGATCCTTGATGGCAGTCCTGAACCTGACGATGGAAAGGGCACCAACCATACCAAGGGAAATCACGACGCTGGACTGAATCGTCAGGATTACTGCAGTGGTAATGAGGACCAGGGCAGGAAGGGCGATGTTAAAGGACTTTGAATAGAAAGTCTTTCTTGTAAGAATCCTGTATGCAAAGAAAAGATACAGGGCAAAGAAGGAAGCGATGGCAAAAACCACGATGATGTTTTCTGGTGTTGCATCATAGCGGGTGAATCCCTGGATAAAGGATTTCTTGAAGATGTCCTTGAATGTTGTCATAGAGTACCCTCCAAATTGTATTTTCGGCAAAGATAGTATTTAGAAAAGGAAGTCTGCTGCAGCCTTGAAGTCTGTAGCGCTTCATTTATAAAGTCCGGCAGAAGCTCGTCGAATTTAACTTCCATCATGTTGGTGCCGGTTTCGAGAATAGGCCTGAAGTCCAGGGCAGGGTCAAAGAATCCCTCGATGTCGGAAGAACTCCTGATGTTCCTGTCAAAGGTGATTCTTACGTTTCCATCACTGTACACAAAGGGAACCCTTTCGTAGGCAACGATGACAACCGGTTTCAATGCGCGCATGTTCATCTGCATGATGAGCTTCTTAAGCAGGTATGGTGTGCTGCAATCAAAGTCAGGTATTCCCCCGGCCATTATGGTCCTGCAGTCTTCAATGCTAAGGGGACAGGAAATCTTATGGCACATGCCGTGTTCCTTCTGCTTAAGCTCTAGGGAAATGCGATCGGTGCTGCAGTTGTAGATCCTTATCCTGAATTTTTCCCTTGGGTCTGTGCCGTCCTCGTTTTCCCTGTAGCAGGTGTTGAAGTAGTCGTCAAAATAGATGCTTCTGATTGAATAGGTGTTTTCGTTACCTGCATGGCTGTCTACGTCAAGTATGGAACCAAGCTTCAGCTGCTGGGCTGAAAGAATATATTCGGGAGAGACGTATTTGAATTCGTGACGGTATTTTTTTCCTGCCAAAACATATTCCTGACAAAGGGTAAGGTGGCCTAGATGCCACGTGGTATATTATAGAAGAAACCCCTGAAAAATGCAATTTTATGAAGGCGAATATGGAATTTGCCAATGTAAAATAGTTGCAATTTATGGTATAAAGGAAGCATGAGATTCCGCAGACTTTCAATTTCCCATGCATTCATTCTAACGGCACTTTCTGTCATGGCACTTTTTTTGTTCATTGCGTCGAGCAGGGACAGGATAAGCCCGGAAAAATGCAGGAGCCTTGGGATTCCGGTCATGTTCATCGAGACCCACATGGGAAAATTCATAACCTCAAAGGAAAAGTATGTTGATGCTGAATTTGAAGCGGATGAATTCAGCGGCAAGTGCAGGATAAGGGGGCATGGAAATACAACCTGGAAGACCCGGGAACTTTACAAGAAGCCATATCTCTTAAAGCTTGAAAAACCGGCAGCCCTCTACGGAATGAACCCTGCAAGAAAATGGATTCTTGCGGCAAACACCAGCGACAAGACCTTCCTTCGCAACCACTACGGCTACTGGCTGTCGAAAAATGCATGGAACCGTTCAGGCAGGACACCGGAGGCCAGGGATGTTTTTCTTTTCATAAACGGAAAGTTCAACGGGCTTTATTCCGTAACGGAAAAAATTGAGGAGGCCCCGGGCAGGCTGGAACTTGAAAAAGGTTCCTTCCTTGCAACCGTAAACAACCGCCTTAACAAGGAATGGAATTTTACGACAGGCCATGGCGTAAACTTCAGCATCAGGATGAAGAATTGCACCGGGGAACAGTACCTAGAAATGCAGGAAGCAGTGCAGCAGACAGAAAATGCCATCTACGAAGGAGAATGGAAGAATCATGTTGATGTGCCATCCTTTGTGGACTGGTACCTGCTTAACGAATTCATCAGGAACAAGGATGCAAATTTCCTGGCATCGTGCTACATGACATGGGATGCATCTGCCGGCCGGATGCACATGGGTCCCGTTTGGGACATGGACCTTTCCTGCGGTAACGTTGGCTTTGATGGCGGACATGATCCTGAAGGATGGTGGGTCAGGAACAGGCATTGGTACGAGCAGCTTTTGGCAGATGAAGAATTCTCGCGGCTTGTAAGACAGCGCTGGCAGGAAACCCGTCCCAAGGTTCTGGAATCCCTTACGTGGCTTGAATCCCAGGCTCAGGAATACATTCCCCTTGTGCTGCTTAACGACAGGGTGTGGCATAACATCGGAAAAAAGCAGTGGCCTCATGCACCCGGCTGGAAAAACCGTACCACCTACGAAAGCGAAATCCGTTACATGCAGGACTTCCTCAGGAAGCGGATGCAGTGGATGGATGAAAACATCTAGTTCTTGCCCCGGTGATTCTTGTGGTTTGAAATAGGGAGGCCGTCACATGAAAGGAAAATTCTGCAATTATGCTTTGGCTCTTCTTGCCTGTGGAATTCTTTCTTCCTGCAGGGAATTGCCCAAGGCTGGAATTGACATCAGGAATGATTCGTCCCTTCAGATTTGCTATGAGCTGCACATGGAGGATTCCGTAAAATACAGCGGAATAGTAGACGAAAAATCACGCATAACAATAGAAGACTTTGAGGAAGGTGTATACACGATCAGATACTGGCCTTCCCTTTCCATGAGCTGGGATGATCATTACAGGTCCTTCAGCATTAAGGATGAGGATGTCGTAGTCGTGGAATTCAATCCGGCAAAAGGCGGCTGGCGTACTTTTGTAACGGAAAGATACCGATAGTTTTTTTATGGGCGCCCGGGCGGCTGTTCCAGGGTTCGCTATCCGCTCATCCCGCCGCAAAGTCCCTTTGCTCTGGGACTAACGCCCTTCCATAGCCTGGCGCGTTTGCTGATATTGAATTCCAACCCGTTTTCTGATATTTTTTCCATTAAGAAGTTACGTTTGAGATGACTGTTGGCAGAATGGAACCATTTTTTATACCACTGCCTAACGAGCCTACGGCGCTCCTATCAACTACATCAACAAGTAAATCAACAGCAATTCATTTTTCTCATGAGGTGTTTTATGAACAGGTACGTTAAGCGTTACTTGATTGACGCTATGGGCGGCATGGCACAGGGACTTTTTGCATCCCTTTTGATTGGAACAATCGTAAAGACTTTGGGGCAGCAGCTTCTGCGCCTTGGAAGCAACATTGTATTTGACTTTCTTGTACAGGCTGGAACCTTTGCCGCAGAGCCCCATGTAGTTGGAGCTGCCATGGCAGTAGGAATTGGCTATGCAATGGGAGCAGCACCACTGGTTCTTTTTACCCTTGCAGCTGTTGGCGCCAGTGCAAATGTAACCGGCGGAGCAGGCGGCCCCCTTGCAGTTCTTGTAATTGCAATCCTTTCTGCAGAAATGGGAATGCTCGTAAGCCGCAAGACAAAGGTTGACATCATCGTAACTCCTCTTGTCACAATCCTGAGCGGCGTCCTCTGTACCCTTCTGTTTGCAAAGTACATCGGCATGGCAGCAGCTTCCTTTGGTCACCTTATCGTTTGGGCAACAAGCCTCCGTCCTTTTGTAATGGGAATCCTCATTTCCGTAATCGTTGGAATTCTCCTTACGCTTCCTGTAAGTTCTGCAGCAATCTGTGCAGCCCTTGGACTTACGGGACTTGCAGGTGGAGCTGCCGTTGCAGGCTGCTGTGCCCAGATGGTCGGCTTTGCAGTAATGAGCTTCCGCGAAAACAGGTGGAGCGGACTTTTGTCACAGGGTCTTGGAACATCCATGCTTCAGATGCCTAACATCGTCAAGAATCCATTCGTATGGCTTCCACCAATTCTTGCAAGTGCAGTTACAGGACCGATTGCAACATGCATCTTCAAGATGCAGATGAACGGTGCCGCCGTTTCTTCCGGAATGGGAACATGCGGCCTTGTCGGTCAGATTGGCGTAATCACCGGATGGTACGAGCCGAGTGCCGCTGCAGTTTCCCACGGGGCAGCTGCCATTAATCCGGGTTCAGTTGACTGGCTTGGCCTTGTCCTCGTATGCTTTGTTCTTCCGGGACTCTTGAGCTGGGCATTCAGCATTCCATTGAGGAAGAAGAACCTTATCCGCGAAGGAGACCTGGTTCTCGCATAAAGGAAATAAAGATTCCGGTGGGAATCTTTTTCTCTCCGAGTTTATGCTTGGCGCAGTCCGCACCAGGCTATGGAAGTCAACAAAGATTCCGGTGGGAATCTTTGTTTCTTCGAGTTTATACTTGGCGCAGTCCGCGCCATTTTTTTTCAAAAAAAAACGTATAAACTCAAGGCGTTAACCCTGGAACAGCCGGCCCCGGCAGGGGAGGTGCCCAAGAGAACATGGTTTACCTAAAAAATTGAAATTTATTCCAAATGGGTTTAAAATACAGGTTGTGGAGAATGCCTTGAATAAACGTATTTCGAAAACAGCCTGTATTTTTTTTGTTTCCCTGATTCCCTTTGTTTTTGCATCGTGCCTTTACAAGCCTGAAAAAAAACGCATTGTCGTAAGTTACTGTTATTCCGGCAACCAGTCGGAGCCACACCTGTCATGCATGAATTCCGTTGTGGAAACCTTTACTGCGGACAAGGGATACGAACTGCATCTTACCAATGCCCACCTTAGCGTGGAGACACAGCTGCAGGATGTTCAGCTGCAGATCTGGCAGGGAACCCAGTACCTGATTCTTGACCCGGTTTCTGAGCACGGGTATTCAATCATTGCAGATTACGTAAAGTACAACAAGGTTCCACTTTTTCTTGCCTGCGGAACCCTGGACATTGGCTTTGAGGATGACAGCCGCATTCTCTATGAAGTCAGGCCCGACTATGCCATGGAAGGTGATGAGGCTGCAAAGTGGCTTGAGACCCATGATGAGGAACCTGCCGAGCACAACATCTGCATGATAACCGGCTATTCTGACCTTACTTCCGACATAGAAAGATTCCGTGCCGTTGAGCGTGCCATTGAGCGCAATCCCAAATGGAACCTGGTCTTAAAGCGCGAGGCCCGTAACGACAACGAGTATGCAAAGTATGTCATGGACGACATGTTCCGCGTGAACCCTGACATCGACGTGGTTTTTGTTACATCTCAGGAAAGTGCCCTTGGTGTCATAGATTCCGTTTACCGCCATGGAAAGATGCCTGGCCGTGATGTCTTCATTCTTGTCTTCTGTGCTGATGAAGCCATTGAGGACTTTGTTGATGCCGGAATCATCAGTTTTGCAACCATTGTCAATGGAGCCTTTGGTCCGGACCTGGAGAAGGTTGTTGCTGCTTCTGAAAAACTTTCTTCATTCTACAGGTCAGGTTCTTCCCAGCCCAAGATCATTGTGGCCAAGGAAAAGGAAAGGAACCTTGCAACCGAGGAAAAGAAGAAGGAACTTCAGGGACTCAGGTTCCAGATAAGGGATGCCCTGCGCTAGTTTTTTTGAAGCATAATTGAAATTTCCCCTAAATTTTATTTCTCAAGTTCCGAAAATTAGAACATGAGAACTATCGTTTTAAAATTGTGCCTTGTTTTTTCTATTGTTTCTTTAGGGGTGCAGGGTTTTTCACAGACCAAACCGCTGTACCAGATTCCGGAAACACTGCCGGAAAAGAAAAGCGTTGCAAGGGATAAGGACGGAACTCCTTTTCTTGCCGGTACCGATGCTGGGCTTTTCAGGATAAATGCAGACGGATCGGCAGAGGCCTTGTGGACTGGCGGCAAGGTTGACCGCATACTTAAGACTTCCGCAAAGTGGTTTCTCATTTCAGATGGGGGGATCATATCTTCCTACGACCTGAAGGAATTCAACGAGTGCAATGACGGGCTTCCTTTCCTTACCGTTAAGTCTTATGATGGTACGACAAAGACCCTTAACCACCAGATTCAGCTTTTAAAGGATATCTGTGTTGATCCCTTTAATCCGGACATTCTCGTAACGGCTACAAAAAACGCAGTTTTCCTTACACGCGATGGAGGCCAGACCTGGACCAACATCGGTTCCACAAGCAAAAACACCGCCGGCATCAAATCGGTTGCAGTTTCTCATATGCCGGTGTATGACAGCAACGGGGACATGTCCGGCTCGGAGCTTGTAGTCTTCATGTCCCATCCGATTTACGGCTTCAGCTATTACAGGGCCGATACAAAAAATCCCCAGTGGTTTGACGTCAGCTCGGGTTTTGATGCCATGAAGAGCATGACCCAGATTGATGAAATCTCCGACATTCTTCCGGTTCTCTGCAAGAAGGCTGACGGTTCATACTATGCAGAAATCTACTGTGCGCAGTCTTTCCTCCCTAATATCTACAGGTTCAACTGGCAGAACAAGAAGGGCGAGAAGGTTTTCTCCGGGGAAGAACAGTCGTCAACCATTGACGGCATGTGCCAGGCTGGTTCAAGCATTGTCTTTTCAACGGTTGGCAAAATCTGTTCCCTTTCCCTGGAAGACAATTCCGTATCAGAGATTGAAAATTTTGCAGACTGGAGGCGCCGCCTTAATGCTTCCCAGTCCATCGTCAATTCAGCATACATTCCAAAATACGTTTCGGGCCTTGATGCAAACCTTGAGCTTAGCGAACTTTGGCTTTTGACTCCTGACGTAATCCTGACTCCATGGGGTGAAATTGCAAACAAGAAGAAGGCCATCTATTCTTCCGTTTACCAGCTCCGCAATGACCAGGGTATTGAAAAGTACAGGAAGATTGTCAACGATAATAAGTTGAATTCCGTCGTCATCGACATGAAGGATGACTACGGCCTGTTGCGCTTTGAACCTGCAAGCCCGCTCCTTAAGGAAAAGGGTACGGTTACAAAGTACAAGATTGATGTGGACAAGCTTGTCAGCGAATTCAAGAAGGACGGAACCTATCTTATTGCGCGCATTGTTGTCTTTAAGGACAGGAGCCTTTCACAGTATGGCGGAGGCAAGTATGCCGTCTGGAACTACAAGACCAATTCCCCGTGGGTTGGCCTGCGTGGTGTTGAGGATGTTGTTGACGAGTCTGGAAATGTGACCGGACAGAAATACAATTATTACGATGAAAACTGGGTTGACCCATACAGCGAGGAAGTCTGGGAGTACAATGTCCAGATTGCAAGGGAACTTATCCAGCGCGGTTTTGATGAAATTCAGTTTGACTACATCCGCTTTCCAACCGACGGCCTGAATCTTGGTGCTTCTTCATACAGGTGGAAGGACAAGGGTATGGATAAGGAAAGTGCCCTGGTTTCATTCCTTTCCTATGCAAGAAAGAATATTGACGCACCAATTGGAATTGACATTTACGGTGCCAACGGATGGTACCGCTCGGGTACTCGAACAGGACAGGATGTGGAACTCATGAGTGCATACGTTGACGTCATCTGCCCCATGTTCTATCCGTCCCACTTTGAGCAGAATTTCCTGGACTATTCACCTTATGAAGAACGTCCGTACAGGATATTTTTCTACGGTTCATACCGCAACACTGTCATCGGCCGCAACAGGATTGTTGTCCGCCCTTGGCTCCAGGCATTCTACATGGGTGTAAGGTACGACAGAAAGTATTACGACAAGGATTATGTTTCCCGCGAGGTCTTTGGCGTGCGCGATGGAATTGACCGTGGATACATGTACTGGAACAATTCCGGCGGCTATTACGAGGACATCAGGCCTGATCCGGATGACGCTGACCTTTCCCCATGGCATCACAATGAGGCTGCAAAGCAGGTTAAGATTCCGGCATTCAGCAAAAGCCACAAGGAAGACGGCGGTTTTTCTGAGGAGGACATAAGGAACTATAACCTTAGGAATGAGGAGATGATTTCCATCTGGAACACGGTTCTTGATCAGGATGAATACGAGAAGGAGAACATGCAGCCACGCAATTTCCTTCTGGTTGATCCTTTCCCGGCGGCAGGCGGCCATGAATAATACCGGTTACACTCCGGAAGAACCCATTGCCGCCATTGCGACTGCACTGGTTCCAAGTGCCATTGGAATCGTGCGTGCAAGCGGCAGGAATGCGGTTGAACTGGCATCGAAATTTTTCTCACGACCAAAGGCCTTGTGTAATGCGCAGGGCAATACCCTTGTTTACGGGTGGATCAGGAAAAGCGACGGTACTCCAGTTGACGAGGTTATGGTTGCCGTTTACCGTGAGCCCAAATCCTTTACTGGCGAAGAAATGGTGGAAGTATTCTGTCATGGCGGTGTTGCCGTGGTTCAGGCGGTTTATTCCCTTTTCCTTGCAAATGGATTCAGGCCTGCAGAGCGCGGCGAATTTACCTTCCGTGCATTCATCAACGGAAAGACTGACCTTACGAAGGCTGAGGCCGTTAAGGAAATTATCGACAGCAAGACGGACGGTTCCCGTGGCAGGGCTGCTGGCAGGCTTTCTGGAAACCTTTTTGAGGAAATCGATTCCGTTAAAAAAGCCATAATAGATGTCCTTGGAAACATTGAAGTTGAAATTGAATATCCCGAGGATGAGGAAAATATTGCGGAGTCCTTTGATACTGCGCCCCTTGATAAAATATGTGGAAGGCTTGAACAGCTTTATTCCTCTTGGAAAAGTGAAAAGCTTTACCAGGATGGTGCAAAGATTGTCCTCTGCGGAAAAACCAATGCAGGCAAGTCCAGCCTGTTTAACACCTTGCTTAAGGAAGAACGTGCCATCGTAAGCAGCATTGAGGGAACCACCCGCGACTGGATTGAAAGTTATGCGGATTTCGAGGGAATACCAGTACGGCTTTTTGATACTGCCGGCTTGAGAAATACGGATGACATAATAGAAGCACGTGGCGTCCAGCTTACAAGGGACCTTTCCCTTGATGCCGATGTGATTCTCTATCTTGTGGATTCCACAAGGGGAATTACGGAAGACGACAGGGCTTTTCTTGAAGCTCAAAAAAATATTCCTTCCGTTCTCGTGCTGAATAAATGCGACGGGGACAATGATCGCAGGATGGACCAGTTGCTGGCAGAAGAAGGCCCATGGAAAAAAGTTGCAGGCATTTCTGCAAAGCTTGGCAAGGGTATTGACGGCCTGGTTCATTGCGTAAAGGAATTGATACTGGGTTCTTCTGGAGAAAGCGAACATGCAGGCCTTGGTTCTGAGCGCCAGAAGAATTCCGTTGGGGAAGCTCTTGAAAGGGCACGCCATGCACTTGAAATTGCACGAAACGGAGACTACGGTCTTGATGCCGTTGTGCAGGATCTTGAAGATTCCCTTGACAGCCTTGGGGAAGTGACGGGTGATGTTACGCCTGATGACGTTCTTGGAAATATATTCAGCCGCTTTTGCGTGGGTAAATAAAAATGATTATGGGAGTTAGAAAATGACAGTTTTACAATCAGTTCTTCTTGGACTTTTGCAGGGAGTTGCGGAATTTCTTCCTATCTCTTCAAGCGGGCATTTGAAAATTGCACAGAGCCTTTTTGGCCTTGAAGATATTCCTGTTTTGTTTGACGTATTTCTTCATCTTGCAACGCTGCTTGCCGTTGTGATTTTTTTCAGGAAGAAGATTTGCGACCTTGCCATTTCCTTCTTCTGCCTTTTTGTGCCGGAAAAAAAGCTTTCTGAACAGAGGCTTCAGTCCCGTGATGACGACAGAAAGTACATTGTTGCCATCATTATTGCAACAGTAATTACCGGGGCAATCGGCGTCTTCAATTCCAGGCTTCTTGATGAAAAATTGTTTTCTGTAAAGAGTGTATGTGCAGGACTCCTTGTAACATCGGGACTTCTTGTAGTTTCTTCAGTCTATGAAAAAAAGCAGGTGGCTTCAGGGAAAGCCTTCAGCAAGATTCCAGGCGTAATCCAGGCTGCTGTCATTGGAATCCTTCAGGGATTTGGAACCCTTCCTGGAATTTCAAGAAGCGGTTCAACAATTTCCGGGGCACTGTTCTGCAACATAAGTCGCGAGGCTGCAGGCGAATTCTCCTTCATCGTTTCAATACCTGCCATTTTGGGTGCATTCCTTCTTGAACTCAAGGACCTTGGACAGATGAATCAGGCTGTTGGCATTGTTCCCCTAGTATGCGGATGCATTACTGCCTTTGCTGCAGGATATGCTGCCCTTGCATGGCTCATGAAGCTCATAAAGAAGGGACGCCTTGAATTCTTTGCATGCTATCTTGTTCCTGCGGGAATCCTTGGAATGCTTTTCCTGGGCTAAAAGCATTTTAGCATAAAAAAAGAGGATGCCCGGTGATATGCAGAAACTGCATTCATTAGACTGGACATCCTCTTTGCATTTTAAACTTGATGGTGAAGGACAGCAGATGCCTTAATCATGCTGAACATCCCCGGATGACTGTCAATTTGACTCTGCGGCTCCAGGAAGCCCAATGTCCTTTCTGTAGAACATTCCCTCAAAGCCTACGTGCTCGATTGCCGCGTAAGCCTTCTTCCATGCTTCGTCAAAGGTATCTGCCTGTGCTGAACATGCAAGTACGCGTCCACCGCTTGTAACCATTTTGGAAGAAGCCTTGTCTTCCACTGCACCGGCTATGAAAACCTTTGCGCCTGTCTGGGTAATTTTTTCTTCATCAAGGGAAATTTCAAATCCCTTCTTGTAGGACTTAGGATATCCGCCGCTTACTGCAACAGGAGAAACTACATATCCCTTCTTCCATGCAGTCTTGAATTCACAAAGCTTTCCTTCCGTAACGGCCTTGCACATCTGGGCAAAGTCAAAGTCCATGAGTGGAAGAACTGCCTGTGTTTCAGGGTCGCCAAGGCGGATGTTGTATTCAATGACCTTAGGTCCTTCCTTTGTAATCATGAGGCCAAAGAAAATGAATCCCTTGTAGTCCCATCCTTCAGCCTGAATTCCCTTGAGGGTTGGCTCCAGTATGTTCTTGTTGAATTGTGCCAGAACTTCTTCCGTAACGTCGTCAACAGGACAGATGGCTCCCATTCCGCCCGTGTTTGGTCCCTTTGCTCCGTCAAGAAGCCTTTTGTGGTCGCGTGCGCTCATGAAAGGAACGATGCAAGATTTTCCCTGCTTCGTAAGTTCAGGGTCAACGCAGACTGCACCCAGGATTGAGATTTCAACACCGCGCATGTATTCTTCGATGACAAGCTTGCGACCTGCATCTCCTACGAGCTGGCCGTCCATGAGCTCGTTTACCGCATTGATGGCGTCGTCCATGTTGAGGGCAACTACAACACCCTTTCCTGCTGCAAGACCGTCGGCCTTGAGTACGATTGGTGCCCCGTGTTCCTTAACGTATGCAAGGGCTGCATCCTTGTCTGTGAATGTCTTGTTGTCGGCGCAAGCAACGCCGTATTTGTGCATGAAGTTTTTTGCAAAGTCCTTGCTGCCTTCAAGCTGGGCTGGATCCTTTCTTGTTCCAACTGTTGGGATTCCTTCCGCCCAGAATTTGTCTGCAAGACCTGCACAGAGAGGATCTTCCGGTCCAACAACGCACATGGTGCAACCGTTGTCCTTTGCAATCTTTACGAAATCCTCATGGGTCTTGCCTTCAACATTGCGGCATTTCTTTTCAAAGGCTGTACCGCCATTACCTGGAGTACAGATTACTTCCTCTACAGAACTGCTCTGTGCCAGTTTCCAGGCAATAGCATGTTCGCGTCCACCGTTTCCTACAACAATTACTTTCATGACCGGAATTATAGTAGAAAACGCAGTTTTTTTCTAGATTTGCGGAATGCATGAAAGAATTTAAAGGAAGATGAATTTATCAAAGTATACTGCCCGGATTTTTCCAAGGACAAGTTGGGCATTGGTCAGTTGGAGCAGTTCTTCCTTTATCTGCCTTTCATCCTTTTCCTTGAGTTCCTTTCTTGAGAAGGAAGAAAAATATTCGGCAAAGAGGGTTTCGAATTTTGTTTCCTTCTGGGACAGTTCCTCAAGAAGCTGGATGTTCTCCCTGTCATAGGAAAACCATGGTACTACCACAAGAATTCCGTTTTCCATGTCGTCTTCAGAATCCGGGCGAAGGCTTACCCTTATCTGGCGGAAGTTAGTGTATGTTTCAGTCTGGCCTTTTCCTTCCCTGGAAATCTTTTCCGGGCTGGGATCCATTTTCCTGTAGTCTGCCGTCAGGTGCCCTTTTCTGACTGCCAGTGTCGTAAGGGTGACGGTGACTATTGCCAGGGCGATGATGGCGGCAATGATTGCAAGCATTTTGTTCAGCAAGGAAAGATTCATCTTCATGCTATAAAGTCCTTGACCATGGCCAGAGTCCTTGTGCTTGCCTTTCCCTCGTCGTCCAGTGTGCCCGGAATTCTTGCACTGAGTTCAACGGTGGTTTCAAGCCATTCTTCCTTTTCAATGGTTCCGTTTTTTCGCACAAGCTCAACAAGGTGTGACTTTTCAAGGGGAATTGAAAAATTGCGGAGGGTGCCAAGAAGATTTTCCGTAAGCACTTCGTTTATGCTGTCAAAGCCAAGCTGTGTCTTTGCGCTTACATGTATTGCATCAGGAAAAAGATTGTCAAGCCTTGTCGATTCTACGGGATCATCCTTAACCCTGTCCCATTTGTTCAGGAGCACTGTATATGGAATTTTGTCCGCCTTTATTTCCTCCAGAACCTTAAGAACCTGGTTGAACTGCTTCTGGCAGTCCGGGTCCGAGGCATCCACCGTTATGAGCAGAAAGTCGGAAAGGGCAGTTTCTTCAAGGGTTGACTTGAATGCATCGATGAGGGTATGGGGAAGGTTTGAGATGAACCCTACGGTGTCGGTTATGAGGACGGTGCTTGCCTCTGAAAGGGCCAGCTTTCTTGTCGTAGGGTCAAGGGTTGCAAAGAGCTTGTTTTCTACAAAGACGTCTGCTCCCGTAAGGGCGTTAAGCAGGCTGGACTTACCTGCATTGGTGTATCCTACAAGGGCACAGCAGGCTGTTGAATTTCGTTCACGCTGCTTTCTCTGGACGCTTCGGTTTATCTCCACCTGTTCAAGTTCCTTCTTTATCTGGAGGATCTTTTCTTCAATCTGGCGGCGGTCAAGTTCAAGCTGGGTTTCTCCGCTTCCCTTGTTTCCAAAGGCACCGCCACGCTGCCTTGCCATGTCTCCATACATGTGGCTCAATCGCGGCATGGAGTAGGTAAGGCGTGCAAGTTCAACCTGAAGGTTTGCTTCCTTTGTCTGGGCGCGGCTTGCGAAAATCCTGATGATGACTTCGTTCCTGTCAAAGACCGGAATGGATGCAAGCTTTTCCCAGTTGCGCTGCTTTGACGGGTCTATTTCCCAGTCAAAGATAATGCAGTCTGCAAAGCATTCCTTTGCCCTGTCCACGATCTCCTGTGCCTTTCCAGTTCCGATTCCGTAGGCCGGTGTGGGTTCGATCCTTGCAAGAACCATGTGTCCTGCAACTTCCATTTCCAGTGTGTGAACCAGGCCTTCCAGTTCTCTTGGATATGGGTCTGCACTTTTCTTGTCAGGGGCGCCCACAATATAACAGCGGACTTTCTTTTCTTCTTCAGCTTTAACTTCAACCATGGCTCCATTATAGAAAAACGCAAAAAAATTGTAAAATGCCGCTCAATATCTGCCGAAAAAATAAGGAAGGAGTAATCCTGTGACTTCATTGCCAAAAGTATTGTTAAGTACATTGATAACGGTTCTCATTTTTGTTTCAAGCCTGTTCTTTTCCTTTGCCGGTGGATTCAGGCTTCTTGAGGTTAAGTATTATACTCCCCGGGTGACAGGCCATGTAAATGAAAAACTGGAAAGCGCTGAATCAGCCTATGCCAGCTACATGACTGAACTTGAAGTTGAATTCAAGGGCTACCTTTCAAAAGAAGAAGTTGTTTCATACATCGAGCGCGAACCGTCGGAAAAAAATGCACTGGAGCGGGTCCAGACAACGGGCCGCCTGTTCCAGGACAATCCAGGCCTTGAAGGAATCAGGCTTATTGAAAACGACGGAGTCCATGTTCACTTTAGCACCTATCGCGAGGACATTCTTTCCGAGACTGAAGAACTTGTAACTTATGCCAATTATGCAGACCGGATTCCCTATGTCCATGTTGAATCAAGGGATGGCGCAAAACGTCCGGTAATCTTCTTTGACAGCGAGCGTAACAAGATCATCCTGTCATTCCCTTTTTACGATTCCTATACGGCCTACCGCGGCTCCATGGTTTTCTATATTCTGGGTGATGACTTTACAAGGAGACTCAAGGACCAGGGAATTGTGTCCCTTAATGCAAGGGGCTGCGTAATGAATCCAGATGGTTTTGTCTTCGGACTGCCAATTGCCGGAAGAAAGGAACTTTCAGAAACCATCAGTACCATCTGGAAGGGCCGTCATGCAAACATAGAGCAGATTGCCGCCTCGGACAGGAAAGAAGAAAATCTTTTTGTAGTAACAAAAGGTGATGGCGTAAAGTTTGGATGGATTTTGCGCGAGAGTGAATTTGAACTTAACGATTACGAAAAGGCATCACTGCTTGTATGCCTCTTTGTCACCCTGTATCTGATTGTATTCATGCTGTTTAACCTTCGCCATGACAAGATGGTTATTGCCCGCCGC
Source organism: Treponema sp. (assembly GCA_045616325.1). Lineage (GTDB taxonomy): Bacteria > Spirochaetota > Spirochaetia > Treponematales > Treponemataceae > Treponema_D. The sequence goes on from JAZLGN010000066.1 coordinate 17,641, forward strand.
AGGGTCAGGAAATTCCAATACGGGCTTCTTAAGGAATTCCTTGAGCGAAAGGACAGGGTGGACTGGAACAGGCTTCAGAAGGAAATTTCCGACAGAAGGATGGATGTCAGCGATGACATAAGGAAGGGTCTTGGCCCTGTTTCCAAGAAATACAGGGTGCAGGTTGACAGGCTCCTTGACGAAAGCTGGCGTGACGTCATGGGGGCCATTGCAGGATTTACCAGGGTTCCAAGGGAGCAGCCGGAAATTGCCCCTACTGCTTCGCCAAAAGATGCAATTCCAGTGGAGCCAGTGGAGCCTTCTCCGGTGAAAGAAGCCGAGCCGGTTGAAGAAGTCGAGGAACTTGAAGAAATCCCAGAGGCTGAGCCGGTTGAAGATGTTGAAGAACTCGAGGAACTTGAAGAAATCCCAGAGGC
>JAZLGN010000067.1:0-66883 GCA_045616325.1 Treponema sp.
AGGACTACTACAACCAGAACCACATGGCAATCATCCATGACGGAAAGGTTTACATGGCATGGCTCGCAATCCACGCAGGTTTCTCTGTAAACGGTGTTGCAGCCCTCCATACTGAACTCCTCAAGACACAGGAACTCAAGAACTGGTATACACTCTACCCTGAAAAGTTCAACAACAAGACAAACGGTGTTACACAGCGCCGCTGGCTCCTTGCCTCAAACCCTGAACTTGCAGAATTCATTACAAAGAGAATCGGCGACGGCTGGGTTAAGGAACTTGACAAGCTTAAGGAACTCGAGAAATTCGTTGACGATGAGGCTTCAATTGAAGAACTCATTGCAATCAAGCGCCACAACAAGGAAAAGCTTGCTGAATACCTCAAGCACACACAGAATGAATTCCTTGATCCGGACAGCATCTACGACACGCAGGTAAAGCGCCTCCATGAATACAAGAGACAGCTCCTTAACGTGCTCCACATCATGTATGAATACAACAGGATTGTTGAAGATCCAAATTACAACCCTCCTGCACACACATACATCTTTGGTGCAAAGGCTGCTTCAGGTTACCGCCGCGCAAAGGCAATCATCAAGCTCATCAACACTGTTGCTGACCGCGTAAACAACGACCGCCGCGTTCGTGGCAAGCTTCGCGTTGTATTCGTAGAAAACTACCGTGTTTCTGTTGCAGAAAAAATCATTCCTGCATCAGACGTTTCAGAGCAGATTTCTACAGCAGGTTACGAAGCATCTGGTACTTCAAACATGAAGTTCATGATGAACGGTGCACTTACTGTAGGTACCCTTGACGGTGCAAACATTGAAATCGTAGAGGAAGCAGGTGAAGAAAACGCATTCATCTTCGGTCTCAACGCCGATGACATCATCAAGATGAAGAGCGAACACTCTTACAACCCACAGAAGTACCTTGACCGCAACCCACAGCTTGCAAAGGTTATCAATCAGCTCGTTGACGGAACCTATGATCCAAGTGGAATGCTCTTCAAGGAAATCCACGATTCAATCGTTTACGGTGTTGAAGGACAGCCGGCAGACGTTTACTTCCTCCTTGCAGACTTTGATTCTTACTGCCAGGCACAGGAAAAGATTGCAAAGGAATATGCAGACAAGAAGGCATGGGCACGCAAGTGTCTCATCAACATTGCTAATTCCGGCAAGTTCTCTTCTGACCGCACAATCGAAGACTACGTAAAGGACATCTGGCACCTTAAGAAGGTAAACGTAAAGTAAATTGAGATACAACTGAAGATACTTACGGATAGAACCGACCCGGCTCCGGCGATTGGTCGTATGAGGTATCAATGACAGACGAGACCGCCAAAGGCGTTCTTCGTCTATCCCCGACCAAAGCCTACGCCGTGTCGAACCTATCCTGCGCATCTTCAAAGCCATCTCCATAAAATCCACATTTATTTTTTTTCAAAACAACAATTCCTCGGAAACGGGGGATTCTTTTTTATTTTAAAATATCCTATACTGTTTACCATGAATGAAGAAACAATCGAAGAACAGGAACAGGATGAATATGTAGTTCAGCCTGCAGGGCCAAAGACTGCCCTTGTATCAATCGTTGGACGCCCTTCTGCCGGCAAGTCAACATTCCTTAACACCGCAACCCAGGAAACAGTCAGCATCGTCTCTTCGGTGCCACAGACCACGCGCAACGCAATCCGCGGAATCGTAAACACCTCCATCGGCCAACTTGTTTTTGTAGATACACCGGGACTTCACCTGAGCGAAAAGAAGTTCAACCTTAAGCTTACAAAAATTGCTGAGGAAAACATAAAGGACAGCGACGAAATCCTCTACGTTCTTGACAGTACCCGTGACCACACTGATGAAGAAGAAATGATTGCAAAGCTTGTGGCCCCGTTCACGAAAAAGCTTGTTGTAGCCATCAACAAGACTGAAGATCCAGCAGCACATCCTGAAAATTCACGTGCCTTCATCCACCGCACGCTGCCTGACCTGCCTGACAGCCGCATCGTGGAAATGTCAGCAAAGGAAGACAAGGGAGTCAACGACGTGCTCAAGGCGCTTTACGACATGGCGGAAGAAGCCCCTCACCTTTACCCGGAAGAATACTACACCGACCAGGAAGTTGAATTCCGCATTGCAGAAATCATCCGCGGAGAAGCCATCAACCGCCTTGAACAGGAACTGCCACACGCCATCTACGTCAACATCAAGGACATGGCAATGGCAAAGGCCAACCTGCTTAAGGTGCGTGCCGAAATCTGCGTTGAACGCGACAGCCAGAAGGGCATCGTAATCGGCAAGGGTGCATCCATGATCAAGACCATCCGCGTTGAATCCATCAAGACAGCCAGAAAAATCTTCCCTTACCGCGTGGACATTGAACTGAATGTAAGCGTAGACAAAAACTGGCGCCAGAAAGACCACGTACTCAATAAGATTGTAAAATAACTTTTCTGAGGGGGGGGCGAGACCCTCCCCTGGAAACCGGACAATGGAATGTTCCATGCAGGCGGAAAGTCCTACGGCTACCTCAGTAATTCTTCACCACAACTTCCTTTACTGCGCCAATCTCCCTTGAATTTGTCAGGATGACATAATCACGCCTGATGGCAGTGGCACAAAGCCAAAGGGAATTATCAGAAAGACTTGGATAAGATGCCTTAAGCCGCCCAAAGCACCGGGCAGTCTCTTCGTCCAATTCAACTATATGAAGCAGGTGGGTAAAATCTGAACTTATGTCGCTCAACTTATCCCCATATTCAGCACATTCAGCGCGGCAATATAGTTCCCCCTGGGTAACAACGGAAACATGAATGCTCTCTTCTTCATCAAAATAACCAAACAGTTCCGTAACGCCATTGAAAAAATCCAGGATCGTCTTTGAATCTACAAGAAACTGCATGTTACGACCTGTTGAACACGTTGAAATAATCAGCAGCCCTTTTGCCCTGATAAGAAGAAATGATCCTGTCAGTACGAATGTCCTCGTCTTCCCTAAGCATGGCAAAGAAATCATTCAGTGGCATCTGGGACAAGGAAGAATCCATAGTTTTTGCAAAGGTTGCAAGCTCCATAAAGGGAGAAGAAAAATCATCTGCCCCATCATCTTCGTTAAGAATGCGAAACCTGGAACCATCTGCGCGGGTTATGAAAGCCTCACCATCCCTCTTTACCTGATCGAGAAGAGACGCAAGATTTTGCCTTGCCTGGGAATAATTCATTACAAGCATGTTACACCCCTCATTTTTGCAATTGATTCCAGCCTTTCATCCATGGTAAAAAGCGGATTTCCAGATTTAAGGGCACAGTCAAGGTAGTACATGTCGTAACAGTAATGCCCTTCCTCGCCAGCCAGCCTTATTGAATTTAACAAATCGGATTCAAGAAGCTTAATGGGAATTCGTTTGTAAAGCTCAAAGATCCTGCATGCCTGAGCCACATCAATCAGCTTCCTCTTCATGAGCTTTGAAAGGGCATTTCCTATTTCAAAGGGCAGGCACTGTGATGAATACAGTCGGAAACCCTTAAGCCTGTCCAAGGCATCCATTGCAGACGGTTCCTGCTTGATAATGGCCATAATGCATGAGGCATCGATAATAACCGACTTATTTCTTTTCATGGTAATATTGTACAATAGTACAATATTATTGTCAAGTTATTTTTAAGGGGTCAATAAGAAAAAACAGTCCCCCAGCCATCTGATCAACCAGACAGCCGGGGGACTGTTTCACAGCAAAGCTGATTACAGCTTAGGGAATCTTTCAAAGTAAGACTTTGTTTCCTTAGCAACAACACTGCTGAGAACAATGAGGGCGATACAGTTAGGAATTGCCATGAGACCGTTGAAGATGTCGGCAATCGTGAATACTGCGTTTACAGTGAAGTAAGGTCCAATAAGAACAGCAAGAATGTAAAGCCATCTGAATCCCTTTACTATTCCCATCTTTCCGCCAGTAAGGTATTCAAGACACTTTTCAGAGTAGTAGTCCCAACCAAGGATTGTTGTAAATGCAAAGAATGCAAGACAGAGCATGAGGAGGAACTGAACTGAATGTCCGTCACCACCAAGAACCTTGTTGAATGAAGCAGCTGTAAGTGCAACACCCTTAAGTCCTTCCGGGTTTTCCCAAAGTCCGTTTGTCATGCCGCCGATAACAATGGCAAGACCTGTCATTGTACAAACGATGAGGGTATCGATAACTGTACCTGTCATGTTTACAAGCCCCTGTTCTACAGGTTCATTTGTCTGTACTGGAGCTGCTGCAATTGGAGCAGAACCAAGACCTGCTTCATTAGAGAAGATACCGCGTGCAATACCCTTCTGCATTGAGTCTGTAACCTGCTTGAGGACATAACCTGCAGCACCACCTGCGAGAGCCTTGAAACCGAATGCGCTCTTGAAGATGAGAACGAATGCAGCTGGGATGTGTGTTGCGTTCATGATGAGAACTGAAAGGCCAAGGAAGATGTAGATGATTGCCATTGCCGGAACAACCTTTTCTGCAACCTTAGAAATGCGCTTGAGTCCTCCAAGGACAACAAGTGCAACACAGGCTGTAACGATGAGTCCGCCAACTACTGTAGCAAATGTATAATCTGTTCCAAAGAGAGTGAATGCGATGTGCTTTGCTTCCGGGTCGATGGCATTGTTAACGGCAGAAGTGATACCGTTGATCTGTGTCATTGTACCGATACCCATTAGACCTGCGAGGGCTCCAAAGACTGCAAAGAGAACTGCAAGCCACTTCCACTTTGAACCCATTCCCTTTTCGATTGTATAAAAAGGACCACCGAGAATGTGACCGTCTTCCTTTACTTCGCGGTACTTGATTGCAAGCATACATTCAGCATACTTTGTGGCTGTTCCGAGGATTGCGGCAAACCACATCCAGAAAAGGGCACCAGGACCACCAGCTGCAATTGCTGTTGCAACACCAACGATGTTACCTGTACCGATTGTTGCAGAAAGTGCAGTACAGAGTGCAGAGAATCCAGAAAGTTCTCCGTCACCTTCATTCTTCTTGAAAATACCCTTGAATGCGCGGCCAAGCTTTGAAAACTGAATTCCACGTGCTGCAACAGTAAGGATAAAACCTGTTGCAAGAATCAGGATGATTGTAGGAAGCCCCCATACAACATCATCAATCTGATTTAAAATTGAATCGAAAGACATATGCGTGTCCTTTAAAAAAGATAAGAGCCGACATATGAACGCCAGCTCTCCAGAAAGTAATAAGACAGTTATTTTCTCTATCTTCTGTCCTTTTTGCCTGAGATATCGGCTCTAATAGCCTTAACCCTTCGGCGCCTCACTTCATTGTGAGAACTCTCCAGAGAATCAGCAACTGACAACGCCAGTGTACTAATCTTATGTATGATATAGAAAAAAGACATATTTTTCAATAGTAACGCTTTCTGGAAAACTTCCATCTGCCGTTTTTTCCAATAACTGCACAATCAGCCACACTACGGCGCACAACTCCAACGTCACTGCACTGAAAGAATTCCATTCCCTTCAATGCTGAATCAAGATCCTCCCCTTCAAGTAAGGCCTTACGGTCAATGGTGCACAGCATCCCTTCATGCCATTCATCCTCCCCTTCCTGCATGTAGGAAAAAATGTCTCCCGGTACAAGGCTGCATAAAAGACCGGACAGATTCTCCAGGCCGCTACCAGAGGAATCGTCAAGCAAAAACACCCTGTCTCCTGCACCGCCGCCAAAGGCAATTTCCATAAAACCATCGGAATCAATGCCTGCATTTCTTACAATGGCCGGGTAATTTTCAGGAGCATTGTCTGGAGCCAGGGTTCCATTCCAGTTTGCAAGCCCATAGAGGGTTTCCCTTCCGCCATGGGATCCGGCAACAGCCTTGAAAAGTTCATCATGATTCTTCCATATAATCGATGACTTTTCTGGATCTGAAGCTAGATCTTCACCATGAATGAATGCAGGATAGAAATCAAGGGCCAGCTGGGAAAACTCTTCCCTGACAAGCTCGCCTGTCCTTAGGAGAATTGACTGGTATTCAAATGGATTAAGCCGTCCGCCATGTGAAAATGCAACGGAAGAACCTGTACCGCTCCTTGGACCAAATTCAATGCACTGCCCACCGTTGCCAAGGGCAAGTGACAACATGTCCGTAAACAGGGTTCCAGAAGAACATGAACGGTTCCAGGGGTTAGCCGAATTATCTCGATTTCCCATGTCGTCCCGTCCAATCCACCTGTGAACCATATTCCAGTCAGGAACTGCCCTGCCAGAATTCCATTCCACAAGATAAAGTCCTCCACGCCAGACTGCCTTCTTGTCATAGAATGCCACGTCCCGTTCCTGTTGAGTTTTTGCAATGCATCGGCCATCATGTTCAAGAAGGATTGAGTATGTTTCACCGAGAGCAGATTCCAAACCATGACCAACGAGAGAAACCATAAGGCCGCAAACCAATTCATCGCCAAGAAAAATACGTCCCCTTTCATCAAGATACAGTTCCTGATTGCAAGTTCTTTCAAGAATGCAGGAACCATATCCATCAGCACCTGGTGAATATATTCCATATTCCCTACTGCGGCCGGCAACATCGAGAACCCCAAGGCGGATTTTCCATTCTTTTCCTGTACTGCCAGATTCAGCATTCATGCCCCCGTTAGACAAATTCTTTCGATGGAAAGCCACCTGTACTGGAACCCTTTCATGGGCACCACAATTAAACAGGGCCTGCCTTGTCCTTGACTTAAGCCTGACCTCAATTCCCTCAAGCACAAGGGATTCCCCCGTATTGGGAATAAAGCTAAAACTGCCGCCTGCAATGCACTTCTGGTCTTCTTCATGGGAAAAGGAAAAGTCAAGGATTCCAGGTTCAGGATCAAAGGCAAAGATTTCGCCGGCATTTGATTCATACCGGTTTTCTTCTTTCATCTCCTGGCTGTTCCTCAGAAGAATCCGCATGGGAACATAATGGCGGCTTCCGGAAAACAGCTCTTCCATCTGTGCCCATGACATTTTCCTTGCATAGTCTCCGGGAATGTCAGGAATCAAGACCGCCATGACCCTATCCTTTGCAGGCGTTCCGCCTTCAATTGAACATACGACGGCACAGGAATAAAGCCCCCCTGCATCACAGTCCCTGCGACCGGTTCCATCAGGACACCAAAGGAGAATGTCCCCCGGCCTAAGCTTTTCCATGCGTGGTACTACGGCTGCAACATAAGGTACATCCCTGGATTCCAGAATCATGCTGGAAAATACATCCCGTTTTTTCCGCAGCAGGAATTCCACATTGGAAGAAATTAGTTCTTCACCCTCCCCCTTTATGAACTGCTCCAGGTCACTTACCGGAAACAGAAGTCCGTCGGCTCCGCAAATCCTGTCACCAAGGCCGGCAGACAAAAGGCAGTGGGAAAGAAAGCCTGGACTGTCGCATCCCGAAGCATCCATCCTGTCGGAAAGTCCACCTGCAACATATTCGCTTATGGAAGACTTTTTAACATAAATTGCAGGGCTGTCAGCTCCAAGGGGACTGTACCTGACGCCAGAATCTGCAAAGTCAAGGGCACTGCGGGCCAAGGCAAGTCCTTCTTCTGCCGACAGAAAGTGCTTGTCCGTATATCCAATGGCCCAGGCTGAATTAGCCATGGAAAAAACATCGCGCTGATTTTCCAGGCATAGGTCAAGGTAGCCGCAAATTTCCGGAGCAAGGCTTTCAAAATCCGTGTCAGGCATGAAGATTCTCGAAGGATATTCAGTGCATGCCGTTACGGAAAAATTTTCAAGGCTTGAAGCAAGAAGGAAGTCCCCATATCCATCCATTCCTTCAACATCAATTTCCATGCGGAACCTTATGCCATCACACTCAAGGTCCAGGAATTTTTTCCTGCCAACAAGGAGAAGCGGACAACCGCCTGAATCACCATTGCAGGATGATAAATCCTTTCCAGAATCTACGGCAGCAAAAACCCTTGCCCTTATGGTCCATGGGGAATCAAAATCCCTCGTGCCGTAGGAACAAGCAATAGGCAGGGCTGCATCTCCAGCGGCATTGGTTTCACCGGCTTCCCAGGAAAGAATGCTGCATCTTGAAGAAGAACCATTCCTGCATGAGATCTGCTGCACCCGAGTGAGCCTTAATCCCATATTCCAAGGTTCAATGGTCATTATGAAATATGAATCCATGTCGTCCTGGCGCAGGCAGTATTTTTCCGTAACCACAGGGCGGCCCCAGGAGAGAAAGGATGTGTAAAAGAGAAATAAAACCAACAGCAATCTTTTTATCAATAAATTCAAACACTTCACATATTATGATTGTGCCATTTTTATTTTTTTTGCGCGGAAAATGAAGAAAATTTGTAAAAAAGACAAAAAAAAAAGAACCTCCAAAAACTTGCGTTTCTGAAGGTTCCAGGAATGACCCCGGCGGGGTTCGAACTCGCCACCTGCTGCTTAGGAGGCAGCCGCTCTATCCATAAATGAGCTACGGGATCTGGTATTTATGACTTTTCCAATTTAGGAAAAGTCATAAAACCGACGAGTTTTTTTCAAAAACTCGCAGGCTATATTTGCTTATCTAACATCAGAAAAAAGTTGAAACTTTTTTCTAACAAAAGCAGACATTTTGTGATCCCTACGAGTTTTCATGAGAAAACTCGCGGGTACGACATCATAGCATGCTATGATGATAAATTGCAAGAGTGTCAGTCTTACTTGTTATCCTTTGCACGTTCTACGAATGTTCCTTCACGTGTATCGATAACGATGCGGTCGTCTGTGTTGCAGAAAAGTGGAACACGAACTTCAACACCTGTATCAAGAGTTGCTGGCTTGAGTGACTTACCAGAAGTATCACCCTTTACGCCTGGTTCGCAGTATGTGATTGTGCGAACAACCTGTGTTGGAAGATCGATACCAACTGGCTTTCCTTCGTAGTATGTAACCTGAACATCGTAATCATCATCTGGAGAAATCCAACCGGCATTGTCACCAAGGTCGTCTCTTCCGAGAAGAACTTCATCGTATGTTTCCTGATCCATGAAGTGGAAATCATCGCCATCAATGTAAGAAAGCTTAACTGTCTTTGCTTCGAGTTCTACTTCGTTGAACTTTTCACCAGCATCAATACCGAGATCCTGTGTGCTACCAGTAACAATGTTCTTAACGCGGAGGTTAACTGTGATTCCCTGGCGTCCGCCCTTCTGACCAAGCTTCTTCTGTACGATAAATGGGTTGCCTTCAAACATGAAAGCTGAACCTACTTTAATTTCGTTTGTTGAAATCATATTCGCATCCTAATTAAAAGAGATTTTAAAAGATTATATTACAACCGACAAATAAATTCAATAAGATGTTCCGTAAGATTGCCTAGAGACCGCACATGACGGCTGAATTCCTCAAAACATGGCCTGAGTTCTTCCGCAGAAAAAAGAAAATCCGTGCAAAGTTCATCCAGCTCAAGGTCAAGGCTTTTCTGGTCGCATGGCAGCTTGCCAAAGGGAACCACCGCTTCCTGGGCTTCTGGGCAGAGTTCTTCGCTGACGGAATAATTATATAGAAGAGAAAAACGTGACGGCAGACTGGGGCCACCATTGTTCGATTCAGCATGAAAAAAAGGGGCCATGCGTTCGTGGAGGGCCTGAAGCTTTACAAGATGATACTGACCTTCCTGGGGATAAATATTCCATACGAAGGGAATGCCGGCAAGGGCTGCTCGGGCAAAGGAATCCTCCCCTCGGATAAACAGCACGTCCATCTGCGTAAGGAATTCATCCCAGGAACATTGGTCAAGGTAGCCTGGATCCCTAAGCTCAAAAGTGCAGCCGGAGCATGCAGCGACAAATGAATCCCGACCGGCACCATGGGCAGCCCACACTTCAAGCTTCCTGCCGCCAGATTCAAGACGCAGCCTTAGCTTTTCCAGTGACCTGCACAAAAATCCAAAATCCTTGGGATAGGAAAAAACCAGGACGCGGTATTTTTTTTCTTCCATGGGAACTGAAGGATCCTGAACACGTGCATTCCTTTGGTCCACCCGGTGCATGAATTTTTCATCCTGGATCAAGCCCCCGGTTCTTTCCGTAAAGCCCGGCATGAAGTTGACCTTTTTTATGGAAGCCTTTCTGGTTCCCGACTTAAGCAGGTGAAAGTCATCAGCCCAGCTTTCTGCCGTAAGGTATTCGATGTTTATTATCTGAACAGTATCCGTAAAGCTGTCGTCAAAAAGAATTTCTTCAAGCCAATCAGGACGTCCGCACTGAAAGCACTCAAGAATGATTTTTGGGGGACGAAGTGAAAATTCATTTCTGCACAGGTCATGGTCATTCCAGTCAAAAACCTGAATTCCTTCCACGCTCTGTTCATGCAATGAAGGATCCACGTTGCGGCAAATCCTGCTGAAAGACTCAAGACAGCTTACAACCAGCCTGAGCTTTGCATCCATTTCCCTTTCCAGGATGCTGCGGGCCAGACGGTAAGCCACGCCTATGTCTCCAAAATTATCTACAACCTTGCATAAAATCGTCAGTTCAAGCATGAAAACATGATACAACGTGTGCAAAAAAAATAAAACAGCATCAATCATATATATGCCGGCATTTCCATAGCATAAGTCACTTGCAAATCACTTGGTATGCCGCACTGGAGAAACAGATGGAAATATTTTGCTTTTCACCTTTCGGATATGAGGGGGCACTGGTAAAAGTTGAGGTGGATCTGCGACGGGGAATTCCTGCAGTCGACATTGTAGGGCTTGCAGACAGCGCCATTAAGGAATCACGGGAAAGAATGCGCAGTGCAATCTTAAATTCCGGGCTGGACTTTCCGCCGGAACGGGTGCTCATAAACCTGTCGCCTGCTGACATTAAGAAGGAAGGTGCCGGATTTGACCTTGCAATAGCCCTTGCCGTCCTGTGTGCAAAAGACAGTTCCGACAGAAAGATTCTTGTCATGGGGGAACTTGAACTAAACGGTACCATCAGGCCCGTCAAGTCAGTCCACGCAGCAGTAAGCACAGCCCTTGAAAAGGGAATCACCCAATGCATAGTGGCAGATGAAAATGCCCGTGAAGCCAGGGAACCATGGGGAACAAGAAGAATGAAGGTCATGGGGGCAGCAAACCTGATTCAGGCTGCAAGGCAAATTCCCTGCGAAGATTTTTTTATGGAAAAGGATGAATCCCAGGAAGAACATTGCCTTTATCCGGAAAACAGCATCTGCATCGAGGGAATATGGTTTCCACCCGTTACGGAAGAAAGCGACTTTAAATTCGTAAGGGGACAGGCTAAGCTAGTTCGGGGACTGCAGATAGCGGCAGCCGGGGGACACAACCTGATGGCTTACGGGCCACCGGGCTGCGGAAAGACACTCTCCCTTTCAAAATATCCTTCATTGCTTCCATACCTTACGGGACAGCAGTCCCAGGCGGTGACTAGAATTCATTCGGTGGCAGGACTTTTGCCACCATCAGGTGCAATCATCAGGCCACAGGTAAGGATGCCCCACCAGACGGCAAGCGTTGAAGGCATGTGTGGTGGCGGACCAAAATGCATGCCAGGGGAAATATCCCTAGCCCACAAGGGCGTGCTTTTTCTTGACGAAGCTGCGGAGTTCAGGTCAACCGTCCTTCAGATGCTGAGGGTTCCCATGGAAACTGGATCAATAACCTTGAGCAGGGCCGGAAGGTCATCGGTCTTTCCTGCGGACTTTCAGCTGCTGATGTCTACAAACCCCTGCCCCTGCGGAAACTACGGGTCGCCGGATAAAATCTGCCTGTGCTCGGCTCATGCAGTTGACCTTTACTGGAGAAAATTCTCAGGACCGCTCCTTGACCGGGTGGACATCAGAATACGGGTGGACTGCGTTCCGTCGGAAGAAAGTTCAAGTGCAAGTGCCAGTTCAAATTCAAGTTCAAGCCTTCTTAGGATACAGGTTGCAAAGGCCAGGGCCATGCAGAAAAAAAGGCAGGACAAGCTCAATGCAAAGCTTACTGCTTCCGAAGTAATGGATTTCTGCACCATGACAAAGGAAGCGGAAGAACTTCTTCTTGCGGCGGCTTCCCAGTTTGACATGTCCCAAAGGGCGGAAGCAGGCTGCACAAAGCTTGCACGCACCATTAGCGACATGAAGGAGGAAAGCATCATTTCTGCAAAATCCATGGAGGAAGCGGTGGAACTTAGAAAACCATCAGGAGATGGCTGCGGCTTGATATAAAAAAAACGGGTTGTCCAATAAGCGCTGCCATGCTGAATTCATTTCAGCATCCACACTAAACATGATGTGCAGATTCCGAAACAAGTTCGGAATGACGCTTTTTAGGCAACCCCTTCTAAGACTAATAGTACCGGCTAAGAGACTTGAACTCTTACACGCTCGCGCGCAAAAGATTTTGAGTCTTTCGTGTCTACCATTCCACCAAGCCGGCTAAGATAAAAAGATGATATTACATTCTAGAATAAAAATCAAGGGGATATTCTTTTCTTGGACCAATTACTGTATAATGACCTGATGGACAAGGCCGTGCGTTATTCAACAAATTTTGGCCGGTCACTGAGCCTTGTCTTTAGGGAGGATGATCTGTCGCTGCTTAATTTCTCAAGGACGCCTGAACAGGTTCTTAAATCCATTTTCGGGTACAAAAGTTTCCGCCCCATGCAAAAGAACATCATTGAAAATGTTCTCGCAGGAAGGGACACCCTTGCCGTCATGCCAACGGGAGGTGGAAAATCCCTGTGCTACCAGATTCCTGCCCTGATGATGGACGGAATTACTGTTGTAATCTCTCCCCTCATTGCACTGATGCAGGACCAGATCCAGCAGCTGGAAGCCCTTGGCGTTCCTGCAGTATGCCTGAATTCTTCACTGGACTGGGACACCTACAGAAAATACTGCGGCATGATCCGCAGGGGAGAAGTCAAGCTCCTTTACCTTTCGCCGGAAGGATTGAACACGGAACGCATGCAGAACCTGCTCCATTCCGAAGGAATTAATGTAAACTGCATAACCGTTGACGAAGCCCACTGCATAAGCGAATGGGGCCACGACTTTAGGCCGGACTATCTTGAAATTGCAAAGACGCGAAAGCTTTTTCCTAAGGCCGTATACCTTGCGCTGACAGCAACTGCCACCGGACAGGTTCAAAAGGACATCGTAAAAAACCTGAGGCTTGAACACCCGGAGGTTCTTGTGGCAAGCTTTAACCGTCCAAACCTTTTCCTCCAGGTTCAGAACAAGACGGATGCCTTTGAGCAGGTTCTCCATTTTCTGAAGGAACATGAGGGACAAAGCGGAATCATCTACTGCTTTTCAAAGAAACAGGTTGACGAGCTTTCTGTACGCCTGGCATCCAGAAGAATCAAGGTCCTTAGCTATCACGCAGGACTAACGGCAGATCAGCGGGCAAAAAACCAGAAGGCCTTCATCTCCGACAAGGTTGACGTCATGGTTGCAACCGTTGCCTTTGGCATGGGAATAAACAAGCCGGACGTTCGTTTTGTAATCCACTACGACATGCCTAAATCCATAGAACAGTACTATCAGGAAATAGGCAGGGCAGGCCGTGACGGACTTCCATCAGAAGCATTGCTTTTATACAGTCCTGCAGACATAAGAAAAATCAGGTTCCTTCTTTCAGAAAGCGGAACGGACACATCAAAATCCGAATACCTGCTGCAGCAGATGATACGGTATGCAGAAAGCACTTCCTGCAGGAGAAAAATCCTTCTGTCATATTTTGGCCAAAGCGACACGAGGGAACTGGATTCCACTGATTCCGGACAATGCTGCTGTGACATATGCAGCGGAAATCCAAGGCTTTCATACGGAACAAAGGCTGTGCTTCACAAGGCATCCACCCCGATAGAACAGGGCGGATTCAGGTCCTTTCCAAAACCGGTACGCACGGCAAAAACGGCATCTGGAAATTCAACCACGGCCGGTGCATGCCATCCGGTTGAAATACAGCTTAAGAAGTGGCGCAAGAAAACTGCGGAAGAACTGGGAGTCCCGCCATACGTCATATTCGGGGACAAGACCCTGATGGACATTGCCACAAAACTGCCGGTAACAAACCAGCAGCTTCTTTCCTGCTACGGAATCGGGGAATCAAAGGCCGAAAAGTTCGGATACTTCATCCTGCGCATCGTAAAGGAAAACATGGGATAGGAAAAAAATCATGCATCCCAGGGAATTACCTTTTCTGGGATGCAGGTGAAAGATTTCCATCCATTCCCCAAAGCTCAAAAGGCCTGTTCTTAAGTTCTTCTGCATAAAGGCTTACGACTGAAAGGATGTCAAAAAACATTACCCTGCAGTTGCCGATGTAAGTTTCCTTGATCAGTCCCTTCTTGTAAGCCATGTCCTGAATGGTGTACCAGGCTTTCAATGGTGGATGGCCAGTCTCAATGAACCATTCTTCTGGTGGATAGAGCCTGTTCACTTCCTCGCTCGGTGCAAACCTTTCATTTATCTCCCTTGGAGTATGAACTTCCATGTAATGCATTGCCGTCAGCTTGTAGATGTCAACTCCAAAAAGAAGGGCCTTTCCGCCGTTGTGGATTGCATAATCAAGTCCTCCCTCAAGGGCTTTCCGACCATGTTTTCCCCAGCCGCTTGTACTGATGACGTCGGTGCCGGTATAGGTGTCACTCAAGCTGCGGAAAGTGTCTGCAATAATTCCCATGGCAGTCTTCTTTTCATCGCGGTCAAGAACCTTTATCTTAACCTTTATGCCAAGCTTTTTATCCTCTTCCGTTGGTTCCATTTCCGGGCTAAGCCTTAGGGCCGGCATGAAAATGCTTCCTTCTTCCGTAACAAGCTCCTTAAGGGCATCAATGACAGCCATGGCCCCACCCTCAACCTTGCCAAAGCTCTTAAGGGAACTGTGAACTTCAAGCATCATTCCAGGGGTCACGCCAAGGTCTGCAAGGGCTTTTTTTAGTTCTTCTTTTGTAACTGTTTTTGGACCCGCCTTAATGTTCTCCCAGTCGCCCCTCTTTATGGAATAGGCAAAGGAAATGTAATTTTTAGGATCAAGATATTCCTTGACTTTGCGCATTCCGTTGGCCAGGGCCGTGGAATAGGACCCAACATTCGTATGCTTCATGTAGGAATAGATTTCATTGTATTCAGTGTTGGTAAAGACCCAGTCGCGAACCGCACTTGCTGCTTCCTTTGCAAAACCGCGCCGCCAATGCTTCTTGTTTATGTGGTAGCCTATTTCTGGAAGCAGATCACCGTCAATATTCTGTATTGTGATTCCACAGTCTCCAATAAACTCCCCCGTCTCCTTTAGGACAACAGCCCAGAGTCCGAAGCCGTATTTTTCATAGTTTTCAAGGTTCCACTTAATCCAGCCGCGAGTCTTCTCTTCATCAAAGGGAGCCGGATAATGCTGCATGGTTTCGGCATCGCTTACAATTTCGTACAATGCATCAAAATCTTCCATTGCATAATTTCTCAAGATCAATCTCTCTGTTTCAATCATATATTCCTTCCTCCAATAATAAAAATAAGCCCATCCTTTTTACAGATGGGCTGAATAAACCAAACAGTCTTACTTTAAGTTAAGCAGCGCAAGACCTGCAAGGCATACAACGACACCAACAATTTTATTCCAGGTAACGGCTTCCTTAAAAAAAATGAAACCTATAAAAAGCAGGATCAAGGCAAGGATTATCCCCTGAATTACCTGAAGGATGCTCATCTGCCAGCCAACCTTGTATGCAATGATGAATCCTACTTCCAGGCCAACAATGGAAACACCCAGCAGAAAAGGAGCCCAGTTTAATTTCCTGTATTCAGTCAAAAGACTTGCATCCCTGTTCATGATAAAAAACAGGGCCAGGGAAAAAATGGCGCCAACAACATAAGTTACCGTTAAAGATGCGAGGGGGTTAATTCCGCCAGGAACGGATTTTGCACAAATCTGGTACATAACGTTTGAGGCAACAACCAATGCCAGTGGAAAGATGTAATTCATTTCTTAAACCTCTATTAATTCAGCGTTTAGGAATAATACAGATAGATTGTTTTTTTGTCTGCATTTTATGAAAAATTAGCAACTTAAAAGTCAAAATTTGCAGGAAAAGCATGTTCACTGAATTAAACATTTACATTACATTATTTTCCATGAAACCAACTAGCACAAAACTTTTCATCAGATTTACTCTACTTTCGGTTCTTCTTATTGGTATTACATCGTGCATGTTCGTTGATGATGCCTTAAGCTGTTCAAACTCTGCCAGCTGGAGCAACGATTCCTGCTCTAAATTTACTGTCTCCTTCAGTTCTGACACAAGGGAATCAAAGAATGTCACCATAGACATCCATACAAAGAAGGATTCAAGATCCTGTTCCGTAAGATCAACAACCAGCCTGAAAAACACAAAAATCTATGAGCTTTCAAGAGGCTTGAAAGACGGTGAATATGTTGAAATCACCTGGTGGGATGTCTGGCACAATGAAACACTTTACGGCAAGGACTGATATCCGGCCCTTTCGCCGCCGATGTATTTTGGCCTTGTCCTTGCGCATACAAGGTGGGCCTGCCCGATTTTTTTTACGTTAAGCCTAAGGGGAACCGCCACATCCTTCAGGTGCATTCCAATCAATGTGTCGCCGATGTCCATTCCTGCATGGGCCTTGATATGTTCCACGGCAACAGGACTAATGAATTTCTTCCAGCCATTGGTTGCAAAAGATCCGCCTGCCTTTGGCTGGGGAACAACGCAAACGACTTCCAGCCCAAGTTTTTCTGCAAGCTCTTCTTCAATGATGAGGGCACGGTTAAGGTGCTCGCAGCACTGGCAGGCAAGATAGATTCCACTTTCACGGCATGCCCTGTAGATTCCGTCAAAGACCTGGGAAGCTGCATCGTAATTTGAATCCTTGCCAATGACTGCACCGCACACTTCACTGCTGGAACATCCGACAACAAGAACCTGTCCCCTTTTCATCTGGACCTTTTCAATAAGCTCTTTTGCCGCACCGTAAGACTGTTCAAGCAGCATCAAATTCAATTCTTCCATAATCAAGCCTCCTCATTCCTACATGCGCACAAAATTTTCTGCATAAAAAGCAACATGCTGCCCGGTGGATATTTTACGGGCGCTTTCATTGTCAACATCTGCGCAGAACATTCCATTAAAGGCCATGTCGCACCTTACCTTGATTCTTGTAACCTTTCCAAGAAAATGGGATGACACAACAGTACCTTCAAATTCCATTCCGCCTTTTTTTTCAAGGGTAAACCATTCGTTGCGCACCATAATGCCGTCAAAGTAATTTGCACTTCCCGTAAAGTCTGCCACCTGCCTTGTACCTGGTGAATAGTAAAGTTCCTGGCCGGTACCCTGCTGCAAAAGCATGCCGTGATCAATGACTGCAATCCTGTCGCTAAGGCCCAATGCCTCCTCCTGGTCATGGGTCACGTAAAGGGTGGTAATGCCAAGAGACTGCTGCAGTTCCTTAAGTTCATCCCTAAGCTGTGAACGCAGTTTTGCATCAAGGCTTGACAACGGTTCATCCATCAAAAGGATTTCCGGTTCCAGTATGAGGGAACGGGCCAAGGCAACGCGCTGCTGCTGTCCGCCTGACAGTTCATGGGGATACCGGTTTTCAAGCCCAACAAGACCAAAGAGACGCAGCTTCTGGTCAAGCCTATACTGCATCAGTTCCTTCTTTCCCCTGTCCCTGAAATCCGGATTCTGCCTTAATCCATAGAGGATGTTTTTCCTGACGGTCATGTGGGGGAAAAGCGCATAATCCTGGAAAACGCAGGCAATGTTCCTTTTGTTTGGAGGAATGGCCTTTTGGGATTCACCCCTGACAAAAATGTCACCGGATGAAGGAGCCACAAAACCGGAAGCAAGCCTGAGCAAGGTAGTCTTGCCGCAGCCGGAAGGACCTAAAAGAGTCGTAAAGCTTTTTTCTTCGACGGCGAGGGAAAAGCCACCGATGATTTGAGTCTTACCGTAACTGAACGAAACGTCCCTGAATTCAAGAATTGTGCCCATGGATCCTCCATTTAACAATTTTTTCAACCAAGAGAATTGCAAAAGTGATGACAGTCAGGACAAGGGCAAGGGCTGCAGCCTTTCCCCATTCCCCTTCTTCCGCAAGATTCAGGATCTTTAGGGAAGCAAGAGGCGTGTCAAAGGAAACAAGAAAAATCACAGCGCTGACAGTCCCGATTCCACGTGACAAAGTGTAGATGAAGGAACCAAGAATTCCTTCCCTGCACAGGGGAGCGATGACCGTCATGCATATTCCTCCCCTGGTGCTGCCCAAGGAAAAGGCTGCGTCATCCAATGTGGTTCTTACCTGCATCATGGAAGAGGAAATTATCCTATAGGAAAAGGGAATGAATCCAACGGAAATTGCGGCCATCACTAAAACCCGTGCATCGTGAAAATTCATGGAAGATGCAAGAAGGGAAATTGCAAGGCCATGAAAGGTTCCGGGTATTGCCGCAGGAAACTGGATCAGTACATCAATTGCCTTCTTCATGGGGAACGGGGACCTGTGGACAAAAAATGCTGCAAGAAAGGCAATGACGGTACTGACAGCAGCCCCTGCCATGGCATAGGAAATGGAATTAACCAGGGCCCTGCCATAGCGAAAGACGGCCTTAACATGTGCCAGGGTGAATTCCGTATTGATTCCCCAAAGCCTTTGAAAGCTGCCTGCAACAATGGATGCAAACTGCGCCATTACAATAAGGGACAGGAGCCCACACAGGGCAAATAGAAGGCATCCTGCAAGACCGGAACTTTTGGCTTGTCCTGCCGAAAAAATCCTTCCTCCAACAGTCGCAGTCTGAATTGCATACTTCCTTACAAGCCGGGACTGGAAAAGGAAAAGAAGGACAGAGGGAACAAGAAGAACAATGCCGAGAACTGCACTTACGGAGGAATCAACCCAGCCTGTAAGCTGCGTGTATATTTCCACGGCAAGAACCCTATACCTTCCTGCAACAATAAGTGGATTTCCAAAGTCGCTCAGGATGCTTACAAGAATAAAAAGAAAGCTGGCACTAAGTCCCGGAAATGAAAGAGGAAGCGTAACGGTAAAAAAAATCCGCACTTTCCCGGCTCCAAGGGACAAGGCACTTTCTGCAAGATGTCTGTTCATGGTGCCAAGATTCTGGGCGCAGATTAAAAATGCAATTGGAAAAAAGCATAGGACCTGGGCTATGAGAAGCCCCCAGAAACCATAAAGGGAAACGTCAAGGCCAAGAATTGTTTTTGTAATGAACCCCTGGCGGCCAGCAAGGAGTATGAAGGAAAGGCCTCCCACAAAAGGCGGAGTAATAAGATGAAGGACAGGCACCATTGAAAAAAATCTTGCCCCTGGAACCCTTGCCACAACCACAGCGTATGCAAAGGCATAACCAAGAATCACGGAAATCAATGCACCCCAAAATGCAGAGCGGGCACTGTTGCCAAAAACGCAAAGAAACCTGCCTGAACCAAAAACCGTGCCAAAGGATTCAGCCTTGAGTTCAAGGAAAATGCGGGCTACGGGAAAAAGCATGGTCACTGCAAGGATGGCAACCACCAAGGCCCACAGCAACCAGAGAAAAAAATCCTTATCCTTAGGCTTATACCAAGCCTTAGCCGCACCAAGCCTATTCAACTATTTCCGCCCACCTTGAAAGCACTTCCTTTTTCTGTTCCGCGGCAGCCTTTGAATCGTAGTCAATAAGGTCTATCTGGTCCAGGGTAATGGAACCTTCCTTAAGCTTTGCACGTGGATTTGCAGGGAGTGTATAGTTAAGTCCGCTCAAGACTTCCTGTGCTTCTGCACTTAAAATGAAGTCAACGAATTTCTTTGCCTCTTCCATGTGAGCCGCATTTTTCGTGATTGCAATGCAGTCAACATCACCAACTGAACGGGGAGGAGCAACATAATCCACATCAAATCCCTGGTCCTTGTACTTTGCCATCATGTGAAGGTAGGAAACTCCAAGGGAATATTCTCCCGTGCCCAAAAGTTTTGCAGGCGCACTGCCGCTGTCAGGAAACTGGCCCACAAGCGGGGCAAGGGTTGAAAGGTAATCCCATCCCTTTTCCATGCCAAGCCGCTGAAGCTGGTTCTGGACAAAAAGATATGCAGTCGAAGAAGCCTGTGGATTTGTCAGGACAATCTCTCCCTTAAAACTTTCATTGAGCAGATCGTCCCAGGTACGTGGAACTTCAACGCCGGGAAATTTTTCTGCAAACCGCTTTGTGTTGTAGCCGATTCCCAAGGTAAGGACACAGAAGCCTGTATAGGTTCCGTCTGAAGAAAGGGCATAGTCAGGATAGCCTGCAGCTTCTGGTGAAACATAGGGTTCAAGGGCACCGGCATCACGGGCAAGCAGATGGTATGAAGTTGCACCACCAAAAAGCACGTCAGCTTGCGGATTGTCCTTTTCAGCAATAAGGCGATTTACAAGCTCACCGGTAGAAGCGCGCAGGTACTGAACCGGAATGCCCGTCTTTTTTGTAAAGAGGTCACAGATAACTTCGGTTTCTGATTCGTGTATAATAGAATAAACCTTAAGGGTATTGTCCTTCTTTTTAGAACATCCACCCAACAAAATGCAAGCCGCCAGGGCCAAAAATACATCTTTCCAGAATCTCATGAAAAAATAATAGAAATAATCTGATATTAATAAAATACCCAGTTTTCGCTAGTTTTTATATGACCAGATTAAGTTGGTTTGGGCGCTTTGCATGGCAGCTCCGCCAAGGCTCCGCTGCCATCCAACCAGGCTATCCAGGGTTCCGGCCTTCGCCTCCATTGGGGGACAAGCCCCCAACAGCTTCGCTGCCCTTCCTATCCTTAGCGCAGGATCTAAAAGAGACTGTGCTAAGGCATGCGCGCAAGCGCATAGTTCAATAAAACAAGTTTTCGCAAGAAAACTTGAGGATCCAAAGGATCCCCCTATCCTTAGCGCGTCCAGCGATAAGGCATGCGCGCAAGCGCATAGTTCAATAAAGCAAGTTTTCGTAAGAAAACTTGAGGATCCAAAGGATCCCCCCTATCCTTAGCATGTATTTTACCGAGCAGCGCCTGCAGCCAATGATTGACTCTCTCAAAAGTCAAAACCAACAGCAGGCTAAGCAGATTGCCGAACTTGAAGCAAAACTTGCTGCCTTGACAAAATAACCAATCTACCGAATGCCATAATATAAAGCAGACCTCTCCAAAGCCTTATTTTAGAGAGGTTCGCATATTTATTTAACTATTCATAATTTTGAGACCGAGTTTATTATAATCTGAAGAACCGGGTCATGCTACCACTATGCGTATAACCATTTTTTTCATCTCAATTAATCCCTCTGTATTTAGTATAATAACCAATTGTGATACTTAACCTACGCTTAATTGTTGACACGTTCACAAAATGCTTTTCTATATATATTATCCTCTATCATAATTTTACACCCCAGTTTACCTAATATTTTCTTACATGTATCTGCCTCATATCTGGGAGAAGGATAAACAATCAATTGTGATATAATGTCATCCGTAAGACTAATGATATCGTCATCTTTAAGTACGTCTTCATTCTTTTTTCTTAATCTAATCTCATTTTCATAAGCCCAGGCGCTGTCCTTTATATACCCTTCCAAATTATCTAAGTTCAATTTAATTTCAGCACTTGTTGTTTGACTACCAATGGTAACTTTTTTCAATGGATTCCCTTGATAATCCGTTCTTAAGTCGGCATATGCAACAGAATGCATAACTAAAGAATTAATTCGACAAATTTCATCTATACTATTTTTAGGAAAGCAAATTTTAACTCCAATATTATTTGGATTCATTTCATCTTTTTCTTTTGTTCTTAATTTTCCATACATAGCCCACATTCCAAAACTTTCTTTGGAGATGGAACTCTTGGACAAGCAGAAAAATAAATCATGACAATTACCATATAAACGCATTTCAAATCCATCATTCATTGTACGTAAACCAGAAAGTTTTAAGCTTTTATTTTTAACAATTTTTGAAAGGCTCCCCAAGGTTGTATAATGATATGCATTTTTTATTTCAGGTGCCTTAATTTTATCCATAAGTTCTTCAAAAGTTTTTATATCCTTCACATTCATAATATTTTATCATCCTTAAAGAAAATATACGCATCGCAATTGATATTAAATTTCATATCAATAGCCACGACAACCTTTTTATTATTCTGCATTACAAACGATGCGAAAACCAATTTTGTTATCTCCTGTCATAGGAAAAGAATAAATGTTCCTACAATAATTATAACCATAGAATGCATCTCTATACTTCTCAATACTAGCTACAGAATCCTTCCCATTATCAGCTACAGGAATTACGTCATCAGATGAAAGGTTTAAATCACATTTACTAGGAAGACAAACTTCCCTAACATTTCCAGACATATCATATAGTCCATAACCATTTGGTTTCTTAGTTGCAAGCTCTGCTATTCCTACTGTGATGAACTCACTCCCGACCTCGTTAAAATTATCACTACCAAAATATCTATATTCCTGACCGCCTTTTGCTGCATAAAACCACTCATCCTTCGTTGGCAAACGGAAACCATTTGCAGATGAATCTACAGCACACTTGAAATACACTACACTGCCCTTCTTTTTCAAGTACGTCTCTCTATCTATAACTTTACTCTTATAGTAAAATTCCCATTTAGGATCTTTATAATATGGCTGTAAACCACATGCAATACTTAATTTATTACAGAAATTTATGATATCAATTAATGAAACGTCTGTAACAGCTTCTGTAACAGCTCGGCCTTCTTTTTGTACACCTGTAACACTTTCATACAACCCAGAAGACACTTCAGTCCTTAGCATCTTAATTTTTAGATCAGGTATCATAATCATCTTTAGCAAGACCTCGTCTGGCTGTGTTGCAATTGCTTCCTTCCGCTTAGCCTCTTGCTTAGCCTCTTTTATTCTCTTTTCTTCTTCAGCTGCAGCCAATTTAGCTTCATGATTCTTTCTTGCCTCTTCATCCTGCTGCCTTGCAATTTCCTCTACAAGTTTCTGTCTTTTCTCCTTTTTATCAATTTCTTTCTTTTCTATGTATGGAGCAATCCACTTTTCCTCATTAGCTTTTACTGAATCCTCCACAGCAGCAGAAAATTCTGATGCAAAGGATATAAAACACAATGACAGCATCATTAGAACAATAAAATTCTTGATTTTCATAACTATTTCCTTAAAATATTTTTCATAAGAATATGTGATTCAAATATTATGAGTTTCATATTGCTTAAATTGGCGAAGAACATACAATACGAAATCCAAACAAAAACTCAGAATGATCAGAAGATTCGTATTCTTTCGTTTCATTATTATATATTAAGCTAAAGCCCTCATAATCCTTTCTATTCTCCCAAATATAATTTGATCCAACTGCACAACGATCTCTACACAACTCTGATAAATTTCCATTAATATCATACAAACCAAATGCATCTATTTTTTCTTGACCTACAGGACTCAAGCTACGATTTCTTGAAACCTCGGCGGAGTTTTTCAAAATAAACCTATATTCTTCTCTATATGGGAGTCTGAAACCATTCCTTTTATTACTAAAGCTATCATCAAAAGGCATCAATCCAAAAATCAAGGAAAGTTTGTCACAAAATACTTTAGCTTTTTTAAGTGTCATATAATTTATAGGATATTTCGCATCCTTTTCAAAATATTCTTTTCCATCCACTACGAAATAATAAAGTTCTTTTGTAACCTCAGTTTGCAACATAAAAATATTTAATTCTTGGATAGGCACCATAACAAGTCCCCTGTTCTTTACACGTTCTCTTAAGACTAACTTAGCTATCTCCTCCTCTTTCTCAAAATGACTTTCCTCTCCTAACTCATATTCTACGGCATTCATAACATCCTTTGAAATAAGAGACCCCCGCAAACTGTTTACAACCTTGTGCTGGTATTTTGTTACCGGTTCCTTTAATCCAAAAGAACTGCGTTCCTTTCCACTTGCAGTATCCACTACATAAACCTTCCCTATCTTAATCCTGTAGCTTGATGAAAAATCGTCAACACTTTCTATAGTATAATCGATTCCAATAGTTACAACCGGTTCACCACGACTAAAAAGTGAGTTATAAAGATCTACAGTATCCATAAAACTGTCATAAGCTTTACTATCCTTAACATCAATGGATTTTCCTGTAAGATCCGTATATGTCAAATCAAAACTGCGAGAGCATACCGGAAGACCATTACTGTAAAGCCAAAATGTAGTACGCCAGGAATTTGTCTTACCATTAAAAAGTCCAAACTGAACCTTAAGGTCTTTTCCCAATGAGGAGACGGTTCTTTCCCTGCTTATAGAATTCTGATCAATTCTAATACCCTTTAATAACTCAATAACAGTATCTGTGGCATAAAACTTGGCATCAACAATCTGTTTTGCATAACTCTCCGGTAAATTATTAAGAACATCAGCAACCTGTGTCTTGCGTCTTGACCTTGCAGTGTCACTTGGGGTACCGTCAGGATTTAATTCTGCAGTGCGGTATGGAGCATCCATAATTTCTGCCTTTTTTCTTGCAAACTCAGCCTCTCCTTCCGCCATGATTTCTGCAACCCTTTTATCATAGGCTTTCTGGATATCTATTACAGCTTTCTTCTTATTTTCAAGGACACCTATTTCTTCATATATGCTTCCATTTGTAATGGCAGCCTTTCTTACTTCGGCAGCCTTTTCCGCAGCAAGGCGGGCCATCTCATCACGTCTTCTTTTCTGCTCTTCAGAACGCTGTGCATCCGCCATTTTATCAGCTGCAGCCTGCTTTGCTTCTTCTGCAAGACGCCTTGACTTTTCTGAGGCAGCCTTCATCTTGGCTTCTGCCATGGCCCTGTCAGCTTCCATCTTCTTCTTGGCAGCAACAGAGTCAAGGTCTGTAGATTCAGAAAGCCTCTTTATTTCCTCATCATACTTTGCCATGGACTTCTTAAAGGCCTCTTCTTCTTCCCTTGCCATCGTAGCCTGATCATCCAAGCTCACGTTTTCCTCGCCGTCAAGAAGTACATGCCTTTGAGTGTTAGTTAGACTGATCCCCAGCTTATCGCAAAGTTTTACCGTAATTTCATCAGCAGCACATCCACTCCTACTAAAAAGATCATTGGCGGATTTTTTTTCGCTGGCAGATACTGTGGCAAGTTTTTCTCCGGTCGTTAAGTCCATAACATCAGCAATTACATTATATGTACCGCTTTTTCGCAATGTTACAAAAACTGCATATTTAGCAAACTTAAGTTTTCCTATTTCCAGAGCTTCTTTTTCGTCAAAGGCACCGCTTTCTGACTGTCGCTGGATTTTTTTTATCGCGTCCATGTCAGAAGAAACAAAAGAAAACGTTGTATATGACTGAAGGTTTTCTTCAAGTTTGCTTTTTACAGAATCAGGAAGCCATGATGCCTCGCTGGCAGTAAGATTTGCATTCTTCTGATTTACAACCATAAATTTACTGCCATTTGGAATTGTCTGGGCAAATAAAGACATTCCTGCAAACAATGATATCGCCGTCAATAATAATTTCTTCATAAAAAAATCCTTACTAAAATACTAAACTAAGCTACATCAGGAAATCTGCCAGATCCATTGCATCTTCTGCAGCATCCTTTATTTGAGCCTGCTGGGCATCCAATTTTTTTGCTTCTACAGCTGCCTTTGCAACTTCTGCATTTGCCTTAGCCCTCTCTGTTTCAAGACGTGCAAGCTGGGCTTCATACAATGCCTTTTCTTCCGCTGCTTTTTTCTCATCCTTCTTGTCAGCGTCTTCCTTCATCTCGCTAAACAAAGCCCCTATCTTCTTCTGAGTTGCAGTCTCAAGACCTTCCGTACCCATAAGATCCATAAGATACTTTTTGCACAGGGCATCCCATGTAGATTTATCCATAGAGTAAATGGTGTAATACACATATTTTTCCGTCTGCTCTTTTGATCCCTTCTTTGTTATTCTTACTTTCTGGAAGAAACCAGTTTCTTCACGGAGGCCGGACATATCTGCCTTGGTCTGGCTAGCTGCTTCAAATACAGCTTCAAGCTGCCCCATGTCATTAAGTCCCTGTCCTACACGGCCAATTACCTTCTGGTTTAATTCCGCAGCCTGTACGTAAGCAAAACCTGCTCTGCTCAATGCCTGAGCTGTTGCTTCCGTGGCTCCAGTTGCCATGCTTACCTTTACAATACGGTTTTCATCAATTTCCCAGTCCTTCTTGAATTTGGTTGCATTTCCACGCCTTAAATTAAGAAGCCACTTTGGTGCACTTTCCTCACCTAATGTTCTATCCGTCCAGTCAACAAGCACAGCCTTGTCTGCTTTTTTTTCATATCTGCTCTTTGCAAAAGACATTGTATTAACACAAAGCATAATTCCAATTGTAAAAATAGAAAGCATAATTTTTTTCATTTAATTCCTCTTATTATCAAAGTATTTTAGATTGTCCCTAAAAACTTCAATTTTTAGGGACTATATATAGATTTAGTGCCGTCATAAAGAACAACCGTTCAGTTGCCAGCACCCATATCATTGACATTATTTTTTATTCAGCGTTACAAACAATGCGGAAACCAACATAGTTTCCTCGCTTATGCACCTGATATTTTCTAAATTCAGGATCATCATCAGGATCAGCAATATAATTACTCTCCCAATGAACAAAGTCTTCAATGGTGCAATCTTTTTCAGACGAAAATAATCCTCCACTATCAAAATCACCGCCATAATATATGTCTAGACCCATGTGCCAGAACCATTCGCTAACATTACCACTCATATCGTACAAGCCATATCCGTTTGCTTTTTTCTTACCTACAGGATGAGTCCTTCCATAACTGTTTCTTTCATACCATGCAACTTCATCAAGATTATCACTTCCAGAATATTTATAATTCTTTCCACCTTTAAAACAGTATTGCCACTCCTCCATTGTAGGCAATCGAAATCCATTTGCATCAGGATCCATTTTCAAGCTTCCGTCTGTCCTAACATAAACTGGTGTAAGGCCTGTCCTTTCACTAAGTCTATTACAAAAATCAATAGCCTCCGGATGATTTATATTTTCAACAGGATTATTAGGTCCATTATTTTTACTTGGATTTTTTCCTATTATTCTTTCATATAATTTTTGGGTTACTTCTGTTTTAAGCATTAAGTAATTCTTACCAGGAATCTTTACCATATCCTTCATAACCAGATCCCTTTCTTTCTTATACTTCAAAGCCAGTTTTTCTTCACCCGCATTAATATCAATGTCACTAATTTTTCCACGAACAAGCCTCATACCGAGATTTGTATACTTGCTTTTCTTTCCTGTACTATCTTCCGCTGAAGTTGAACATAATTCTGCCTTATTCTTAAATGAACCTCCCTTATCACAGCTGGATTTATCATTTGCAAAAGCAGGATCCCAACACCATTCCCAAACATTGCCTGTCATGTCATAAAGACCATAAGCGTTTGCTTTTTTTCTACCAACCTTATGAATGGTACCATTAGAATTCTTGCCATACCAGGCAACTTCATCAATGTCGTCACTTCCAGAAAACTTAAAATCCATTCCACCCTTTGAACAGAATTCCCATTCTGCTTCCGTTGGAAGGCGATAACCATTGGCCTCTTTATCCCACGTTACATTTTCCTTATCCATGACAATGTAGGCAGGCTGCAAATTGCACATATCACTAAGCTTGTTACAAAATTCAACTGCATCAAGCCATGAGATGCTTTCAACAGGAAGCTGATGTCCCTTTTTTGCAGCAGGATTTACTCCCATAAGTTTTTCATAAACACCCTGAGTTACTTCCGTTGCTCCCATGGAAATATTTCTTTCTGGAATCTTTGTCATATTCAAAACTTTTTCTATGTCGGAATTATCAAGATTTCTTGCAACTCTAAAACCAACATAAAAAACATTTCCATCAAAAGGAAGAACAGTCTTATTAAGTTCAAAATTACTTTCCTTCTTGTGGAAACTTCCTCCGCATCTTACGGCTTCATATCCATCCTTCTTATCCTTCCAGCATAATTCTTCGACATTTCCAGACATGTCATAAAGTCCGTAAGAATTTGCCTTCTTTTTTCCAACCCTCTGAGCAGAAGACAAAACGCTTTCAGGAAGAGTATTGCGCTGCTCCCATTTTTTATTCCTTACAACTTTTGTCTTTTTATCTATAGTGGAATCACCAAACCAGGCTACCTCATCAAGGTTCTCACTTCCTGAATATTTAAAATCATCATTATCCTGAGCTGCAGCAAGCCATTCATCAACAGTAGGCAAGCGATATCCGGAAGCTTCTCTGTTCCATGTTATTTTTCCTCCAGAGATTTCATAGGCCTTTTCATATCCAGCCTTTTCACTCAAGCGATTGCAGAATTCTACAGCATCCTTAAAGTTCATGTTTACTGCAGGAATATCTCCTACTTCCGGCTGCAACACCTTCTTTCCTGGATCTGATCCCATCACCTTTTTATAAAGGGCTTTTGTAACTTCTGTCTGCTGAATATAAAACATTTCATTTGGTACATACACCATTTTTACAGACTTGGCAGTACCTCCTGCTGATGCTGCAGCACCAATAACAATTCCAACACCAACAAGTGCCACAGCACCACAAAGTGCCTTGCCAATTGTAGTCTTCCACAGTTTTTTTGCAGCTTCATTTACAGGCTTACCCTTTGCATCCTTTAATTCTGCATTAAATTCCGCAAGTTGCGCCTTAACATAAGATGCAATTTCCTTTCCAGTTATTTTCTTCATTGTTTCTCCTCAGCTCTGAATTGAGCACTAAAAATTTATTTCTTTTATTATTTTGTCTGCCAGATTTGGGAATGCTTTTTTTTGGGCATTTTCAAGAGTATAGGCAACAGTTTTTTCCGTAAGATTTGCTTCATAAGAAAAAATTGCCTTGTCATTCATATTTTTTACGGTAACTATTACGGCAGGAAGTATTGTAACGGGATCACTACCGCTTGGATTTGAATTTACATTCACAATTGCAACATAATTCCCTTTAGTTCCAACTGTAAAGCCACATTTTTTTATGGCTGTCTTGATTGCGGACTCTATAATATTTCCATAGTCCCCAGTAATGATAAATTCAACAGACAATTCTTTAGTCAATGCTTCTATTCTTGAAGGAATTTCAGAAACAGCTTCCCTGCATCCAGAATATTTTTCTTCTTCGCTTGGACTTATAAGCCTTCCATATTCAAGCTTTTCCATTAGTTCAGCAGAAGATTCCCAAGCTTTTTTATAGATGGAAATTCTTGTATAGGAATCAGTTTCTTCTTCTGCCTTTTTATAGAAACCATAAAATTTATTCTTTGCAGCTTCTATTTTAGGCTTATATTGAATCCAGGCATCTGCCCTTACAATATATGCAACAGCATACCACTTTTTTTCCGGCTTATAGTAAAAGCTTTCAGTAAATTCAAGGCCAATGAATTCAACCTCACTTGTGACATTGACTTCATCGATTACTTTTGTCTCTTCTTCTATGGTAGTTCCCGTAGTTATTGACGACATTGCAGTAGAAAGATTTGCACTTACCGTTGACTGAAAATATCTTGCAAGCTGGGAAGCTGCATCCGTTTTAGCATCTTCAGCAGTCATACCAGAACCTTTCTGGGCAATATAATCCGCATTTGGATATATCTTTCTGAAATTCTTAATCCACTCAGGTTCAACAGGCTTTGCAAAACAACTTCCAGTACACAAAATTAACAAAACAAAAACACGTAAAAATCTCATTTTAATCACCAAAAAATCATAATTATGGAAACACGCAAATTACACTAGATTTCATATTTATATCACTATATTGCTTTAAAATCAAACTAGATTTATTTGTTATTAATACTAAATTTATTAAAAATAGGGCTATGACCATTGAAGAACAGGAGAAATCCGTCTACCAGAAGCTAAAAATGGAACGTGAAAAGCAAAATATTTCACAATTGGAGCTTTCATACGCTTCCGGTGTTTCGCAGAACATGATTACCTACATCGAAAATGGAAAAAGAAAGCCTACCCTTCACACGGTACTTAAGCTTTGCAATGCATTAAAGATTAATCCTTCAGCCCTGTTTCTTGATGTAAGCCTTGAAACCTATGGTTCCGAAAAAGAAAGGGCAAAGCAGACAATTCTTGATTTGATAAAAAAGTACATGTAGCACAACTACAAAATTGCGCAAGTAGATTTAGTAATTATATGTAACTAAATCATAACAAATACAGTAAATAATACTTGACATATATTTTATAAACGTATATTTTTTTTGCATGAAGGAAATACTAAAGGAATTACGAATAAAACACAGATTGTCCCAAGAATTGTTGGCAAAATTACTTGGACTTTCCCGTCAGGCTTACATGAAATATGAATCAGGAGAAGTTGAGCCTTCTGTAGAAATTGTCAGAAAACTTACAAAAATATACAGAATTCCTTACGACATGCTGATTGACAATCGATATGAAGACATATCGAGATTATCAACAAACACTTTATCCCAAAATAGTCAATCTGATTATCTTTCAGTAGCATCCCCTTCAACTGTTCTTTTTCCTTCACCTACTAATGTTAACTCAATCAACAATAACAAGGGATTAGATCACTTTTCTCAGGTATTAAGTCAGATGCAGGAGATGATTATGTCTCTACAAAATGAACTTGATTTACTAAAAGATATGCAAAAAAAAACATATTATTCAAAGTCAAAAAAATCTGACAAGGACAACTTTTTTAAGAAAATCGGAAATGTAAAAATGGATTCCTCCTACATAAACGAACTACGAAAGGAAAGCCTTATATGATTCTTCTATATACAAACATCGTCATCGATATGATAAACACTTCAAATTGATCCAGTCGCTGCATAAAAAACTAAAGCTGGGCCAATAAATTGAATAGATTCCCAGAACTTATAGGCTACATCTAAGCTCACCCAATTACCTTTCGAAGGAGAAGTTCAAAGTCTTTTGTCCCCCATATTGAAGGTACAGGATAGGCAGGATTACCCTCCTTAATGGCTCGTGCAATGATCAGGTCAAAATCCTTTTCCTGCAGTTCCTGAATTTTTTCAGGGATTCCCATGTTTGAATTCATCTTTCGTATGGAAGCTATGAAATTCCGGGCTTTTTCCTCGATGCTGTCCCCTTCAATTCCAGCTGCGTCTGCAAGCTCTGCCAGTTCTTTCCATGTACTTTTTCCATACTGTTCCATTACATAGGGAAGCAAAATGGCATTTGCAAGCCCGTGGGCAATTCCGTAGATTCCACCCAGGGCATGAGCAACAGCATGAACATATCCGACAAAATTATTTGTAAATGCAATTCCAGCTGCAAAAGACGCCAGAAGCATGTTCTTTCTGGCTTCCACATCACTTCCATCACTGTATGATTTTTCAAGATTGGCATAAATAAGCTTTACCGCCTCAAGGGCATTCTTCTTAACGTATGAAGTTGCAAAACGGTTGGTATAGGCTTCCACCGCATGGGTCAAGGCATCCATTCCTGTTGCAGCCGTTATTCCTGCCGGAAGGGAAACCAGCAGGTCCGGATCAAGGACTGCATATCTTGGAATAAGGCAATAGTCGCTTACTGCATATTTGCAATGGATTCCGTCTACAGTATCTGTCACCACGGCTGCAGCTGTAACCTCGCTGCCAGTTCCTGCAGTAGTGGGAACTGCGTAAAAGTCTGGAATCCTGTGATGAACCTTCAAAAGCCCCTTCATCTGCCTTACGCTCTGCCACGGCTTTACGACACGGGCCGCAGCAATTTTTGTACAGTCGATTACACTGCCACCGCCAACAGCTACAATTGCCTGGCACTTTCCTTCAATGTAGGCCCTGGCTGTATTTTCAACGCATTCAATGGCCGGGTCAGGAGTAATATGGCTGAAAACCGTTGCATGAATTCCATTTTCATTCAGCCTGTCAAGAAAAACCTTCAAGGTACCCCGACTAAGGAAGCCAGGAGTGGTAGTAACAAGAACCCTTTCCTTTCCGGATTCTTTAAGCAGCTCCACCACCTTAAGAAGGGAACCGCTCCCCACAAGAACATTATGCTTTTTCCGTGCCCCCATTGCCATTACAAAGCTCAATCCAAACTGCTGGATCCTGTACAACGTCCTGTACAACGCTTTCATGATCTTAACTCCATTTTTTTTAATTTTTTTTATGGAATCAATATACAACAACTTTAATTTTTCTGATAGGTCTTTCTCAACGACCAATGCCCTAAAACACCATTAAACACCCAGATACAAACTTCACAATCCTTTAACAATCTACTATAATATTGCGCATAAAATTCATCATAATGCTGCCGCGTCCTCCATGGCGTGACAGTAACGAACCGGTCAGAAATTCATAATAGGAGTTATATATGGCTTACCCATTCAAAAACATTGAGCCTAAGTGGCAAAAATATTGGGATGAAAACAAGACATTCCGTGTAACAGAAGATGAAAAATTTTCGGCTGACAAGCGCCGATATGTTCTTGACATGTTTCCTTATCCATCGGGAGCAGGCCTCCATGTTGGACATCCGGAAGGATACACGGCAACAGACATTTACTGCCGCTACCTTCGCATGAACGGATACAATGTTCTTCATCCGATGGGATATGATGCATTCGGTCTTCCTGCAGAAAACTATGCCATCAAGACGGGAACACATCCTTCAATCACGACAAACAAGAACATTGAAAACTTTACGCGCCAGATCAAGGCACTCGGGTTCAGCTACGACTGGGACCGCTGCGTTTCTACATGCGAACCGGACTACTACAAATGGACCCAGTGGATTTTCCTCAAGCTCTACGAAAAGGGACTTGCCTACGAAGCAGAAACTCCAATCAACTGGTGCCCTTCATGTCTTACAGGTCTTGCCAACGAAGAAGTAAAGGAAGGAAAGTGCGAACGCTGTGGTGCAGTTGTTACACACAAGACAATCCGCCAGTGGATCCTTAAGATCACTGAATATGCAGAACGCCTTCTTGAAGACCTTGATACCCTTGACTGGCCTGACAGCGTTAAGGCAATGCAGCGCAACTGGATCGGAAAGTCGTTCGGTGCGGAAGTTGATTTTGTAATCGACGGACACGCAGCCGAAAAGCTTACAGTATACACAACTCGCTGTGACACACTTTACGGTGCAACTTACATGGTTGTTGCTCCGGAGCATCCTGCAGTAAAAAAGATCACAACTCCAGAACAGAAGGAAGCTGTTGAAAAATACATTGAGGAAGCTGCAAAGAAGTCCGACCTTCAGCGCACTGACCTTGCAAAGGACAAGACCGGTGTTTTCTCCGGCAGCTATGCAATCAATCCTGTCAATGGAAAGAAGATTCCTATCTGGGTTGCTGACTATGTTCTCATTTCATACGGAACAGGTGCAATCATGGCCGTTCCTGCACACGACGACCGCGACTGGGAATTCGCAAAGAAATTCAATCTTCCAATCATTGAAGTTTTGAAATCAGAAGTTGACGTTCAGACTCAAGCCTGGACTCAGGACGGAATCCACGTAAACTCAGGATTTGTAGACGGACTCAATAAAAAGGATGCCATCGCAAAGATGATTGAATTCCTTGAAGAAAAGAAAATCGGTAAGGCAACCGTAAACTACAAGCTCCGCGACTGGATTTTCAGCCGCCAGCGCTACTGGGGTGAACCTATTCCTCTGGTACATTGTCCTGACTGCGGAACTGTTGCCGTTCCAGAAAGCGAACTTCCAGTCAAGCTCCCTGATGTAAAGTCTTACCAGCCTACAGGTACAGGTGAATCTCCTCTTGCCGCCATCGATTCCTGGGTTAACTGCAAGTGTCCAAAGTGCGGAAAGGATGCAAAGCGCGAGACAAACACAATGCCTCAGTGGGGCGGTTCATGCTGGTATTACCTGCGCTATCTTGATCCAAAGAACGACAAGGCATTCTGTTCAAAGGAAGCAGAAAACTACTGGATGCCGGTTGACCTTTACGTTGGTGGTGCAGAGCACGCAGTTCTCCACCTTCTCTACGCAAGATTCTGGCACAAGGTTCTCTATGACTGCGGCGTAGTTTCTACAAAGGAACCATTCCAGCGCCTGATCAACCAGGGACTTATCACTTCATTTGCTTTCCAGCGCAAGAACAAGACCCTTGTTCCAACTGACGAGGTTGAAGAAAAGGACGGCAAGTACATCGAAAAGGCAACTGGCGAAGAAGTCGAACAGATTATCGCAAAGATGTCAAAGTCACTTAAGAACGTAGTCAATCCTGATGAAATGATCGACCAGTACGGTGCAGACAGCGTGCGCATGTACGAAATGTTCATGGGTCCACTTACAGTCTCAAAGCCATGGAATACACAGGGTCTCGTTGGAATCACCCGCTTCCTTGACAAGGTTTGGCAGGTGAGCGAAAAGCCTATTGCAGACATTGACATCACAGGAAAGCTTGAAGACAAGGCTCTTGTTGAACTGCGCAAGACTTATGCAAAGACAGTTGCGAAGGTAACAAAGGATACTGCAAACCTTGACTTTAACGTTGCCATCAGCCAAATGA
Organism: Treponema sp.; assembly: GCA_045616325.1. Classification (GTDB taxonomy): domain Bacteria; phylum Spirochaetota; class Spirochaetia; order Treponematales; family Treponemataceae; genus Treponema_D. The sequence goes on from JAZLGN010000067.1 coordinate 34,562, forward strand.
TGATTTTCATCAACGAAGCTTCAAAAGTTGAAAAGATGCCAAAAGCAATGTGGGAAGGATTTGTTCTCATGCTCAGCCCTTATGCTCCTCACCTTGGTGAAGAACTCTGGGAAAAGCTTGGACACTCAAATACAAATGCCTACGAAGCATGGCCAACCTTCAGCGAAGAATACTGCAAGGAAGACACCAAAGAAATCGTTGTCATGATCAACGGAAAGCTCCGCGACAAGTTTGAGGCAGCTGCCGATGCAGACGACGAAACTCTCAAGGCCCGCGCAGTGGAAACTGAAGGCTACAAGAAATTTACTGACGGCAAGGAAATCGTAAAGGTTATCGTTGTCAAAGGCAAGATGGTCAACTTTGTTGCAAAATAGGAGAAAGGGGTTGTCCAATAAGTATAATTCATAGTGTCATTCCGAACTTGTTTCGGAATCCCTACGCTATATGCAGTGCAGATGCTGAATCAAGTTCAGCATGACAGAACTTTTGGGACCGCCTCAACTTTGTTGCAAAGTAAGCAGCTATCGAGTTTTCGGTAGGAATCTTGGGCGTTGCCTGCAGGGTGCAAAAGCACCCTGCAGGCCGCTACGTTCCGGGTTCCGCTACGCTCATTGCGCCGCTGCGCTCTGCAACGCTGCCGCGCCCTGCACATCGCTATCGCAAAAAAAACGGCCAGGTAATAAACCCGGCCACTCACCAATCAACTGACAGTAACAAAAAAAACTAATCTTCCTTCCAGTACTTGATGAACTCAAGCATAAACTGCTGAACGTCACCAAACCATTTTTCCTGGAAGAGGCATGCATTCCTGCCCACATACCTAAAATGCCAGCATTCCCAGCGGTAACCGGTCACATCCTCATATCCCTTTGGAAAGGAAAGGGACCAGCCATACCTTGCAGCATTCCTATAAACCCACTTGCCCATGGCAGTAGAACCAAAATCATCGCTGATGGAACCAAAGTCAACGGCAGTACCCAGCTGATGCTGGCTTGTACCTGCCCTGGCACTTTCACGTTCAGCCTCTTCAAGGCCGTCTACGGAAACCCAGTAGTTAAACAGGTTTTCCTGGTACTTGTATGACCTGTACACGGAACTTACAAGAAGGGTAATCCCGTCATCCTGGGCCGCAAGGGACATTTCCTTCAGGGCCTCATAGGCTTCTGGCCTGATGAACATGCCCGACTTGTTAAGGTTAAAGTACCTGTTTGCCTTAAGTTCAATAAGATCCTTTGGAATGTATGTGCTTTCTGCCGTATTCTTCTTGTCAATCAGAAAAAAAAGGCTCTTGTCATCACTGCGGAATTCCTTTTCTTCATCAAGAATGATCTGCAGGTCTGAAAGAAATTCCTCCAGGTCTGAAAGGATCCCTTCAATGCAGGATTTTGCCCGTGGATTTACCCTTGAAAACACCCGCCTGATTTTTTCTGCATTCTGTACACTGGAATCAGGCGCCATGGCTGTACCGGAAGCCACCTGCAATTTTTTCTGAGGCTGGGATCCAGTCTGGGCATAGGCAGTCTTGGTACAACCGGAAGATAAAATGCTCATGAAGACTGCAGCTGCAATAGCACAGCCACAGCAAATCCTATTCATCAGTAACCTCAGTTACTGAATGGATTATATGGAAAAGGTCCAGGAATCCCGTACGTTCAAGGGCGCGCCTTACGCATTCCGAAGGATTCATGATGAACAGCTTTGTACCATATTCCTCACCATCATTATGGCTTGCAATGATGATGCCAATGGCAGAAGAGTCAACCTGGGTTACGTTTTCCGTATCAATTACAACATTCGAATCGATGATGTACTGGAAAACCTTCTGCTGGAGTTCCACGTCCGTATATGAATTCATCGCTCCCGAAAGTTCAAGGAGCATGTAGTTTACGCCTACTTTTTCTTTAATCTGAAGCTGGTCCATCTAAATCTACCCCCTGATTATTCTTCACCAAGATACTTCATGACAAGCATGGTAACATCATTTTCAAGTTCCTTAGAAGAGAATTCAACAAGGCTATCATAGGCAAACTTTGCCATCTTTTCTGCAGGATAGTTTGAATTTTCCATGAGTGCAGTCTGGGTCCTTGTCTTACCAAAGATGTCACCGCGAAGGGACCTTGTATCAAGAATACCGTCCGTCATGGACATTACGATGTCACCCTTGGCAAGCTGAACCTTCTTGACCTTAAGGTACGGAAGAATGTCCTTTACAAAGCCAAGGATGTGTCCTTCACCCTGGACTTCAATAACGTTGTTATAGGCACGGGTGTAGACAAAGAGGGCCGGCGAACCACAGTTGATGTAATACATGGTGTCCGAAGAAAAGTCCATGAGGCCGAAAATTCCACTAAAGAATGTTCCCTTTGGCAGGGAATCCCTGATAAAGAAGTTAACCTTTGCAACAAGCTTCTTAAAGTCAGTTGTCTCGGCAAGGTAAGTACGAATGATGGACTTAAGGATGACCATGTTCATGGAAGCCGCAATACCCTTACCCGAAAGGGCACCGATGATAAAGATATGGCGCGTATCCGTAAGGCGGATCATGTCAACGAATTCACCACCAATGTTATGGGCAGGAATCATCAGGTAACCGGCATCGACCTTCTTGCTCTTGATAAGGTCCATGTTTTCCTGGATGGAAGTGATGATCTGGCCCGACATGCGGATTTCGCGGTTAACCGTACCGACAACGCTTTCGTTCATGATGTTCTTAACGTAGTAACCTACAACAAAGAGGTTTGAGTAGTACTTGTTGAACATTTCATAGTCGTATTCTGAATAAGAGTTGCCCGAAGTCTTCTTTCCAAGAAGGATGAGACCAATGAACTGACGGCCTTCATTAAGCATGATGTATGCATCGGAATCGGTCATGTCAAGAAGTCCCGTAACCCTTGTCTTAATGCCGGCAAGAGCAACAACAGTGTCAAGGTGCTCGCGGAAAATAACCTGCCTGTGGGTATTCATGATAACATCACCGATGCTCTTGTCAATGTCAATTGAAAAAGGCTTGTCGTCAGAAGTATAAACGGCATTAAGGTTTCCGCTACCATCGTCAATGAGAATCTTCATTGAAGAAGTTTCAGTATATTTCCTGAAGATCTTGAAAACGTCTTCAGTAATTTCCTTTGGAGTCTTTGTAAAGTCAAGATGGGTAATATCCTGCTCAAAATCTTCCTCATAGCGTTTTGCACGGAAAAGGTCAGACTTTGCAAACCTGCGCCTGATGAGGAATCCGGAACCCGTAATTGCAGCAGCAACAAGGTAAACAAGGATGTAGAAAAGCCAGCTGTTTACGGCAGAGACAGGCAAAAGTCCCATGAATGCACACCACAGGATCATGATAGGAATTACAAGACCGATGATAAAGCGTGCAGTTGCCTTGATAAATCCCTTGAAGTCAACAAGTTCGTCATTTTCATTGGCACGGATAAAGCAGTAAACCATTGGCAGGTAGCCAATAGGAACGATGGCATTAATATCCGGAATGAATGCAGAACAGCGGCTAATGTAGATGAATGCAAGCCATGAAAGCATGACGCCAACGTTGTTCCAGCCCATGTTCTGCCTTGTAATCCTTGAATCGTTGTTCTCGGCACGTACAAAGGTCATGAGGATTACAAAACCAGGAATGAATCCCCTGAACAGGAAGTTATATCCATCAAGCCACCTTATGTGCAATACGCGTCCAAGGCTTCCCTTGAACATCATGCCGGAAGTAATTGCAAATCCGCTTGCAGAAGAAAAATAGATGCTGTTGAAGGCATTTGGAACAAAGCAGATGATATAGATTGAAGCAACAATGAGAATCCAGCCAAAAAGCTTAAAGAATTTTATGGGCTTGTAGTTTGGATAAACCATCATGTAGTTGCAGCTGAAAACGGCAAAAAATCCCATGAGGACATAGGTAAGGCGTCCCACAAGAAGGGCAACCTGGTTCAGCTTCTTAAGGGCAAAAATATCCGTGACACCCATGAGGATGTATATGGTACCGCAGAAAAGAATCAGGTTAACGAGAACGCTGGAACTCTGGCGCTTTGTCTCAAGCTTGTCAATGCTGAACGAAGCGAAAATAAGATATGCAGCTACAAGAAAGTTAATAATAATGTAAATCATTGCTTACCTCCCAACCTTGGCAACAAGCATTGTAACGTCGTCCCTGAGTTTCTTGCCGCCGTTGTAATCCATAATGAGGCTGACTACATCATCAACAAATTCCTTAGGTGTCTTTGCAGCGCTCTTTTTGATTGTATTCTGATAAAGTTCCGTATCACCAAGCTCAACGCCTTCTTCATTCATTACTTCAGAAACACCGTCGGAAGCCATGAGGATCACGTCATCACGGAACAGCCTCTGTTCTGCAACTTCAACTTCATCAATGTCAATGATACCGACAAGGGAACAGTTTGAAGTCAGGGGCTTGATCCTATATCCGCTTGGGGAATTGGTAATGATAAGAGGGTCAGACATGGAAGCGTTTACGTAGCGGATTGTCATCTTTTCCGTATCAACCACTCCGATGAAAAGAACCGTATACTTATCCTGGAGCTTCATTCCCTTAATGGCCTTATCGACAGCCTTAATCATGGAAGGAAGGTCTTCACGGTCTTCAAGAATCTTTACCGTATTCATCACGAGACCCATGACCAATGCAGCAGCAAGACCCTTACCGGACACGTCACCAAGCATGAGAAGTGTCTTTGTAGGTGTAATTGGCAAAACTGAATAATAGTCACCCGAAACGTTAACGAGAGGACGGTAATATGCAGCAATGGAAAGCTTGTCGATTTTTGGCATGTTCAATGGAAGGAATGACTGCTGAGTATCTGCAAGCTGCTTCCACTCGCGCGAAAGGGCAGAAATTTCAGAAAGGTCGTTGATCTGCTTTGTACGTTCAAGAAAGCGCTGGAATTCTTCAAGAAGAGGCTTGTAGATTTCCTGGTCAAAGAGCCTTGTATAGCGGCAGAAAACATACATGTGGATCTTGTTGTGCACGAGAATGAATCCACGGGAAGCCGAATACTTTGAAACCATGCCGAATTCATTTCCCATGAAGTAGTATCCGTCCTTCCAGTCAGAAGGATAGTTCAGGGCAAGGGTATCCATAGTCTTTTCAGAGCATGAAAGCCTGTCGGGGCTGTTGTAAAGAACATAGTTCGTCTCTGAATCAACGAGAAGAACGGAACAGTCACCCTTAACTTCAAGAACGGAACCTACCGACTCATAAAAATCGTCAAGGGAATAGCAGAAACGAATCCTGTCGATGAATTCATTCAGGATTCCCGTTTCCCCAGTGTAAAGCTCCTTGTGCTTGATGGAAGCAAGGATGTTTTCCTGGATTCTTGCAGCAACTATATATAGAAGACTGAACACGATACAGGCAGTAAACAAGGGAAATACAACCCGATATGCACGCACACTGTCAACGAAAGACGAAATTTTCAACAGAATGAATCCAAGAATGGCGAGCATCAGAATTCCAAAAAAGGAAGCGATAATACGTTTTTTTGTTTTATACATTTCTGCACCTCGGACATGCATGCCTACGAAAGACCACTACCCCGTAATACACACATATTTACAGTATTATAACACAATATCGGCAAAAAAGGAAAAAAAATTCACCCCATTGGGGAATAAAAAAATCCCGGCAGAAAACCACAGTAAGGGTTCTCAAAACCGGGATTTAGGGCTAAAAATGGGCTAAATTGAAGCAAACCCTTGGGTCTACCCCAGTTTACCCCAGTTTACCCCAGTTTAACCACCAATGTAGTCACGGGTCAGCACGGAAGGATTTCTTGAAGGATTTTCAAGCTTTGCAAATTCCTCAAGAACCTTGTGCTGCTCGCGGTTAATTCCCTTAGGAATCTGAACGATAACCTTAACGTAAAGGTCGCCCTTCCTAGACTTGCCGTCATAAGGAACGCCCTCGCCCTTAACCTTGATGATCTCGCCATGCTGGGTTCCAGCTGGAATCTTTAGGCTGATCTTCTTGTCGTCAAGGCCGGTGATTTCAACAGTATCACCGAGGATTGCCTGTGAAACGCTGACTGGAACGGCACAGATAAGGTCGTACCCTTCGCGCTCAAAGCACCTGTCTGCACGTACATTTACGAAGATATGGAAGTCTCCTGCCGGAGCACCATTTTTTCCTGCATGACCCATGCCGCGAAGACACAGGTCCCGTCCAGTCTGGACTCCGCAAGGAATGGTAACCGTAATGGACTGCCTCTTCTTGTAAACACCAGTTCCATGGCATGCATGGCAAGGATTGTCGATGACCGTACCGTTTCCATGACATGTTGGACAGATGGTGCGCATGGAGATGAAAGCCTGCCTTGTATTCACTTCACCATAGCCGTGACATGTCGGACAGGTTTTTACGGAAGAACCCTTTTCTCCGCCAGTACCGTTACATTCAGGACAAGGTTCATTCCTGTTGTACTCTATGTCCTTCTTGCAGCCATATACGGCTTCCTTAAAGTCAATATGCAGGTTACAGCGAATGGATTCACCTTCATTGGAGCGTCTTGAGCTTCCACCGCCAAATCCAAAGCCGCCACCGCCGCCAAAGATGCTTTCAAAGATGTCGCTAAATCCGCCTCCACCCATTCCGCCAAAAATGTCGCTGAAGTCGTGGAATGCATGGGAGAACCCGCCGGCTCCTGCCCCGCCCATTCCATCAAGGCCTGCATGGCCATACTGGTCATACACCGCCTTCTTCTGGTCGTCGCAGAGAACTTCGTAGGCTTCCGTTGCTTCCTTGAATTTTTCCTCAGCTTCCTTATTGTCCGGGTTTCTATCCGGATGATACTTGAGGGCAAGCTTGCGGTAGGCCTTCTTTATCGTTTCCTTGTCCGCAGACTTGTCTACTCCAAGCACTTCATAGTAGTCACGCTTGTTTGCCATGATTCAATCAGTTCTTTACTTCGAAATCAACGTCATCGGCACCTGAAGCGCCTGCTCCCGGATTTGCACCGGCTCCCGGGTTAGGGCCTGCACCCTGAGGGCCTGCACCTGCACCAGCGGCAGCCTGAGCCTTGTAAAGTTCTTCTGCCATCTTGTAAGATGCCTGCTTAAGGGCTTCCGACTTTGCCTTGATTTCTTCCACATTGTCACCCTTGAGGGCTTCCTTAAGCTCATTGAGGGCAGCTTCAATCTTTGCCTTTTCGTCGGCAGAAATCTTGTCGCCAATGTCCTTGAGGGACTTTTCAGTTGCAAAGGCAAGGCTGTCAGCTTCGTTCTTTGCATCGATTCCCTCGCGCTTCTTCTTGTCTGCTTCTGCATTTGCTTCGGCATCCTTCTTCATGCGTTCAATTTCTTCATCAGAAAGACCGCTTGAAGATGTAATCTGGATGTTCTGTTCCTTACCGGTACCAAGGTCCTTTGCAGAAACGTGAACGATACCGTTGGCATCGATGTTGAATGTAACTTCAATCTGTGGAACGCCACGTGGAGCCGATGGAATGCCTTCAAGGTTGAAGTTTCCGAGAGTGCGGTTGTCAGCTGCCATTTCGCGTTCGCCCTGGAGAACATGGATTGTTACTGCTGTCTGTCCATCAGCTGCAGTAGAGAAAATCTGGCTCTTCTTTGTAGGAATTGTTGTATTTGCAGGAATAAGCTTTGTGCATACTCCGCCAAGTGTTTCAATACCGAGTGAAAGTGGTGTAACGTCAAGAAGAAGGAGTTCGCTCTTTACGTCGCCTGAGAGAACGCCACCCTGGATTGCAGCACCAACGGCTACTGCTTCGTCAGGGTTTACGGAACGGCTTCCTTCCTTTCCGAAGATGCTCTTTACGATTTCCTGAACCTTAGGCATGCGTGAAGAACCACCAACGAGGATAACTTCGTCAATCTTGTCCGGAGTGATTTCTGCATCCTTCATGGCCTTCATACATGGTTCGCGTGTCCTTTCAAAGAGGCTGTCTGTCATCTGTTCAAACTGTGCACGTGAAAGTGACTTCTGGAGATGCTTTGGACCTGTTGCATCAGCCGTAATGAATGGAAGGTTGATGTCTGCAGTTGCCTGGTTGGAAAGGCTGATCTTTGCATTTTCTGCAGCTTCGCGGAGACGCTGGAGAGCCATTGAATCGTTTGAAAGGTCGATTCCGCTGTCGTTCTTGAATTCACTGATGAGCCAGTTTACGATTGCGCGGTCCCAGTCATCACCACCGAGGTGAGTGTCACCATTTGTAGCCTTTACTTCAAAAACACCGTCAGCAAGTTCGAGGATGGAAATATCGAATGTACCGCCACCAAGGTCGTATACTGCGATTGTCTTTTCCGACTTTGAATCCTTGTCAAAACCGTATGCAAGGGAAGCTGCTGTTGGTTCGTTGATGATGCGCTTTACGTCAAGGCCTGCAATCTTACCTGCATCCTTTGTTGCCTGGCGCTGTGCATCGTTGAAGTATGCAGGAACAGTGATAACTGCTTCCGTAACTGTTTCGCCAAGATAGTCTTCTGCCGTCTTCTTCATCTTCTGGAGAATGAATGCAGAGATTTCCTGTGGAGAATATTCCTTTGTTGAACCGTTGTCCTGAACTTCAACACGAACGTCTTCACCGTGATCCTTAACTGTATAAGGAACAAGCTTTGCTTCTCCTGAAAGTTCCCCGTAACGATGACCGATGAAACGCTTGATAGAATAGATTGTATTCTTTGGGTTTGTAACCATCTGGTTCTTTGCAGGAAGACCTACAATTCTGTCACCCTTTGATGTAAAGCCAACAATGGATGGAGTTGTACGTCCACCTTCCGAGTTCTGGATTACAACAGGCTTTCCACCTTCCATTACTGAAACACAAGAGTTTGTTGTTCCCAAGTCGATTCCGATAATCTTTCCCATTTTATATACCTCTTATCTAAAAAAAACTATATGAAGCCCCTAGGAACTCAATTCCAGGGGTAACTTTTCCAATCGCTGTTAGTTGCCTTCCTTAGGCATTGATACCATTACCTTTGCGTGACGGATGACACGGTTCTTAAGCTTGTAGCCCTTAAGGTAAACTGCCTTGAGGACAGGTTCCGGAACATCTTCATCTGCCTTGCCGATGGCCTCGTGAATGTCCGGGTCAAAGGCATCACCTGCAGTTCCATAGGAAACAAGATTATACTTGTTTTCAAGCATGCTGATGAGGGACTTGTTGATCATTGTCACACCATCGGCAATTGTCTTGGCATCCGTTGCACTGGCAGCAGCTTCTACAGTGCGGTCAAAATTGTCCAGGCTTTCAAGAAGATCCTTGAGCAGGTTTGTGTTTGCATAATCGTAAGCATCCTGCTTTTCCTGGATGGAACGCTTCCTGTAGTTTTCAAAATCTGCTGCCCTGCGAAGAACGTCATCCTTAAGCTGTGCATTGTCATTCTTAAGACTTTCAATTTCCTTTTCAAGAGCTGCAATTTTTTCTTCTGCAGTAAGTTCCTTTTCTTCTTCAGCCTTAACTTCTTCTGCCGGCTGCTGTTCTTGGGCCTTTTCAGAAGATTCTGCTGCGGTTGCCTTGTTTTCTTCTTCCACAACGTTTTCTGTCACATCTTTCTTTGACATGTTCACATCCCTGATATTCATTTATTGTTGATAAAGATAATAAAATTTTGCCTGAATCGTCAACAAATTCGCAAAAAATCAGGCTTATTTTACAAATTTGCAGGTAAAAATTCAAATTCCCTGGTTTTCTTCTATAAAAGAAGCTTACATGGCACCTGCTGCCGTAACAACTCCAAGGCTAAGGGCTATCATTATGAGGCCTGCACACAATACACCGGCGATTACGGCCATAACCGTTTCCCTAAAGCTCATGCCAAGACAGCTTGCGGCAAGGGTTCCAGTCCATGCCCCGGTTCCAGGCAGGGGAATTCCTACAAAGAGGAAAAGGGCCACAAAAAGCCCCCTGCCGGCCTTTGACTGGAGTTTTTCTCCACCTTTTCTTCCCTTTATAAGGAAAAAAGAACAGATTCCACCAATGAACCTTTTGTCCTGCCCCCACTCAAGGAACCTTCTTGCAAACAGGTAGATGAAAGGGACGGGAATCATGTTTCCGATTATGCACACTGCAAAGGACGGAATGACCGGCAGGCCATAGCCCTGGGAAACAGGAATGGCCCCGCGGAGTTCAACAAGGGGAATCATGGAACACAGAAAAACCAGCAGGTATTTTGCAGCCATTTGAACTGATCCTAGTCAGAAGGTCCCGTTGTATGAACGGAAGAATCAGCCGGCGCAATCTGTGGAATTGCATTTTCAACACGCCTGTCCATCGGAACATAATCACGCAAGGCTGCAATTCCCTTGTAGGCAGGACGGTAAATGCGGCGGCCGGCAACGATTTCCTCGATGCGGTGTGCGCTCCATCCGGCAATACGTGAAATGGCAAAAAGCGGCGTGTAAAGTTCCCGTGGAATGTTCAGCATTGAATATACGAATCCCGAGTAGAAGTCAACATTTGTACAGATGCGCTTCTTGTCACCGTGAAGTTCGCAGAGTACATCCGGGGCAAGGCGCTCAATTATGTTGTACAGGTGGAATTCCTCAAGACAGTTCTTTTCCTTGGCAAGTTCCTCAGCCTTGTTGCGGAGGAGTATTGCTCGAGGGTCGCTGATGGTGTAAACGCCGTGTCCCTGTCCGTAAATAAGCCCAGTGCGGTCAAAGGCTTCCTTGCGGCCAATCTTAAGGAGATACTGGCGGATTTCGTTTTCATCAGACCAGTCCTTTACGTTTTCCTTGATGTTATCCATCATTTCCATTACGCGGATGTTGGCACCACCATGACGGCTACCTTTCAATGAACCGCATGCAGCTGCAACGGCAGAATAAGTGTCCGTGTCGGCAGAAGAAACAACGTGAATCGTAAATGAAGAGTTGTTACCGCCACCATGCTCTGCATGAAGGATGAGGGCAAGGTCAAGAAGTTCTGCTTCCAGCTGGGTATACTGCTTGTCGCTTCTTATGAGACGGAGGAAATTTTCTGCAGTTCCAAGTTCCGGCTTTGGATTGTGAACGTACATGGACTTTCCGTCATAGTAGCGGCGCTTTGCCTGGTAGCCATAGGCTGCAAGGGTTGAAAAGCGGGATGTAAGCTCGATGCACTGACGCAGGACATTGGAAATCTCACGGTTTTCCGGATCCTTGTCATAGGAATATGAGGCAAGAACACCACGTGCAATTTTGTTCATGATGTCGCTTGAAGGAGCCTTCATGATCATGTCTTCCGTAAAATATTCTGGAAGGGCACGGAGGCTTCCCAGAAGTTCCTTGAATTCCTCAAGCTGGTTCTTTGTCGGGAGTGCACCAAAAAGAAGAAGGTATGCAACCTGCTCATATCCAAACTGGTGGCTCTTTTCTGCATCGTGAACAATGTCTTCTACATTATATCCGCGGTAAATGAGGCGGCCTGGAATGGCAACCTTCTTGTTGTTTTCGTCAACTTCATAACCGATGGCATCACCGATGCTTGTAAGTCCTACAAGAACACCACGGCCGTCTGAATACCTAAGGCCGCGCTTAACGTCGTACTTTTCATACAGGGACTGGTCGATGGGGTCATTGCTCATGGCAATGTTTGACAGTCTTTGAATTATGTTTGCATCCATATTAGTCACCTCGTTTTTTTTATAAAGTCATGGGGCTTACATGCGTTCAACAAAAGGAACAAGTACAAGTTCCATTGCCGTAGACAGCACGGTAAGAGTGCATTCTGCAAGAGCAAGACGTGCACGGGCAAGCTTTGGCTGTTCAGCTTCCACGGAAAGAATCGGGCAGTCGCGGTAGAATGCGCTGAAGCTCTTGCACACGTCATAGACATAGGCAGACATTACGCTTGGATCCATGGTTTCTGCAGCACGTGCAACAACGGCAGGATAGCGTTCAAGATCCTTGATCAGTGCCCATTCGCTTTCTGAATTCAGCATTACAAGGGCTTCATCCGATGCATCAGGTTCAACACCGGCTTCCTTTGCCTTGCGGAGAATTGAAGAAATGCGGGCACCCATGTACTGAAGGTACGGACCCGTATTCCCGTTAAAACTCAGGGATTCCTCAGGATTAAAGAGCATGTCCTTGACCGGTGCTACGTTGAGCAGATAGTAATGAAGGGCTGCAAGGGCTACCTTTTCTGCAACATCATCTGCATTGAGTTCAACATCACGGTCGCGGTCTGCAATTGCCTTGAGGGCATCTGCATGAAGGTTATCGATAAGGTCGTCTGCATCAACAACAGTTCCCTCGCGGCTCTTCATTCTTCCGCTTGGAAGGTTTACAAGGCCGTAGCTCAGGTGATAGAGCTTGTCGGTCCAGTCAAAGCCAAGTTTCTTGAGGATGTGGAACAGAATCTTGAAGTGATAGTTCTGCTCGGAAGCAACAACGTAGATCATTTCGTTAAATGCCCAGTCATCGTGGCGGCTGATGGCAGTTCCAATGTCCTGGGTAATGTAAACGGAAGTTCCATCCTTGCGAAGGAGAACCTTTTCGTGATTGTCTTCGTCCTTGCCCTTTCCAACAACATCGGTAACGTCGATGCGCACCGACCCGTCTTCTGCCTTGAAGAATACTCCCCTTTCAAGACCTTTCAGGATTTCATCCTTTCCCTTGAGGTAGGTTTCCGATTCAAGGTAGAACTTGTCGAATTCAATTCCCGTGCGCCTGTAAGTTTCCTTTACACCATTAAGGGTCCAGTCGTTCATTTTCTGCCAGAGGGCGCGTACTTCAGGATCACCGGCTTCCCACTTTATGAGCATGTCTTCCGCTTCCTGAAGGGCTTCCGGATGTTCCTTTGAGTGCCTGTCGAATTCAACATAGCACTGGCCTACAAAATGGTCACCCTTCATTCCAAGGGATTCCGGAGTTTCAACCTTTGCCTCGTGGAAAAGCTTGTATGCCAGCATGGACTTGCAGATGTGAACGCCACGGTTGTTGATAAGGTCAACCTTGAACACTTCTGCACCGGCCTTCTTGAGGATGCGGCTTACAGATTCTCCAAGGGCATCGTTACGAAGGTGTCCAAGATGAAGAGGCTTGTTCGTATTTGGTGAAGAAAATTCAATCATTACGCGGCGGCCCTCAAGGGGCTTTTTTCCGTCTGAAGCAATTGAACCGTAGGAATCCTTCTGTTCAATGATCTTGCGGAGAATGTCAACGGAAGCATTGGCCTTGTTAAGCTTTACATTAACGTATGGGCCTGCAGCAAGGAATTCACCAAGGGCATTTACCGAAGGATCCTTTTCTGCCATGGACTTTATGACTTCAATCACACCGGCTGCAATCTGAGGAGGTGCCATCCTGAAAGTCTTTGCAAAGGTGAACACAGGAAATCCCAGGTCACCCATTTCCGGCTTTGGAGGAATTTCAACACGTACAGAAGAAGCATCGATGTCGTCTGCCTCAATTGACTTTGAGTTCTTAAATGCATTTACTGCTTCTGCAACAATCTTACGGAACACGTCTTTCTGGTCTGCCATAATATATCCTTGTAGTTTCCTTGAATCTTATTGAAAATTTTGCAAAGAGTATACCAAATTTCAGAACGATTGAAAACACAATTGGCCTTTGATATACTAAAAATATTATGGAACACAATATGATACTTTCAGCCTCAGGCTGGAGAAAGGTTTTTGCCCAAAGCGGCAGGGACGAAGACAACACTCCCGAAATAGGAGAAACCAACAGGCTTCTTTCAGCCCTCATCGGAGAAACATTTTCTGAATACATCAAGAACAAGACCGGCAGGAAAAACCCACGCGTAGTGGTTGCCCAGGATACACGGCCAACAGGAGCACAGATTGCAGACTCCATAATCCGTGCCCTCGCATGCTGCGGAATCCAGACGGTTTTTACAGGATACGCTGCGGCTCCAGAAGTAATGGCATACGCAAAAAGCTTTGACGGCTTCGTATACATTTCTGCAAGCCACAACCCCATAGGACACAACGGAATCAAGTTCGGCCTTAACGATGGCGGAGTCCTGCCGGGACCTGAGGCAAAGAACGTTATCGAAAGCTTCAAGGCAAAGTGTGCTTCTCCTGATTCAGAGGAACATGCCCGCTCACTTATTGAAAAGGCTGACAAGGCAACAGTTGAATCAATCTATGGTTCCATGGAAGAATTCAAGAAGGAATCCGTGGCAGCCTACGACAGCTTCATACGCCACGTCATTTGCGGTTCAGGCGACAAGACTGAGCAGGACAGGATTTTTGACGCACTCAGGGAATCGGCAGAGAAAAATCCACTGACCATAGTTTGCGACATGAACGGTTCCGCACGCTCCGTTTCCATAGACAAGACCTTCATTCCGGAAAAGGGCTTCGGCTACGTTCACTTTAACAGCCAGCCGGGACAGATAGTGCATGCCATCATTCCTGAACCGGAAAACCTTGTTCACTGCGCCAGGGAAATGGAAAGCCAGCAGAAGAATGGAAACAAGGCTGCAGTTCTCGGTTACATGCCGGACTGCGACGGCGACCGTGGAAACATCGTCTACTGGAACTATTCAGAAAAAAAGGCAAAACCAATTGCAGCCCAGGAAGTCTTTGCCCTCTGCGTCCTTGCAGAACTTTCCTTTGAATACTGGAAGAATCCTGATGCAAAAAAACTTGCCGTTGCCGTAAACTGCCCTACTTCCATGAGAATCGACGAAATCTGCAGGAGTTTCAAGGCATCCCTTTTCCGTGCAGAAGTCGGTGAAGCCAACGTCGTAAACCTTGCCCGCGAAAAAAGAAATGAAGGCTACAACGTAAGGATCTTTGGCGAAGGTTCCAACGGCGGAAACATAACATATCCTTCTGCAGTGCGCGACCCAGTAGCCACAGTCTTTGCCCTTGTAAAGCTTCTTTCTATCCGCGATACGAAGGATTCAAGGGGACTTTTCCACATCTGGTGCACCATGAGCGGACAGGAAAACTGCTACAGGGACGACTTTACCCTGGAAGACGTAATCAATACGCTGCCGGCATATACAACCACAGGCGTAAGCGAAAGCCGTGCAATCCTTGACGTTAAGACCCAGGACAAGGGGGAACTCAAGGCAAGATTCAAGAATGAATTCGAAAGGGCATGGGAAGGAAAAAAGGACATGCTTAAGGCTGAACTTGGAATTGATTCCTACGACTGCTGCATTACCAACGGAACAAAGGAAACTGTCGGAGCCGACAACTGGAACAACGGAAACGGCGGACTCAAGGTAAGGTTCCTTGATGAATCACACAATCCTGTGGCCTTCATCTGGATGCGCCCAAGCGGAACGGAACCTGTTTTCCGCGTAATGTGCGACATAAAGGGAGAACGCAGAAAGGCCGAGGAAGAACTTCTTTCTTGGGAATGTGAAATCCTTAGGAAAGCCGACGGACAGTAAAGTCACTTCAGGAAAAGAACTGCAAATGCATCATCAACACTGCGGATCATCCTTGATTCAATGGCCTTTAGGCTGCGGTTGGATGCATCTGCATAGCTTGTGCTTCCTTCCTTGCCGCTCAAGGACACGGGAACCATCTTTTCCTGGGTGATGCGGTCCTCAAGGCTGCCTGTAAATGAATAGCGGCACTGGACGGATTTTTTGTCCTTGGGAATGTATTCTTCAAGCTGAAGGGTTGCCCTAAAGCAATAGCGCTCGGCAGAATCCCTTGAAGAAGCAAAGCCCTTGTCTGCAAGGCATTTCATCAATGCAGCAGCAAGACGCCCGTCCACATCACCCCTGACTTCAACATAAACCGGAATCTGGCCTGCAATGTCACGCATTGCAATTCCAACAGAAACAGAATTTTTTCCTGCAAGGGATGAACTTTCAATGACAGACCTTGCCCTCTGGGAATCAAGGACATACATCCTGACCCGCAGGATTTCTGCCTTTTCAAGGAGGTCCCGGGCCTTATACAACCTTCCATAGGAAGCCATGGAAAATTCATCTGCAACAGTCCCTGTGTGACCAAGAAGCTGAAGAGCGTTCCTTTCAAGAGCTGCCATTTCCTCTTCATAGACGGAACATGCCTTTGCACGGTCCATTACTGCAACCGACCACACGGAACCGTTTTTATTGTCAAACCTGTCCCTGATTTCCGTTGCAACAAGATTGTCTGCGTCAACCCGGCGGCTGATGATGGAAACATACTTGGACTTGTCCCTTTCCACCATGTCACCGGAAAACTGCATCAGGCTGTTCATGGCAGAATCAGACCTTATGTTCTGGCTGAAAATGGAAGCAAGACCTTCCATGGCCTTCATGTCCGCTTCATGCGCCGTGCGCCCTTCACCTATGCAGCAAAGGTATTCCCGTTCATCATAAACATTGTAAGGGCCGTCAATCCAGTCAGGTGCAACAGGCCCCTTTGACTTTTTCTTTCTTGTTCCAGCGCAGGCAAGGGACATTGCAGCTGCGGCAAGGAGAACGACAGCTAAGATTTTTTTCATTTTATGCAAGCCTTTTCAATGAGGGAAATCCTGTTCTTTCTAACCCTTACGTCGGAGAAAGTTTCCTTTCCGATAAGGTTTCCGTCCTTATAGAATTCAACCGTGCCGGAATAAACTCCAGGATCCAGGGTAAAGCCTCCACCAACGGCAACTGCCGGAAGATACTTTGCCTGACGAATGTCTGCAGTTTCCGTAAGGTTAACTGCATTGAGCATAGGACCTATGGCAGCAAGGGATGCAAGGCGTCCCAATTCGCTTGAGGCATTGTTATACAAGGCAATGCAAGATGCTACAGTCGTAACTTCCTTTACCGTACTGCGGACAAAGCTTCTTGAAAAATCCCTTCTTGCACGTATGGTAACATCGCGGTTAACGGCCTGGTCAAAGCTTTCCACAAGGAGAAGATCCTGGCTCATACCGTTGTCAAGGACAAGGCGTGCACTGTAGTTGCCGTCAGGAATTCCCTGTACAGTCGGGAAAACATACTTCAGTGTCGGGTTAAGCAGTGGAATGTCCGTAATGTAGAACGGAATCACAAGCTGCCCTTCCCTGCGCTCCTTGATTTTTCCGGCAAGGGCTATGACGTCCAGCCGTCCCTTGCCTTCAGGAATCTGAATGGATTCGCGAAGCTTTGCCCCGTTTGGATTAAGGGCATAGTATTCCCTGGCATGAAGTTCCGGGTCTCCGCTGCCATCCATGGTGTACAGGATCGAAGCAAGATAATGGGAAAAAGAGGAATCCACATAAAGGTCTGCAGCCGTCGGCTTACGAGGGACTTCATCCCAGTATTCATTCATGTTGATTCCAAGCTGGCGTGCTGCCCCCTGACCTTCCCCAAGGTTTTCATCATGGGAAATGTCCAGGGTACCGTACTTGTTCTTGTATTCCTTCTGCTTTACTTCACCCTGCCTTACTTCCACGAGGGCCTCGTCAAGGTCACCCATGTTAATGTAGTTAAGACAGTTAAATGAATTGACAAGAAGATATTCATAGACATTGCCGGAATATTCCCTTGCATTTTCATTGATGATGGCAGAAGCGGCACCCCTGGTAATGCTCTTTGTATATGCATCGTCAATGGCACGCTTTGTCATCTCAAAATACTGGGCGGAACCGGCATGGTCGCCTGAATAGCTTTTAAAAAGGGAAACATCAATGGCATCATTGATCTTAAGGTTCTTGCTGCTTCCTTCTATTATTTTTGCACACTTTGCATAATCCCCCTTTTCAAAGGAAGAATAAACCTTCTGGTCCATTTTTGTGGAGGCGCAGGATGCAAGGAAAAAAGCACAGCCCAATGCAAGGGCCGGAATCCTGAAATTCGTCAAGCTGTATTTCATCATGTTCCCCTGGAATCACCGGCTAGAGCTTTACCTTTGCGTTCTTGATGACCTTCTTTACAGAATCGTCTTCACCGCTCCAGATGATCTTGTTTGTTTCAATGTCAACAAGTTGTGCATTTACCTGGTATGCACGTACGCCAGTCTTTCCGTCAGACTGAACCATTGACTTTACTGAACCAAGAAGCATGAAGTCAGCAGCTGTCTCTGCCCCAATTGCCTTTGCATCTGCTGCGTAATCAGTCTGGTCTTCCTTTTCGTCACGAAGGAGCTCACGTTCATTCTTTGAAGCAACAAAGTCAATTACACCGCTGTTGATGATGGCGTTCCTGAACTTTGCCTCGATGATTGAAGTGTCGATGTGCTCAGTGCTGTCGTTCTTGATCTTTCCAATGATGGCCACAGGAATGTCGCCAGTCCTGTCTTCGATTACGGCACACTTTTTTGCAACCCTTGGGCTTTCCAGGCACTGCTTGATGAGGCTTTCGCATACGATCTTTACGTCATTGTCGTTCCAGTAACCGTCAACATCAGTCATCTTGTCTGAATCAACCCTCTTTACCTTTGCTGCAAAAACTGCAGAGCATACCAATGCAACAAGTGCAATAACGGAAATTAACTTTTTCATTTTTTTACTCCCAAAAAAGGCGCACCAATGTCATGGCACGCCCCGATTTTTTTTTTAAGGCACCATGAAGGAAAAATCCAACTGGCACCATTTTTAAACCTGAGCAGCCTGCCTGCTATTCAGCCTTTGACGAGTTCCAGCTTACAAGGCGGAGTACGTCGCCGAATACACCTGCAGCAGTAACGCCGGCACCTGCACCGTAACCCTTGACCGTAAGAGGAATAGGATTATAGCGTGCAGTGTGGAATACGAATGCATTTTCGCCGCCACGTACAGTATAAAGAGGATCTTCAGGACCTACTTCAAGCATTCCGACAGAAACCTTTCCGTCACTGTCGATGGAAGCAGCCATGCGGAGAACCTTGTTTTCCTTCTTAAGGGCAGCCATCTTGTCCTCAAAGTACTTGTCCAGTTCCGGAAGACGCTTGAGGAATTCATCAACGGTACCTTCAATGCTGAAGTCCTTAGGGAAGATTGAACGCATCTCAATGTCTTCAAGTTCGATGGACATTCCGGCTTCGCGGGCAATGATGAGGGCCTTGCGTGCAACGTCAGTTCCCTTAAGGTCATCGCGTGGATCCGGCTCAGTGTAACGCAGTTCCTTTGCCTCAAGAACGGCCTCGGAGAATTTCTTTCCTTCATCAAGCTTACCGAAGATGTATGAAAGGGAGCCTGACATGATTCCATTGAATCCAGTGAGCCTGTCGCCAGACTTGAAGAGGTTCTGCAATGTATCAATGATTGGAAGGCCTGCACCAACGTTTGTTTCATAAAGGAAGCGAACGTGCATTTCATTGGCAGTTTCACGAAGCTTCTTATAGAAGTCCATGCTCATGCTGTTTGCACGCTTGTTAGGTGTTGCAATGGACATGCCGGCCTTGAATACGTCAAGGTAGCGTTCCGGAAGGTCATAGCTTGCAGTACAGTCAACGAAAATTGGATTGAGTGGCTTTGTTTCCTTTACGAATTCAATGATCTCATCAAGGTTTGTCTTCTTTCCCTTTGCCTTTACTTCCTCACGCCAGTCAGAAAGATCAAGACCGTCAGCATCAAAAATCATTCCGTCAATGTTTGCAATGGCCATTACGCGAACATCGATTCCCTGTGAAAGGAGGGCATCATGCTGGTCACGGATCTGGTCAACCATTGTTCCACCGATGGTACCAACGCCAAAGGCATAAACCTGAATTGACTGCACTGTATTGAAGAAGAACTGGTGAACTACGCGCACTGCAACGTCACCGTCAGATGCATTTATTACGGCAGAAATTGAACGCTCGGCAGAACCCTGTGCGATTGCAAGAATGTTGATGTCACGGCTTGCGAGGGAATCAAAGAATGTTCCTGCAACACCGCGCTTCTGCTTCATGGCGTCACCAATGATGGAAACAATGGCAACATCATCGCGCACGTCGATGGGGTTAATGAGTTTTGTGCTGATTTCAAGTGCGAATTCATTCTTGAGGACTTCCTTGGCTTCTGCTGCAAAAGGCTTTCTTACGCAGAAGGAAATCGTATATTCAGATGAAGACTGGGTAATGAGGAGAACGGAAATTCCTGCATTTGAAACTGCCTGGAAAATGCGTGTT
The DNA here is from genome assembly GCA_045616325.1 of Treponema sp. Taxonomy (GTDB): domain Bacteria; phylum Spirochaetota; class Spirochaetia; order Treponematales; family Treponemataceae; genus Treponema_D. The sequence continues at coordinate 54,509 of JAZLGN010000067.1, forward strand.
GCCATACCCTTGCGTCCCTTCATGCCTGAACCGCTGACGGAAATCATTGCACAGTCCTTGAGGCACGAAATTCCGCGTACAGGGCCTGTAGATGCTGAATCAAAAGGTCCCTTTCCGATTCTTGTTCCGCGGGCAGAAGGATTATGGCTGTTGAGTGACCAGGCTTCGATTCCCTTTGCGGCAAGAGGAGAAAGTGTCTTTGGATGGAGAACCTTTGAACCGAAGAATGAAAGTTCCATAGCTTCTTCATAGCTCATGTCGTCAACGAGAATTGCATCCTTGATTACGCGTGGGTCTGCAGTATAAACGCCGTCAACATCAGTCCAGAATTCAACCTTTGAAGAACCAAGACATGCACCAACGATGGCTGCAGAAAAGTCCGAACCGTTGCGGCCAAGAAGACCCATTACAGGCTTTCCGTCAGTTCCCCCGATCCATGAACAGATGAAGCCTGGAAAAAGAAGAATCTGTGCAGAAGCCGTACCGTCACGGTATCCTGAGAAGGCTTCCGAACACCTTGCATAATCCGGGTCACCTTCCTTCTGGTTTCCGGTTGTATAGATGAACTTGCGCGTATCAAGAAGAAGGACGCTCTGCTTTCTTGCGGAGATGACTGCTTCCACAATGGGTGCACACATGAGTTCACCCATGCCCATGATGCGGCAGTAAACGCTGTCAGGACACTCGCCGAAAATTGCAAGGCCTGCAAGAAGCTTGTCGAGTTCAGAAAGATGGGATTCAATCTTTGAATTTACCTGTTCCAGGTTGAATTCAGGAACGGTAGACTTGATTTCTGCGCAGATGTCTGCATGAATTGAGCGAAGTTCGCTTACAAATGAAGTGGATGTCCCGCCGGTAATGCATGAATCGATTGCAGCTTGAAGCTTGTTTGAAACACCAGCAACGGCACTGACAACAACGCTGATACGGTCAGTCTTTGCACGGCCCATCATGATTTCCACACTGTCGAGAATGCGGCGGGCAGAACCCATACTTGTTCCACCGAATTTAAGTGTAAGCATAAAATTCCTCTATAAAAAATCTAGTTTTATGGAAGAATATAGCACGTATGGGCCTTCCGTTTCAATCAGTTGGGCCAGATGGCCCCCCCTTTTTAAGGGCCTAGAGTTTTTTCAGCAGCCTGTCTATTTCTGCATCAAGTCCCACGGCGGAAGACCTGTCAGGCAGGAACTTTGCAAGGTCCCTGGAATATTCCAGAACCTGAACCAGCAGTTCCCTGAAATTCCTTGAAGGGTCAACCTGTCCAGGATTTTTTTCCTGCTGAACTTCAGGACTTCCCATGGACTGTCGAAGCTTTATGGCAAGTGCAAGAAGGCCTTCAGCCCCCTTCAGGCGTGAAATTATATAGTCAAGCTGAACCTTTATGCGGCTTTCAAGGAATTCCTGGCGCTTTGCATCAGGCAGGTGGTCGCTAAGGCTCCTGAGTTTTTCAAAGAGGGATACGGATGAATCTGGTGATTCCTCTTTTTCAACAGGCTTTTCAGGCTGAACCTCAGGGGCAACCGGAGCCACGTCAGGTTCTCCCAGGCTATCCCCCAATTCTCCTGTATCTTCGCCAAGTTCATCTTCAGCTTCTTCCTCTGGAACTTCCTCAAAGCCTTCAGTTGAAAATTCCTCAATGTCTTCAGGAAGTGTTTCCTCCGGAACAAATTCATCCGGCAGGTCTTCTTCAGGCACAAAATCTTCAGGAATGCCTTCATCGGAAAAATCGTCCTCCGGAAGGGAATCGTCACCATCGTCTTCTTCCAGTTCCATGGCCGGATCAAATTCAGGCTCTGGATTGTCTTCCCCTTCCCGGGCGGAAATGTCTTCGTCTTCAAAACCGTCGGATTCTTCCGGCTCTCCAAGGTCTGCAGGATCTTCGTCAGCTTCAAAATCTTCGTCAGCAGCAAAGATTCCCTCTTCACCTGCGCCAGAAGGTTCCCCAGCATCATCATCAGGCTGATCCACCTGTGGAAGAGGTTCGCGCTTCCTTGGTTTTGGAGCGGGCTTTTCTTCCTCCTCGTCTTCAAAGGCATAGTCTTCTTCCGGGTCAAAATCATCCTCAACCGGGGCAGACTTGATTCCACTGCTGGAACGGAAAGGATTCTGGGCAAAGAAGTCGGAGGCGCTTGTATCATCTTCCTCAAGGCCTGTTCCCTCGTCGTCAAAATCTATGTCCGCAATAAGGTCGTCAAGGCTCCTGGAAATCTTGGACTGTTCCGGCACTGCATCGGCTTCATCAAGGGCACCTTCCTCGAAGACCCTGTCCGTTGAAATCTGGTCGCTCTTAAGACTGTCAAGTCCGCTGTCCAGGGTATGGACGGCTTCTTCATGGCTATAGCCTTCAAAAGTTTCCTTCGAGAAGGGTACCGAATCACTGTCGTCGCCATCGTTGATGAAGGAAATTGTAAACTGGTCGCCAAAGCCTTCCTTTTTTACGGGAGAAATGTCTTCGTCCACATCGTCGAATTCCTCTTTATCAAGGGGCCCCTGCTCGACCTTTTTTGTAGTCTCGATGATCTGCCGGTTCATCCTTTCAAGGCCGCTTCTTGAACCAAGATTTGCAGAGTCAAAGGATTCCATCTGCTTGTAGCTTGCCAGGGCCTGTGTGTATTTTCCCTGGGCTTCATAATTCATGGCCAGGCTCTTAATTCCATCGGTACTTTCCGGATTGTAATCCATGTATTTCTGGAAGTATTCCTCGGCCTTGTCGTAGTTGCCCCCCTGGCTGTGGCGTTTTCCGGCTTCCTTGTAAAAAAGGGTGTAATCCGGCTTAAGAGCCTTTATTTTCTTGAAGCACCCACTAGCCTTCTTTTCGTCATTTGTACAGATGTAATACTGCCCCAAAAGATTAAGGGTATGCACGTCGTTAGGATTTGCATCGTAAAGGGCAGTGATCTTTTCCTCAGCTTCCTTAAGCTTGTCTGCAGAAAGAAGAATATGAACATGCTGCCTCTTGGCGTCCACGCTTTCCGGAGCAACAACCTGGAGCCGTTCAACGGCCTCAAGGGCATCATCAATTCTTCCCGTATCTTCATAGGTTCTTGCAAGCCCCGAAAGTGCCTTGTCGCAGTCCGGATTTATGTTCAATGCTGAATTATATTCGTTTTCTGCGCTGTCGTAATTATTCTGGTTAAAATATACGTCACCAAGCTTTGCATGCATTGCCGCATCCTTGGGATTGATGACCAGTGCTTTCCTTACGATATCCCCGGCACTCTGGGACTTGTTTGCCCTGAGCAAAAGGTCTGAATAGCTTTCAATGGCCTCAAACCAGCCCGGCTTTGTCTTAAGGGCAGCCTCATATTCAGACTGGGCCTTGGCAAAATCACCAAGGACGTCGTAGCTTTTTGCAAGGTTAAGGTGAAGAACCGGATGGTTAGGATCAGCCTTAAGGCCCTTTATGTAAGACTGGACTGCAAGGTCATGCTTGTTCTGGACTGCATAGATTGAACCGATGTGATTGAATGCAAGAACGTCCCTTGGGTTTGACTCGACTACGGTGTTAAAGCACTGGATTGCATCGTCATAATTTTCCATGAGCTTATAGGTAAAGCCAAGGTTATAGTAAACCTGAACATTGGTGTCATCGATGATTACGGCACGTTCCAGCACGGAAATTGAAAGGTCATACTGCTCAAGGCGCCTGTATATTGCACCCATATTGTTAAGTGCGCTTACGTTGTTTGCATCAAGGCGAACTATTTCCTTGTAGTAGTCAAGGGCACGTTCATCATCTCCGCTCTTTACGTAAAGGTCGCCAAGGACATTAAGATACTCCAGGTTTTCCGGATTGGTATTTAAAAGCCCCCTGTAAATCCTGATGGCCTGGTCAAAATCCCTGGCAAGAATGGCAGCCTTTGCCCTGTCTATGATTATGCTGTTCTGGTTTTCCAATACACCCATTTTTTTCTTCCTGTCAGCGCCTGTTTGGACGCGCAAAAACTTCCCTTGACAGATCTCCCATGATTCTTCCGTCAAACCTTGAATATGATGACACGGCAAAATAATAGATCTTGCCATTTGTTAGTCCCGTCAATGTAACAGAGGTCACAGACCCTGCATCAATTGGGGATGCCCCTTCTGCAGCCGTCCTTCCAAGGTATTCCCCCGGATGTTCCCCATAGAAAATGTAATATCCGCCAACGGAATCGTCAACTGAATATGGCCAGGAAAGGGTTACCTCTCCGTCTCCTGCAATGGCCCTAAGGTCAAAGGGTGGCAATGGAGTCGGCACTTCCTCGTAGCTTATCTTGAGTTCCGTTACGGCAGGAGTTTTCTTTGCGTTACCGTCTGTAAACAGGTCTGCCGCAACCTGAAAGTAAAGTCCGCTGACATTCTCTATTTCGCGCCGGTTCCTTACGGGAATCCATGCAGGCTCCGTGTCTGTCCAGCCAAAATAATTGTCGCCGCTTCTCACGTAAAATTCAACGTCAGTTTGGGAAGGAACCGTCACCATGGCATCGATGGACTTAAGCCTTGAACCTGCAGAAATCATTATTGGCTCAGTCTCAAACCTTCCGCCGGAAGTTCTGTATGTTTCCATCCTGACGGACCTTGCATCGTTGCTTTTTGAGGTGCACTGGATCCTGAAGTCATCAATAAGTCCCGTATACTGGGGGCAAATGTCGATGTCGGCAGGAACACCCATGTAGGGAATGTATATGGAACCGCCAGTTTCGTGGCTGTTAGTCGTAACGTACTTCAACGATTCAAGAAGCCCGTTGATCCTGTATTCAAGAAGGCCTGTCTCCTGGTCAAAGCTTATGGCATGGTGCATCCAGATGTCAGGAACAATGGTCCTGTAGCTTGAAAGGGAAATTTCCCCGTCATTATCCACATAGCCGTTAAATACGTTTTCAAAATTCCACTGAAGATGATTTCCGGAAAAAGATGCGGTGATCATCTGATAAAGGGGATAGTTTGCAACTGTTCTTGAAGAACGCCATGAAAATACGATTTCACCATTTTCTGCAATGGAAGGATTAAGCCAGAATTCGATGGTAAAGGAACCGCAGCTTCCCGTCCTGCCAAAAATCGTGTTCCTGCTTCCACGGAACCTGACACCGCCATTTCCCCTTGAAAGCCCGGAAGCCTTGCCCATGACCGGATCTTCCCCGGAAATGATCATGCTGTCCTTTGTAATGGCATACTGTCCCGTAATGTCCTGGCTTGAACCGTTTTCAAAGTCAAGGAGAATGTCAGTAAACTCGTCAGCCTGCCTGGAATTGGTTGCAAGGACGACTGCATCGTAGCCAAACTTGCCCTTTCCAATGACAACGCCATCCATTTTCTGGAGACGTGGCCATCCATCCTTTCCGCCAAGAGTAAGGGTCTTAACCTGTGCAAAAACACTATTCAAAAAAATGCACAAAACAGTTATAATCAGAGAAAACTTTCTATTCATCATATGAACGACCATATCAACGACCAATATATAGAATCTGAACACTCAGAAACAGCCCAAAGCAACCTACCGCCACGGGAAGTCCTGCACCAGACTGCGCTCAAGGCACCAAACCAGAGCGGCGTCTACATGTGGAAGTCCGAAGACGGAACCATAATCTACGTAGGCAAGGCCAAGAACCTCAAGAACCGCCTCACTTCCTACTTCAGCGGAAACAAGGACATCAAGACAAGGCTTCTTGTAAGCCGCGCCCGTTCAATAGAATACATCACGACGGACAACGAGTACGAAGCTTTCCTTCTTGAAAACAACCTCATCAAGAAATACACCCCACGCTACAACATCTGCCTTAAGGACGGAAAATCCTATCCTGTGCTCAAGATAACCAGGGAAAAATACCCTGCCCTCTACAAGACCAGGAATGTCATCAAGGACGGTTCGCTGTACTTCGGGCCATTTCCAGACGCAGCGGCACTGGATACATTCATCGAAACTCTGTACGAAATATACCCCTTGCGTCACTGCAGGCGCTTTACGGAAAAATCCTCGCCCTGCCTTTACTACCACATGGGAAAATGCCTGGCCCCATGCTGCAAAAAAGACAGAAAACAAGCCTACGATGAATATATCGGAGAGATTACTTCACTACTTGAGGGCAGAAAAGACACTACAAAGAAGCTGGAAGGCCAGATGAAGCAGGCTGCAGCCGACTTGAACTTTGAGAAGGCAGCAAGAATCCGTGACGGACTTAAGGCCCTCTACATCATGCAGAACCAGAACATCGTGGAAAACTTCGACTCCGACGACAGGGACTACATTGCCCCATGGCGCGAAGGGGAACTTGTAAGCTTTACGGTCCTCAAGATGCGCGACGGCAAGCTCATGGGCCGAGACAACTACAGGACCATGTCCCTCAACGACGATGCGGAACTGCTGCCGGAATTCATGGGGGCCTACTATACGGAAAGGGAATCGATTCCGCCAAAAATCTACGTTCAGACAAAGGAAGGAACGGAATTCATGTCCCGCTGGATCCTGGAAACCTACGGAATGGAAACAAGAATCATCTCGGTTGCCGAAGGACGGGGAAAGAACATGTCACTGCACAGGGCGGCGGTAAACATGGCCATGCACAACGCAAAGGAAGACATAATCCGAAGGATGAGGGAACGGGGGGACTTCCCTGCCATGGAGGAACTCAAGCGCACCCTGAACCTGCCAAGGCTGCCTGTAAGAATAGAAGGATTCGATATTGCCCACATAGGCGGAAAATTCCCGGTGGCATCCCTCATAAGCTTCTACAACGGAAACCCTGACAAGAAGAACTACCGCTACTTCAGGCTCAAGACCACGGACGGTCTCATAGACGATTTTGCATCCATGAAGGAAGCCGTATCAAGGCGGTACACCAGGCTCCTAAATGAAAAGAAGGAACTCCCGGACCTGCTGTTGATAGACGGAGGTATCGGCCAGGTCAATGCCGTAGATTCCATAATACAGGCCCTTGGGCTCAACATTCCGATTGCAGGACTTGCCAAGAGGGATGAGGAAATCTGGAGACCCCACACAAGCCAGCCCATCTGCCTGCCAAAAAGAAGCGACGGACTCAGGCTGCTGCAGCGGGTGCGAGACGAAACCCACCGGTTTGCCACAAGCCGCAACCAGGAACTGCGCACCAAGGAAAACACTGTTTCTCCGTTTACAAAGATTGAAGGAATCGGGCCAAAGCGTGATGCCCTGCTAATGAAGAAATTCGGCACCCTAAAATGCCTTGCCGAGGCAAGGGAATCGGAGATTGCCCAGGCCCTTGGAGTAAAATCCGACCTGGCCGCAAGCATACTCATTGCGGCAAAGAACCTCTATGCCATCCAGAAGCAGACCAGGGAAAAGCAGATGCTGTCCCTTGACGATGCCGGAACCACAAGGGAAAAGGCTGCACGGCTCAAGGTCAACCATAACCTGGCCATGGAAGCCCTGGAAGTCGCAGCCCCGGAAAAGGACGGGGAATAAAAAAAGACCCCTGGAAGAATCAAGCCGGCTTTACAGCCAAAGGCTCAATTTTCAGGGGCAGATTAATTATGCCGTCATGCCATCAGGCAAGGCCTAAGGCCTACAGTACGGCATTAAGGAACTGCTTAAGCCTGTCGCTCTTTGGGGCAGTAAAGATCTGTTCCGGAGTTCCCTCTTCGACAATATTTCCGTCTTCCATAAAGAGGACGCGGTCAGCAACCTCGCGGGCAAAACCCATTTCGTGGGTCACCACAATCATGGTCATGCCATCTTCAGCAAGCTTCTTCATTACGGAAAGAACCTCGCCAACAAGTTCCGGGTCAAGGGCCGATGTAGGTTCATCAAAGAGCATGATCTTTGGATCCATGGCCAGGGCACGGGCAATGGCAACACGCTGCTGCTGTCCGCCGGAAAGCTTGTTTGGATATGCATCAAGCTTGTCCCCAAGACCAACGGCATTAAGGAGTTCAATGCCCTTTACGCGAGCCTCTTCCTTCGACTTTCCGAGAACATTCATGGGAGAAACCATGGTGTTTTCAAGGGCAGTCATGTGGGGAAAAAGGTTGAACTTCTGGAAAACCATGCCAACATTCAGGAGCCTGTTCCTGCGTTCCTTGCTGGAAATATGGAGTCTGGAAGACTTGTGCTCCTTATGGGCAATTTTCTTTCCCTCAACTTCGATGATGCCGTTGTCTATATGCTCCAGGTGAATCAGCGACCTGAGTAATGTGGACTTGCCGCTTCCAGAAGGCCCGATGATGCAAACCACTTCCCTTGGCTTGACTTCAAGGTTCAACCCCTTGAGGACACGGAGGGAACCAAAGCTAACGTCAATGTCTCTTGTAGAAATCATGTTCATGGCAGCCTCCTATTCGTAGTGGGAATGCTTCTTTTCAAGCACGTGGAAAACAAAGGTAAACACGGCAGTAATGATCAGGTAAAGGATCATGGCCGGAATGTAAACAAGGGATGAAGCCGTAGACGACTGGATGCTTCTCGTAACCTTGGTGATGTCAGCAAGGGCAATGAGTGAAACAAGGGATGCATCCTTAAGCATCATGATGAATTCGTTTCCAACAGGAGGAATAAGCCTCTTTATGGACTGTGGAAGAATTACAAGCCTCATGGTCTGGAAATAGCTCAGTCCCAGGACCTTGCCTGCCTCAAACTGCCCCTTGTCGATGGACTGGATTGCCGCACGGATGATTTCGCAGCAGTAGGCAGAACTGTTAAGGCCAAAGGCAATGAATGCCGCCAGGAACTGGTTGTTGATGGTGAGGGCACGGCTGATCTGTGGAAGACCGTAGTACACAAAGTAAAGCTGCATCAGGAGAGGAGTTCCACGGAAGAAGAATACATAGCCCTTGCAGAATCCCCTGACCGCCTTGTGCTTTGACATTTCGCCAAGGGCAAGGAAAACGCTTATGATAAGCCCGGCAACAACGGAACAGAGGGTGAGGAATATGGTCACCCTTGCACCGGCAAGAAGCTGTGGAATCCACTTGAGGATTTTGTTCATCGTATCCATTTTTACCTGATTGAATCAGAAAGGTCTTCACCGAAAATGTCGATGTAGATCTTTGCAAGGGAACCGTCTGCCTTCATTTCTTCAAGGACCTTGTTGATCTTGTCCTGGAGAACCGTATTGCCCTTCTTCATGCAGATTCCAAAGTATTCATCAGGTGTGCCTGTCCATACGCGCTTGAATTCACAGTTTGGAACGTTAAGGTAAGAAACTGAAACAAGGTTGTCGCTTACAACGCAGTCAATGCGGCCAAACTTAAGGTCGTCGTATGCATTCATTACCTTGTCATATTCGCATTCAATAAAAGTGAATCCATGGGCGGCAGCATATTTTTCAATGAAGAAATCGGATGTAGTTTCAGCCTGGTAGCCTATCTTCTTTCCTGCTGCATCCTCAGGCTTTGTCCAGCCCAGGGTTGAATCCTTCCTCAAGATGAGGGCCTGTCCGTTCCCGATGTATGGTGCAGAAAAATCGTAGTTTGCCTGGCGTTCAGGTGTGATTGTAGCTGCCGACATTACGACGTCATAGCGTTCAGTGGTAAGTCCTGCAAAAATTCCATCCCATGCAGTGTCGATGAAAACAGGTTCAAGGCCAAGGCGTGATGCAACTGCCTTTCCAAGTTCAACATCAAATCCGGCAGGAGTCTTTCCGTCTTCCGCAAAGTATTCAAAAGGTGGATAGCCGATTTCCATGGCAATCTTAAGCTTTCCCTCTTCAAGTGAAAATTCACCCTTCTGAACTGCACTGGATTCCTTCTTTCCGCACGATGTAAATGCGAGGGCTGCAGCAAGAACTGCAAGAATGATTTTTTTCATAGCAAACTCCGTCAAAATCTTTCCATAAAAAATAATTTAAAAAAGCAGTGCCATTATATGAATAAACCGTCGGATTTTCAAGAATCTGTGGAAAATCTGAAGAAAAACTTCCCAAACCATGCAAAAAAAATAAAATCCTGCAAATCATATATTAAATGAAAAGCAGCCTGATATTTCCTGCACTTGCAGCATTGCTCCTGCCCAGGGCTTTTTGTGCCCGTGTTGAATTCTACACGTCCTCCGACTTCTGTGCTCCTCCAGCCAACGTCAGGAAAACCGACGTAAAGAACAGCACCGGCATAAGGGTCTCGGAAAAGGCATTTTCTGCAACCCTTTCCGCCGCCATTCCCAAGACCCGTTGCCAAGACCTCACTCAATGGGTCAGGGAGGAATGGAACAGGGAGGGTACATACAGATGGGGTACCTCATGGACGGCAAGCACCTCCATATTAGATTTCTCGCTCATGGCTGGAACCCTCGGGTTTTCACAGGGCATATCACGGCTCAGGAACCCGGCTCCCGCAGTCCCCTCGCCCTTCAGGAAAACTGCCGTGCTTACACCAGGAATAGGTGCCAGCCTGCCATCCTTTACGGCTTCTGCAAAACCAAAGGCCGCCACGGTCCAGCTTAAGGCAGGTTCCCTTCCGGTGTTTCAGTCGGCCTTCCTGGAATCGGGGGAATTCTACGGATCGGTGTACAGGAATTTCAGTGCTGCTTTTCTTCCATCGGCAACGGTGGCTGCAACATGGGCCAGGTTTCCTGCAGGACAGCAATGGACGGATTCATGGCATCCGCCAAAACGCCCCTTTGAGGAAAGCTTTTTCCATGCCTTCTCGGGCGAAGCGAACCTGACCTTTGCCCATGCAAGAACCTCCACGGGAATGGGGCTGCACCAGAATCCCTTTGGCCCCCCGTCATGGTGGGCAAGAAACCACACCGTCCTCCTGTGGAATGACATGAGCCTGTACACCCAGCTTTTTTCAACCCAGGGTCAGCTTCTTTGTGCCGACGGAACGGAGGAAAAATGCAGGTTCCAGTTCTACGCAGTGCCGGGCTACACATTCCGCAGGGGCAGGCGCAGCATTCAGACGGGCTTCGTCTGGGGCCTTACGCAAAAGGAGGAACTGGACAGATATGCAGACCTTTCCAAGACATGGACAGCCAGGGGACAGGTGCAGTTCAATTCAGCAGGGAAAAGCCTTTCCATAACCTACGGTTCCGCATGGACTCCAGGCCATGAGAAGTCAGGTGCATTCATGGAAGGTGAACGGGATTCCACGCTGAACATAAAGGTACGTAGGACATTCAGAAAAGCTACAAGCCAGACATCTTTTATATGGAAGAATAATGAAAAGAAAGAAAACACCTACACCGTGACCCAGACCCTTACCCCAAGGAATTCCCCGGTAAAATCCCTGTCCCTGCAGGCAGGTGTTGAACGTACAGCCACCGGGGAACGAAGGAGTGCACGGGCAAGCCTTTCCCTGGGAAAATCCACAAGGCATTTTTCATGGACCGTAAAGGCCAGCCTTGAAGCCAAGGACTAGGATTGCAGTCCCGGAAAGACCAGTTCCCCCTTCAAAAAAAAGTATATTATCGGCCTGGTTCACTTGAATTTTGATTGTTTTTTTACTAAAATATGCGAACTATTTTGCATGATGCGGAAATCCATGTAATTTTTCGCAAGGCATTATCTTGTAATCATTTTTTTGAGAGGTATACACTATGGCTTTTGATATTACTAAAGTACGTAATATCGGTATCAGTGCACACATCGACTCTGGTAAGACAACAACTTCAGAACGTATCTTGTTCTACTGTAACAAGATTCACCAGATCCACGAAGTTAAGGGTAAGGACGGTGTCGGCGCTGTAATGGACAACATGGAACTGGAACGCGAACGCGGTATCACAATCCAGTCGGCAGCAACACAGGTTCAGTGGAAGGACACAACAATCAACCTTATCGACACACCGGGTCACGTTGACTTTACTGTAGAAGTTGAACGTTCTCTCCGCGTTCTCGACCGCGCTATCATGATTCTTTGTGCCGTTGCTGGTGTTCAGTCTCAGTCAATTACTGTAGACCGTCAGCTCAAACGTTACCATGTACCTCGTGTTGCATTCGTAAACAAATGTGACCGTCAGGGTGCTAACCCACTTCGCGTTCGTATGCAGATTCGCGAAAAATTAGGTTTGAATGCTTACATGATGGAACTTCCAATCGGTTTGGAAGACAAACTTGAAGGTGTTGTAGACTTAGTTGGAATGAAAGCTATGTACTTCGATGGACCAAACGGTGAAGATGTTCGTGTTACTGAAATTCCAGAAAACTTGAAAGCAGATGCTGAAAAATATCGTGAAGAACTTTTGGATGCAGCTTCTATGTTCGATGATTCTTTGATGGAAGACATCATGGAAAACGGATATGAAGGAGTTCCAGAAGAAAAAGTAATCGCTGCTATCCGTAAGGGAACTTTGGCAGAACAGTTCGTAGGTGTATTCCTTGGTTCTGCTCACGTAAACAAAGGTATCCAGCCATTGTTGGACGGTGTATTACGCTATCTCCCAGCTCCAAACGAAGTACGCAACGTTGCTCTCGACTTGGACAACAA
>JAZLGN010000068.1:0-10504 GCA_045616325.1 Treponema sp.
ACAGTTTGCAAACGGCGGTGCCCTCCCAGTCATCTCAAAGGACTTCGTTGCAGGAAAGCAGAAGATGATTCCAGCAGAAGAATTCCGCTCGGACGACTGCCAGTGGTTCTTCAACGCAATTCCATGTTTCGTTGCAGAAACAGGTAAGTTTGACTTCTACAACCGCGTGGTTCCATACGCAGACCAGGGTGAAGCAACAGTTTACGGACACCTTAAGCAGGCCCTTCTTTTCAACCTTGAAAGAATGGGTGCAAACGGTCTTCCTTGCGGACTTCTCGCAGACTGGAACGACTGCCTTAAGCTTGGCTACCACGGAGAATCCCTCTTCGTTGCATTCCAGCTGCGCCTTGGACTTACAACATACGCAGACATTTCAAAGCGCCTTGGAAAGGAAGACGAAGCAAAGTGGGCAATCGCAGAACGCGACAAGCTCGATGCAAACATCCAGAAGAAGTGCTGGGACGGAAAGTGGTTCGTTTGGGCAATCGCAGAAGACGGAACAGTTTACGGAACACACTCAATCGAAGAAGGACAGATCTACTTCAATACTCAGGTATGGTCAGTTCTTTCTGGAGCTGCAACACCAGACCAGGTTCGCGACTGTCTTGCTAGCGTAAAGGAAAAGCTTGCAACACCTTATGGTCTCATGCTCTGTGCTCCTCCATTCATCTATGCAAGCCGCAACATCATGACATCTGTTGTTTACCCAGCAGGTATCAAGGAAAATGCAGGTATCTTCAACCATACACAGGGTTGGGGCGTCATCGCAGAAATCATGCGCGGAAACGGAGACCAGGCTTACGAATACCTTAAGGCTGCCCTTCCTGCCGCATACAACACAAAGGCAGAAGTTCGTCAGAGCGAACCATATGTAATCGGTCAAACAACATATTCTTCTGTAAGCCCTCGTGCAGGTAACACAAGAGTATCTTGGCTTTCTGGTGCAGCTACATGGAACTACTATTCTATTACACAGTACATGCTCGGCATCAGGCCACAGTACGACGGACTTTTGCTTGATCCATGTCTTAAGGCAGACTGGGACGGATTTACGGCAGACCGCCGCTGGAGGGGAATGAACCTTCACATTGAAGTAAAGAATCCTCAGCACGTTAACAAGGGTATTGAATACATCGAAGTTGACGGAAAGAAGCTTGAAGCAGCAGTTGTTCCTGTTTCCATGCTCAAGGACGGTTCAAGGATCGTTGCCTACATGGGCAAGAATGCAGTTGCAGTTGAAAACGAAAGAATGTAGTTTCAGTTAAATTGCTGAAAGACTTTTGACACAGGGCCGCTGGAGAAATCCGGCGGCCTTTTTTTTCTGGCAGGGAATCCAAGGCAACCGGCTGGTAGGATATTAGGGCGAAAGAAAATTTATACTCCTTAAAATGACAGTGCCATGAAAGGGACGGTATGCATTATTATTGAAGGAAAATGAAGAAGTGCAGCATCTTGATTCCTAACAAACGATAGTTAGTAAATCTTCCTAACTATCGTTTGTTAGTTGGCTCATTTACCAAATATTTCAAGGCGTCGTCCTGTCCCTATCTGGACAAGGGATTCCTTTAAAGGCATGTCAGGGTGTTCACGGTGAAATTTATTGTAGTCGGAAATGAAGCTGCTCATGGAAAAATGGTTGTAGACAAAGACCCTTTCCCAGGCAGAACTGTCCCCATAGCTTTGGGCAAGGATGCTCTTGTACTCCTGGAAAATGCCCCTTGCCTTTAGCTCACTGTGACCAACCAGCCAAAGCTCCGCCGTAGGGCCAAGTTCCTGATGGAGGCAGGCAACAAGGCGGGCACATTCCCGCTGGCTTTCTTCCAAAAGAAGGGCTATCTCCGGCCCGGCAGATTTTGCAAGTTCCTGCAGCTGCCTTGTCTTTGCCGTATGAATGGGAGTCTTGTTCATGATGATGGCATTCTTTCGGAAGTCGATGCCAAGCTCCGGATTGCGGCGGAAAAATCCTTCCGCATTGCGGCCGCTGGAACCAACAAGGTAGCGGTTGTTTTTGGCAAGCTGTTCTTCCTTGCCGGGATTATCACCAATGACTATAAGCTTTATCTCATCAGCCCGGGTGACTTCATCAAGGGCCCTGTTATATACGACGGAAGTTTCAAGGGGACAGTTTTCGTCCGCATGTTTCAGCAGTTCCCGCTGAATGGGAATCATTTTAGGGGCCAGATTTGACCACTGGATGCAAAGATTTCTGTACTCATCCCGAAAGTTGCAGAATGAATTCCACTGCATGTCTGTCATAATTGCTCCCGTAAAAACTCACCAAAGATTTAGATAGAGATGGTGACAGTTTATCTGTACCCATTCAATTCAATAAAAAAAGGACAGTGACAGATTTCTGTCACCATCCTCATTCAACAAACCGATTATCACCAGGAGCCGTCCTGTATGGGTACAGATTGAAGCTCCATGACGGACAACCTATTCAGTTGCACCCCATTCGGCATAGTAGGCATCGATTTCCTTCATCAGTTCTGGAGTGAGGACTGTGCCAGCCAATGCTTCCTGAACTTCCTTCATTGTAACGATGGCGCGGGCAGGGAAGCCGTACTTTTCCGTAATTGTATCAAGGGCAGACTTATTGCAGTCGGCAGAGGCCTTTTCCATTCTGTTAAGGCTTACCATCTCACCAACAACCTTTACATTTGCCTGGCCTGTTACGATTGGATAGGTTTCTTCAATGGACTTTCCGGATGTTGTAACGTCTTCAATGATTACAACCCTGTCGCCGTCCTTGAGTTCCGAGCCAAGGATTGCTCCCTTGTCTGCACCGTGATCCTTTACTTCCTTGCGGTTTGAGCAGTAGCGGATTTCCTTTCCGTAGAGCTTCTGATATGCAATTACCGTTGTTACAGCAAGAGGAATTCCCTTGTAGGCAGGCCCAAAAAGAACGTCAAAATCATCGCCGAAATTTGCATGGATTGCCTGGGCATAATATTCACCAAGCTTTGCAAGCTGACTGCCTGTAACATAGGCACCGGCATTCATGAAAAATGGGGACTTTCTTCCGCTCTTGAGAGTGAAAGAACCAAACTTAAGCACCTGGCACTGAACCATAAAATCAATAAATTCTTTCTTGTACTGTTCCATGGCTAGAGTTTATCACGCCACTCGAATTTTGGGAATCGCCTGAATATCTACCTGCCAAACCAGAACCTGATTCCTGCATTGGCTGGAAAACATGCAGGGCGGAAACGCAGGGAAAATTCTTCATCCTCCTCATCCCAGTTGACCCCGATGGAAGGATTCCATGCTGATTGTACATATAGTTCAAGGAAACGATTTCTGAAAAGGAATGCACTTAATCCGGCCCCTACGCGAGGTCCAGTTTCTCCGTACCATGAACTTTCAAACCTTGCGCCAAAGGACATTCCCCAGAAAGCATATAAGTTAACATTGTTAGATAATCTTTTTACGATCCACCAGTCATCGAGTATAAGGTCTACGGATTTTTCCTCATGGTTACAATCGATGGCAATTCCCCATGGAGACATGTCCGTACGGAAGGTGATTCCCTCTACAAGATCCGCACCCATGTCAATTTTTATTCCGCCTTGAATTCCGATTCCAGTTTTTGCAAAAAGAAATGCAGACGAAACCATCACGATTACAGCCATCAATGTTTTCTTCATGGGACTATTGTATGTGCAAGCAGGATAAATTTCAATTTGCCCGAATGCATTTTCCCTTTGGCTGTTGCATGACGGCATCAGGGATGGGGTAGGGAGCAAGCGGCCCCGAAGGGGTCGAATGCGAGCGAGGGGGAGACTTACCCCTCAAAAAAAATCTGACATCCATTCTGCTTTCTGATAGAATGATTCCATGAAAAAAATTACAGCACTTGCCTGCATTGCCCTTGCATCATTTTGCCTGTGGGCCGGGGAAAAATCCAGGTATGACAGGATTTACCTTTGGAAAGATGTTAAGGGAATGGAATACTGCCTGCGGGATTCGGTTCTTTATGCGCCAAAATATGCAGAGCCGGGAACAAAAAAGACTGCGGTTGTAATCTGTCCCGGTGGAAGCTACCATCATCTTGGAATGCCCCACGAGGGTTTTACTTCGAGCGCATGGTTTGATTCCGTTGGCGTTGTTCCCTTTGTCCTTCAGTACAGGGTTGCATATAACTGCCACCACCATCCGGCCATGCTGGAAGACATTCAGATGTCCATAAAATATATCCGCGAAAATGCTGAACGGTACGGCATTGACCCGGAAAAAATTGGAGCCATCGGTTTTTCTGCCGGCGGTCATCTTGTCACCATGTCCGGCGTTTACGGAGGCCAGCGCAATGAGCTTGAAAAACTGGGCATTCATTCCACGGTTTCCCTCCGGCCGAATTTTGTCATGCCCATCTATCCGGTTGTAAGCATGCAGGACGACATCGGACACAGGTGGTCGCGCATCAGCCTTCTTGGGCATCAGTTTAAGGGTAGCATAAAGCACGGAGAAGGGGAAAAGGGATTTTCTCCTGCCAACATGTGGGGCCACAAATATACCCAGGCCATCAAGGATGAATTTTCCATGGAGCTGAACATTCCTGACGACATGGTTCCCTGCTACATTGTTGCTTGCAAGGACGATCCTGTCGTCATGTTTGAAAATTCCGTACGCCTTGACCACGCCCTTTCTGAGAAAAACATTCCCCATGAATTTGCAGTTTACGAAAAGGGTGGCCACGGTTTTGGCATGAAGGACGAATGGTTTTTACAGACGACCCACTGGAACGAAGACCTGAAAAACTGGATGGCCGGCATAGGAATGCTTTAACGGCGGCCCGTCATGCAAAGACCTCTCGGGCATAGTTAACCGTATCGATGGCATCGTGGGCATATTTGTCCGCACCGATCATATCGGCATATTCCTGGGTAAGGACTGCACCGCCTACGACAACTTTTGTTTCCGGCGACACCTTCCTCAAAAGCTCGATGGTTTCCTTCATGGCAGGAACCGTCGTCGTCATCAATGCGCTCAGGCCAACCAGGCGAATCCTGTTTTCCACGGCGCAGTCGGCTATGGTCTGGGGAGCAACATCCTTTCCAAGGTCGATTACGTTAAAGTCATAGTTTTCAAGGAGAACCTTTACGATGTTCTTTCCAATGTCGTGAATGTCCCCATGAACGGTTGCAACGATTACGCTTCCGCGGCTTTCTCCTTTTTTTCCTGTTTTTTCAAGATAATCCTTTATGACTTCAAAGGAACTTTTTGCAGCCTCCGCACTCATCAAAAGCTGGGGCAGAAACATCTTTTTCTGCTCAAATCCCTTGCCGACAACATCAAGCCCCGGAATCAGCATGTCGTTTATTATGGTTACGGCTTCCGTATTTTCAAGGAGCTGCCTGGTAATGGATGCAGAGTGTTCCTTAAGGCCGCCGATTACCGCCTGCTTTAATCCGCCTTCACCTTCAGCCTGACTGCCGTTCTGTGAAGTTCCTGCTGCAGCCTGGGCTTGGGTTGATGGTACGGCACCAGGAGATGCAACGGTTATTCCTCCGGCAAAATCAATGTAGCCAAGGCAATCCCTGTCATAGCCGTAAAGCAGACAGTAGGTCTTGTATGCCTTCTGGATTTCAAAGGCAAGGGGATTTATGATTGCGGCACTGAGTCCGCTCTGCATTGCAAGGCTGAAGAACTGTGAAGTTACGAATTCCCTGTTGGGCAGGCCGAAGGAAATGTTTGAAACTCCAAGAACGCTCCCAAGCCCGTATTTTTCTTTTGCTTCCTTTACTGTTTCCAGTGTGGCAATGGCTGCATTGGTGTCGCTTGATACGCTCATGGTCAGTGCATCGATGAGAATGTTCTTTCTTGCGATGCCGTAATGTTCAGCGCGGGCCAGGATTTTTTCTATGATCCTTACGCGGCCTTCACTTGTTGCAGGAATTCCAGCCTCATCAAGGGTGAGGGCAACTACTACGCCGCCATATTTTTTTACCAGGGGGAATATGGCATCCATCACTTCCGCCTTTCCATTTATCGAATTTACAAGGGCCTTTCCATTGTACCGCCTCAAGGCAGCTTCCATTACATCCGGTGAACTTGTATCGATCTGAAGCGGAATGTCAGTTACGCTCTGAAGTTCCTGTTCAATCTGAACCATCATCTTTTTTTCATCGATTTCCGGCAGTCCGACATTTACGTCAAGCACGTGGCATCCGGCCTTTATCTGGTCAAGTCCCTGCTGGATTATGTATGGAATGTCTCCGGCACGAAGGGCTTCCTTGAACTTTTTCTTTCCAGTCGGGTTTATCCTTTCCCCGATGAGCTTAGGCTGGGTGGAGCCACCGATGATTACATGCCTTGTGTAGCTTGAAACCACGGAAACGTTTTTTTCTTCAGCAGGAATGAATTCCATTCCGCCTATTTCCCTTACAAGGGCCTTTATGTGTGCAGGCGTAGTTCCGCAGCATCCGCCAAAAACCTGAACTCCCTTTTGGGCAAATTTTTTCATTGATGCGGCAAATTCATTTGGACCAACATTATACATGGTTTTTCCGCCAACGCTTACAGGAAGTCCTGCATTTGGCTTTGCTATCACCGGCAGGCTTGAAGACTCCAGGAGCCTGTCCACTGCATCCACAAGATCATCTGGCCCAAGACCACAATTCAGTCCGTATGCATTTACACCAAGACCTTCAAGAATTGCGCTCATTACCTCCGGGGTGGCACCGGTTAAAAGGCGGGATGACTTGTCGTACACATTTGTCGCAAGGATCGGAATGTGCCTTTTCTTTTCTTCCATTGCTTCCTTTACCGCAATGATGGCAGCCTTTGCCTCGTATGCATCGTTCATGGTTTCTACAAGGAATGCATCGATATTCTGGTCCAGGGCAATCATGGCCGTTGTCTTGAAAAGGGTCACTGCATCTTCAAAATCAAGGTCACCCATGGGCTTAAGCAGTTTTCCGCATGGCCCCATGTCATATGCAACATAGCAGAGGGCATCCGGTTCATCATGGAGACGGTTTTCCCTTGCAAGGCCTGCATTTTTTACTGCTGCTGGAATTATCTGCCTTAGTTCCTCAATGGAAAACTTTCCTTCATAGGCGCCGAAGGTGTTTGTTGCAACTATGTTCGTTCCGCTGGAATAATATGCATAGTGCAGTTCCTGAATGACATCCGGGTGCTCAAGGTTCCAGCGTTCCGGCAGTTCTCCTGGCTTAAGCCCCTTTTCTTGAAGAATGCTTCCTGTTCCTCCATCTAAAAATATGAACTGGCTTCCCAATACTTCTTCGAGGTTCTTCATTTACATACCCCTTCACTATGATTTTATGATTCCTCGAGTATACATTTTATTCGCTTCTGATACATCCCCCTGTGAAAAACTCCAGAACAAGGCATAACATGAAGGCCATTATTGAAAAATCACGATTTTTTGTTTAAAGTTCTTCTATAATATAATCAACAAGATAATTTTTCCGGAGTTTTCTATGGATAATGCAGCCTATTCTTTTGACAAATACAAGGAAGACAACATCCGTGCCATCGACGCACGCTTTGAAGCACAGAAAATCGCATTTGCCCCAATGACATTCCAGGCAATCAGGGCAATGATTGAACTTGGTCTTCTGAACATCATTGAAGACTCTGGAGATGACGGAATCGGAATTAAGGCCCTTGCAGAAAAAACCGGGCTTACGGAATACGGTGTCGGCGTCCTGTGCGAAATGGCCCTTGGAATGAACGTAATCCGCGTTACAAAGAATTCCACCTGCCAGAAGGATGAAAAATACGTTCTTGGAAAAACAGGCTGGTTTTTGCTCAACGACACCCTTACAAAAGTCAACTTCAACTTTACCAACGACATCTGCTACAAGGGTGCATTCAAGCTTAAAGATTCTGTCCTTTCCGGCAAGCCTGAAGGCCTCAAGGAATTTTCCGATAGATGGACTGTAATCTATGAAGGATTGTCCCAGCTCGACGAACGCTCAAAAAAATCATGGTTTGAATTTGACCACTTCTATTCCGACATTGCATTCCCGACAGCACTTCCAATTGTTTTTGGCAGCAATCCTCCAAAGACCCT
Source organism: Treponema sp. (assembly GCA_045616325.1). GTDB lineage: Bacteria > Spirochaetota > Spirochaetia > Treponematales > Treponemataceae > Treponema_D. The sequence continues at coordinate 8,039 of JAZLGN010000068.1, forward strand.
TGTAGACATCGGGGGAAACACCGCCAAGTGGTCCATTGCCTGCTGCAAGTACAATCCGGATGTTAAGGTTACGATTGTTGACCTCCCGGGCCAGACAGCCGTTGCAGAAAAGAATGCAGCCCAGGCAGGCTTTGCAGACCGCATCGGAACCTGTTCCGGAAACGTCCTTTCTGAAGAAACAAGGCTCCCGGCCGGAGCGGACGCATACTGGATGAGCCAGTTCCTTGACTGCTTTAGCCTTAAGCAGGTTACAAAAATTGCAAAAAAAATATTTGAAGCCGCCTCAAAGGATTCCAGGATTTACGTTCTTGAACCTCTGTGGGACAAGCAGAAGTTTGAAGGCAACTCCTATTCCGTAATGGCAACATCCCTTTACTTTACCTGCATGGCAAACGGAAACAGCAAGATGTACCGCTTTGAAGAACTCAGGGATGCCATTGAAGCTTCGGGTTTGCGCCTTGCCGATGCACACCATGACCTTGGCAGCAATGCATATTCACTCTTGGAATTCAGAAAATGAAATTCTACGTAAGCTGCATAAGTCCATGGGCACCCGGTGTTATCTCCCCTGAAGATTGGAACCAGTGGAAAAAGGGAAGCCTCGATATTACAAATGAAAAGATTTCTCCAAAAATTGAATTCACGGATTCACTGTTCCGCAGGAGATTCAGCCAGATTACAAAGATGACGGTGCAGGTTGTCCACGACCTGATTGAAAAACAGCCCGACGCCGCAAAATGCAAGATTCTTTTTTCTTCCTTCCGCGGTGAAATCGAAAGGGAATTTGCCATAGACAAAATGCTCATCGAAGACCAGATGATTCTTCCTGCTGCATTTTCACTTTCCGTTTTCAATACGCCTATTGCAGCTGCAACCATCGCCCTAAACCTTAAGTCAGGTTATAGCGTCACATATCCTTCACGAGGAAACTTCAAGGATGCACTGACAGCAGCGGCAGCAGCAGTTTTAAGCGGAGACCAGGACCGCATTGTTTTTGTATATGCAGATGAAAAAATTCCAGAGCAGTATGATGAAAAAATTTCAGGTGATGAAATACCACTTGCCTTTGCATGCATCATAAGTTCCGGCAGTGATGACAGCTGCCCTCCCGTTGCAGAATTTGATTCTGACAGCCTGGATTTTTCCGTTACTGAATTTTTAGGTAAATGCCTGCCATGAGCAAGAAAGACTTTTCACCTGAAGAATTCGACTTCCGCTTTAACCTCCGGGACGTTCCACCAGTATCAAATCCCTTTGTCTATCACTACAGATGCTTCATGAAGGATTTCTGGATTTTCTTCATTGGCTTTGGCGCCATACTTCTGACGGTTTTTGTCTTTCCTTGGATCATGCTATTTGTTCACCCTAGAAACAAGGCCCGCAAGGTTTCCCAAAATTTCGTAAGCCTTACATTCAGGTTTTTTCTTTTCCTCCTTTCCATCTCTGGAGTTGCAAAAGTCCTTTGTGACGACAAAAACTTTCTTAAAAGCCTTAAATCCAAAATTATCGTTGCAAACCATCCGTCAATGCTTGATACGGTTGTCCTCCTTAGCTTAATTCCAAATGCAACTGTAATTGCCGGTGAAAAATATGCAAAAGGTCCATTGGGCGGCGTAATCAAAACCTGCTACATAATCAACTCACTGGACTTTGATGAACTGTGCAGAAGATGTTCTGAATCCCTGGGCATGGGATGTAATGTAGTAATCTTTCCGGAAGGAACGCGAACTCCACGACACGGACACAATACCTTTAAGAAAGGGGCAGCAAGAATTGCAAGGGCCACCGGTGCAGACATTGTTCCGGTTTTCATCGCAGGAAGCGACAAGCTTGGACTTGGAAAAAACAATCCCTTCTGGAGCTTTAACCACGTGGAACCCCTGATATATCACATCAAGGTACTTGAAGAAATCAAGACCGACAGCTTTAAGGAACTGAGCGATTCAATTTCTGCAAAGCGCATTACGGATTCCTTCAAGACAGAATTGTTCAACGCTGCCGAAGAATATAAAAATGACCATCCCCATTCGAGGACGGTCAATAACATATAGCTTATGCTTATCTAATAATCCAGATAGATATTCCATTTGTCTCCAAGTTCAATTTCACCTGATTTAAGGCGCATGTTTGATTCCGTAGGATCTCCAGGTTTTGCAATGACCTCAAACTTTAGCAGTACCGAATCTCCTTCCCTGTTAACCTTGGTGGTTGCGGAAAGAATATTGACCCTTGAAAAGTTTTCATGGCCATCCTTGCATGTCTGCACAAGCCATACATCCCTTCCAACATAAGCTTCCGCTTCTGCACTTATCATTCCTGTCCATCCGCCGACGACGCCGTTCATTTCCGTTTCGCTTAAAAGCGTTTTTCCGTTCATGTTCATGTCCTTGCCTCCGTCAAAACTTCATGTCAGCCTGGCCCTAGGCGTTTGCGTTCTCTTTGTCTTTCTTGTACTGGTCAGTGTGG